>JBFMET010000023.1:0-50828 GCA_040753235.1 Pseudomonadota bacterium
GCTTCCGTCCCATACCGTTTCTGCCAGTCCAGCAGGTTGGTTTCCGTCGCTTTCATGATTCAACTCCTTGTTCGTTGATCTCAAAGCATTTGGCAGGGGAAACTGAGAACGGTTCAGAGGCATGTTGTTTTTTGAACGTGAGCACCCTGCGAGGGTTGGGGTTTTCTGGTTAATACTGCGGCACATGCGTTTATAGTTTCTGGCTACATTTTTCAGCTTGCTTTCCATGCAAAACAACAAATACTTTCCCCCGCTTATTGCGCTTGGTCCTTGGGCACTGGGTGTGGCCATTGCGCTAATCACTCCGGACGACATTTTGTCGCGCTCAGCTATGTTGCGAGGATATGCGGAATGGTTTGCCAATATATTTCCCTACATGAGCCGCGCTTCCTCCCGCTCAGCATTTCCAGAAGTGACGCTATTCTTTCATGCCTCAATGTGGTCGATTGCACCGTTATGGCTAGGAATGTTATTCATGATGTCATCCGACAAAATAATTTCATTCAAAAAACAAATGGAGCGCCGCTGGTTGTTGCTCTTCGGCTATCCATTGTTCTTATGGCTGCTTATTTTTGTGCCTCACTTCCTGATGTTCACATCAGAAAATTTAACTCGCGTTGAAACAATAATGAGCTATTCGCGTTTTGGCTTGGGCTTTTCTGGAACAGCCGTTTACGCTGGGGGATGGGTTGCTTACATATATGTTGTGACCATCTGGATACGTCGAATACCCGCACTGTATTTCGCTCGATCCTGATGGACTTAATAGAAAAAATAATCGCACTTCATCGTTGACCTGGTTTTGACTTGCCTCCCCCTCTCAGACCCGCCGAAAATTGGGCCTGCCGGGTGGATCAGCGGCAAAGGTGTTTGAGACCCGCTCACAAAAATCAATTGGCATTACAAAAGCGGGGCGAGTTCTTTGCCGCCCACCCGGCGGGTTCGATTTTCGGGGTTTCGGGGATGAGCGGGGTCGCCTTTTCTTGGGTTACTTTCTTTTGGCGAGACAAAAGAAAGTAACTTGCCGCCGGGCAACCCCCGGCCAACGGTCAGCAGTCCATTGCTAACGGTGGCTATCAGCAACAACGAAACCCCCCAACCACGTTAAAATGCGCCTTTCCCGAAAAGCCGCTATATCTGCCGTGAAACCCACCTTCCAGGACATCATCCTCACCCTGCAGCGCTACTGGGGCGAGCGCGGCTGTGCGCTCCTGCAGCCCTACGACATGGAAGTCGGCGCGGGTACGTCGCACACGGCGACCTTCCTGCGCGCGCTTGGGCCCGAACCGTGGAAGGCCGCCTACGTGCAGCCCAGCCGCCGGCCCAAGGATGGCCGTTACGGCGACAACCCTAACCGGCTTCAGCACTACTACCAGTTCCAGGTGGTGCTGAAACCCGCGCCGGCCGACATTCTGGAGCTCTATCTCGGCTCGCTGGAAGCGCTCGGATTCGATCTCAAGAAGAACGACGTGCGTTTCGTCGAGGACGACTGGGAGAATCCGACGCTCGGCGCCTGGGGGCTGGGCTGGGAAGTGTGGCTGAACGGCATGGAAGTCACGCAGTTCACGTATTTCCAGCAGGTCGGCGGCATCGACTGCAAGCCGATCACCGGCGAGATTACCTACGGCCTCGAACGCCTGGCGATGTACCTGCAGGGCGTCGA
The DNA here is from genome assembly GCA_040753235.1 of Pseudomonadota bacterium. GTDB lineage: Bacteria > Pseudomonadota > Gammaproteobacteria > Burkholderiales > Thiobacillaceae > Thiobacillus. The sequence continues at coordinate 1,664 of JBFMET010000023.1, forward strand.
GAGCGTCTACGACCTCGTGTGGACCGAGGGGTTGACCTACCGCGACGTTTACCACCAGAACGAGGTCGAGCAATCGACCTACAACTTCGAGCACAGCGACGTCGACTTCCTGCTGACGGCATTCGGCGCGCACGAGAAGAAGGCGCAGGAACTGATGGCGGCGCAGCTCGCGTTACCGGCCTACGAACAGGTGCTCAAGGCCGCGCACACCTTCAACCTGCTCGACGCGCGCGGCGCGATTTCGGTGACCGAGCGCGCCGCCTACATCGGCCGCATCCGCAATCTCGCCCGCAGCGTGGCGAAGAGCTACCTCGACAGCCGGGCGCGGCTGGGCTTCCCGATGGCCCCGCGCGACTGGGCCGAGGAAGTACAGGCCATGCTGGCGAAGAAGGAGGCGGCATGAGCACGCAGAATCTTTTGGTCGAGCTCTTCGTCGAGGAGTTGCCGCCGAAGGCACTGAAGAAACTGGGCGAGGCGTTCGCCGCTGCACTCGTCGACGAGCTCGTCGCACAAGGCCTGACGGATGCGAACACGGTAGTCACGCAGTTCGCCTCGCCGCGCCGTCTCGGCGCACGGGTAGAGAATGTACTTGTGCGCGCCGCCGACAAGCCGGTGTCGACCAAGCTGATGCCGGTGGCGGTGGGGCTTGATGCAGACGGCAAGCCCACGCCGGCTTTGTTGAAGCGCCTCGCTGCGCTGGGCGCGGACGCCGCTACAGTGGCGAGTTTGCGGCGTGAAGGCGAGGGGAAAAACGAGGCGCTGTTCCACGACAGCGTGGCTCCGGGTGTGGCGCTGGGCGACGGCCTGCAGAAGGCACTCGAAGCCGCGATGGCCAAGCTCCCTATCCCCAAGGTAATGACGTATCAGCTGGCGGACGGCTGGAACACGGTCAACTTCGTGCGCCCGGTACACGGCCTGGTCGCGCTGCATGGCGCCGACGTGGTGCCGGTGTCGGTGCTGGGGCTGGCCGCGGGCCGCACCACGCAGGGCCACCGCTTCGAGGCGAAAGTGAGCCCGGTATCGATCCGCAGCGCCGATAGTTACGCCGCGCAGATGCAGGACGAAGGTGCGGTGCTCGCGAGTTTTGCCGAGCGTCGCGCCGAGATCGCGCGCCAGCTCGCTGCCGCAGCTGCGCCGCTGGGCCTGGTGCCGGTCGAGGACGACGCGCTGCTTGACGAAGTCACCGCGCTGGTCGAGCGGCCGAACGTGCTGGTCGGCCAGTTCGAGGAGGCTTTCCTGGACGTGCCGCAGGAGTGCCTGATCCTCACCATGAAGGCGAACCAGAAGTATTTCCCCTTGCTCGACACGCACGGCAAGCTCACCAATCGGTTCCTGATCGTCTCCAACATCTCGCCGGTCGACGCTTCGGCCGTCATCGGCGGCAACGAGCGCGTGGTGCGGCCACGCCTGGCCGATGCCAAGTTCTTCTTCGACCAGGACCGCAAGAAGACGCTGGAATCGCGCGTGCCGGGGCTGGCCAAGGTCGTGTACCACAACAAGCTCGGCAGCCAGGGCGAGCGCGTCGAGCGCGTGCGCGCCATCGCGCGCTGGGTCGCGGATAAGGTCGATGCCGACGTCAAATTGGCGGACCGCGCCGCGCTGCTCGCCAAGGCGGACCTGCTCACCGACATGGTCGGCGAATTTCCCGAGCTGCAGGGCATCATGGGCGGCTACTACGCGCGCCACGACGGCGAGGACGAGCGCGTCGCGCAGGCGGTCGCCGACCAGTACCTGGTGCGCCGCGACGAGACCGAGGCCGTGTCGAATCTCATCAGCGAAGTGCTGCAGATCGCCGACCGCATGGAGACGCTGGTCGGCATCTGGGGCATCGGCCTCAAGCCCACGGGCGACAAGGACCCCTTCGCGTTGCGCCGCCACGCGCTGTCGGTGATCAAGTCCTTCCAGCTGCTGGGCGCAATGTTCGCCACCGACAAGGCCGGCTTGAAGCTCGATCTCGACGACCTCATCGAATTCGCGCTCTCGGTGTTCCCGGCGGGTGTGCTCGCCGGCAACGTGGCGGAGGAAGTGAAGCTCTTCGTCTACGAGCGCAATGCCAACCAGCTTGCGCCCGTGTTCGGCGCTGAAACTGTGGCAGCGGTGTTTGCCAACATGCCACCCTTGCATGAGGTCGTGAAGCGCAGCCGTGCGGTGAACGAATTCGCCAAGCTGCCCGAGGCACCGAGCCTTGCTGCTGCCAACAAGCGCGTCGGCAACATTCTCAAGAAGGCCGAGGGCGGCGTGGGGGAATCGGCCGATCCGGCACGCTTCGTCGAGGACGCGGAAAAGGCGCTGTTCGCCGCGCTGGGCGAGATCGCGCCGCAGGCCGACGCGGCCTTCGCGGCGGGGGACTACACCGGTTCGCTGCAGAAGCTCGCTGCGCTGAAGACCCCGGTCGACGCCTTCTTCGATCATGTGATGGTCAACGCCGAAGACGCGGCGCTCAAGGCCAACCGGCTGGCGCTCCTGAACCAGTTGCACCGCACCATGAACCGGGTGGCTGACATCTCCCGGCTGGCCGCCTAAACTGCCCGCATGAAGCTCATCATTCTCGACCGCGACGGCGTCATCAACTTCGGCTCCGCGCATTTCATCAAGTCGCCCGACGAATGGAAGCCCATTCCCGGCAGCCTGGAGGCGATCGCGCGCCTGACGCACGAAGGCTGGCGCGTGGTGGTGGCGACCAACCAGTCCGGCCTCGCGCGCGGCCTGTTCGAGATGGCGACCCTGAACGCCATCCACGCCAAGATGCACAAGGCGGCGGCGCAGGCAGGCGGGCGCATCGAGGCGGTGTTCTACTGTCCGCACGCGGCCGACATGAACTGTGGCTGCCGCAAGCCGAGGCCCGGCCTGTTCGACGAAATCGCCGCGCGCTACAACCGCGACCTCGCCGGCGTACCGGCGGTGGGCGATTCGCTGCGCGATCTGGAGGCGGCGGCCAGCGTGGGCGCAAGGCCGCTGCTGGTGCGCACCGGCAAGGGCGAGAAGACGCTTGCGGCGGGCGGGCTGCCGGTCGACACCCCGGTGTTCGCCAACCTCGCCGACGCCGTCGAACACCTGCTCAAAGCCGCATGAGCCTGATCCGTTCGGTCGTGTTCGCGGTCCTGCAAACCATGCTGACGATCTTTTTCAGCCTGGTCGCCTTCCTGAGCTTTCCCTTCTCGGCGCACGCGCGCTACCGCCTCATCACCGGCTACAACCATGCGCTCATGTGGCTCGCGCGCCATGTGCTCGGCATCCGCTACGTCATCGAAGGCCAGGCGCATCTGCCGGCGCAGCCGGCGATCATCCTCGCCAAGCATCAGTCGGCGTGGGAAACGATCGCCTTTCTCTGCGTGTTCCCGCCGATCACGCCGGTGATCAAGCAGGAACTGCTGAAGATTCCATTCTTTGGCTGGGCTTTCCGCTTGCTCAATCCCATCGCCATCGACCGCAGCGCCGGGCGCGAGGCCCTGAAGCAGATCGTGACCCAGGGCCGCGACAAGCTCGCGCAGGGTTTCTGGGTGCTGGTGTTTCCCGAAGGCACGCGGGTCGCGCCCGGCGAAAAGGGCCGCTACGGCATCGGCGGCGGCTGGCTGGCGGCCGAGACCGGTGCGCCCGTCGTGCCGGTCGCGCACAACGCCGGCGAACTGTGGCCGAAAAACGCCTTCGTCAAGCGGCCCGGCACCGTCACCGTGCGCATCGGACCGGCGATCGACAGCACGGGCAAGACCGCCGCCGAGCTGACGCGTGCGGTCGAAGCCTGGATCGAGACCGAAATGACGAGGCTGCCCCCTGCTGCCGCGCACCAATAGCGGCGTGCTGCAGCTCGGCGACGCCGCCGTCCCGTTCCAGTTGCGCCGCTCGCGCCGCCGCCGCACGCTCGGACTTACCGTCACCGCGCGCGAAGTACGCATCCACGCGCCGGTGTGGACGCCGCGCGGCGAAATCGAAACCTATGTCGCGCGCCAGCACGACTGGCTCACGCGCGCGTGGACGCGCATGCAGGCGCGCGCGCCGGCGTGCGCGGCAGGCGAATGGGTGGTGCGTTACCTCGGCCGCACGCTCGCGCTCGACGTGCGCGCGTCGTTGTTCACCGAGATCCGCCGCCAGCGCGGCGTGCTCCGTGTGTACGCCGCGCCCGGCGCCGATACGCAGGCGCTGGTGCGCGATTGGCTGATCGCCCGCGCCGAACGCGTGCTCGCGTGGCGACTCGAACGCCTGACCCGTAAGCTGGGTCGCGCGCCGGCACGCTTCGCCCTGTCCGGCGCGCAGACGCAGTGGGGCAGCTGCACGCGGCGCGGCCATGTGCGCCTCAACTGGCGCCTGGTGCAGGCGCCGCTCGCGCTGATCGATTACGTCGCCGCGCACGAGCTCGCGCACCTGGTTCACCTCGACCATTCGCCGCGCTTCTGGGCGCAGGTCGCCGAGCTGTGCCCGGACGCGTTGGCAAGGCGGACCGAGTTGCGCAGAATGAGCGATACGCTGTTCCGTATTTGAGGGATGTCGAACGGAACATTCGGATTGGACAAGGAGGGCGCGGAGGACTCGGAGGAAAGGCCGGGAGGCTGTGAGTCACGCCAACAGGCTGCGTTTGCAAAACCCCTCAGCGTCCTCCTTGTGAAGAAACCCCGCGTCCTTCGCAGACCACCAATTCCAGGAGCACACCATGCGTATCCTTCACACCATGCTGCGGGTGGCGCCAGGAAGCGTAGGGCGAGGGGCCCCCGCAGGGGGATCGACCCGCTGGAGGGATGCCCTACCCGCATGCGGAGACTGCAACAGAAGCCATAAAGGATTGCACCATGAGACTGCTACACACCATGCTGCGGGTAGGCGACCTCGACCGCTCGATCGATTTCTACACGAAGGTGCTCGGCATGAAACTGCTGCGCCGCAAGGATTACCCCGGCGGCAAGTTCACGCTGGCCTTCGTCGGCTACGACACCGAAGATCGCGCGGCCGTGCTCGAACTCACCTACAACTGGGGCGTGGACAAATATGAAGTCGGCAGCGGCTACGGCCACATCGCGATCGAGGTCGACGACGCCTACGCGGCCTGCGACGCCGCGGCGGCGAAGGGCGGCAAGGTGCTGCGCCCGGCCGGGCCGATGTCGCACGGCAGCACGGTGATCGCCTTCATCGAGGACCCCGACGGCTACCCGATCGAGTTCATCCAGAAGGGCACCGCGGGCTGGTCGCAACCTGCCGCCTGAAGACAGGAGTCAGCTGATCGCCCGGGTGATCAGCGGCACCAGCGGCTCGGGCAGCTTGATCTTGCCGGAGAGCGCGTAGGCCTGGGCGGCCTTCGACATCTTCTTCCAGGTCTTGCGGATGATTTCCAGCCATTTCTCTTCGTCGTAGTCGGGCTTGCTCTGCGCGAAGGCGAGCATGTAGTGCTCGATGAAGACGAGGTCGGCGATGTCTTCCAGCAGCTGGGTTTCCGGATTGCTCTTGATGCCGCGCTTGCCGACGGCTTTTTTTACCCGCTCGATCATGGCGTCGTCGTAGCCCGCCTCGCGCATCAGCGCACCCGCGATATCGGCGTGGAAGGTGTAGAGGCCGGTGCGCCACGCGTGGTAGCCCTCCTTGTTCATCGGATACTGACTGCGCGGCACCTTCCAGCGCTGGATGTGCTGGGCGCGCACCGCGAGTTGCGCGGCTTCGGAAGCGTCGGGCGCGAAGCGACCGATCATGTCCGACATGCGCCGGCCGTAGAGCAGTTCCTTGGGCTGGCCTTCGTCGAGGTTGGGGTCTTCGGCGTTGGCGGCGTCGAACAGCGCCAGGGCGCGATTGAAGCGTTCGGGGTTTTCGATCATGGTGGGTTTCCCGGCCGATGGCCGTCGTGCGTCAGAGGCGCAATTGTCGCCACGTTTGCGGGTGCAGGCAAACCGCCCGATGGGCACGAGCGGGATCAAGCGCCGGAACTTGGGCGTGCGAAGCCGGCGCTCACGACAGCGACAGAGTCCTCCCGAGTCACCTACCCAAGGAAACCCGCATGACCGACCTCTTTTCCCCGGCCCGCTTCGGCGCCATCGATCTGGCCAACCGCGTGGTGATGTCCTCGCTCACGCGCAACCGCGCCGGCGCCGGCAACGTGCCGACGCCGCTGATTGCCGAATACTATCGCCAGCGTGCGTCGGCCGGCCTGATCCTCACCGAGGCGTCGCCGATCAGCGCGATGGGCCACGGCTATCCGCGCACGCCGGGCATCCATACGACCGAGCAGATCGACGGCTGGAAGCAGGTGACCGCGGCGGTCCACGCCGCCGGCGGCAAGATCGCGCTGCAGCTGTGGCACGTCGGCCGCATTTCCCACCCTGATCTGCTGCCGGATGGCGCACTGCCGGTCGCGCCGCTCAATGCGCCGGATTACGAACGGCTCTACACGGGGGAAGCGAAGGGCTACACCGACTACCCGGCGCTCGCGGCCTGATTTTTACCTACGTGCCGCCAGCCGCCGCGTGAGGGCTTCGTAGCCGGCAAGCGGCAGCGCTTCGGCGCGCAGGCCGGGGTCGATGCCGAGCGCGGCGAAATCGTCCGCCTGCAGCAACCCGGCCAGGGTGTTCTTCAGGGTTTTGCGGCGCTGCGAAAACGCGGCGGCGACGACGCGCGCGAACAGCGCCTCGTCGAGCGCGACGATTTCGTCCGGCCGCTTCGGGATCAGCCGCACCACCGCGGAGTCGACCTTGGGCGGCGGATTGAAGGCAGTGGGTGGAACGTCCAATAGCCATTCGAGGTGGAAGCGCCGCTGCAGCATCACCGTCAGCCGCCCGTAGTCGGCGGTCGAGGGCTCGGCGACCATGCGCTCGACGACTTCCTTCTGCAGCATGAAGGTCATGTCGCGGATGTGCGCGGCAAAATCCATCAGGTGGAACAAGAGCGGCGTCGAGATGTTGTACGGCAGGTTGCCGACGATGCGCAGGTCGTGGCCCAGCGACCCGAAGTCGAACTTCAGCGCGTCGCAGCCATGCACGGTCAGCCGCTCCGGCGGCCAGGCCTTATGCAGCCGCGCGACGATGTCGCGGTCGAGCTCGACCGCGTGCAGGTGCGGCAGGCAGTCGAGCAGGGGCCGGGTCAGCGCGCCGAGGCCGGGTCCGATCTCGACCACCGTCTCGCCCGGCTGCGGACGGATCGCCGCGACGATGGCGTGGATGATGCCGTCGTCGATGAGGAAATTCTGGCCGAAGCGCTTGCGGGGGGTATGGTTAGTCGGTTTGGGCATTACGTTTGCCCCCTCGCCCCTCGGGGGAGAGGGTTGGGGAGAGGGGGCGTGCGCGCCGCCATCTCCACCGCCATTCCGATCGCCGCGACCAGGCTGCCGACTTCGGCGCGCCCGGTGCCGGCCAGATCGAGCGCGGTGCCGTGGTCGACCGAGGTGCGGATGAAGGGCAGGCCCAGCGTGACGTTGACGCCGGCGCCGAAGCTGGCGTATTTCAGCACCGGCAGGCCCTGGTCGTGGTACATCGCCAGCACGGCGTCGCAGGGTTCCTGGCGGATGCGCGAGAACAGGGTGTCGGCGGGCAGGGGGCCGACGAGATCGAGGCCTTCACCGCGCAGGCGTGCCAGTACGGGTTCGATGACGTCGATTTCCTCGCGCCCGAGATGGCCGGATTCGCCGGCGTGCGGGTTGAGGCCGGCGACCGCGATGCGCGGTGCGGCGATGCCGAATTTGGTGCGCAGGTCGGCGTGCAGGATGCGGAGCACCTCGTCGAGCAGCGCCGGCGTGAGGGCGTCGGCGACGGCACGCAGCGGCAGGTGGGTGGTGGCGAGCGCGACGCGCAGGCCGCCGCCGGCGAGCATCATCACCACGCGCGGCGTGCCGCTGTGCTCGGCGAGGTATTCGGTGTGGCCGGTGAAGGCATAGCCGGCGTCGTTGACGATGCCCTTGTGCACCGGTGCGGTGACCAGGGCGGCGTAGGCGCCGTTGAGACAGCCTTCGATGGCGGCGTCGAGCAGCGCCAGCACGTGGGCGGCGTTATCGGCGTCGAGCACGCCGGGCGCGACCGGCGCGGCGACCGGCAGGTGGCGCACGTGCAGCGCGCCGGGGGTGTGCGGGGGGATGGCGTCGCCCTGCAGCAGGTCGACGGTGACGCCGAGCTGCGCGGCACGGGCCTGCAGCACGTCGCGGTCGGCCAGTACCGTGAGGCGGCAGGGCAGGGGCAGCTGCGACAGCGCGATGCAGAGGTCCGGGCCGATGCCGGCGGGTTCGCCGGCGGTCAGTGCGATGACGGGCAGCGCGGCGTCGTTCAATTCAGTCGAGCGGACGCAGTTCGACGTAGGCCTGGTCGCGGATCTGCCGTACCCAGTCCTGGAAGGCTTCTTCGGCCTTGCGCTCGCGGATCGCCTGGCGTGCCAGCAGCTTCTGGCGTTCCTGCGTGACGTCCTGCTCGCGGCGTTCCAGTACCTGGATCAAATGCCAGCCGAAGGGCGACTGCACGGGCTGGCTGACTTCGCCGGGGCGCAGCGCATCCATCGCCTTCTCGAAATCCGGCACCGTGTCGCCGGGGTTGATCCAGCCGAGGTCGCCGCCCTTGGAGGCGCTGCCGTCCTCGGAATGCAGGCGCGCGAGCGCGTCGAATTTCACCCCGTTGTCGATGCGCTCCTTCAGTTGCAGCAGGCGGTTGCGCGCATCGGCCTCGGAGGTGAGCTCGTTGGTCTTGATCAGGATGTGGCGCACGTTCGTCTGGGTCACGCTGAGCGTGGCGTCGAGCCCGCGCTTGTCGTAAAGCTTGAGGATGTGAAAGCCGTTGCCGCTGCGCAAGAGCGGTGAAACCTGGCCCGGCTGCAGCGGCTTCAGCGCTTCGGCGAACAGCGCCGGCATCTTGCCGCTGGCGCGCCAGCCGAAGACACCGCCCTGCAGGGCGTTGGGCGCGTCGGAATGGCTCGCCGAGAGCTGGGCGAAATCGGCGCCGGCGGCGAGCTGGGCAAGCACATCCTCGGCGCGCGCGCGACGCGACTGGATGATTTCGGGCGAGGCACTCTCGGGCACCGTGATGAGGATGTGGGCGAAGTTGTATTCGGTTTCCACGCCCTGCTGGATCTGGGTCTGCAAATAGCCTTCGATCTCGGCGTCGGTGACGGTGACGCGGTTGTCGACATCGCGCTCGCGCGCGCGGCTGATCAGGAATTCGTTGCGCAGCGTGTTGCGCAGGGTTTCCAGGCTCTGTCCCTCGCGTGCCATCGCGGCCGCGAGTCCGGCGAGATCGAGCCGGTTCTGCGCGGCGATGCGCTGCAGCGCACGCTCGATCTGGGCGGGGTCGACGCGGATGCCGGTGTTGCGCGCGTGCTGCTGCAGGGCAAGCTCGGTGATCATGCGTTCGAGCAACTGCTTTTCCAGCATGGCGCGCGGCGGCAGCGGCGTGTTCTGCTGCGCCAGGCTGCGCACGGTTTCCTGGTAGCGGCGCATCAGTTCCTGGCGCGTGATCACCTCGTCGTTGACGACGGCGGCGATGTGGTCGAGCGAGGTGATGGCCGTCTGCGCCGACCCCATCGCCGGCAGGGCGAGGAACAGGGCGAGGAGCCAGTGCGGGCGGAACCAATCAGGGCGAAGGAGCGATTTCATTGCTGGACCTGTATCCGGGAACACTTTGTTTCAAAACGTCGAGCGGGTTGGAGCCGAGCCGGCCCATGCCGTTGAGCTCGAGCTGGAAGAACAGCGCATCGGTGGACTGGTCTTCCTTGGTGGCCAGGCGCTGGAACACCGCGCGCACCGCCCAGCAACCGGCATTGTATTCAACCCCGGCCAGGCCTTCGACCAGTTTGTCGTCCTGGAACGAGTAGTTGTAGCGGAACATGCCGTACCAGCGCGCGCCGAGCGGCCACTGCCCGGAAAAATCGACCTGCTCGGTGCTTTGGTCAATGAAGCGGTAGCCGAAGTTCAGCACCCGGCCGGGGGCGGGGCGGTACGATGCCCCCAGGTTCTGGCGCACCGTGGTGCCGTTCTGGGTGTCGAACTGCCAGCCGGCGTCGACGCGCCAGTCGCGCGTGATCTGCCCGCTGACCGCGGCGAGCAGGTCGGTGGCGTTGCTGCTGCGCGGCGCCACGCCCGGCAGGGTCACGCGCTGTTCGCTGAAATAATAGCGCTGGCCGAGCGTGACCTGCAGGCGCTCCAGCCCGCTCGCTGCCTCGGTGAAGCGGCTGGTCACCGCGAGCGTCAACTGGTTGGCGTCGTTGACGCGGTCGCCGCCGACGAACTGGTTCTCGGTGAACATCTGCGCATGGCTGAAATCGAGTTGTGCGGTGTCGAACACCGGGATGGCGGCCTGGTCGCGGTAGGGCGCGAACACGTAATAGGCGCGCGGCTCCAGCGTCTGTTCGTAGTCGACGTTGCCGAAGCGGAAGGGGCGGTCGAAGGCGACGCCGGCGTCGAGGCTGAAGACGGGCAGGTTGCGCGTGATGCGCTGCTCGGGCGCGCCGCTGTCGAGCGAATACCAGGTGCTGTGCCAGCCGAGCTGCGGCGTCAGGAAACCGAAGGAATTGGCGAGCGGCAGGCGCAGCCTGGGGTAGGCCAGGATCCGCGTGCCTTCGCGCATCGCCGGGTCGGGGTGGGCGAAGCGGGTCGCCTCGCTGTCGAAGCGGAATTCGAGGCCGTTCGACAGGGTGTGCAGGGCGCCCAGGCGCGCCTGGGGCAGACGCGCATAGGGTTCGGCGATGGGGGCGGTGGTCGAGTCCTGCAGGGTCTGGAAGCTCTGCGCACGCAGTTCGGCATGCCAGTTCTCGTGCCGCGTCGAGACCCAGGCTTCGCGGTTGAGGTGGGTCTGCGAGGTGATCGCGATCATGTTGGAGAGGTCGCGGAAATAATCGTCGTCCGAAACCTTGTCGTATTGCATGCCGGCCTGCGTGTTCGCATTGATGCGGTAATGGTTCCTGAGCGCGACGCTCCAGCGCGAGTGCCCCGCCACGTCGTCGCTCGGCAGGTATTCCACCCGGTTTTCGCCGCGGAAGTCCTCGAACAGGTGGCGGAATTCGCCGCCCAGCTGCACGCCGCGCCGCGACAGCAGCCGCGGGTACAGCGTGGCGTCGTAGTTGGGCGCGAGATTCAGGTAGTACGGCACCATGATGTCGAGACCGCTGCGCTCGGTGGTGCCGAAGGTGGGCGCGAGCACGCCGGTCTTGCGCTCGTTGTTGAGCGCGAAATCCATCCACGGCGTATAGAGGATGGGGGTGCCGAGGAAGTTGAGCGAGGCGTTGCGGGCGGTGCCGACGTTGCGGGTCTTGTCGATGTCGAGTTCGCCGATCTTGAGGAACCAGTCGTCGTTGCCGGCGGGGCAGGTGGTGTAGGTCGCGTCCTTCAACTGGAAGCGGTTTTCGTCGATGAACTCGGCGAGGTTGGCGTCGCCGCGCCCCGGCTGGTGGGTGAAGCGATAGCTCGGCTGGGCCAGATGGCCGCTGTAGTCGTCGAGGTCGAGCGCCAGCGCGTCGCCCTGCACGACCAGGGTGGGTTGTTCCAGTCGCACCGCGTCGCGCGCCTCGACGGCGTTGAGGGTGGCGTCGTAGCGCAGCCAGTCGGCGAAGAAGGCCATGCCGGCCTGGCGCGCCTCGACCCGGCCGTGGGCTTCGAGAATATTGGGCGTGGTCGATTCGATGCGGTCGGCGGAAACGAACAGCGGCCCTGCCTTGCCGGCCGCCGCCGAACCTCCCAGCTCGACGTCCATTTTCAGCGCGAGCCCCTGCGCCGCCGCGGGAAGCGCGGCCAGACACAGGGCGATGAACGCGAGGCCGGGCAGGGTGGGCAAGGATGTAAAATCCGGTATTCGTTATTCGGAGCTACGTGGCAGTGGATCGTTTGCAAGCATTACAGGACTGGGCCGCCCGCCAACTGGGGGGCGACGCGCTCGACATCGCTCCGGCGTCGGCCGACGCCAGCTTTCGCCGCTATTTCCGCGTCAGCTTAAATCAAGGCGGCGCCAAAGGCCGCGATTATATCGTGATGGACGCCCCCCCGGCGCACGAGGACTGCCGGCCCTTTGTCGCCGTGGCGCGCCTGTTCCGCGACGCCGGCGTACACGTGCCCGAGGTGCTGGCGCAGGATCTCGACCAGGGCTTTCTGCTCCTGACCGACCTCGGCCACACCACCTACCTGTCGGCGCTGAACGAGAGCACCGCCCGCGAACTGTACCTGGCGTCCAACGACGCACTCGTCCGCATCCAGCAGGCGAGCCGCCCCGGCGTGCTGCCCGAGTACGACCGCGCATTGCTCACCCGCGAGCTGATGCTGTTCCCCGAGTGGTACGTCGCGAAGCACCTCGGCGTCGCCATGACCGATCTGCAGAAAACCGTCCTCGACACCGTGTTCGAGCGCCTCCTCGCCAACAATCTCGCGCAGCCGCAGGTCTACGTGCATCGCGACTGGCATTCGCGCAACCTCATGGTGAGCGACCCCAACCCCGGCATCCTCGACTTCCAGGACGCCGTCTACGGCCCCATCACCTACGACCTCGCCTCGATCTACCGCGACGCCTACATCCAGTGGGACGAGGAGATGCAGCTCGACTGGGTGATCCGCTACTGGGAAAAGGCGCGCGCCGCGCGGCTCCCGGTGCGGCAGGACTTCGGCGAGTTCTGGCGCGACTTCGAATGGATGGGCGCGCAGCGCCACATCAAGGTGCTCGGCATTTTCGCGCGGCTGTATCACCGCGACGGCAAGGATGGCTATTTGAAAGACATGCCGCTGGTGATGCATTACCTGCGCAAGGTGTGCGAGCGCTACGACGAGTTGAAGCCGTTGCTGTTTTTGCTGGATGGGCTGGAGAATCGGGAAGTGAAAGTGGGGTATACGTTTTAGTTAGGGATTAGGATCCAGGGGCTAGGATTTAGGGAAAAGCGCGGCCACAGGCCGCACAATCCCTAGCCTCTAAATCCTAGCCCCTGGATCCTAAGCAAACACGATGCGCACCGACACCCCACACACCGCGATGATCCTCGCCGCCGGCCGCGGCGAGCGCATGCGCCCGTTGACCGACCGCACGCCGAAGCCGCTCCTGGTCGTCGGCGGCAAGCCGCTGATCGTCTGGCACGTCGAGCGCCTGCGGGCGGCGGGCTTTTCGCACATCGTCATCAATCACGCGCATCTCGGCGAGCAGATCGAGGCGGCGCTGGGCAACGGCGCGGCGTTCGGCGTGACGATCGATTACTCGCGCGAAATCAGCGCGCTGGAAACCGCGGGCGGCATTGCCACGGCGCTGCCGCTGATCGGGCCCGAGGTGTTCGCCGTGGTGAACGGCGATATCTACTGCGAATACGATTTCAGCCGGCTCGCCGAACCGATGGCGCGGCTGGCCGCTGGGCACGACCGGGCGCATCTGGTGCTGGTCGACAACCCGCCGCACCATCCGCAGGGCGACTTCGTGCTCGACGGCGCCCGGGTGACCAACGCCGATCTGCCGCTGACGCCGCATCCGGCGCGCTTTACCTTTTCCGGCATCGGAGTCTACCACCGGGCGCTGTTCGCCCACACGCCGGCGGGCGAGAAGGCGCCGCTGGCCCCGCTGCTGCGGCTGGCGATCGACGCCGGGCGCGCCAGCGGCGAACATTTCGCCGGCCGCTGGGTCGATGTAGGAACGCCGGCGCGTCTCGCCGTACTCGACGAGGAACTGAAACCCCACCATGCAGCCTGATTCCGCCATCTACCGCGCCCGCCGCGAGCGCGTTCTGGACGAAATGGGCGAGGGCGTGATGATCATCGCCACCGCGCCCGAGGTGCCGCGCAACCGCGACACCCACTACCCCTACCGCCACGACAGTTATTTCTACTGGCTCACCGGCTTCAACGAGCCCGAGGCCGTGGTCGTGCTGGTCGGCGGCAAGGAGCCGCGCCATGTCCTCTTCTGCCGCGAGAAGAACGCGGAACGCGAAATCTGGGACGGCTTCCGCTACGGCCCGGCGGCGGCGCGCGAGGTGTTCGCCTTCGACGAGGCGCACGCCTTCGATCAGCTCGACACCGAACTGCCCAAGCTGCTGGAAAACCAGCCGCAGCTCGCCACCCTCATCGGCCGCGAGCCGGCGTGGGATGCGCAGGTGATGGGCTGGCTCAACGCGGTGCGGGCGAAGGCGCGCAGCGGCGTGCAGGCGCCGAATAAATTGATCGACGCGCGCGTCTGGCTCGACGAGATGCGGCTGGTGAAGGACGGCCACGAACTTGCCCTGATGCGCCGCGCCGCCGAGATTTCCACCCGCGCCCACGGCATCGCCATGCGCGCCACGCGCCCCGGCCGCCACGAATACGAAATCGAGGCCGAGCTGCTGTGCGCCTTCCGCAGCGGCGGCGCCGAAGCGCCGGCCTACACGTCCATCGTCGCCAGCGGCGCCAATGCCTGCGTGCTGCACTACGTGTTCAACAACAAACCGCTGCACGACGGCGATTTGCTGCTGATCGACGCCGCCGCCGAGTTCGGCAGCTACGCCGCCGACATCACCCGCACCTTCCCGGTCAACGGCAAGTTCAGCGCGGCGCAGAAAGACGCCTACGAACTGGTGCTCGCCGCGCAGACGGCAGCCATCGCCGCGGTGCGGCCGGGCAATCACTGGAACGCGCCGCATGAGGCGGCGGTGCGCGTGCTCACGCAAGGCCTGGTCGACCTCGGCCTGCTCGCGGGCGAGGTCGATGGTCTGATCGAGTCCGCCGCCTACAACCGCTTCTACATGCACCGCACCGGCCACTGGCTGGGCATGGACGTGCACGACGCCGGCGACTACAAGGTGAAGGGCGAATGGCGGCCGCTGGTGCCGGGCATGACGCTCACGGTCGAGCCCGGCCTCTACATCCGCCCGGCCGACGACGTGCCGGCCGCCTTCCACAACATCGGCATCCGCATCGAGGACGACGTCGCGGTGACCGCCGGCGGCTGCGAGGTGCTGACCTCGCCGCCCAAGACCGTCGCCGAGATCGAAGCATGGATGCGGGGCTGAATCCGGTGCTCGTCGTCGGCGCCGGCCCGGTCGGCGCGGTGTGCGCGCTCGCGCTGGCCGAAGCGGGCGTGCCGGTGCGCGTGCTCGAAGCGCAGCCGGAAGACGCGCGCGGCGACACGCGCACGCTGGCGCTGTCGCACGGTTCGCGCCTCATCCTCGAGCGTCTCGGCGTGTGGGAGAAGCTTGCCGAGGTCACGCCGATCACCCGCATCCACATCTCGCAGCGCGGCGCGCTGGGCGTGACGCGCCTGAACGCCGGGGAGTTGAACGTCCCGGCGCTGGGCTACGTGCTGCCCTACGCCGAACTCGTCGCCGCGCTGAAGCAAGCGCTGCGCGACGCCGGCATCGCGGTCGACTACGGCGTCACGGTCGCGCGCATCGAATCGACCGCGGACGCGGCGACGCTCCACACCCCCGACGGCCGCACGCTCGCCACGCCGCTCGCGGTCGTCGCCGACGGAGGCCGCGGCGAGGAAGCACCCAAACCGAAATTCGAGCGCGACTACGACCAGATGGCTGTGGTGTGCGACGTGCGGACCGAACTGCCGCACGCCGACCAGGCCTTCGAGCGCTTCACCCCGGACGGCCCCGCCGCGCTGTTGCCGAAAGGCGACCGCTACGCGCTGGTGTGGACGGCGAAGCGTGCCGACGCCGAACGCATCGTCGCGCTGCCGGACGCGGAATTCCTTGCCGCGCTGCAGCGCCACTTCGGCGGCCGTCAGGGGCGTTTTCTCGAAGCCGGTCCGCGCAAGACCTTTCCGCTGAAACTCGCGTATACCGGCAGCGAAGCCGCCGAGCGCGTCGTGCGCATCGGCAACGCCGCGCAAACCCTGCACCCGGTCGCGGGGCAGGGTTTCAACATCGGCCTGCGCGACGCCTGGGAACTCGCTGCACTCGCCGGCGACACGCCGGTGGACGCGCTGGGCAGCGCCGCCATGCTCGCCGCCTACGCGCGCGGCCGCCGCGCCGACGTCGTCGGCGGGCTCGGCTTCACCGATTTCCTGGTGCGCACGTTCTCGAATGATTTCGGCCCGCTGCGCCACGCGCGCGGCCTGGGCCTGCTGGCGCTGGAAGCCTTTCCGCCGCTGAAGACCTTCGTCGCGCGGCGCATGATGTTCGGAGCGCGCGGTTGAATCGGGGTTGGCATTACGCTTGCTCCCTCCCCCATCTGGGGGGAGGGTTGGGGAGAGGGCGCGAAGCATGAATCCTGAACGCTACCAAGCCGTCGTCGTTGGTGCGGGGCTCGTCGGCGCCGCCGCGGCGCTCGCACTCGGCCGCCGCGGCCTGCGCGTCGCGCTGATCGAGCGCCAGCCGCCCGCGCCGCCCGACGCGGCCTGGGACACCCGCATCTACGCCATCAGCCCGGCCAGCCAGCGCTTTCTCGAAGGTATCGGTGCCTGGCAGCGGTTCGACGCCGGCCGCACACAGCCGGTGTTCCGCATGGACGTGGCGGGCGACGCCGCCGGTGCGGTGCGGCTCGACGCCTACGAAGCCGGCGTGTCGCATCTGGCGACCATCCTCGAGAGCGGCCGCTTGCAGCACGCGCTGTGGCAGGCGATCGAGGCCGACGGCAACGTGGCGCTGCATTGCCCGGCGGCGATCGTCTCGTTCGAACGCGGCGAACGTTTCACGCGCATCGTGCTGGAAGACGGCACGACGCTGGAAGCCGAACTCGTCATCGGCGCCGACGGCGCGAACTCGCGCATCCGCGACTGGGCGGGGCTCGCATCGACCGTCACACCCTACGGCCAGAGCGGCGTGGTGGTGAACTTCGCCTGCGAGCGGCCGCACCGCGGCACCGCCTTCCAGTGGTTCGCCGACGGTGACATCCTCGCCTGGCTGCCGCTGCCGCTGCCGGGGAACCGCATTTCGATGGTCTGGTCCATCGAGACGCCGCACGCCGACGCACTCGTCGCACTCGACGCTGCGGCACTGGCGGACAAAGTCCGCGCCGCGGGCCACGCCCGCCTCGGCGCACTGGAACTGCTGACGCCGGCAGCGGCCTTCCCGCTGCGGCTGATCCGCGTCGAATCTGTAGTCGCGCCGGGCGTCGCGCTGATCGGCGACGCCGCACACGGCGTGCATCCGCTGGCGGGGCAGGGCGTCAACCTCGGCTTCGGCGACGCCGAGGCGCTGGTCGAGGTGCTGGCGCAGCACCGCCGCACGCATCTCGGCGACCTGCGTATCCTGCAACAGTATGCGCGCCAGCGCGCCGAGCCGGTGCAGCGCATGCAGGCTGTCACCCACGGCCTGCATCATTTGTTTGCCGACCGTCGCGCCGCCTGGCTGCGCAATGCCGGCATGTCCGTCGTCGACCGCGTGCCGCCGCTGAAAGCGGCGCTGGTGCGCGAGGCGATGTCCTGATTTTTGATGTTTACTGGAGTCCACAGCATGAAATTCCTTTCCCTCGCCCTGGCCGCCGGCCTGATGTTCGCCACCGCCGCGCAGGCCAACGAGGCGGCGATCCGCAAGGCGCTGACCGCGCAGTTCCCCGGCGCGCAGATCGTCTCGGTGACCAAGACGCCCTACAGCGGCCTGTTCGAGGTCTACCTCGACGGCCAGCTGGTCTACACCGATGCCAAGGGGCAATACGTTTTCATCGGCGAGGTGGTCGATCTGAAGAACCGCAGCAACCTGACGCAGCAACGGCTGAGCCGCCTGCAGGCGGTGAACTGGGACACGCTGCCGCTGAAGGATGCGCTGAAGACGGTGAAGGGCAAGGGCGAACGCCGCCTGGTCGTGTTCTCCGACGTCGATTGCCCGTACTGCCGCAAGTTCGAGGAAGAGCTCGCCAAGGTCGACAACATCACCGTCTACACCTTCCTGTATCCGGTCGAAGGCCTGCATCCCAAGGCAGTGCAGACCTCGAAGCAGATCTGGTGCGCACCCGACCGCAACAAGGCCTGGGACGACTACATCGCCTTTGGCACTGTGCCCAAGAACGACGGCAAGTGCGCCAATCCGGTCGACGCCACCGTCGCGCTCGGCCAGCGCCTGCGCATCAACGGCACGCCCACGCTGATCTTCGCCAACGGCGTGCGCGTGCCCGGCATGGTGCCGGCCGCGCAGCTCGAACGCCTGCTCGCCGCCAACGCCAGGTAATGAGCCTGGCGTTCTGGAACGCGCGGTACGCCGGCGACGACTACGCTTTCGACACCGCGCCCAACGTCTTCCTCGCCAGCCAGGCGCATCGCCTGACGCCGGGTCGGCGCGCGCTCGCCATCGCCGACGGCGAGGGGCGCAACGGCGTGTGGCTGGCCGAGCAGGGCCTGAACGTCCACGCCATCGACTTCTCGCCCGTTGCGCTCGCCAAGGCGGAAAAACTTGCCCGTGCGCGCGGCGTCGCGCTCCAATTCGAACAGGCCGACGTGCTGGCGTGGACCTGGCCCGAAGCCGCCTACGACGTCGTCGTCGCCATCTTCATCCAGTTCGCCCCGCCGCCCGGGCGCGAGCGCGTCATCGAAGGCATCCGCCGCACCCTCAGGCCCGGCGGCACCCTCATCCTGCAGGGCTACACGCCGAAGCAGATCGAATACGGCACCGGCGGGCCGTCCAACCCCGCGAACCTGTACGTGGAAGGGGACCTGCGCCGCTGGTTCGGCGACTGGCGCATCGAGCATCTGGCGGAACATGAATCCTTCATCAGTGAAGGCGCGCATCATCATGGGATGTCGGCGCTGATTGATCTGGTGGCTGTGAAGCCGGGCCTGAAGGGCGTTGGTGATGTGACTGGTGTCGGCCTAAAGCGACTCTGCTCAGGCAATCCTCCCAGCACCACTAGCATGCCCTTAGATAAGGACGCCCATATACACAGCCCATAAATATATTGAATGGGAGTTTTTCGTGGTTCGTCCGATAATTTGAGTGGACATCAAGCCCTAGACAGTAAGCCCTCCGATCATCCGGGAGGTGCCGACCCCTAGGGCGTCTTTATTTCTAGGGGACAGAAAAAATATGGCCACAGCAATTCTGGTAGACGGAGGATTCTTTCTGAAGCGCTACCGGACCATCTTCGCCGACATATGGCTACAACGGAATGCAAAGCAGGTCGCCGAAGATTTCCACAAAACTCTCGTCAAGCATTTGCACGACAAGAATGGCAAACAGGTTCGCGAACTTTATCGCATCCTTTATTACGATTGCCCGCCACTCACCAAAAAACTGCACCAACCGATCAGCAAGACAAGCTTCGATGCCAGCAAATCTCGGGAGGCTGTGTTTCGCCTGGAGTTCTTTGAAGAATTGCGCCGATTGCGCAAGGTCGCTTTGCGATTAGGGCACCTGTCCGATCACGCTGGCTGGCGCATCAAACCTGATGCGCAAAAAGCCCTTCTGACAGGGGCTCGCCAAGTAGCGGATTTAGAGGATGGCGATTTTGAGATAGAAACCCGTCAGAAGGGTGTGGACATGAAGATTGGCGTAGATATTGCCTCTCTAGCCTATAAGCGTCAGGCCGATCAGATAATCCTGGTCGCAGGCGACGGCGATTTCGTGCCCGCAGCCAAACTTGCACGCCGAGAGGGGATCGACTTCGTGCTTGACCCCATGTGGGCACCGGTCCCCGATGACTTGCACGAGCATGTGGACGGCCTGCAAAGTGTATGGCCGAAACCAAAGCCCAGGGTGAAATGACCACACTGCCCCGACTAAAGAACTTGGTTTCGGCGTTGTGCAGCACATAGCAG
This sequence comes from Pseudomonadota bacterium, assembly GCA_040753235.1. Classification (GTDB taxonomy): domain Bacteria; phylum Pseudomonadota; class Gammaproteobacteria; order Burkholderiales; family Thiobacillaceae; genus Thiobacillus. Next base: position 21,235 of record JBFMET010000023.1, read on the forward strand.
ACATGGTTTCTTAAAACTGTCAGCGGCAGCTTGGCCAAGACGCCGATCTGTCACCCGCCCCGCCCCCGCTCCCCCCGCGCCAGTTCCCGCAGCCCCTCCAGCGCGACCGCCAGCGTCGCGCTGTCGCTGTCGCGCGGAAACACCATCCACGCCGGCAGGCGCAGGGTGGGGCTGTCGGGCAGCTGCCGCAGGCGGCCGGCTTCGAGGTGCTGGCGCACCAGGCGCCGCGGGAAGTAGCCGCTGCCGCCGTAGGCGAGCAGCTGCTGCACGCCGAGCCAGCCGATGTTGGCGACCAGCGCGGGCGGACCGACTTCGGGGTGGTGGTCGCTGAAGAGGGCGTGGAATTCCGGCCCCCAGTCGATGTGGATGTAGCCGGGGTCGGGCCAGCCGTGCGCGAGGTCGCTCGTCACCAGCAGCAGCGTCTCGTCGAACAGCGGTTCGACGACCAGGCCGGGGCGCGAGGTGGGGGTGTACATCACGCCGATGTCGACGCTGCCTTCGATGAGGCCCTGCATGATGTCGGCCTCGAAGCCGATTTCCAGGCGCAGCGACACGTCCGGCGCCGCCTCGCGCATCCATGCCACCCAGTGCGGCAAAAAGCCTTCCCACACCGCGATGCGGCCGGACAGCGTGAGCACGTCGTGGAAGCCCTGCGGCAGGCCGACGTCGTGGCGCGCCTGCTCGACGGTGCGCACCAGGTGCTTGGCGTGACGCAGGAAGCGCTTGCCCGCCGGTGTCAGTTCGGCGCCGTTGCGGCCGCGCTGGAACAGGCGCGCGCCGAGCAGGGTTTCCAGGTTGTGGATGCGCGCGCTCACGGTCGACTGCGTGACGTGCAGGCGGCTCGCGGCGGCGACGAAGTTGCCGGTGGCGGCAACGGCGAGGAAAGTGCGGGCGAGTTCGGTGTCCATATCTATCGTGTTTTTCGATATTAAACAGCAAAATTAATCGCTGGATTGATATATAAGCGATCCCTAAACTACGGCCATCCCTTTCCGCAACGATGAGGAGACCGTCATGAACCCGATGTCGAACCCCGCAGCCGTGCTGCCCGAACGCGACGCCGAGGGCTATCTGATCGAGCCGGGCGACTGGAACGAGGACATTGCCCGCGAACTCGCCTGCGAAGAGGACATCGCGCTGACCGACGCACACTGGGACGCGATCTGTTTCATGCGCGACTACTACGACGAGCACCAGATCGCCGCCGACGCGCGCTTCGTCATCAAGCATTTGTCCGGGCGCTTCGGGCGCGAGGCGCAGAAGAAACTGTTCGAACTCTTTCCCTACGGCTACGTGAAGCAGGCCTGCAAGATCGCCGGCATGAAGCGCCCGCGTGCCTGGAGCACGGGTTGAGACGGGTGCGCAAGCTGGCCTATCCGGTCTCCGAGCGCGAGCACTGGATTTCTGCGCTCGGCGGGCTGGTCGGCATCCTCGCCGTGTGGCGGTCGCCTTCAACTATCCCTTCGCCTGGCGGCGCTATCCGCAGGCGTGGCACTGCGCCGCCGCGGCCGACGAGCCGGCCGAGATGCACATGATTCCGCACAGCAGCCTGGTCTACGCGCTTTCCCAGATCGACACCTTCGTCGATGTCAGCGAGGAAGACCTGCAGCGCATCTACGCGCTGGCCGTGTCCGGCGCGCACGAAGCGGCGGCGGACGCCGCGCAGCCGGCCGAAGCGCTGCGCTGAGCGCAGCCGCCTGCACCACCCAGGGTCCGCAGCGTTCCGGTTGCGGCTGGCCGGGCGAGGAACCAATCGAATCTGCTTGTGACGAACTCAGGGCGTGCCTATGATGGCCGCGCAACGGGTCATCCCCCGTCGGGAAATCGCAAAGCATGAAACCGTTCGTCGTCCTCATCCTGTTCCTGTTGTCGCAAACGGCGCTGGCCGTCTGCCCGCGGCCCTCGTTCACCCCGCCTGCGCAGGTCAGCCTGAACAGCGACGCGGTGCTGCTCGTCACCCACGCCAGCGCCACCTACGACACCCGGATGTCGGGCAAGCTGGGGGTCGACCGGGCGATCCGGGCGGCGCGGCAAAAAGGCATCCCCGTCGTCTACCTCGAGGACAGGACGCCGGAGACGCAGTACTACCCCGCCGACTGTTCGCCGGATTACCGGGTGTTTTCCCGCGACGGCGAAGTGCCGTTCGAGGTGAAGGCGTCCCGCGTGTTTGTCGTGGGCGGCCATCTCGAACACTGCCTTGCCCGCACCGTCAAGGACGTGATCGCTTCCTGGGCGCGGCAGCCGGTGCGCGACCGCAACCTGACCTTCCTGATGGACGGCATCTATTCGACCGGGGAACTGATCGAGGAGTCGGACCCCTTCTACCAGGACTTCAGGCAGTTCAAGCGCGCCATTGCGCATCGCCGCACCGACGCCGACCCGTCGCCGAAATTCTCCCTGCTCGAAACGCTCGGGCTGATGGACCGGGAAGAAACCGAACTCGAATTCCTGAGGCGGGCGCTGCCCAATGCCGGCGAAGTGCTCACCGCCGCCTACGATGTCGTGCTGAGCCTGAACGGCACGCTGACCACAAAGATCCGCGGCGAATCGGCCCAGGCCGCCGCCCGGATCCGCTTCAACTTCGTCGATTCGGCCTCCCGCTCGGTTGCCTTGCAGGACACCACGAGCGAGCACGTGTCGCTGGATGCGACGCAGCAGGCGGAGCACGACCGCCTGCCCTGACAGGCGACGCGCCGGGCCTCAGCCCAGCGTGGTGTCCAGCACCATCATCACCGCGAAGCCCGCCATCAGCCCGATCGTCGCCGGCGTCTGGTGGCCGTTGCGGTGGGTTTCCGGGATGACTTCGTGCGAGACGACGAAGATCATCGCGCCGGCGGCGAGCCCCAGGCCGATCGGGTAGGCGAGCGCGAGTCCGCTGGCGAGGCCGATGCCGAGCAGCGCGCCGACCGGTTCCATCAGGCCGCTCAGGGCCGCTATGCCCACCGCGCGCGCGGGGCTCAAGCCCGCCGCCTTCAACGCCATCGCAACCGCGAGGCCTTCCGGAATGTCCTGCAGCGCGATCGCGGTGGTGAGCGGCAGGCCGACCGCGAGGTCGCCCTGCGAGAACGCCACCCCGATCGCCATGCCCTCGGGCAGGTTGTGCAGGGCGATCGCGAACACGAACAGCCACACCCGCGAGACGCGCCCGCAGCCTGCACCGCAGGGGCCGCCATGTTCGTGCTCGTGCGGCGTGAATTCGTCGAGCCCCAGCATCAGCAGCACCCCGAGGGCGAGGCCGACGACCACGGTGAGTGCGCCGAGCCAGGCGCTGCCGGTGAGCGATTCGCCGGCTTCGAGGCCGGGCAGGATCAGAGAGAACGAGCTCGCCGCCAGCATCATGCCGGCGGCGAGTCCGAGCATGGTGTCCTCGGTGCGCGTCGACAGGCCGCGCAGGAACAGCGCCGGCAGGGCACCGAGCGCGGTCGCGGCAAAGCCCGCGAGACCGCCGAGCAGGCCGAGCCGCAACGCGGCGTCGGCGTCGCCGGTCGCGACGCGCCACAGGCTCGCCGCCAGCAGCAGCAGAACCGCCGCGAGCGCGAGCGCCAGGCCGAGCGCGGTGGCGGGATGCGTCTGCGCCTGCTGCATCCAGGTCGCGCGCCAGGTGGCGGGAGTGTCGGTGTGGGCGAGTTCCATGGTGTGTTTCGTCGCCTGTCAGCAGTAGCCGAGGGGTTCGTCGTCGTCGGGCGCCGCCGACCGGTTCGTCTTGCGCAGGCGGCGCGGGTCGAGCGCCTGCAGGAGTCGCCGCCATCTGCTTGCGCGCGGCTGCACCCTGCCCGGGACCCGGGCGGGCCTGGCATGATCGCGGTCGCGCGGCGGCATGGTGTCGCGTCCCGTCAGCCTGCCGCGGCGGGCGCCAGCGCCAGCCAGTAACGGTGCGGGTAGTCGCGCGCCGGATCGTTCACCGGCAGGCGTTCGAGTCCGCGCGCGGCGAAGAAGCCGTTGGCGTCGGCCTGCGCCTTCACCAGCAGGCCGTCGCAGCCGCCTGCGCGCGCGGCCGCCGCAGCCGTGTCGAGGAGGCGGCTGCCGATGCGCGAGCGATGCTGCGACGGGTCGACGTAAAGGCCATGCAGCAGCAGGCCGCGCTGCCACGCGGGCGTGTCGCGCGCATCGGCGTCGTCCCACGCGGCGACGCCGAGCAGCGTGCCGTGCGCGTCTTCGGCGACGACCAGGTGCATGTGGACGAAATCGAGCGCGTGGTAACGGTAGCTCGGCAGGCTCAGGCGCTTGACGCGATCGGCGAGCTGCCAGGTCATCACCGCGCGCTCGACGATCGCGTTGATCGCCGGCAGGTCGTCGACGCGCGCCGGGCGCACGCGCACGGCGGCCGCTTGCGGCGCAGTGAAGACGGCGGGCCGGCTCATGCCGCGTCGAGGCCTTCGAGGCCGGCGCCGAAGCGGGCCAGCGCGCTGAAAAGATAGTGTCCGATCATGCTCGTCCCCTTCGTCAGAGATACCGGATGCGCCGGCGCAGGTCGTCGACGTCGGTCGTGGCGTCGCGCAGGGTGTCGCCGTCCAGGCCGACGATCACGCCGACGCCGGAGACGGGAATGAGCGTGTCGATCTGGAAGCGCCCGCCGGTGCCGCGCAGGAAGCATTCCTCGTCGAAGAACAGATGGTCGCCCGCATCGCCGACGGCGTCGGATTCGAGCGTGGGGTAGCCGACGCGGGCCGCGATGTCGTCGCGGGTCCGAATGTCGACGACTTCCAGGTTGCGGGTGTCGGGCTGGATCAGGATGGCTCTCATGGCGGGCTCTCGTAATGGATGAAGGGGGCAGCAGGCGGTCCGCCTGCTGCGCATACACGTCATTTAAGACCATGCCAGTCTATCTGTCTCATGAATAATCTAGAATGCATCGATTGATGAAACAGAACGGACGGCCATGACCCTGCAGGAACTCAAGTACCTGGTGGCGCTCGCGGACCACGGCCACTTCGGCCGCGCGGCCGAGGCGTGCTTCATCACGCAGTCGACCTTGTCCACGCAGATCAAGAAACTCGAGGATTTTCTCGGCGTGACCCTGTTCGACCGCAGCCTGAAGCGCGTCACGCCGACGCCGATCGGCAAGGAAATCCTCGCCGCCGCGCGCAACATCGTCGAGGAGGCCGAGCGCATTCGCGAACTCGCGAAGCACGCGCAGGACCCGATGGCGCGCACGCTCCACCTCGGCGTGATTCCCACGCTCGGCCCCTACTATCTGCCGCACGCGCTGACCCTGGTGCACCGGAAGCATCCGGGGCTGCGCATGCTGCTGCGCGAAGAGATGACGCCGCAGATCCTCGAGCATCTCGTCGACGGCAAGCTCGATGCCGGCCTGCTCGCGCTGCCGGTGACCGACGACGCGTTGCGCGTCGAGCCGCTGTTCTACGAACCTTTCTTCGCCGCGCTGCCCGCGGGCCATGCCCTGGCGGTGCGCAAGGAACTGAAGGTCGCCGACATCATGGGTGAAAAACTGTTGCTGCTCGACGAAGGCCACTGCCTGCGCGACCAGGCGCTCGACGTCTGCGGCAGCGGCTCGCGCGGGCGCGAGGAAGTGCGCGCGACCAGCCTGGAGACGCTGCGCCAGATGGTCGGCATGGGCCTCGGCGTGACGCTGCTGCCGGCGCTGTCGGTCGACGCCGGGCCGCGGGTCAGCAAGAAGAGCGTCGAGATCCGGCCGTTCAAATCGCCGCCGCCGGGGCGCACCATCGCGCTGGCGTGGCGCCGTCGCGCGCCGTTTCCCGAGACCTTCGAGCGTCTGGCGCATACGCTGAAAGCTGCGCTGCCGGACGGGGTGGAGCCGGCTTGATGCCGCCGATCGATCCCCGGGAAGGAACTCGGCGCGCGCCCGGACGGTCGGCAAGGGACACATCTGGAATGTGCCCTGTTTTGAGAATCCCGCTTTCCCTCCTGCTGTGCGTTGCCATGTGGCCACCGGCGACGGCTGCGCTCGATCTGCCCGAGCGCCCCGGCGACTTCTGGCTGCGCATGGATGCGCTGCCGCTGCCTGCGGCCGGCCCGGCTGACGTCGCTCTGGCCGACGCCGTCCCTGAGGCGCGCTTCGCCAGCCTCGCCGAAATGACCGAACATGCCCTGCGCAGCCGACCCGAATCCCGCGCGGCCTGGCTCGCCATCCAGGCCGAAGCGGCGCGGCTCGACGCGGCGAGCGCGGCGAACTGGCCCACGCTGACCGGGCAGCTCGCGCTCACGCGCAGCCGGGCGCTGTCGAGTTCGGGCGCGACGGCGCCGACGCTGGATCGTTTCGCGCCCAGCCTGAGCCTTGCCTACGTGCTCTACGATTTCGGCGCGCGCGCGGCCGGCATCGATGCGCAGCGCTACCAGCTGATCGCCAGCCTCTTGAGCGGCAACCGCGTCCTGCAGGACACGATCGCCGAAGTCGAGGCCGCCTACTTCGCGCGCGTCGCCGCGGCGGCGCAGGTCGCCGCGTGGGCCGAGCAGGAAACCGCCTTGCAGGCGAGTCTCGACGCCGTCGAGGCGCGGCTCGCCGGCGGCCTCGCGTCGCGCGCCGACCAGTTGCGCGCGCGTGCGGCGCGGGTCGAGGCGCAGCTCGAGCGCCAGGGCGCCGAACGCGACCGCGCCAAGGCCGACGCCGCGCTCAGGCAGGCGGCCGGTCTCGCGCAGACCGCCCCGCTGACGCTGGCGTGGGAGGCGGTGCCGCCGCCCGCGCTCGATGCCAGCGTGCTGCTCGCCGACCTGCTCGCCGAAGCGCAGCGGCAACGGCCGGACCTGCTGGCGCTGCAGGCCGCCGCGGCCAGTGCCCGCGCCGAGGCCGATCGCGCGCGCGCCGCGCGCTGGCCGAGCCTCGCGCTCGCGGCCAACACCGGGCGCACCTTCTTCATCGACGACGACCGCAATCCGTCGACCAGCTACAGCGTCGGCGTGAACCTCTCGGTGCCGCTGTTCGACGGCGGCCGCCTTGCGGCACAGGCGCGCGCCGCCGAACGCGATGCCGAGCGACTCACGGCCGAGGCCGACGCGCAGCGCGGCCAGGTCGCGCGGGCGGTGAGCGATGCCTGGCACGACGTGCGGCACGCCCAGGCGCGCCGCGCCGGCGTGACGGTGCAGTTCGACAGCGCCCGCGAATCGGCGCAGGCTGCCGACGCGCGCTACCGCGCCGGCGTCGGCAGCCTGCTCGAACTGCTGACCGCGCAGGCCGACCTGGCGCGCGCGCGCCAGGTGCAGGCGCAGGCCGACACCGACTGGCTGGCCGCTTTCTCCCGTTTGAACCATGCGCTGGGCCGCCTGCCGGCGGCGACCCCACAAGGACAACCATGAAGACCCGCATCCTGCTTGCCGTCGTCGTGCTGGCGCTCGTCGCCGGCGTCGTCTATCGCACCCAGTTCGAATCCGCCGAGGGCCCGGCAGGCGGGGGCGGCGGTGCGATCGAAGTGAAGACCGTCGCAGTCGACGTGCGCGACTTTCCCCGGGTGATCGAGTTGCCCGGCACGCTGGAGGCCGCGCGGCAGGTGGACATCCTCGCGCAGGTCGGCGGCACGCTGACCCAACAGCATGTACAGGAGGGCGACGCGGTGCGCGCCGGGCAGGTGCTGTTCACCCTCGACGCGCGCCCCGCGCAGGCGCGCATGGCGCAAAGCCAGGCGGCGCTCACCGGCGCGCGCGCCGAGACCGCCGAGGCGGAAAAGAAACTCGAGCGCCTGGCCCCGCTGATGCAGTCGGGCTACATCAGCCGCCAGGAATACGACGATGCGCGGGTGGCGTTCGAGTCGGCGCGCGCGCGCGTCGGCACGGCCACGGCCGAGCTTGAGGCGGCGCGCCTCGACGCGCAGTACGCGCAGATCCGCGCGCCCATCGACGGCCGCGTCGGCCGCATCAATGTGCGTCCCGGCGCGCTGGTGCAGGCGGGCAGCGCGGCGCTCACCACGATCATCTCACCGGGCGCGCTCGACGTGCGCGCCTGGCTGGCGGAAGCCGACTGGGCGACGGTCAGTGCGGCGCGCGCAGCCGGCAAGGTCGCGGCGGAAATCTACCCGGATGCCTTGATCCAGGCCGACCGCGGCACGCCGCTGGCGCGGGGCGAACTGGCCTTCGTCGATGCGCAGATCGACCCTGCCACCGGCGCGGTGCCGATCAAGGTGCAGATGCACGATCGCCCCGCCGCGCTGCTCGCCGGGCAGGGGGTGCGCCTGCGCCTGTTGCTGGGCCAGGCTTCCGGCAGCAAGGTCCTGCCCGAGGCCACGCTGCAGCACGGCCAGCAGGGCACCTATGTCTATGTCGTGCGCGACGGCGTCGCCGCGGTGCAGCCCGTGACGGTGGCGCACCGGCTCGACGGCATGCTCGCGATCGAGGGCGAACTCGCGGCCGGCGAGCGCGTGCTGCTCGAGATTCCCAAGCGGCTGAAGGCGGGCGGCAAGGTGCGGCTCGAAGGCGAGAAGCCGGCCGACAAGCGGGCGGCGGACAAGCAGGCGCAGCCATGAGTTGGGACAGGGCGGCCACATGAACCTCTCGCGTCCCTTCATCGAACGCCCGGTCGCCACGCTCATGCTGGTGCTGGCGATGGCGCTGTTCGGCGCGCTCGCCTACAAGCAGCTGCCGGTGAACGACCTGCCGCAGGTCGACTTTCCCACCCTGCGCATCGGCGCCAGCCTGCCCGGCGCCAACCCCGAGACCATGGCCAACACCGTGGCGATGCCGCTGGAGCGGCAACTGGCGACGGTGCCCGGCATCGAGTCGATGAGTTCGCAATCGAGCCAGGGCACGACGTCGATCACGCTGCAGTTCGAGCTGTCGCGCGACATCGACGCCGCCGCGCAGGACGTGCAGACCGCGATCGCGCAGGCGCAGCGCAACCTGCCCGCCGGCATCGACCCGCCGCAGTTGAGAAAGATCAACCCGGCCGACTCGCCCATCCTGTTCCTGGCGTTGTCGTCCGACCGCCTGCCGCTGACCCGGCTCGACCACATCGCCGACTCGCGCGTGGCGCAGCGCATGTCGGGCATGAGCGGCGTCGCCCAGGTACAGGTGTTCGGCTCGCAGAAATACGCGTTGCGCCTGTACGTCGACCCGGCCAGGCTGCAGCAGCGGGGCCTGAGCTTTGGCGAGGTGATCGAGGCGGTGCAGACCGCCAACGCCAACCTGCCCTCGGGCACGCTCGACGGCGCCACCCGCAGCTATTCGGTGAAGGCGCCGGTAGCGCTCGCCGACGCCGGCGACTTCGGCGAAATCATCGTCGCCTACCGCGACGGCGCCGCGATCCGGCTGAAGGACCTCGGCCGCGCCGAGGACAGCGTCGAGAACGACAAGGCGCGCACCTGGTACAACGGCAAGCGCGCCATCGTGCTCGCGGTGCAGCGCCAGCCCGGCGCCAACACGGTCGAGGTCGCCGAGCGCATCAAGGCGCTGCTGCCGCAGATCGAGGCCGACCTGCCCGACGGCGTGCGGCTGGAAACCTTCATCGACCGCTCGGTCTTCGTCAAGGACACGCTGCACGAGGTCAACCTCACGCTGGTGCTGGCGCTGGTGCTGGTGATCCTGGTCATCTTCGCCTTCCTGCACAACGTGCGCGCCACGCTCATCGCCGCGCTGGTGCTGCCGAGTTCGCTGCTCGGCACCTTCGCCTTTATGCATCTTGCCGGCTACAGTCTCAACAACCTGTCGCTGATGGCGATCATTCTCGCCATCGGCTTCGTCGTCGACGACGCGGTGGTGGTGATGGAGAACATCGCGCGCCACATGGAAATGGGCAAGCCGCGCTACCAGGCCGCGGTCGACGGCGCGCAGGAAATCGGCTTCACCGTGGTGTCGATGACGGTCTCGCTCGCCGCCGTTTTTCTGCCCATCCTGTTCATGGGCGGCATGATCGGCCGCCTGTTCCAGGAATTCGCCGTCAGCATCGGTGTCGCCGTGCTGCTCTCCGGCGTGGTGTCGCTCACGCTCACGCCCATGCTGTGCGCGCGCGGCCTGTCGCACGACGCGCTGACAAACCCGCTGTCGCGCGGCTTCGAGCGCGCCTACCTCGCCTTCCGCGATTTCTACGGCGACACCCTGCGCGCCAGCATGCGCCACCGCGGCGCCATGCTGCTGCTCTCCGCGGCGGTGCTCGGCGCGATGGTGTGGCTCGCCGGCGAGGTCAGGCAGGGCTTCATCCCGCGCGTCGATTCGGGGCGCATATTCGCCAACATCCAGTACCCCGAGGGCATTCCCTTCGAGGAGCTGTCGCGACGCCAGCAGCAGATCGCCGACATCGTGGCGAAGCATCCGGCGGTCGATGCGCTGATGTCGTCGGCGGGGCAGGGCGGCGGCGTCACCGGCAGCAACATCGGCCGCCTGGTGATCCGGCTGGCGCCGCGCAACACGCGCATCGGCGCCGATGAACTCATCGACGAACTGCGCGCCGCCACGCGCGGCGTCGGCGGCGCCAACATCAGCTTCCAGAATCCCGCTTCGATCAACGTGGGGTCGCTGATTTCCAGCAGCGACTACCAGCTCACCCTGACGTCGACCGATTTCGAGGCGCTCAAGGCCACCGCGCAGGCAGTCGAAAAGCGCCTCGACCAGGTGCCGCTGCTGGTCGACGTCAACAGCAACCTCGAACTGCGCAACCCGGAGCTGCACGTCGCGCTCGACCCGGTGCAGGCCGCGCGCCTGGGCATCACCGCGCGGCAGGTGCAGCAGGTGCTGTACGACGCGCTCGGCGACCGCCGCGTCAGCGAAATCTACGGCGTCGACGACCAGTACACGGTCAGCCTCAAGATCCTGCCCGAAGCGCAACTCGATCCCGCCGTCATCGGCCAGTTGCCGCTGCGCACCGCCTCCGGCGAGCTGACCCGGCTCGACGCGGTGGCGAAGGTCGAGGCCGGCGTCGGCCCGATCGCCGTGCACCGCTACGGCCAGCAGCTCGCGGTCACGCTGTCGTTCGGGCTCGCCCCCAACGTGTCGCTCGACGTCGGCCTCAATGCCGCGCTCGACGCGGCGACCGAGTCGCTGCCGGCCGAGGTCGGCGTGGCGCTCACCGGCGCGGCGCAGAAATTCCAGGAATCGACCGTCACGCTGCCGCTCCTGCTGCTGTTCACCATCGTCATCATCTACATGGTGCTCGCGGTGCTGTACGAGCACCTCGGGCATCCGCTCACCATCCTCACCGCGCTGCCGCTGGCGGGCTTCGGCGCGCTGCTGGTGCTGCTGCTCACCGGCGAGGAGCTCAACATCTTCAGCTACGTCGGCCTCATCCTGCTGGTCGGCCTGGTGAAGAAGAACGGCATCATGATGATCGACTTCGCGCTCACGCGTCAGCGCGCCGGCATGAGCGCCGAGGACGCGATCGTCGAAGCCTGTCTGGTGCGCCTGCGTCCGATCATGATGACCACGCTGTCTGCCATCGTCGCCACCCTGCCGATCGCGATCGGCTTCGGCGCCGGCGGCGAGGCGCGCCGTCCGCTCGGCATCGCCGTGGTCGGCGGCCTGGTGTTCTCGCAATTCCTCACGCTCTACATCACGCCTACCTTCTATGTGAGCATGGCGCGCCTCGAAGCCTGGCTGCGGCAGCGCTTCGGCAGGGTGGACCGGGCTGCGCCCGCCGAGTAGAATCGCCGGCGTCATTGGGGAGTAGTCGCCCGCGGCGGTTCAGCGGGGCATGCGTCAACAGACTTGGCCGTCCGGCCATGGCGCATGCAGCATCGAGTGCCTGTTGAAGGCAGGGCCTGGCAAGACCTTTGACCCGATTGCCCCGGCTGGCCGGCGCGGCGATCGGGTCATCGCGTGGAACCGGCCTGGAGCTTCAAGTGGACGCATTTCTCATCTCGACCGGCGTGGTCGCGCTGGCCGAAGTCGGCGACAAGACGCAACTGCTCGCCTTTCTGCTGGCGGCGAAATTCCGCAAGCCCGTCCCCATCATCCTCGGCATCCTCGTCGCCACCCTGGCCAACCACGGCCTCGCCGGCGCGCTCGGCGCGTGGATCACCACGCTGCTCTCGCCGGAGATCCTGCGCTGGGTGCTCGGCCTGTCCTTCCTCGCCATGGCGGGGTGGATCCTGATTCCCGACAAACTCGACGAGGACGACGCCCGGCTGGTGCAGTTCGGCGTGTTCGGCACCACGCTCGTCGCCTTCTTTCTCGCCGAAATGGGCGACAAGACCCAGATCGCCACCGTCGCGCTGGCGGCGCAATACGGCGATTTCCTCCGGGTGGTCGCCGGCACCACGCTCGGCATGCTCATCGCCAACGTCCCCGCGGTCTACCTCGGCGAGCGCATCGCGCACCGCATGCCGGTGAAGCTCGTCCATGGCGTCGCCGCCGCGATTTTCGCCGTGCTCGGCGTGGCCGTGCTGGCCGGCCTCGGCGCGCGTTTCGGTTTCTGACCCGCTACACCAGCCAGGCGAGCGCGGCGTAGCGCGCCAGCTTGCCCAGCGTCACCAGCAGCAGGAAGACCGGCACGCCGACGCGCAGCACGCCGGCGATCAGGCAGAGCGGATCGCCGACCACCGGCAGCCAGGCAAACAACAGGCTGGGCCGGCCCCAGCGCGCGAACCAGCGTTCTGCGCGCGCCATGCGCGCCTCGGCCTTGCCGGCGCGATGCGCCACGGCCTGGCGGCCGAAGCGGCCCATGGCGTAGGTGATGAGGCTGCCGAGCACGTTGCCGGCGGTGGCAGTGGCGACGGCGGCCACCGGATCGGCGCCCGCATGCAGGCGGTAGAGCAGCAGCGCCTCGGAGCCGCCGGGAAACAGCGTCGACGACAGCAGCGCCGAACCGAACAGCGTCCAGTCCATGTCCTCAGCGCGTCGGGCAGGCGCCGATGCGCTGCGCGCGCAGGATCTGGACGAAGCTTTCCTGGCCCGGCAGCGCGGGCACGTAGCGGCCAACCATGCGGATCTCGTAGCCGCTGGCGTCGCGGCGACCTTCGGCACGCCCCACCATGCGCGATGGGCCGGCGGTTTCGCAGATGAAGTTGTAACGTACCGTGCGGCCGACCTGCTGGAACTGGGTGATCGCGCACAGGCTGCCGGTTTCGGCTACGGCGTACGCGGTGCCGTAGACGATCTCGCGCTCGGCGAAGCACTTCTGGTGCTGGCGCGCGGGCAGTTGCAGGGCGACGCCGGGCATCGCCAGTTGCAGACTCACCGTATAGAGGCCGGGTTGCGGCGCTTGCGCGGTGGCCACAGCGGGCAGCGCAGCGCAGGCGAGCAGGACGAAACCGAGGATAAGGTGCATGCGGGCTCCAAGCCGAGAGATCGGAGCAAGTCTTGCACAGCCGTGTGCGCAGGGCCATCGATTGATATCGTCAATCGATACAATGCAGACTTTCCGTTGGATCGATATATAGACGATCTCTAATATCGCTTCTGTCTTGATTGACAGTACAAATCAACCGAACAGGAGCCCACCATGCAGAACACACAGTCCCCGACCATCCAGAACCTCGAAGCCGCCTTCGCCGGCGAGTCCATGGCCCATATCAAATACATGTGGTTCGCCCGCCAGTGCCGCAAGGTCGGCGACGAAGCGACCGCCAAGGTATTCGAGGACACCGCCGCGCAGGAAATGCTGCACGCCTTCGGCCACGCCGAACTCTTGTTCGCCGACGAGACCATGACCCCGGCCAAGTGCCTACAGTACGCGATCGACGGCGAGACCCACGAGTACACCGAGATGTACCCGAAGTTCCGCCACGAGGCGATGATCGAGGGCAATACCGCCGCGGTCGCCGAGATCGACGAGCAGATCGCCGAATCGAAGGAGCACGCGGCCATGTTCCAGGCCGTGCTGGACAAGGCCGCCAAGCGCTTCGCCGCGCTGGCCAGGGTCGAGGAAAAGCACGCGAAGCATTATCAGGCGCAAAAAGACGCGATTGCGGCCTGAGCGAATGTTGCACAAGGAGGACGCAGAGGAAGGGAGGAAACCCTCTCATCTGATCTTTCCTCGGCGCCCTCCGTGTCCTCCGTGTAAAAATTGAACCGAATCGAAATCGAAAGGAAACGAAATGAAAGCTTGGCAATGCATCGTGTGCGGTTACCTCTACGACGAAGCGCAAGGCGACCCGGAGCACGGCATCGCCCCCGGCACCCGCTGGGAAGACGTGCCGGAGGGTTGGGAATGCCCCGACTGCGGCGTCTCCAAGGCCGACTTCGAAATGGTCGAAGTCACCGCAGCCTGATCGTCAGCAGTATCGGGAGGGACTTTGTGCGCCTCCCGCAATTCGAATCCAGGAGTTTGTCATGCACCCCCTCACCCCGACCCTCTCCCCCCAAGGGGCGAGGGAGCAAACGCCAGGCCCAGACCGGTCAATCGTCATCGTCGGTTCCGGCCTCGCTGGCTACACCCTGCTGAAGGAAATCCGCAAGCGCGACGCGGAGACCCCGGTCACGCTCGTTACCGCAGACGACGGCGCTTTCTATTCCAAGCCTAACCTGTCGAACGCCTTCGCCACCAACCGCACCGCCGCGGCACTCGCCAGCGCCAGCGCGGAGAAGATGGCGGCCGACCAGAAGGCGACGGTGCTCGCGCACACCCGCGTCACCGCGATCGACACCGCAGGGCATCGCATCCGCACCGAAACCGGCGAGTTGCAATACGGCAAGCTGGTGCTCGCGCTCGGCGCCGACCCGTTCGCGCACGGTCTCGCCGGCGACGCTGCAACCGACGTGCTGATGGTCAACGATCTCGCCGACTACGCCGTCTTCCGCGACGCGGTCGAGGGCAAAAAACGCGTCGCCGTTCTCGGCGGCGGCCTCATCGGCTGCGAGTTCGCCAACGATCTCGCGCACGCCGGCTTCGAGGTCGACGTGGTGCACCTGGGCGAGTGGCCGCTGGAGCGGCTGGTGCCGGTGGAAGCCGGCCGGCGCCTCGCCGACGCGCTCGCCGCGCTGGGCGTCGCCTGGCATTTCGGTCGCACCGGCAAACGCGTCGACCGCAGCGGCAAGGGCTACACGGTCTCGCTCGACAACGGCGACACCGTCGAGGCGGACGTGGTGCTGTCGGCGATCGGCCTCAAGCCGCGCACGCTGCTGGCGCAGGCCGCCGGCATCCAGACCGGTCGCGGCGTGCAGACCAACGCGCTGCTCGAAACCAGCGCGCCGGACGTGTACGCGATGGGCGACTGCGCCGAGGTCGAAGGCCAGAACCTGCCCTACGTGCAGCCGCTGATGCTGCAGGCGCGCGCGCTCGCCGCGACGCTCACGGGCACGCCGACGCCGGTCGCCTACCCGCCGATGCCGGTGATGGTGAAGACCCCTGCGCACCCGGTCGCCGTGCTGCCGCCGCGCATCGGTGCGGCCGGCAGCTGGAAGGTCGAGTGCTTCGACGGCGGCGTGTGCGCGCTTTACGTGGGCGAGGCGGGCCGGGTGCTTGGCTTCGCGCTCACCGGCAGCGAGACGGCGCGGCGCAACGCGCTGGCGAAGGACATCGCGGCCTGAGGCTTAAGGGCACGCTGATTAATTCCGTCATCGCGAGGAACGAGGTGACGCGGCGATCCAGAGTCCTCTGATAGGGCTGACATTCTGGATTGCCGCGCTTCGCTCGCAATGACAATTCCTGAATAAATCAGCGTTTCCCTAAGCGGGCGGCCGCAGCGCGTCGATCAGCGGGCAGCTCACCGTGCCGCGGCGGCGGGCGCAGCGGCCGACCAGTTGCGCCAGCGCCGTCTCGATGCGCTGCAAATCCTGCAGGCGCTGGCGCACGTCGGCCAGCTTGTGCTCGGCGATCGCCCGCGCTTGCGAACACTGGGTGCCGTCGTCGAGTTGCAGCAACTGCGCGATCTCGTCCAGCGTGAAGCCGATGCGCTGCGCCGCCTTGATGAAGCGCACCCGCGCGACCGCGCCTTCGCCGTAGCGGCGGATGCCGCCGGGCGGCTTGTCGGGCTCGATCAGCAGCCCGCGGCGCTGATAGAAGCGGAGGGTTTCGACATTGACGCCCGCCGCCTGGGCGACGCCTGAAATCGTGTAGGTCTGCATCTTGACTCCGTACCTGGGTACGGAGTCCATGCTACGCCCCTCGCATCAAAACAGGGGCGCACGCATGCACACCACGACACCCGCGGACCCGAGCGCGGTCCGGCTGCAATCGACCCTGACCTGCCCGCTGTGCGGCCACGTCAAGACCGAGACCATGCCGACCGACGCCTGCCAGTGGTACTACGAATGCGAAGGGTGCCAGACCGTGCTGATGCCGCTGCCGGGCGACTGCTGCGTGTTCTGCTCCTACGGCACCGTGCCGTGCCCGCCGATCCAGTTGGCCGGCGAGGCGGAAGGCTGCTGCGGCGATTCGGGAAAACAAGAACCTGTCGTCACCCCGGCGGACGCCGGGGTCCGGAACCCGATTCTGGCTGGATTCCGGCGTCCGCCGGAATGACGTCATCGGTTTGTTCGGTGCTTGCCCAGGGAAACTCTGAACAAGTCGTCATTGCGAGGCGCGCAGCGACGCGGCAATCCAGAAATCGCTTGTCGATGAAAGAACTGGATTGCTTCGCTTTGCTCGCAATGACCCATGTGGGGACTTGTTCAGGACCTCCCTAGTGGTCTGCTTCCGAAATAACGCAACACGAAACGGCGTATTTTTCCGCATGGCGGCGTTGTTCGTCGTTGCCATAGAGCACGCTATGTCGCCTCCTCGCGCCTTGCCCTGCGAAAAAATCCATCCGTTTCATCCTGTCACCTTATTTCGGAAGCAGACCACTAGCAGGTCTTGCACGGCTCGACCGGCAGGCCGCGCGCGACCCAGCCGGGGCCGGCACGGCTGCCGACCATGCCTTCGGGGATGTGATAGACGTTGGTGTAGCCTGCATCCTGCAGCGCCCGCTGCATATGGGTGGTGCGGTTGCCGGTGCGGCAGATGAGCCCGATCGGGGCATCGCGCTTGCCTTCGAGCTCGGCGCCGACCTGGCGGATGAAGCCGGGCACGCCCTGCGGGTGGACCATGTTGATGCGCAGCGCGCCCTCGGCGACGCCGGTCTGGCGCCACTCGTCCGGGCGGCGGATGTCGATCAGCGTGAGTTGCCCGGCCTGCAGCCGGGCGTGAGCCTCGGGGGCGCTGAGCGTGGGCCCGCTCTCGGTCGAGCAGCCGGCCAGCGGCAACAGGATCAGGGTGGCGGCGGCTGCCGCAAACAGGGTGTGGGGGGGCATGCATGCTCCGATGTGGTGATGAGGGCCATGAATAGTTCGCCGATTCGCCCGGAAGTTCCGCCCGCATGGCGGGCCGGCGCGACTTGGGCGAGAATGCGGCATGGACATTTTCCGTGTTTTCCATCTGCAATGCGCGCGCCGGCTGCCGGCGTTGCCTGACAGCCACCCCTGCTCGCGCCTGCACGGCCATTCGTTCCAGGTCGAGCTCACCGTCAGCGGCGAACTCGACCCCGCGCTCGGCTGGGTGATCGACTTCGCCGACATCGAGGCGGCCTGGCGGCCGATCCACGGCGCGCTCGATCACCGCTATCTGAACGACATCCCGGGCTTGTCCAACCCCACCAGCGAGCATCTGGCCGTGTGGCTGTGGCGGCAACTGAAGCCGGCCTTGCCGGGGCTGTCGCAGATCCGGGTGATGGAAACCCACGATTCGGGATGCGTCTATCGGGGCTGATCAGCCCGGGAGCAGGCACGAAAAAAGCGGCGCCTTGCGGGCGCCGCCCGGATCAGCAGTCCGGCCTTACTGGATCGTCAGCTTTTTCGCGGCATTGGCCGCCTTTTTCGGCAGCGTCAGTTCCAGCACGCCGTCGCTGTACCTGGCCTGGGCCTGGGCTTCGTCGATGTCGTGCGCCAGGGTGAAGCTGCGCGACACCTTGCCGACGTAGCGTTCGGAACGCAGCACTTTCTCGCCTTCCTTCACGTCTTTCTCGACGCGGGTCTCGGCGCTGATCGACACCTGGTTGCCTTCGATGCTGACGTGGATGTCTTCCTTCTTCACGCCGGGGATGTCGGCATGCACGGTGTAGGCGGCGTCGTTTTCCTTCAGGTCCATCCGGATCTGCATGTCCGGCGCGCCCTCGAAGCGGGCCGGACGGACCAGGAAGCCCTTGAAGAAGTCGTCCACGTCGCCGAAGGGGTCGAGGCGGGCGAGGCTGAATGGATCGTAGCGGGTGATACGGGTCATGGCTGAACTCCCATTTCTCAAGTGGTTGAACGGTCTGCACAGCGAACCGGCAACGGTTCCTGACCTCAATATAGGGCCGCTTGCGCGGCGTTCAAGTGCCTGGCCGGCGGTATCGGTCAGCTCGACCAGAGCGTATCCAGGTTCTTGATGCCCCAGGTCGCGGCGTCCTCGCGGCCGACAATCTTCTCGGTTGCGCCGGGGCGCGACAGATCGACGACTTCGGGCACCACATAGGTCTGCGATTTGGTCGAGAAAAAGGCCTTCACGCGCGGCGCCAGCAGCGATTTGCCCGACTGTTCGAGCACCACCGCGAGGCGGCCGGAGGCGAGCTTCACCAGCGAACCGACCGGGTAGATGCCGATGCTTTTCACAAAGGCCTGGAACACGGTTTCGTCGAAATGGCCGTTGCTCCATTCGGTCATCTTGCGGATCGATTCGGCGGGATCCCAGCCGGCCTTGTAGGGGCGGTTGGAGGTGATCGCGTCGTAGACGTCGCACACTGCGCCCATCCGGGCGAACAGCGTGATCTGCTCGCCGCTCAGGCGGTCGGGGTAGCCGCTGCCGTCGACCTTCTCGTGATGGTGCAGGCAGACGTCGAGCACGATCGCGCTCGCACTGCCGCCCTCGACCAGCAGGCGGTGGCCCTCGACCGGGTGGTTCTTGATGATGCGGAATTCGTCGTCGGTGAGCTTGCCCGGCTTGTTCAGCACCTTCATCGGCATCAGCGCCTTGCCGAGGTCGTGCAGCAGCCCGGCCATGCCGGCTTCGCGCACCTCGCTGTCGGGCAGGCCGAGCTGGCGCGCCAGCGAGACCATCAGCGCGCACACCGCGACCGAATGCATGTAGGTGTAGTCGTCGGCGGTCTTGAGCCGCGCGAGGCTGATCAGCGCGCCCGGGTTGCGCAGCACCGAGGCCGATATCTCCTCGACCAGCGCGCCGGCCGATTCCGCGCTCACCGCCTTGCCCATGCGCACTTCCTGGAACATGGAAACCACCGCATGCCTGGCCTTGGCGCAGATCATGGCGGCGCGCTTCAGTTCCTCGTCCATCGACACCGCCTGAGTCCAGGCGGCGGACGGCGGCGAGTCGGCGGGACGGTCGATTTCCGCTTCCATCAGCATGTCGGTCACCGACTGTTCGGTCTGCTGCGGTGTCCCGCCGGCGACGTCGAGCCCCTTGGCGACGTCGATCCACACCTCCCGGATGCCGCTCTCGCGAATGCGGCGGAGGTCGCCCGGGTCGGTCAGCGTGAATTTCGACCGCCAGAACGGGTGCTCCATCCAGGTGCCGCACAGTTCGTCCAGGTGCATGCCGAGCCGCAGGTCTTTGACGTTGATTTTCTTGCGCATGAGGGGGCGCGAAGGAAGCGTTTGCGATGGCGACAGGTTAAACCAGATTGTCATGTTGCGTCACGGTGGGCGCACCAATATGCGGCGTGCGGTTTGCGCCGTGCACCGCGCTTGAGCGGATGCGCGCGCGGCGCGGCGCAGGTTCGGCAACAAGTCCTTGAAATCGCTCGGATGGCATGCGCTGGCACGACCCCTGCTCGCGAACCGGCCAAGGAGTCGTCCATGTCAATCTTGCCCTATCTTTGCCGCCCCTGCAGCGCGCGCGTGCCGGAATGCAAGCAGCGGGTCGTCGCCAGACGGGGCGCGGCATGAGCTACGCCACGCTGATCCGCCAGATCGAGTCCGGCGAAGGTCTCGGCTACCTCGACGCGCGGGCGCTGCTGGCCGCGCTGCTCGACGGCGGCGTGCCGGAACTGGAAACCGCGGCGCTGCTGGTCGCCCTGCATCAGCACGATCCGGGTCTCGATGCCTGGCTGGGCATGCACGCGGCGCTGGCCGAACGCCTGCCGGCATTCGACGCGCCCGGCGGCCCTTTCCGTACCGTGGTGCTGCCGGCCTACCACGGCGTGCGCGCGCATCCGCACCTCACCCCGCTTCTCGCCATGCTGCTGAGGAGCTTCGACATTCCGGTGCTGATCCACGGCACGCTCGACGGCGGCGGCGGTACGGCGGCGGCCTATGTGCTGCGCGAGTTGGGCGTGATGCCGTGCAGTTCGGTGCAGCAGGTCAATGCGGCGCTGCGCGTCGAGGGCCTGGCGTTCGCACCCGTTGCATTGCTGAATCCCGGACTCGCGGCCTTGCTGGCGTTGCGCGCGCGCCTCGGTCTCGACAGCCTGGCGGCACGGCTGGCGGTGATGGTCGACCCGCTGGGCGATACGTCGCTGCGGGTGACGCCGGCGGCGAGTGCCGCCGATTTCGGGTCCATGCGCACCGCGCTCGAGGCGCTGGGCGGGCACGCCCTGCTGCTGCAGGGCTGCGAGGGCGAAGCCTTCGCCGACCCCCTTCGGCGGCCGGACATGCTGCTGGTGCGGGACGGAGTGAGCGAGCAGGTCTACGAATCCCATTCGAGCGTGTCGGCGCCGACGAACCTGCCTGACGTGGACGCGCGCGCCACCGGCGCCTGGATCGAGAATGCGAGGCGCGACCATTCGCCGTTGCCCTTGCCCATCCGCAATCAGCTCGCGGTATGCCTGTACGCGGCGGGCTATACGGAAGACCTGAACCAGGCGCGCGCGATTACGGCGTTGGATGGATTCGGGCGCTGCGCCAGCCCCCTCTCCCGCCGGGAGAGGGTTGGGGTGAGGGGCGCATAGCGCGGCGGCCTGATGCGCTGCATGGTGCGGCAGGGGGGCGGAGCATGTTGTCCGGCATGCACCGGGAAACAGGCCGACTTCCGCATGCGGGCAGCGCAATACGGTGCCGGTTCTGAATTCCCTGCGGGAGCGCGAGGACTGAGATGGTGCACGCTGCCCGCCCCGGCACCACGGCGGTGCGCGGTGCAGAAGGGTGGGTGGAGCGTGCCGCCTGAAATCCCTTTTGAAACAATGCGATTTGCGCGTGCGGGCAACGTGGCACAGCGCTTGCTTAGTGTCTTCTGTGGGCGCGGCGAGGGCGCTGCGCTCACTCGGGTGATCGACTCAGACAGGAAGTCCGGTTCGATCCCGGTTGGAAATAGACCAGGTGCAACGGCGTATCTCGGTCATCACTTTTCGGGTCTTTTGTTTGGAGTGGTGAGATGGATATGAGCGTGCCAGGGGCATCGGGTCCCAAGTTGAAACTCGTCGTGGTCGGCAACGGCATGGCCGGCATGCGTACGCTGGAAGAGTTGCTGAAGGCGGCGCCCGGCCTCTACGACGTTACCGTGTTCGGCGACGAGCCGCACCCCAACTACAATCGCATCATGCTGTCGCCGGTGCTGGCGGGCGAGCAGACGGTCGAGCAGATCGTGCTCAACAGCCGCGACTGGTACGCGCAGAACGGCATCACCCTGCATACCGGCAAAAAGGTGGTGAAGATCGACCGCCAGGGGCGTTGCGTGGAAGCCGACGACGGCACCCGCGCGTCCTACGACCGCCTGCTGCTGGCCACCGGCTCCAAGCCCTTCATGCTGCCGATTCCCGGCGCCGGCCTGCCCGGCGTGATCGGCTTCCGCGACATCGCCGACGTCGACACGATGATCCGCGCCTCGTCGCAGTACCGGCACGCGGTCGTCATCGGCGGCGGCCTGCTCGGCCTCGAAGCCGCCAATGGCCTGAAATTGCGCGGCATGGACGTGACCGTGGTGCATCTCGGTTCGTGGTTGCTGGAGCGGCAACTCGACGAGCCGGCGGCGCGCCTGTTGCAGCAGAGCCTGGAGGAGAAGGGGCTGAAGTTCCTGCTGCAAAAGCAGACGGCAGAACTGCTGCCGAACGACAGCGGCCGCGTCGGCGCGGTGAAGTTCAGGGATGGCGAGACGATTCCCGCCGACCTCGTGGTGATGGCGGTCGGCATCCGCCCCAATACCGAGCTCGCCGAATCCGCCGGCCTGCACTGCAATCGCGGGCTGGTGGTCAACGACACCATGCAGACCTTCGACCCGCGCATCTACGCCGTCGGCGAGTGCGTCAGCCATCGCGGCATCGCCTACGGCCTGGTGGCGCCGCTGTTCGAGCAGGCCAAGGTGTGCGCCAACCATCTGGCCGAGCACGGCGTGGCGCGCTACCAGGGCTCGATGACCTCGACCAAGCTCAAGGTCACCGGCATCGACCTCTTCTCCGCCGGCGACTTCGCCGGCGCCGAGGGCACCGAGACCCTGGTGTTCTCCGACGCCGCGTCCGGCAGCTACAAGAAGCTGGTGCTGAAGGACAACAAGCTGGTCGGCGCCTGCCTCTACGGCGACACCCTCGACGGCGCCTGGTACTTCGACCTGCTGCGCGAGGGCACCGACGTCGCGCAGTTCCGCAAGACCCTGCTGTTCGGCCAGCACCACGTCGGCGACTCCGGCCACGGCCCCGCCGACCGCGTCGCCGCCCTGGCGGATTCGGCCGAGATCTGCGGCTGCAACGGCGTGTGCAAGGGCGACATCGTCAACGCCATCCGCGACAAGAAACTGTTCACCCTCGACGAGGTGCGCGCCCACACCAAGGCCTCGGCCTCGTGCGGCTCCTGCACCGGACTGGTCGAGGCGCTGCTGGCGCATACGGTGGGCGGCGACTACTCGGCCGCGCCGTCGAAGAAGCCGCTGTGCGGCTGCACCGACCACAGCCACGACGAGGTGCGCGCCGCCATCGTCGGGCAGCAGCTGAAGACCATGCCCGAGCTCATGCGCTTCCTCGACTGGAAGACGGCGGACGGCTGCAACAAGTGCCGCCCCGCGCTCAACTACTACCTCTTGTGCGCGTGGCCGACCGAATACCAGGACGACGCGCAGTCGCGCTACATCAACGAGCGCGCCCACGGCAACATCCAGAAGGACGGCAGCTTCTCGGTGGTGCCGCGCATGTGGGGCGGCCTCACCAACCCGAAGGAGCTGCGCGCCATCGCCGACGTCGCCGAGAAGTTCAAGGTGCCCGAGATGAAGGTCACCGGCGGCCAGCGCATCGACCTCTTCGGCATCAGGAAGGAAGACCTGCCCGCGGTGTGGGCCGATCTTTCCGCCGCCGGCTTCGTCTCCGGCCATGCGTACGGCAAGGCGCTGCGCACGGTGAAGACCTGCGTCGGCAGCCAGTGGTGCCGCTTCGGCACACAGGATTCGACCGGGCTGGGCGTCAAGCTCGAGCAGATGACCTGGGGTTCGTGGATGCCGCACAAGTACAAGCTCGCCGTGTCCGGCTGTCCGAGGAACTGCGCCGAGGCGACGATCAAGGACTTCGGCGTGGTGTGCGTCGACTCCGGCTACGAGCTGCACGTGGGCGGCAACGGCGGCATCAAGGTGCGCGTCACCGACCTCTTGTGCAAGGTGGAAACCGAAGCGCAGGTGCTGGAGTACTGCGCCGCCTTCACCCAGTTGTATCGGGAAGAAGCGCACTACCTCGAGCGCACCGCGCCGTGGGTCGAGCGCGTCGGGCTGGCGCACGTCAAGGCGAAGGTCGTCGACGACGCCGCCAACCGCAAGGCGCTCGCCGAGCGCTTCCTCGACTCGCAGAAGCCGGCCCAGGTCGACCCGTGGAAGGCGCGCGCCGAAGGCGAGGCGAGCCATGAATTCACCCCGATCGCCGCGCTCGTATGAACCCTCAAGGAACTGACATGAAACTGAACGACAACTGGATCCAGGTCGGCCGCGTGGACGACATTCCGCGCCAGGGCGCCCGCGTCGTCACCACGTCCGCCGGCGACATCGCCGTGTTCCGCACCGCCGACGACGAAGTGTTCGCCTTGCGCGATCAATGCCCGCACAAGGGCGGGCCGCTATCGCAGGGCATCGTCCACGGCAAGCGGGTGGCCTGCCCGCTGCACGACTGGAAGATCAACCTCGACACCGGGCTGGCCGCCGCACCCGACGAAGGCTGCGCCGCGCGCTACCCGGTGCGGGTCGCGGATGGGCAGGTGAGCCTGTCGCTGGTGCCGGAAGCAGGCTGCCCGAACCGCTGATCGCCGCGATCCGGCCCCACCGAGAGGAATCCCCATGCTGTTTGGACGTGGCAAGAAGAACCCCATCAAGATCGCCGACAAGGGCGTGGTGGCGTGGAAGTACGCCGCCTGCGGCTACTGCTCGACCGGCTGTTCGATCGAGGTCGGCCTCAACGCCGACGGCAAGCCCGTGGCCTCGCGCGGCGTCGCCGACGCCGACGTCAACCGCGGCAAGCTGTGCCTGAAAGGCATCTTCGAGCACGAGCTGTTCGAGTCCGCCGGGCGCGGCACGCGGCCGCTGATGCGCGAGCGCTGGCATGAGCCGTGGCAGCCCGCCAGCTGGGACAGCGCGCTCGACAAGCTCGCCGACGAGATTCGCCGCATCCAGGCAAAACACGGCCCGGATTCCTTCGCCATCATCTCCACCGGGCAGATGCTCACCGAGGAGTTCTACACCCTCGGCAAGCTCACCCGCGGCCTCATCGGCACCAACAACTACGACGGCAACACCACGCTGTGCATGTCGTCGGCGGTGTCGGGCTACAAACGCTCGTTCGGCTCGGACGGCCCGCCCGGGTGCTACGACGACTTCGACCACACCGACTGCCTGATCGCCTGGGGCTCCAACCTGCCCGAGCAGCACCCGATCATCTACTGGCGCATGAAGGAGGCGCAGGAGAAGCGCGGCTTCACGCTGATCGTGGTCGATCCGCGCGTCACCATGCTGGCGCAGAACGCGCACCTGCATCTGCCGATCACGCCGGGCACCGACGTCGTGCTGATGAACGCGATGATGCACGTCATCTTCAAGGAAGGCCTGCACGACCAGCGCTACATCGACGCCAACACCCACGGCATCGACGCGCTGCGCGCCGAAGTCGAGAAGTACGACCCGGTCACCGCGTCGAAGCTCTGCGGCATCGACGAGGACACCATCCGCGTGGTCGCGCGCACCTTCGCCAAATCCGGGGCGGCGATGCAGATCTGGACCATGGGCATCAACCAGTCGACCCACGGCTCGGACGGCGTGGTCGGCATCAACAACCTCGCGCTGATCACCGGCAACATCGGCAAGCCGGGCGGCACCTCGCTGTCGATCACCGGCCAGTGCAACGCCATGGGCACGCGCGAGTGGTCGTCGTGCTCGGGCCTGCCCAACTACCGCTACCTGGAATATGCCGAGCACCGCGAGGAAGTCGCCAAGTTCTGGAACGTCGACCCCGAGTTCTTCCCGAAAAAGCGCGGCATGCTGCAGACCGACATCTACCAGGCGATGGAGGCCGGGCAGATCAAGGGCCTGTGGCTGATCGCCACCAACCCGATGTCGTCGCTGCCCAATACCGCGCGCATCCGCAAGGCCATGGAGCAGCTCGAATTCTGCTGCGTGCAGGACTGCTACGAGGATACCGAGAGCGCGCAGTACGCCCACGTCTACCTGCCCGCCGGCACCTGGGCGGAGAAGGACGGCGTGATGACCAACACCGAGCGCCGCATCAACCGCGTCAAGCCGGTGACGCCGCCGCCTGGCGAGGCCAAGCCCGACCTGTGGATCTTCAACCGCGTGGCGGAGCGCTTCAACCGCGATGGCCGCGTGAAATTCCCCGAGCACGCCGGCGACATCTTCCTGGAGATGGGGCAGTTGTCCGTTGGACGGCTGGCCGACATCTCCGGCATGGACCACGCGCTGATCGAAGCGAACCGAGGCATCCAGTGGCCGTACACCGCCGAACAGAAGGAACGCGGCGAAGCGCCGCCCAGGGGCGGCAAGCGCCTGTACACGCAGGACGGCACGTTTTCCTACCCGGACGGGCGCGCCAAACTCATCCCGTTGCCCTTCATCGACAACAACGAGGTGCCGGACGACAAGTTCCCCGTCTGGCTCAACACCGGGCGCCTGATCGAGCACTGGCACGGCCGCACCAAGACCGGCAAGATCGGCAACAACAACAAGTACAGCCCGATCCCCTTCATCGAGATCAACCCCGCGCTCGCTGCCGAGCTCGGCATCGCGCGCGGCGAATACGTGCGCATGGTGTCGCGCCGCGGCGACGCGATCGCCATGGCGCAGCCGACCCAGCGGGTGCCGAAGAACATGGTGTTCCTGCCCTTCCACTTCCACGACTGCGCCAACCGCCTGACGCTGGGCCTGCTCGACCCGCATTCGCGCCAGCCGGCCTACAAGCAGTCCGCCATCCGCATCGAGAAGATCGCCGACCAGCAGGCAGCAGCGAAGCTGTCGATGGATATGCGCACATTCTGAGGAGACGACGACATGTTCAAGCACCCCACCAGCATGCCGGGCTATGCGTTCAAGCGCGGCGCCGAAAGCGAATCCGACCAGCACAGCGCGACGCCTGCCGCGGCGCCGGCGACCGCAAACGCAAACGGCATCTTCAGGTACCTGCGGGATAACGAGCCCGACTACGCGCGGCTGCACGATCCCGTCACCCATGAGCGCAACCGCTACGGCCAGCCGATCGAGACGGTGCCGGAAGGCCATGAATTGCGCGGCCAGAGCCTCCGCATCAACGGCTGCAGCGAGGTCGGCGCCAACCCCAACCGCTACAAGCAGCACGGCTTTTTTTTCAACGCCGACAACTGCATCGCCTGCCACGCCTGCGAGGCGGCGTGCTCGGAGAAGAACGACAACCCGGCGCACATCGCCTTTCGTTCGGTCGGCTTCGTCGAGGGCGGCACCTATCCCAACACCCAGCGCCTCAACATCTCGATGGCGTGCAACCACTGCGACAACCCGGTCTGCCTGAAGGGCTGCCCGACCCGCGCCTACACCAAGTTCGCCGAATACGGCGCGGTGCTGCAGGACCCCGACATCTGCTTCGGCTGCGGCTACTGCACCTGGGTCTGCCCCTACAACGCGCCGCAGCTCGACCCGATCAAGGGCCAGGTCTCCAAGTGCAACATGTGCGTCGACCGGCTCGAGGTGGGCTTGAAGCCCGCGTGCGTCTCGGCCTGCCTCGGCAAGGCGCTCGACTTCGGCGTGATCGAGAACATCCCCGAGGGGCGCACCCAGGCCCGCGCCGAGATCCCCGGCTTCCCGCGCACCGACATCACCCACCCCAACATCCGCTTCCAGCAGACCCGTGCCACCCAGCGCGACATGCTGCGGCTCGACAGCGCGCCGCTGAAGTACTACCGCGACGACGCCAGCGGCCGCTTCAAGCCGGTGGTCGACCCCAAGCACGGCTTCGCGCGGCAGTGGAACCTGAAGAAGCTGCTCGGCTCGCACGAGAACGCGCACATCGCCTTCACCCTGTCGGTGCAGGCCGTGATGGGCGCCTTCCTCGCACTCACCGTGGGCGCGTGGTTGGGCGTGGCGGCCATTGTCGACTTCGTCGGCAGCGCCGCCTATATCCCGACCGTGCTGGCGATGGTCGCGCTGATGGGCTTCGGGCTGGTCAAGCTCAACCTGCACCTCGGCAAGCCGCTGCGCTTCTACCGCGGCTTCAACAACTGGCGCCTGTCGCCGGTCAGCCGCGAAATCGCCGGCGTGTCGCTGTTCTTCGGCGGGCTTTCCGGCACCGGCTTCTTCGCGCTGTTCGACGGCCTGCCGTTCGCCGGCGCGCTGCAGACCGCCAGCGCGGTGGCCGGCCTCGCCGGCCTCGTCGTCGGCGGCTACTACATGATCAAGCTCTACCGCATCCCGGCGCGGCCGTTCTGGGATCACTGGCACACCGGCGCCGCGTTCTCCGGGGCGGCCCTTGCCCTCGGCGGCGTGCTGCTCGCGCTGGTCGCGCTGGCGGCGGGCGTGCTGACGACCCCGCTCGCCGCGCTGCTGGGCGGCATGGTGGCGGCGGGACTGGCGCTCGAAGCGGCCGGCCTGCTGGCCCATGCCCGCGACATGAAGGCGCGCGGCGACGAGGGCGCTGCCGCCCACTACGAGCAGACCACCACCTACGGCTGGCCCTACCTGCTGCGCAACGGCCTGCTCGGCGCGGCGCTGTTCGCTTCGCTGGCGACCGCGGCAAGCGGCGCGGCGCTGCTGTTCGTGCCGCTGGCGGCGATTGCGATTGCCGCCGCCGTCCTCGGCCGCGCGCTGTTCTACGTGCTGGTGATCCCCACCACCCTGCCCGGCGCCTTCTTCTGGCGCAACCAGGGCTTCGTCGAGCACGCCCGCGAATCGGGCCTCGCGGCGATGCCGCAGCTCGGCGTGGTGATGGAACGGCACTGAGCCGCGCGACGCCCGCCCGGCGCGGGTCGGGCGGCGACGACAACAAACTGTATCGATCTGGAGCACAGCATGAACAAGGGTTTCTGGCAATCCGGCCACACGCCGACGCTGCTGTCGGCCTTTCTCTACTTCGACATCGCCTTCATGGTCTGGGTGGTGCTGGGCCCCCTGGCAGTGCAGATCGCCGCCTCGCTCGAACTCACCCAGGCGCAGAAGGGCCTGATGGTGGCGACCCCGGTGCTGGCCGGCGGCCTCCTGCGGGTGGTGATGGGCGTGCTGGTCGACCACCTGCGGCCGAAGAAGGCCGGACTGATCGGCCAGCTCATCGTCATCGGCGCGCTCGCCTGGGCCTGGCTCGCCGGCATCCACAGCTTCCGCGAAGTGCTGGTGCTGGGCGTGCTGCTCGGCTTCGCCGGCGCGGCGTTTGCGGTGGCGCTGCCGCTCGCATCGCGCTGGTATCCGCCGCAGCACCAGGGCACCGCGCTCGGCATTGCCGGCGCCGGCAACTCCGGCACGGTGCTGGCGGCGCTGCTTGCGCCCGGCCTCGCCGCGGCCTTCGGCTGGGGCAACGTGTTCGGCATGGCGCTGATCCCGGTGGGCGCGGCCTTCGTCGTCTATCTCCTGTTCGCCAGGGACGCGCCCGACTGCCCGCCGCCGAAATCGCTGCACCAGTACCTCAACGTGTTGAAGGACAAGGACGCCTGGTGGTTCATGTTCTTCTACTTCTGCACCTTCGGCGGCTTCGTCGGCCTGGCCTCCAGCCTCACCCTCTACTTCAACGACCAGTACGGCATGGCGCCGGTGCAGGCGGGCTATTTCACCGCCGCCTGCGTGTTCGCCGGCTCGCTGGTGCGGCCGCTCGGCGGCGCGCTGGCCGACCGCATCGGCGGCATCCGCACCCTGCTGGCGATGTACGTGCTGGCGTCGGTCTTCATCGCCATCGTCAGCTTCGGCGCAGATAGCCGCTGGGTCGCGCTGTTCTGGTTCATCCTCGGCATGGGCAGCCTCGGCGTCGGCAACGGCGCGGTGTTCCAGCTGGTGCCGCAGCGCTTCCGCAAGGAAATCGGCGTGATGACCGGTCTCGTCGGCATGGCCGGCGGCGTCGGCGGCTTCTACCTGGCGTCCAGCCTCGGCTACATCCGCGGCGAGACAGGCAGCTATCAGATCGGCCTGCTCATCTTCTCGGGCCTGTGCATCGCCGCCCTGATCGGCCTGGCCTCGGTGAAGACGCGCTGGCGCACCACCTGGGGTGCGGCGGCGATCGCCGGGGCGAAGGTCTAGAGGAGTTAGGATTTAGGATCCAGGGGCTAGGATTTAGGGAATGAGCGGCCGCAGGCCGCGAAATTAAATGAGCCCCTAGCCCCTAGCCCCTAGCCCCTAGCCCCTAGCCCCTAGCCCCTAGCCCCTAGCCCCTAGCCCCTAGCCCCTAGCCCCTAGCCCCTAGCCCCTAGCCCCTAGCCCCTAGCCCCTAGCCCCT
>JBFMET010000024.1:0-48883 GCA_040753235.1 Pseudomonadota bacterium
GCGCAAGGCCCGCGGTTACGGCCGTTTCTCGACCATCCGCACCGTCCTCTTCCTCATCGCCGGCAAGCTCGACTTCTCGCGCTTCAACCCGCATGCAGCTTAACCCACTCGAAATTCAAAAGAGCCTCTATTTCTTCCTGGTCGACCGCTTTTCCGACGGCCGCGAACGCGACGTGCTCGACAACGCAGGCCAGCCGCTTGCCGGCGGAACGACGCCCCCCATGACCCCGGCCGACCACGGCAACGCCGTGCGGGACGAAGCCGGCGCCGCGGCCTGGCGCGAGGCCGGCGCGCGCTTTGTCGGCGGCACCCTCCTGGGCGCGGCAAGCAAGATCGGCTATCTCAAGCGCCTCGGCGTCACCGCGCTGTGGGTCAGCCCGGTGTTCAAGCAGCCGCCCTGGACCGAGGCCTACCATGGCTACGGGGTGCAGGATTTCCTCGCAATCGACCCGCGCTTCGGCACCCGCGAGGACCTGCGCGCGCTGGTCGCCGCCGCGCACGCGCACGGCATCCTCGTCATCCTCGACGTCATCCTCAACCATGCGGGGCCGGTCTTCGACTACGACGCCGACCGCTATCCGGGCGCGCATGGCATGGACCCGCGCTGGGACGGCCGGCCCTACCGGGTCCGCGGCTGGAACGACGCGCACGGCGAACCCAGCCTGCCCTACGGCCAGCCGGTGGACGACCTTGACGCGGCCGTATGGCCGCGCGAGCTGCAGAACGCCGAGAGTTTTTCCGGCCTGGGCCGGATCGACAACTGGGACTGGCACCCCGAATTCATCGAGGGCGATTTCTTCGACCTGAAGAACGTCCGGCTCGGCGCCGGCCCCATCGACCATTTCCGCGTCTCGCCCGCGCTCAAGGCACTGACGCGCATCTACCAGTACTGGATCGCCTACGCCGACCTCGACGGCTTCCGCATCGACACGGTGAAGCACATGGAGCCGGGCGCGACGCGCTATTTCACCAGTTGCATCCACGAGTTCGCGCAATCGATCGGCAAGGAACGCTTCGCCCTGATCGGCGAAATCACCGGCGGGCGCGGCCATGCCCATGCCCTGCGCGAGGCGACCGGTCTCGACGCCGCGCTCGGCATCGACGACATCCCCGACAAGCTCGAATACCTGGCCAAGGGTCAGCGCAACCCGGCGGACTATTTCGCGCTGTTCCGCAATTCGTTCGAACTCGGCAAGGACACCCACGCCTGGTTCCGCGACAAGGTCGTCACCCTCTACGACGACCACGACCAGGTGCGCAAGGGCCAGCACAAGGCGCGCTTCTGCGCCGGCGACGGCGCCGGGCTCGCCGCCGCGGCGCTCACGCTGAACGCGCTCACGCTCGGCATTCCCTGCATCTACTACGGTTCCGAACAGGGCTTCGACGGCGCCGGCGGCAACGACCGCTATATCCGCGAGGCCCTGTTCGGCGGCGATTTCGGCGCCTTCCGCTCGCGCGGCCGCCACTGCTTCGACGAGTCGCATCCGCTCTACCGCGAACTCGCCCGCCTGCTTGCGGTGCGCCGGCAGGTCATCGCGCTGCGCCGGGGGCGGCAGTACCTGCGCGCGATTTCGGGCAACGGCATCGACTTCGGCGAACCGCGCATGATCGGCGGCGCGCTGCGTTCGGTGGTGGCGTGGTCGCGCCTGTTCAACGACCAGGAATGGCTGTGCGCGATCAATACCGATCCGCAGCACGCGCGTGCCGCGTGGGTGGGGCTGGACTTCGACCTGCACCAACCGGGGCAGCGCCTGGCGTGCCTGCACGCGTCCGACCCCACCCGGGTCGGCAGCGAACTCATCGTCGACGCGCCGCGCCCCGACTGGCGGGCGGTATGGCTCGACCTGCCAGCAGCGTCCTGCGCGATATTCGGCCCCGCCCCCTGAGTCTGCATGTGCGCGCCCTCGCCCTCGGCCTTCTGCTCATGTTCGGCACGCTGAGCCTGCCCGCGCACGCGCTCGAACCCGACCTGCCGCCGGCCGGGCACTCGCGCTTCGACCAGTTGATCGGCAAGGCACCCGTGCCCTATCCGTTCCCCCGCCTGCTGCACACGATCAACCGCCAGATGCACACCGGCGCCGACGGCCTGCCGCCCTTGAAGGTCACGTTGATTCCGCTCGGCCGCTCGCTGCAGCGCGACGCCGGCGCGCCGGATTTCTTCCATGACCCGCGGGTGGTCGCCGCCGCCGACGGCGAGGCGCGGCCGGGCGTCGCGCCGCTGAAGGACCGCCTGTTCATCGGCTTCCACGAAAAGGGCGAGGTGATCGAGGTCATCAGCTACAACGATGTCGCCGGTCGCTTCGAATTCCAGGTGGTGCGCGATTATGCGAAGGGCAAGACGCCGCAGGTGTTCTACGTCCAGCGCAGCCTGTGCCTCGCCTGCCACCAGAACGCCGCGCCGATTTTCGCCCGTCCGCTGTGGGACGAAACCACCGCCAACCCCGCACTCGTCGCGCGCCTGAAGACCGCGCGCCGCGATTTCTACGGCATCAAACCGAGCGGCACCGACATCGCCTATTTCATCGACAATGCGACCGACCGCGCCAATCTCTTCTCCGTCTGGCAGACGCTGTGGCAGCACGGCTGCGGCGCAGGCGACGCCGGCGCGCGCTGCCGCCAGGAAGCGTTCGCCGCCGCGCTCGACTACGCACGCCACGGGCGGCTGCCCGCTGCAAACAGCCTGCCGCGCCTGGACGAACAATGGGCCGCCCGCTGGCCGCGCGGACTCGCGATTCCGAATCCGGACCTGCCCAACCGCGACCCGCTCGCCGCGCTGCAGGACCCGGCCGGCGATCCCCTGCTGCTGCGGCCGCCGCTCGAAACCTGGCGCACGCCGGACAAGACCGCTTTCGTCGTCGGGCTCGCCGGCATGCTCGACGCGCACGCCGTGCGGCAGCTCGGCCATGCCGATCTATCGGCAGCGCTGGAGCGTCTGCGCACGGGCGGCCAGCTCGCCCAACGGCCGTTCAGCCACGCCCTGCTCGACGCGCTGCACGCGGTGCGCGGCCTGCCGCCGCGTCCGCATCCGGCCAGCCTGCCGCCGGCGCGCATCGAACCCGCCACGGCGACACCCGGCGCCAGTCCCATGGCGGCAGCGTTCCGCACCCACTGCGCGAGCTGCCACGACACCGCGCTGCCCCACCCGCCCAGCTTCCTGCGCGGCAATCCGGCCGAGGTCGACGCCCGCCTCGCGCACTGCGCCGAACGCATTTTCGTGCGGCTCAGCGCCGCGTCCGCCGCCCGGCCCGTCGCGCCGATGCCGCCCGCCGCCGCGCTCGCCGGACGCGGCATCACGCCTGCGCAGTGGGCGGCGTCGCCCGATCTCGCCGAGTTGCGACGCCTGGCCCGCGCCGCCCTGCCCGGCCGCGATGCGGATGCCCTGCTGCACCGGCCGTATGCGAGCCTGCGCCCCTGCCTGCCCGCTGCACCCACCTACGGAGGCACGTCACGATGAGCCCGCCCGAGAACGTATGCAGCGGTTGCCGCTTCTATGCTTGGGCAGCGCTCACGCTGCTCGCGCTCGGCGCGCTCGGCGCCGCGATCCGTTTCCTGCCCGACCGCCCGGTGACTTACGACGACCCCGTCGAGCACTTCAAGTACGGCTCCACCGGCGGCGAGCGCAACATGGGTTTTCCGCTGCGCGTGTTCCAGGTGCTGCCGGAAGTCTGCCCCGATCTGCTGCCGGGCAAGGGTTATGCATCGCTCGGCTTCATTTTCGAGCCCGGACGCGAGCTGCCGGTGGGCATGTCCAAGCGGCGGCACCTCGGCATCGACCGCGTCTTTCTCAACTGCGCGGTCTGCCACACCGCCACCGTGCGCACCGCGCCCGACGCCAGGCCGCTGCTGGTCGCCGGCATGCCGGCCAACCAGCTCAACCTGATGGGCTTCCAGAAGTTCGTCCAGGCCTGCGTCGCCGACCGCCGCTTCACGCCGTCCCAGGTCGTGCCGCGCATCGCGGAAAAGACCGGCGGACTCGGCCTCATCGACCGCCACCTCGTCTATCCGCTCGCCGTCCACCTCATGCGCGACGGCGTCGCCGGGCTGACCGGCCGGCTGCGCTTCATCCACCTGCAGGACGACTGGGGGCCGGGCCGCGTCGATACCTTCAATTCCGCCAAGGCCATCTTCGGCGTGCCCTTCGAAGAACTGCCCGCGGAAGAACTCGTCGGCGTGGCAGATTTTCCGGCGATCTGGAACCAGGCGAACAAGCAGGGCATGCAGCTGCACTGGGACGGCAACAACAGCCGCGTCGAGGAGCGCAACCTGTCGGCCGCGTTCGGCACCGGCGCCACGCCGCGGCTGATCGACCACGCGGCCATCGCCCGCGTCGAAGCGTGGATCGCGACCGCGACGCCGCCGGCGTTCGACAAGTACTATCCGATCGACGCCGCGCGCGCCGCGCGCGGCAAGCGCCTCTACCAGCAAACCTGCGCCGCCTGCCACGGCGCCAGCGGCAGCGATTTCGCCGGCGAATACGTCGGCAAGGTCACGCCGATCGCGGACATCGGCACCGACCGCGGCCGCCTCGACTCCTACACGCTCGAACTCGCGCAGAACCAGGGCATGCTGTACGCGGCCGACCCCGAGCGCCGCTTCCGCCACTTCCGCAAGACGTACGGCTACGCCAACGCGCCGCTCGACGGCCTCTGGCTGCGCGCGCCCTATCTGCACAACGGCTCGGTGCCCACGCTGTGGGACCTGCTGCAGCCTGCCAGCAAGCGCCCGAAAAACTTCTACCGCGGCAACGACCGCTACGACCCGAAGCATCTCGGCTTCGTCAGCGCCGAAGCGCCCGGCCTGTTCCGCTACGACACCGCGCGCCCCGGCAACGGCAACGCCGGCCATGAAGGCGCGGCCTACGGCACCACGCTGCCGGACGCCGACAAGTGGGCGCTGCTCGAATACCTGAAAACCTTCTAGGAGCCCGCCATGAAGCCGCTCTGCCGCTGTCCGCGCTGGTTGAAGATCACCGCCCTCGTCGTGCTGGTTCTCGGCACAGCGATCGGCTATGTCGGCTGGGACCGTTTCCTGCGCGACCACGGCGCCACGCAGTTCGACAACCCGGACGACCGTTTCAAGTACGGCTCCATGGGCGCAGAAAACGACGCCGGCATTCCCTACTGGATTTTCTACGTGCTGCCGCGCGTCTTTCCCGACAAGCTGCCCAAGCCCGGCGTCGGCTACGCCAGCTTCGGCGTGGTGTGGGAACAGGGACAGGAGTTGCCGGTGGGCTTTTCCAAGCGCCGCATCGGCTTCGACCGCGTCGCCAACACCTGCGCCGCCTGCCACGTGGCGAGCTACCGCAGCCGGCCGGACGAGACGCCGACGCTGGTCGTCACCGGCCCCAACCACACGCTCGACCTCGAAGCCTTCTTCCGCTTCCTCGTCGACTGCGCGAAGGACCCGCGCTTCAACGCCGACACCCTGATGGCCGAGATCAACCTCGCCGCCGACCTCGACTTCATCGACCGCATGGCCTACCGCTACCTGATCATCCCCATCACCAAGAAGCGCCTGACCGAACGCGAGGCGCAGTTCGAATGGATCTACCGCAGCGACTTTCCAGAATGGGGACGCGGCCGCGACGACGCGATGAACCTGACCAAATACTTCATGATCCGCTGGCCGATGGACGACAGCTTCGGCCCCACCGACATGCCTTCGGTGTGGAACCTGAAGAAATACGTGCACGAAAAGGGCCACCGCATGAACTTCGCCGGCGACTCGCACGACGTCTATTCCGTCGTCATCGATTCGGCGCTCGGCCTGATGGGGGCGGAACCGAAGGACACCGACGATTTCCTCGGCCACATCGACTGGCTGGTCGACTATCTGAAGAACACCCCCGCGCCGAAGTATCCCTTCCCCCTCGACGCCACCCGCGCCGCGCGCGGCAAGGCGGTGTTCGACGCGCACTGCGCCGCCTGCCACGCCAGCGCGCGCACCGGCACCATCATTCCCCTGAGCGAAATCGGCACCGACCGCGGCCGCATCGACACCTGGGGCAAGCAGGCCGCGATCGAGGCCAACCGGGTGGTCGGCGACATGGGGATCGAACGCCGCGGCCTGGTCGAAGCCGAGCTCACCGGCTACGTCGCGCAGTTCCTCGACGGCATCTGGCTGCGCGCGCCCTACCTGCACAACGGCTCGGTGCCGACGCTGGCCGACCTGCTGACGCCGCCGGCGCAGCGTCCGGCCCTGTTCTGGCGCGGTTACGACGTCTATGATCCAGTCAGGGTCGGCTTCGTCGTGCAGGGCGCCGATGCGGAGCGCGCCGGCACGCGTTACGACACCCGCCTGCGGGGCAACGGCAACGGCGGCCATGACTTCGGCACCGGCTTGCCGGCGGACGCCAAGACCGACCTGCTGGAATACCTGAAAACCCTTTGACCCCGAGCGCCGCCATGCCCGCTTCCCTGTCCTCGCTGTTCGACATGCTGCTGGTGGTCGCCGGCCTGGTGCTGGTCGTCACCGGGCTGGTGATGTTCATCCGCAGCAAGACCGCTTCGGCGGCCTCGTCGGTCGAGGCCTTCGGCATCAAGCTCAACGTCACCCATCCCTCGCTGATCCTGGTGCTGGCCGGCGTCGGCCTGATGCTGGCGCCGCGGCTGCTGCCGGGCCTGCCGGGCGCGGCCGACGAGAAACCGGCGCCGGCGGTCGTCGCCGAAACGAAAGCCCCCGCGTCCGAAGCCGCCGACGCAGTGCCCCCCGCCCCGGACAAGCCGAGCATCCCGCGCACCCCATCCTCTGCAGCCCCGGCTGCGGCCGACCCCCGCCCGGCACGCAGCACCGCGCCGGCTGCGGTCGCTGTCGCGCGGCCCGCTCCTCCCCGCCTCGCCGTCGCGACGACCACCGACACGCCGCCTGCGCCCGCCGTGAACACGCCCCAGCCGATGCCCCAGCCGATGCCCCAGCCGGCGCCGGCAGCCGCCGTCGCCCCCGTCCCCAAACCGGCGCGCCCGCCCCTCGTCGTCGCGTCCCTGGCATTGCCCAGCACACACGGGTTCTGGAGCGGCGAAACCCAGTCCAGCTATACGCGCCGGCTGCAGGCGAGCCTGCTTCAGGCGAGCCAGGATGTGCTGCGGATGCAAACGCAGGGACTCAGCCTGAGCCCGCGGGAATTCGACGCCTGGTGGAACGAACCCAGCGGCCATCCGCGCAGCCGCGAACTGTGCGCAACCTCCCCGACGCCGGTTGCGCTGCTGTCGGCGCGGGTGGAAAACACCCAGCCGCACGCATCCATCGAAAGCGCCAACTGGCCGGATCTCAACGTCCGCCTCTATCTGTGCAGCCAGCATCGCGTGTACCGGCAGCGCCGGGGCCTGTCGCCGCTCAACGCCGATGCCTGGCCCTTCTCCACCGAACTCAACGCAGAAATCGAGCGCTTCCTGCGGGCCTACCGCGACGATTTGCGAAGCTGAACCGGCTTCAGCCCAGTTCGACCAGTTCCAGCGTATTGCCGTCGGGGTCGCGGCAGAACAGGGCCGCACGCCCGGATTGGCTCGTGGTATAGCGCACGCCGGCCGCATCCAACCGGTCGCGCATCGCCCGCAGGTCGCTTACACCGAATGCAACATGGCGGTCGCGGCCGCCGTGTTCGGGGCGCACCGCGCCGGCATCGGGGTTGGGCAGGCTCATCAGATGCAATTGCTGGCCGCCGCCGAGTTCATACCATTCGCCCGGGTAGGGCAGCGGCGGCCGATCCGGGCTCGGCACCAGCCCCAGCACCGCTTCGTAAAAGGCCTTCGCCCGACCGAGATCGGACACCAGCAGCCCCGCGTGCAGCAGGGCGCGCACTTCAGGCATGGGTGTGCTCCTTCGTTTGTTCGTCTTCCATATGGCCCGAGAACAGGCTGGCGGCGATGATCATGGCCGCGCCCACCCACTCCTGCAGGCCCATGCGCTCGTGCGCCAGAAAATACGAAGCGACCGCCGCGACCACCAGCTCGAACAGGAAAATAACGATGGCCTGGTTGGCCGGCAGGCGCGCGAGGCCGTACTGCACGGCATAGGTCACGCTGCCGATGGCGAGGCCGACGCCGACGAGCATCGCCCACACGCCTGCCGTGGCGTGCGCGACGAAATCGAGCTCGGCCGGCGCGTGCGCGATCCCGATCACCGTCAGCACCGCGACGCCGACCCAGATCGACACCGACTTCGCGCCCTCGGTCACGCCGCCCAGATAGCGGCTGATGACATTGCTGACCGCGAACATCATGCCCGCCGACAGCGCCAGCCACTCGGCCGCGTTGGTCGGCAGCGGCCAGCCGCCGTCGGGCCGCCACAGCATCACCATCGCGCCGCCCGCCGCGAGCGCCATCACCGCCCAGCCGGCGCGATTGAGCTTTTCCTTCAGCAGCAGCCGCGCGAACAGCACCGTCCACAGCGGGGAGAGGAAAAACAGCAGCAGCACGCGCACGACTTCGCCCTGCAGCATGGCGAGCACGTAGGCGAGGTTGGTCCAGCCGGCCGCGAGCCCCAGCCCGAGCAGCCAGCCCCAGCGACCGCGCGCGGCGTGCAGCTCGCGCCGGTGCAGCCAGCCGAATGCCAGCAGCGGCACCGCGTAGGTGACGAAGCTCGACGCGATGCCGCCGACGCCGGCCTCGTTCAGCAGGCGATAGGGATACCAGATCAGCCCCCACATCGCGGCGGAATAGACCAGGCTGCTGACGGCAAATGTACGCTGCAGGGCAGGAGAAGGCATGGGGCTTTATAATGTGCGGCTTGTCCGCAATCCAGTCAGCAATGAACCCGCGTCTCCAGCAACTCCACCCCTACCCGTTCCAGAAACTGCGCGAACTGTTCGCGGGGGCGACGCCGAATCCCGGGCGCGCGCCGATCAATCTCTCGATCGGCGAACCCAAGCACCCCACGCCGCAATTCATCAAGGATGCGCTGGTCGCGGGGCTCGACGGGCTGGCGCATTATCCCATCACTCAGGGCACCGACGCGCTGCGCGGCGCGATCGCCGCGTGGACGCAGCGCCGCTACGGCGTGACGCTCGACCCAGCGACCGAGGTGCTGCCGGTCAATGGCTCGCGCGAGGCACTGTTCGCCTTCGCCCAGGCGAGCGTCGATTCCAGCCGCCACGGCCGCCGCACCATCGTCTCGCCCAACCCCTTCTACCAGATCTACGAAGGCGCGGCGCTGCTCGCCGGCGCACGCCCCTTCTTCCTCAACACGCTGCCGGAAAACGGCTTCCGCATGGACTGGTCGCGCGTGCCGGACGACCTGTGGGAGACCGTCAACCTCGTCTACGTCTGCTCGCCCGGCAACCCCACCGGCAAGGTGATGACGCTCGGCGACTGGAAGGAACTGTTCGAACTGTCCGACCGCCACGGTTTCGTCGTCGCCGCCGACGAGTGCTATTCGGAAATCTACTTCGAGGAAGGCAAGCCGCCGCTCGGCGCGCTGACCGCCAGCCAGCAGCTCGGCCGCGGCTTCCGCAACCTGATCGTGTTCAATTCGCTGTCCAAGCGCTCCAACGTGCCCGGCCTGCGCTCGGGCATGGTCGCGGGCGACGCCGGGTTGATGAAGGCCTTCCTGCTCTACCGCACCTACCACGGCAGCGCGATGAACCCGGCGGTGCAGGCCGCGAGCGTCGCCGCCTGGAACGACGAGGCGCACGTCGTCGAGAACCGCCGCCGGTACGCCGAGAAATTCGCCGCCGTGATGCCGACGCTGAAGGGCGTACTCGACTTCGATGCGCCCGACGCCGCGTTCTACCTGTGGGCGAAAGTGCCGGGCGGCGACGACGCGGCGTTCGCCCGCGGCCTCTACGCCGAGGAGCACGTCACCATGCTGCCCGGCAGCTTCCTCGCGCGCGACGCCGGCCTGGCCAACCCGGGCAAGGGTTACGTGCGCATCGCGCTGGTCGACACGCTCGACGCCTGCGTCGAGGCGGCCGAGCGCATCGTGCGCTACGCGGGAGCGCACGCATGAAACGCTTCGCCGCCCTCCTCCTGCTGGTTCCGCTGCTGGCCTGGGCCGGCCCCGGCGAAGACGCCGAATTCGCCGCCAACCGCATCCTGCTCGAGGAGGAAATGCTCAACGCGCAGGTGGTGTCGAATTCCAAGGGCCGCATCACCCTGTTGTTCGGACGCAGCGTCGGCCCCGGCCTGATCGACTCCGTGGTCCGGCGCATGAAGCGCGACCCGGCCATCCGCGGTCTGACCTACGTGCAGGTCGACAACGATTTCTGCACCCTGCGCTGACTTTCCCTTTTCCTTCCAACCACCTTACGGGACCCCATCATGCAAGAACTGCAAGCCATCATCGAAGACGCCTTTGAACGCCGCGCCGAGCTGACCCCGCGCAACGCGCCGCCGCAGGTCAAGGACGCCGTCATGGCGGTGATCGACCTGCTCGACATGGGCCAACTGCGCGTCGCCGAGCGCACCGACGGCCAGAACTGGACGACGCACCAGTGGGTGAAGAAGGCCGTGCTGCTGTCGTTCCGCCTGGAAGACAACGCCTTCATCAAGGGCGGCTACACCAACTACTACGACAAGGTGCCGTCGAAGTTCGCCGACTTCAACTCCAAGGATTTCCGCGAAGGCGGCTTCCGCGTCGTGCCGCCGGCCGCCGCGCGCAAGGGCTCGTACATCGCCAAGAACGTCGTGCTGATGCCGTCCTACGTCAACATCGGCGCCTACGTCGACGAAGGCACGATGGTCGACACCTGGGCGACGGTCGGCTCGTGCGCGCAGATCGGCAAGAACGTGCACCTCTCGGGCGGCGTCGGCATCGGCGGGGTGCTCGAGCCGGTGCAGGCCAACCCCACCATCATCGGCGACAACTGTTTCATCGGCGCGCGCTCCGAAGTCGTCGAAGGCGTGATCGTCGAGGACAACTGCGTGATCTCGATGGGCGTGTACATCGGCCAGTCGACCAAGATCTACGACCGCGAAACCGGCGAAGTCCACTTCGGCCGTGTCCCCGCCGGCTCGGTTGTGGTCTCCGGCAACCTGCCCTCGAAGGACGGCAAGTACAGCCTCTACTGCGCCGTGATCGTGAAGAAGGTCGACGAAAAAACGCTCAGCAAGGTCGGCATCAACGAACTGCTGCGCGGCATCTGAGTCGGAGCGGATAGTCTGTCGCACCGGCACACGCCGGTGCCCAGCCCGCACTGGACACCGGCGTGCGCCGGTGTGACGATGCAAGCCTTGCCGGCGCGATCCGCCCCGGTCTTATACGCAGGAGTGGCCATGATGAAATACACGCTCGTCGTCACCGCGCTCGCCGCCGCCCTCCTGGCCGGCTGCCAGGAAAACCCCGTCTCCGGCCGCAAGCAGCTGGTGCTGGTATCGGAGGAACAGGCACAGGCCTCGTCGGCCCAGGCGTACGCGCAGGCCGTCGGCACCGCGCAGAAGCAGGGCAAGCTCAGCACCGACGCCGCGCTCAACGCCCGCGTCAAGCGCATCACCGACGACCTCGTCGCCGAGGCCAAGCGCATGTATCCGCCCAGCCGCGACTGGCAATGGTCGATCGCGGTGATCGACGAACCGCAACTGAACGCCTGGTGCATGCCCGGCGGCAAGATGGCGATCTACACCGGCATCGTGCGCAAGCTCAATCTCACCGACGACGAGATCGCCCAGATCATGGGCCACGAAATCTCGCACGCGCTGCTCGGCCACGGCCGCGAACGCATGTCGCGCGCGATCGCCATGCAGGGCGGCCTGCTGATCGGCTCCGCGGTCGCCGGCCGCGACCTCAGCGGGCTGGCGCCGATCGCCGACATCGCGCTGACGCTGCCGAACAGCCGCGAGGGCGAATCCGAGGCCGATCGCTACGGCATCGAGCTCGCTGCGCGCGCCGGCTACGATCCGCGCGCCGCGGTGCGCCTGTGGGAGAAAATGAACGCCGCCAACAGCGGCGGTCCGCCCGTTTTCCTCAGCACCCACCCGTCGCCCGCTAACCGCATGCAGGCGCTCAACGCCCTGGTGCCTCAGATGATGCCCCTCTACGAGAAAGCCCGCGCCCGATGAACGCCCCCACCGACGAACAACTCGCCAGCCTCAAGACGCTCAACCACGTCACCTATGCGCTGTATGCGCTGTCGCTGTTCTCGGGGGTGACCGCCATCGTCGCCGTCGTGCTCAACTACATCAAGCGCGACGACGCCCGCGGCACCTGGCTGGAAAGCCATTTCCGCTGGCAGATCGGCACCTTCTGGTGGTGCGTGCTGTGGGGCGTGGTGGGCTGGATCACCTTCCTCATCCTGATCGGCTGGGTCGTCTGGGGCGTCGCCTTCGTGTGGTTCGTCTACCGCATCGCCAAGGGCTGGCTCAACCTCAACGACAACAAGCCGATGCCGGTGCAGTAAGGGCTGTCGCCTAAGACAGCAGCCGGTCCCATTCCGCGATCGGGATCGGCTTGCAGAACAGGAAACCCTGATACGCGGTGCAGTCGTTCTGCCGCAGAAAGTCGCGCTGTGCCTGTGTTTCCACCCCCTCCGCGATGACCTGCAGGCCGAGCGAACGGCTCATCGCCATGATGGCGCGCACGATCGCCGCATCGTTCGGGTCGACGGTCACGTCGCGGACGAAGGACTGGTCGATCTTCACCTGGTCCAGCGGCAGACGCTTGAGGTAGGACAGCGACGAGTAGCCGGTGCCGAAGTCGTCCAGCGAGAAGCCCACGCCCAGCGCATTGAGCTGCTGCATCCGGTCGACCACCGCGTCGACGTTGTCGAGCACCACGCTTTCCGTCAGTTCGAGTTTCAGCCGGCCCGGACGGACGCCGTGCGAGGCCAGGCTGTGCCGCACCGTGTCGACGAAATCGTGCTGGTGGAATTGCCGCGCGCTGACGTTCACCGAGATCTGCAGGGCCTGCGTGCGCGGGTCGTTTTCCCAGGCCTTCAACTGCGCGCACGCCGTATCCAGCACCCATTTCCCGATCGGCAGGATGAGCCCGGTCTCCTCGGCGAGCGGAATGAACTCGGCAGGCGACACCATGTCCCGGTCCGCCGGCAGCCAGCGCAGCAAGGCCTCGGCGCCGATCAGCGCCTCGTCCTCGCCGACCTGCGGCTGGTAGTGGAGCTGGAACTCGCCCCTGTCCAGGGCCTGCCGCAGCGCCGCCTCCATTTCCGTGCGGGTGTCGATGGCCGCCTGCATCGCCGGGTTGAAGAACCGCACCAGATTCCGCCCGCCGCCCTTGGCCTGGTAAAGCGCCACGTCGGCCTGCTTCAGCAGCATCTCGGCCGAGGCATCGTGGCCATTGAACAGGGTCAGCCCGATGCTGGTCGTGCTGTGGAAATTCGCCTCGTTGCCGTCGAGCGCATAAGGCTGGTTGAGCCTGGCACGCACTTTCTCCGCGATCGTCTCGGCCTGGCTGGCCGCATGCGCCTCGTCCTGGCCGAGGCCTTCGAGCATGAGCACGAACTCGTCCCCGCCCAGCCGGCACACCGTGTCCTCCTGGCGCATGCTCGCGGTCAGTCGCTGCGCCACTTCGAGCAGCAGACGGTCGCCGACGTCGTGGCCGCGCGTGTCGTTGAGGGTCTTGAAGTGGTCCAGGTCGAGGATCAAGAGCGCGCCGAATTCGCGGCTGCGATGGCTGGCGCCGAGCGCCTGGCCCAGACGGTCCATCAGCATGCGCCGGTTGGGCAGCTGGGTGAGCACGTCGAAGAAGGCGAGATTGCGAATCTCCTCCTCTACCCGCTTGCGTTCCGTGATGTCGCGCACCAGGCCGAGTACGTAAACCTGCCCGGAAAATTCGAAATAGTTGGCGTTGACCTCCACCGGAAACACCCTGCCATTGCGCGTGCGGTGGCGGCTTTCGAACGTTATCGAGCGCTGGACCCGCAGCGTCTCCATGAAGACCTGCCACGCCTCCGGCTGCGTGATGTCACAATCGACGTCGACGACGTCCAGTTGCAGCAAGGCCTCGCGGCTGCACTCGATCGCCTTGCACGCCTCGTCGTTCACGTACCGAAAGCGCCCCTGCGCATCCGCCAGGTAGGCGGCTTCCTTCACATGGTTGAGCGCAAAGTTGACAAGCGCCAGTTCACGGCTCACACGCTCGCGTTCGGTGATGTCGCGCGCTACGCCAAGCACGCCCAGCACTTTCCCGGCGCAATCGCACAACGGGGTCTTGATGGTCTCGACCAGAATCGTGCGGCCGTCGGCGGTGCGCACCCATTCCTCGTTCTGGCTCGACCGCCCGGCATCCACGGCTTCCTGATCCTTGACGCGAAACATGCGCGCCTGCCCGGGCTCGAAGAAATCGAAGTCGGTCCGCCCCAGAATCTCCGCCCTGGTGCGGCCGAGAAAACGCTCGAGCGCCGGGTTGCACATGAGGTAGACCCCGTCCGCATCCTTCAGCCAGACGAGGTCGGGCAGACTGTCGAGAATCAGCTTCTTCTGCCGCTCGCTTTCTTCCAGGTCATGGGTGACGGTTTTCAACAGGTCGTGTTCCCGCAGCAGCATGCTTTGCCTGAGCATGGCCAGCACGATCACCGCCAGCGCTCCGATATGGACGGCATCGCTGACCGCTTCCGGGATCCCTTCGTGGGGCGCCGCGCCCATGGCCGCGATAAAGGACAGCACGACCGCGACCAGGGGCAGCATGCGCAGAAAGCCTTCGCTCCAGCGCTCCCAGTCCGCGTTGTTCGAGATGCCGATGTGCCAGTGCAGCGTCGCCAGCCCCATGGCCAGCACCGAGACGGAAAACACGCTGTTGAACCAGGCACCATCGAGATGGATGCCATCCAGCGTCATGGCGTTCCACACCATCCAGCAGGCGCCGGTCACCAGCAGGCCAAGCAGGAACAGCCCGTAGCTCCAGGAAAACTTCAGGCGCAGGGTGGGTACCGCAATCAGGCCGATGCAGGCCGCCGCCAGCAGGCTGGCCGGATACGCCACCATCACGGCGAGAGCGAGCGTCGCCAGGTCGCCGCGCCGCGGCAAATACAGCACCAGGACCAGCGTCGTGACTGCAATGGCGAGCATGGCCGCATCCAGCAGCAGGGACCTGCGCTGCACCCGGTCGGCCCGCCGCAAGGCTTCGATCAGCAATCCCGCAGCCACGCCCGGCCCAAGCCACAAATAAAACAGGTCGGAGGGCGAAGGAAAACCGGCATAGCCGATCGCGACCTGCGCGTTCCAGATGAGCTGGCCGATCGCGTAGCCGGTCAGCGCGATCGCGATCCAGCGCAGTCCCTTAGCGCTGCCGGCATCGGCCTGGCGCACCGCAAGCCATGCCAAG
This sequence comes from Pseudomonadota bacterium, assembly GCA_040753235.1. Classification (GTDB taxonomy): domain Bacteria; phylum Pseudomonadota; class Gammaproteobacteria; order Burkholderiales; family Thiobacillaceae; genus Thiobacillus. The sequence goes on from JBFMET010000024.1 coordinate 15,208, forward strand.
GCCGCGGCCGTGAGCGTGCCCGCGGTCCAGTGCAGGTTGTCGAAAAAGCGGACCCAACGCGCGTCCTGCGCCAGGACGACGCCAACCACGCCGGCCAGCAACGCCATCACGCCCGTCGCCAGCACGAGATTCCGCGGCGCGATTTGCCCCCTCCGGCTAACGTCTTCCTTCAAACGAGCGTCCCCTCAAAAACGCATTCCGACGGCAGGTTGCAGTCCGAAATCCGGCCGCGTCCGGTGATGCAACCCGTCCGCCGGACTCCTGCCAGCGTACAGGGATTCTAGCCCGGATGTTTCACCACATCCTCGGTTCGGCCCGAATTGAGGCTTACTGTCGATGTCGACGAGCGCGCGCGAAGAGTTCGCGCAGCGGATGATGCGACGCGAACAGGATGCGGACGCGCCGGGTATTGCGGATGACGGCGGTGCCGATCTTGAACGGCTTGACGCGGATGGTGGCGCTGGTCGCACGGGCCGGCTCCGTGCCGGCCGGCGCCATCTCCTTGAACCGCTGCATCAGCGTACAGGCCAGCCCGGCAAGGGGCACGCGCAGCCGGTTGGCGGGGATGGTGCGGCAACTGGCGCGGGTGCCGAACCGGTTCTCGGCCTCGCCACGCTGGCAGCAAAGCGCGTCGTAGCGCGTTACCGCAGGCAGATCGAGATTGGCGACGACGAAACGGGGGTTGGTGCCCTGGGTGCCGAATTCCAGGCGGGTGACGATTCGGCGTTCCCGATTCCAGCCGTCGGCGGCATAGCGGAATTCACGGATTCGACGCTGCTTGACGCCCGTCCCGGCAAAGCGCTGTTCGAGTTCGCCTTCCCGGGCTTCGACGACCCGGTGCAGGCGGGCGTTGCGCGCCTCCCCGATGGCGTAGCCGACCCCGCGACGCTCGCGCCAGCGGATCAGCCGCTGGCGACAGAAGCCCGAATCGCCCCGCACGAAGCGCCGCACATCGGGCCACGCTTGCCGCAGCCGGGTGACCGGGAGCTTGATCACCGCCGCCGCATGCCGGGCGCCGCCGATGCGGCGACGGCGCAGCACGCAGGCCAGCAGCGCGCGGCCACAGTAGACATACAGCGGCAGGTAGCAGTAATGGTCGTGGTAGGCGTGGAACTGGCGCTGCTCCTGGTCGTCGTGCAGGGGGATGTCGCAAGCGTCGACGTCCAGAATCAGCTCCGCAGGCGGCCTGTCGTGCGCGGCGATGAGCTGCTCGACCCGCACCCGGTTGAGCGCCACGATGTCGGCACGCGTCGCCCGTGTTTCCCGTCTCGACAGCGTCGGGCTGCTGCCCAACTGGCGACCTTGCCGACGGCCGTCTGCATCAGCGGACGCTGCGCAGCCGGGCTGGTCGTTCAGATCCTCGTAGCCGCAGACCAGTCCGTACAGGGCTGGGCGACGAGGTCGCGCAGCGTGCGGGGATGCGGTCGGGATCCCACGGGCCATGCAAGGCATCGTCCACCGCAGCCGCCAGGCCGATCGACCTGGCGAACCAGCATCAGGCCACCGTCTGAACTGAGCGCGCCGCCTTCGAAGTTGGCCTCGATCACCGGTGCCCGCGATGCCAAATTCCAGTTCGTCCGCGGTACGCCGCGGCATCGGCACAGACTCCACGAAGTTTTCGTCGCATGCTGATTCTATGCGGGTCTGGACGCTGTGCCGATCTCCGGTTCATGAAATAGCCGGCCTGGGCCGGCCGGGCCGGCAATTCCTGCCAGCCCTGGCCGATCAGGGTTTGCGCCCGGGCTCGGCGCAGCGAATGATCGCCTTGTCGTCCTTCAGGTCCAGGCAGTGGCGCATGTCCGCGCCCTGGCGGCGCTGCGGTTTCGCAACCGGCGCCGCGACCGCGGCCGCAGGTGTTTCGGCAACCGCCGCTGCGGGCGGTTCGGGCGGCGTGGCGGCGTCCTGCGCGAACGCGGCGCCCGCCAGCATCCACAGGGGCAAAACGATGAATCGGGGCTTCATGGGATCTCCTGGGTCATCGGTCACCCTGCCATGATAGCCCTGCCCAGCGGCGAACAAAATTTTCTTCGCGTGCTTGTAAGGCGCGCGCGCCTGCCCCGACTAGCGTGGGTGAACCGGGCGGCTGGCGTCCGGACACGCCGACACCACCGACCATTCACCAAGGAGAGATTCATGTCCATTTCCACCCAAGCTTCCAGCCTCGCGTCCGTCGCCGCCGCGATGGCCCTGTCGATGTCCGCCGTCAACGCCGCCGAAAGCCCCAAGGGCAGCTACGGCCCCGCCGTCGGCGCCAGCGACAAGGTGCATTGCTACGGCGTGCATTCCTGCAAAGGCAACAGCGACTGCAAGACCTCGATGCACAGCTGCAAGGGCCAGAACGCCTGCAAGGGCCATGGCTTCAAGGGCATGCCCGCCAAGGACTGCCTCGACAAGGGCGGCGTGATTGCCGATCTCAAGGCCTGATCGCTCGGCGCACGCCCCGGGGTGACGGGCCTGGGCCCGCCACCCCGGCGCACCGCCCGTTGTTTCAACTCGTTCGAGAAATTTCCGCATGACGCGCGCAACCGCATCGATCAGAAAACCCTCGCCCGGTTTCGGCCTCGGCCTGCGCCCGGTGCACTACCCGGATTTTCTCGACGCGCCGCAGCGCGTCGACTGGCTCGAAATCATTTCCGACAACTACCTGGTGCCCGGCGGCAAGCCGCTCGCCATGCTCGATGCCGTGCTCGAACGCTATCCGGTGGCGATGCACGGCGTATCGCTGTCGATCGGCTCGACCGACGGCCTCGACCGCCAGTATCTCGCCGACCTCAAACAACTCGCCCGGTGCGCGCAGCCGCTGTGGATTTCCGACCACCTGTGCTGGACCGGCGTCGCCGGCCGCAACGCGCACGACCTGCTGCCGCTGCCCTACAGCGAGGAAGCGCTGCGCCTGGTGGTGCGTCACGTCGGCGAGGTGCAGGACACGCTCGGCCAGCGCATCCTGCTGGAAAACGTGTCGAGCTATCTCGAATACCGCAGCTCGGACATGAGCGAATGGGCATTCCTGCGCCGCGTCGCCGAGGAGGCCGACTGCCTGCTGCTGCTCGACGTCAACAACATCTACGTTTCCAGCATCAACCACGGCTACGACGCGCAAGAATTCCTGCGCCACCTGCCGCGCGAGCGCGTGCAGCAGATCCATCTCGCCGGCCACAGCGATCACGGCGACTACATCGTCGACACCCACGACCATCCGGTCGCCGAACCGGTATGGGCGCTCTACCGCGAGGCCTGCCTGCTGTTCGGCGAAGTCGCCGCCATGATCGAGCGCGACGACCACATCCCCGACCTCGCCGAACTCGTCATGGAGCTCGACCGCGCGCGCGCCATCGCCGCCGAGGTTCTGCAAAGCTGCGAGGCCGCGGCATGAACGCGCCGACGCTGGCCGCGCTGCAAACAGCCTTCCACGACCACCTGCTCGACCGCGCCAGCACGATTGCCGACGCCGTGGTCGAGGGTGGGCGCGCCGACACCGCCCACCGCCTGCACATCTACCACCACGCCTACCGCGCCCGCCTGCAGGACAACCTGCGCGACGCCTTCGAAAAAACCTGGGCCTACCTCGGCGACGACGCCTTCGACGCCGCGGCACTCGCCTTTGTCGAGGCCCACCCGCCGACGCACCGCAACCTGCGCTGGCACGGCGCGGAATTTCCGCAGGCGCTTGCCGCGCGCTTTCCCGACGACCCCGACATCGCCGAGCTGGCCGGGATCGACTGGCAGCTGCGGCGCGCCTTCGACGGCCCCAACGCGGACCCGCTCGCGCCCGAAGCGCTCGGCGCGGCGGACTGGGAACGCGCCGGCTTCCGTTTCGTGCCGACGCTGTTTCTCGCGCCGCTGCATACCAACAGCGCGGCGATCTGGCACGCGCTCGACCAGGACCAGCCGCCGCCCGCCGCCGCGCCCCTGCCGGCGGCAACCTGGCTCCTGATCTGGCGCAAGGCCTGGCAGCCGCATTTCCGCAGCATCGACGCCGAGGAATACGCCGCGCTGGCGCAACTCCTGGCCGGCGGCACGTTCGCCCGGCTCTGCGCCGCGCTGGGCGCGCGCCTGGGCGACGAAGCCGGCGCCGCGCAGGCCGGCGCCTGGCTCGGCCGCTGGCTGCAGGACGGCCTCATCGCCGATCTGGCGCCCGGCGCCGGCTGACCCCCTTCCCCCCGCGCCCGCAAGGCGCATACACTTCGCTCTGGCCGCCGACAGACCCGTACGGGCACGCACGGCCGTGCACGCACAAGAACCCTGCGGAGGGCACCCACAGCGCAACGGCATTTTTCAGCCTCAAGGGGAGAAATGCATGGAGACGAACCCGTCCGGCGACGCGTTTGCGAGCGTGTTGCGCGATGAGCTCATGCGGCTGCGTCCGGAGAACGACGCGCCGCCCGAACAGTGTCCCGAAACCTGCGCCGACCGCGCCCAGTTGATGGGGCTCGCGCTTTCCGGCGGCGGCATCCGCAGCGCGACCTTCGCGCTCGGTCTGATCCAGGCGCTCGCCAGGCTGCGCCTGCTGCGCGGCTTCGACTACCTCTCCACCGTCTCCGGCGGCGGCTACATCGGGTCCTGGCTGTCGGCGCTGATCCACCGCACGCGCCAGCCGGGGCAGCCGACGGTCGACGCGGTCGCGGCGGTCGAGCGCGGCCTCGGCGGCGACCACCGCCCCTGGTGCGCCGACGACACCGTCGCCAGCGAGTGCCCGCCCGAGCACCCCGCAGTGCGCTTCCTGCGCCGCTACAGCAATTACCTCACGCCGCGCCTCGGCGCCCTGTCCGGCGACACGCTGGCGGCCGTCTCGGTCTACCTGCGCAACCTGCTGCTGAACCAGTTGGTGCTCATCGCCTTCTTCGCCGCGCTGCTCGCCCTGCCCTACGTGCTGCTCGACCTCGGACGCTGGCTGGTCGACCCCGCGGGCCTCGACGCGCTGACGCGGCCGTTCGCCACGACCGGAATGCCGCTGATCTACGGTCTCGCCATCCTGCCGCTGCTGGTCGCGGTGGCCGCGTGCGCGCTGAGCCTGATGCGTTTCCAGGCGCAGGACCGCTTCAATTCCAGCGGCCCGGTTTTCATCGTCGGCTTCGCCGTGCTGCCTGCGCTGGCGTCGGCGGCGATTTTCGCGGTGGCCCTGCAGGCGTACGACGACGCCGTCGATTACGGCCTGCTCGAATGGGTCGCGGTCACCACCGTGGTCTACCTGGTGCCCTGGGTGGTCGTGTTCTGGGTCAAGAACGGCGGCACCCAGCTCGCGCTGATCGCGCTGCGCAAGCTGATCCGCTTGTGGCAGGCCCGCCGCGACGCGCAGCGCCTGCGCAAGCGCGTCACCGAGCTCATCCACTGGGCCGCCGGCCTGGTCCGCTTCGGCTGGCAGATTCCCTGGACGCTGCTGGCCGGCGCGCTCGGCGGCCTGCTCTTCTACGGCCTGCGCGAAAGCGCGGCCGCGCTGCCCGCAACCGGCGGCCCGTCCCTCGCCGTCGCCTTCTACACGCCGCTCATCCTGCTCACCTACTCCTTCGTCGTCACAGTGCACATCGGGCTCATGAAGCGCCTGTATTCGGAGAACGACCGCGAATGGTGGGCGCGCCTCGGCGGCTTCATCGTGCTCGCCGCGCTGCTCTGGCTGGCGGCGTTCGCGGTCACGCTGTACGCGGCGCCGCTGGTGAAATGGCTGGCGGGCCTCGCGCTCGCCGGCGGGCTGGCGTGGGCGGCCAGCAGCATCGGCGGCGTGCTGCTGGGCAAGAGCGCGCACACCGGCGCCGGCGCCCGTCCCTGGCTCAACTACGCCGCGCAGGCCACGCCCTACGTCTTCGTCGTCGGACTCGTCGTCCTGCTGGCGAGCGTGCTGCACCACCTGCTGGCCAGCCCGGACAGCCTCGGCCTGTGCGACCGCTGCGTGCCGGTCGCCGCCGGCGGCGACTGGGCCACGCTGGTGCACGCCGCGCTGTTCAACCTCGAAAAAGTGAGCCTGCTGCACGTGCTGATGGTGCTCGGCGCCTGCGTCGCGGTGTTCGCCCTGCTCGGCTGGCGGGTCGACGTGAACCTGTTTTCGCTGCACGGCTTCTACCGCAACCGCCTCACCCGCTGCTACCTCGGCGCCACCCGCGTGGGCGACGACGACGCGCGCAATCCGCACCCCTTCACCGGATTCGATCCGCGCGACGACCTGCCGCTGTCGCACCTGGCCAACCAGCGGCCGTTCCACATCGTCAACGCCGCGATGAACCTCACCGGCGGCGAGGACCTCGCCTGGCAGACGCGCCGCGCCGCCGCCTTCGCCTTCACCCCGGCGCACACCGGCTTCGAGTTCTGGAACTCAGAAGGCGAGCGCGTCGGCGCCTATCGGCCGACCCGGCAGTACGCCGCCAACCAGTTCGCCTTCCTCAACCCCGCCGGCGGCATCCTGCTTGGCAACGTCGTCGCCACCTCGGGCGCCGCCGCCAACCCCAACATGGGCTATCACACCTCGGCCGCGCTCTCGGCGCTGATGAGCGTATTCAACGTGCGCCTCGGGCGCTGGTCCGGCAACCCGCTGCACCCGGTCGCCTGGCGCAAGGCCAGCCCGCGCTTCGGCGGCCTGCCGCTGATCAAGGAAGTGTTCGGCCTGCTCGGCAGCCGATCGGCCTTCCTCAACGTCTCGGACGGCGGCCACTTCGAGAACCTCGGCGTCTACGAACTGGTGCGGCGGCGCTGCCGCGTGGTGGTGGCGGTCGACGCCGGCTGCGACCCCGACTACCAGTTCGAGGATCTCGCCAACGCCATCCGCAAATGCTGGACCGACTTCGGCACCCGCATCGACATCGACCTCGCGCCGCTGCGGCCGCAGGGCGACGGCAAGCACAATCCCTCGCACTTCGCGGTCGGCTGCATCCGCTACCGCAACGCGCCCGAGCCCGGCATCCTCATCTACATCAAGGCCTCGCTCACCGGCGACGAGACCAGCGACGTCAAGCAGTACGCCGACGGCCACCCGAGCTTTCCGCACCAGTCGACCAGCGACCAGTTCTTCGACGAGAACCAGTTCGAAAGCTACCGCGAACTCGGCCGCCACATCGGCCTCAAGGTGTTCGCGCCGCTGTTCTCGCCGCAGACGTCGAACGCCGCCGAGCCGCTCACCCCGGCGGAAATCCGCGCAGCGCTGCAGTCGAGGCTACCGAATCACCCGCTGCTGCAAGCCAACCGGGCCTGTGGCTAGCAGGCCATTGAAGAGCCCCACGGGGCGCGAAGCGTTCTTCAAGGGGCCGGCAGACGTCAGGCAGGCGCGCAGCGCACCGCGTCGCCCACCCGGATCGGGCCGCCGAAGAGAATGCGCGCGTTGACCCCGCCGTGGCCGCGCATCGCGTTGTAGCCGCCCGGCCCCAGTACCGCTTCCATGCGCGAACAGGGCTCGCAGTGCCCGGTCACTTCCAGCACCACCGTTTCGCCGATGCGCAGCAGCAGAGGGCGGTCGCGGAACAGCGCCTGCGCCGCCAGCAGATTGAGGCCCGCCACCACCAGGTTGCGGCGCAGCTGCGCCGCGTCGACCGGCCGCCCGGCGAGCGCCGCCAGCACCGGCAGGTGCTCGGCCTGAATCAGCGTCACCTGCCGCTTGCCGCCTGCCGTGCGGCTGCGCGACGGCTGCGCGTAGTGGTCGCCTTCCAGCCCCAGCGCCTCAGTTGCCTGCGCCGCTTCGACGGCGCGCACCGCGCCGCGCCGCTGCGGGCGCAGATAGATCGCCTCGATGCGGCCGGGACGGGGAAAGCGCGTCGTCAGCGCGCGCAAGTCGTTTTCGTTCAAGCGGTGCGGACCGGATTCAGCGTGCCCGCGCGCGGGCGAGCTTCGCCTTCAGTTCCGGCAGGATCGCGGCCACGGCCTGTTCGCCTTCGAGGATGGCCAGATGGCGGTCGGCAAAGCTGGTGCTGCTCACCGCTGCCGTCTTCGGGCGGATCACCACGTCGGCCTCCTTCAGTTCGTGACTGCTGAGCGTGTGGCCCATGATCGCGAAGGTCTGCAGCAGCACGTCCACCGTGCCGGTGAGCTTTTCGCGACGGCCCACGCTGGAAATGTCGACCGCGATCACGAAATCCGCGCCCATCGCGCGTGCCGACTGCACCGGCACCGGCGAGGTCAGGCCGCCGTCGACGTAGTCGCGGCCGCTGATCGCCACCGGCTGGAACACGCCCGGCACCGCGCTCGACGCGCGCACCGCCATGCCGGTGTCGCCGGTGCGGAACAGCACCTTGTCGCCGCTCTGCAGGTCGGTCGCCACCACGCCCAGCGGCTTGGGCATGCGCTGAAGCGTGCGCTGCTTCACCAGCTGGTTGATGAAAGCCTGCAAGGCCTCGCCGCGCAGTACGCCGCGGTTCGGCAGCGCCCAGTCCGCCAGCATGTCTTCTTCCATGCCGAGCGCAATCTGTTGCAGTTCAAAGCCGCTCAGCCCCGACGCGTACAGCGCGCCCACCACCGACCCCGCGCTCGTGCCCGTCACGATGTCCGGCACGATGCCCTGCGCTTCCAGCGCCTTGATCACGCCGATGTGGGAAAAACCGCGCGCCGCGCCGCCGCCGAGCGCGATCGCCACCTTGATCGGCGGCTTGGGCACGGCTACGGGAGTGGGAGGCGGCGGGGGTGGGGTCGCGCAGGCGGACAGCAGCGCGGCGAACAGGACGACAAGGGACAGGCGACGCATGAAAAACGACCTCGATGAAGAGGCCGAATTATGCCGGCAGGCGGCGCTTCACGATAGCCGGCGCCGCCGGCCAGCCGGTCACGTCAGGCCGCTGCGGATCACCCCCACCGCGATGCCCTCGATCACCAGTTCCTGGCGCGTAAGGTCGACTTCGATCGGCTGGAAGTCGGGATTTTCCGGCAGCAGCTGCACGGTGTGGCCGCGCTTTCTGAAGCGCTTCACCGTCACCTCGTCGCCGAGACGCGCCACCACGATCTGACCCGACTTGGCCTCGGGGCGGCGATGCACCGCGAGCAGGTCGCCGTCGAGAATGCCGGCGTCCTGCATGCTCATGCCGCGCACTTTCAGCAGGTAGTCCGCGCGCGGCGAGAACATCGCCGGATCGAGCTGCACGTGCCGCTCGATGTTCTCCTGCGCGAGGATCGGGCTGCCCGCCGCCACCTGGCCCACCAGCGGCACCCCGCCGCCGCCCTTCAGGCGGATGCCGCGCGAAGTGCCCGGCACCAGGTCGAGCACGCCCTTCTTCGCCAGCCCCTTCAGGTGCTGCTCGGCGGCGTTGGGCGAACTGAAGCCGAAGCGCTCGGCAATCTCCGCGCGCGTCGGTGGCAGGCCGGTGGTCTCGATCCATTCGCGGATCAGATTCAGGATTTCTTCCTGGCGCGCGGTCAGGTCTCGCATGGGCTTTCCTCCGAATACTGTATATATTTACAGTTGTATGCGTATCCAGTATAAATACCCCAACCGGAAAACGCCACTGCGCGATGCAGACCCCAGGAGACCCCGCATGAAACTCGGCAAGATCAGTTCCCTCGCCTTCACCCGCATGAAGCAGTGCGGCATTTCCATCGCCGCGCTCGACGACCTGCTCACGCGCGGCCAGGCCGAGCGGCAGTTCGACGGCGCACAGGTCATTTACCTCGACAGCCCCGCCCCCGGCCCGAGCTGGGCCGGCCGCCCGCAGCCGCGGCTCTACGCCGTGCTCGACGCGGCGGGCGAAGTGCTCACGGTGGAAAAGCGGGTGCGGCGCGCGCGCTGCGGCTGAAGCGCCCGCCGCTCAGCGCGGCGGCGTCCTCACCGCGAGGCTGGCGACGATGTCCTGCAGCTCCGCCTCGCTCAGCTGGAAGCGGTGCGCCCGCACCGACCGGCTCGCCAGAAAGGCCGGCAACGCCGCCAGCGGAGTCTTCAGGCTGGCGCCGCTGTCGTGGTGGCAGCGGCTGCAGTGGGTCTCGAACAGCGCCTTGCCGCGCGCAACATCCTGTCCTGCAACGGGGAAAGCCAGGCCGGCGCAGAATCCGGCCAGCAGCAGCATCGATGTTTTCATGGCGCCCCTTTCCTAGTCTATTCGTCTTGTCTGCTTTCAGTCTAGCCCGCCATGCGCGCAACGCGCAGCGTTCCGCGGCCTGAGGCTTGCCGCGCCCTGCGCGTCCGATTCCCGGGCGGGTACTATTAGGCCTCCGTCCCGCAGCGAGCCGCGCTCGCCCGCCCCGTGCCGATGAACCGACCGCTTCCCGAAAGCCGCGCCCGCCCTGCGTCGTCTCCCGACCACCCGTCCGCCGGCCCCGCCCTGCAGGCGCGCCTCGCGCGCCATGTCGCCGCGATTCCCGGCCTCGCCGATCTCGCCGCGCGGCTGGCCGACGCGCCCGATCCCGACGCGCGCATCGCCCTCTACGAAGCCAGCACGCTCTTGCTGGAACGGGCGATGTGGTCGGGCACGGGGGACTTCCATGCCCTGCTCGCCGACTACCAGGCGCTGCACCGGGAGCAGGACGCGCTGATCCGGCAACGGGGCCAAAATGCTGAAGGCAGCGACGACCGCCACGACTTCCTGCTCGCCATCCCCGTCGCCGACCGTCCGCCGCACCTCGAGGCCTGCCTCGAAAGCATTTACCAGGTGTGCGCGGCGTTCGACTACGGCGGCCACGCCTCCGGCCGCTGGGACAAGCTCAGCGTCGTCGTCGCCGAGGACAGCCGCGACGAAGCCAACGTGCGCCGCCACCAGGCGCTGGTCGAGGACTACCGCCGGCGCGGCCTCAACGTCGTCCACTACGGGCTGGCCGAGCAATACGACCTGCTGCATGCGCTGCCGCCGGCACAGCGCGAACGCCTGGGCCATCTGCTCACCACCCAGCCCAGGGACCGCTTTTACCTCAAGGGCCAGGCCGCCAACCGCAACCTCGTCTATTTGAAACTTCGCCAGCTCACCCGCAACCCGGCGCGCACGCTGTATTACTTCGTCGACAGCGACGAGAGCCTGTGCGTGAACCGGCAGACCGAAGTCGGCGAGGAAGTCGTCCACGCGCTGCCCTACTTCCACGCCGTCGACCGCATCTTCCGCAGCACCGACACGCTCATGCTCACCGGCAAGATGGTCGGCGATCCGCCGGTGTCGCCGGCGGTGATGGCGGCGAATTTTCTCGACGACGTGACGGCCTTCTTCGCGCGCCTGGCCACGCTGGGCAGCCACGACGCGTGCAGCTTCCACGGCGCGCAGGGCCCGGTGGCCGGCGACGCCGCCTATCACGACCACGCCAAACTATTCGGATTCGACAACCAGGCGGCCAGCTACCCCTACGCCTGCCGCCTGCAGGGCGAACACGACCACGCCGCGTGCCTGACGGACTTCGCGAGCCGGCTCAACGCCTTCTTCTTCGGCGAGCACCTCACCCGCAAGACCGGGTTCAGCTACGGAAGCGGCTTGCGCGATCTCAGCCCCGCGCGCACCGTCTACCCCGGCAACTACGTCGTCAACCACGCCGGGCTCAAGTACGTCATCCCCTTCGGCCATCTGCGCCTGCGCATGTCCGGCCCCACCGCCGGCCGCCTCATCGCCGCCGAGATCGGCGCGCGCTTCGCCTCCGCCAACCTGCCCAACCTGCACCGCCGCACCACCGAGGCCGGGCTTGCCGACGACTTCCGCCCCGGCGTGGAAGTGGGCCAGCAAAGCATTGATTTATCCAACGAATTCGAGCGCCAGTTCTTCGGCGACCTGATGCTGTTTGCCACCGAAGCGCTGGTCAAGCGCGCCGACGTGAACCAGCCCTTCGCGCGCGACGCGGTCGAAGCCGTTGTCGACCAGAAGGAAGCCGAGTTGCTGGCCCTGTATCAGCAGAAGCACGACGCCATCGTCGACAAGCAGCGCCAGTTGAACGTGCTCGTGTTCGAGGCCGACAGCTGGTGGCTGCACATGCCCGCGCTCGCCGACCCCCTGCAGCAGGTGCGCGCCTTCCTCGCCAACATCGAGCGCAACTTCGGCGAGCACGCGCCGGCCTGGCAACAGATCCAGTCCGCCGGGCACCGCGCCGAGCGGAAGACACAGATCGTCGAAGCGCTGCTGCACTACCGCGCCGAGCGCGACGCCTGGGACAGCCTGTTCTGAGCCCCCGCACGCATCCCCCGTCCCCGCTCGCCAAGCCGTGCAGGGGATGCCGGCTCGCGGCGTGATTCCGTCTTTCCGCATGCCGGCCCCGCCCGCCATTTTCTGCCGCTGATCTACATTCAAGGGAACGCACATTCAGCAGAAGGAGCGAGCTCATGGACTTCCTCAATGGTCGTTTGCAGGCGTTTCTCGGCCCGACCGGCGCTGCGGGCGCGCCCGACGACCTCGAAAAGGTCATCGTCGACTTCATCGATCAAAGCGAATACACGCTGGACATCGCGGTGCAGGAGCTCGACAACCCGCGCATCGCCGCCGCGATCGATCGCGCCGCCCGGCGCAAGCGCCCCGGCACGAACACCTTCATGCGGGTGCGCCTGGTCACCGAAGGCGACTACCTCAAGGAAGACAAGCCCGTCGACCCGCCCGACAAGACGGTCAGCCTCGACACCAACCGCCAGCAGTTCGTGACCCTGCTGCGCGGCGCGGTGGACGGCAAGATCGACTTCAACCCGAAGATCTTCCACCACAAGTTCATCGTCCGCGACCAGGGGAAGGCGCGCGAGGCCGTCCTGACCGGATCGGCCAACTTCACGACCACCGACACGCACCGCAATCTCAACCACGTCGTGATCTTCCACGACATCGGCGTGGCGGCCGCCTACCAGAGCGAGTTCGAGCAGCTGTGGGACGGCATCTTCGGCGAGCGGTCGCCCAGGCTCACCACGACCGATCCGCTCACGCTCGACATCGAGGGCAGCCCGGTGCAGATCCTGTTTTCTCCCGACAACAACCCCGAGCTCAGGATCGTCAACGAAATCCTCAAGGCGCAGGCCTCGGCCTGTTTCATGATGTTCACCTTCGCGAAGTCGACGACCATCGACGACGTGCTGCTCACCAGGCTGCAGGGCGGCGGCTTCGAAGTGGTGGGCGTGCTCGACGGCGGCCAGTCGGCGCAAAAGTGGTCGCCGCACAAGGCGCTCATCAAGAAAGGCGCCCGGCTGCGGCGCGAGACGCTCCCCAACAACGGCAAACTGCACCACAAGCTGCTCGTGCTGGACGACCGCACCGTGATCGGCGGAAGCTTCAATTACACCGGGCCGGCCAACCGCTACAACGACGAGAACCTGTTCCTGGTGCGCAACGCCGACGTGGCGGCGTTCTTCAAGGCCGAGGTGAAGCGCGTGTTCAAGAGCCGCACGCTGTCGGCGGCCTTCTAGCCGCGCGCCTGCATCGTCAGCGAATCGGCGGCCCGCGCCAAGATCGCCTGCCGGCATTCCCGATACGCCGCCCGCGCCGCTTCCAGCACATCCTCCGGCACCGCCACCTGCGAGTAATCGCTGCGCGTGCGGTCGATGCGCCCGCTGCCCATGCGTGCCGACGTATCCCCGCGGCGCGCCTTGCCCGTGTGGCTGAACACCTCGTACCGCTCGGCAAGCGGCGAATCCAGTTCCAGCCAGGCCGTCAGTTTCGGCAGCAGGGTTTCCGGCGCGCGCTGCAGCAGTTCCGCGTCGAAATAATGGAAAGACCGATCCGTCGTCCGGCAAAACGCCGCAATCGCCCGCACCCGCTCCCCGTAGTACCGCGCCGCCTGCAGCGGCGAGGCGTACAGGTCCGGGTCCGGCTTCTGCGCAAAGAGATGCACGATGCTCCGGATCGTGTGCGCCGGCTCCGCCAGCGCCACCAGGATCTTGATGTCCGCCAGGCCCAGCCGCTCGGGCTCGAGCGCATAGTCGTTGTGCAGCAGCTTGTCGAAGAGATAGCGGCTGCCCGGCTTGAGCGCCTCGTCCTGCTGGTACATCTCGATCTGCCGATCCAGCGCGGCGGGTTCCTTGTAGCCGAGGTGCATTTCGTAGTAGCCGTTGATCTGCGGATGCGAACCGAGGATGTGCCCTGCCAGGCTGGTCAGGGCGCGCATGTGGCTCAGCAGGAAGATTCTGCCGCCGGGATCTCCCAATGCAGTCATGGCGCCGTCAAGCAGGTCTGCGCCCCAATCCGGCTTTCGTGCGTTTCGACGCCCGATCTGTCGCGACCGATGAGTCCGTTGCGGCTCACGCGTTGCGCCGGTTGATCAAGTTCACCACCACCCGCGTCAGCACGTCCTTCTCGTCCGGGCGGCTCTCGGCGATGAGCAGCGCCATCGCCACCAGGGCTACGCCGCTGCGCCACGTCGGCGATCAGGCGCACGGCCTGGTTCAGTTCCTTGAGCCGCCGCTCGTGAACCGTGTAGCCCTGCACGAGGTGCTGGCGCAGGACATTGGTAGCCCAGATGCGGAATCGGGTACCCCGCACAGAATTCACCCGGTAGCCCACCGAGATGATCATGTCCAGGTTGTAGTGATCGACGGCCCGCCTAACGCGCCGTTTCCCTTCCTGGCGAACGATTTCCATTTTGGAAACAGTTGCCCCACTCTCCAGTTCCGCCGAAGCGTAGATGTTCTTGATGTGTTTGAAGATTGCAGGGACATTCACCCCGAAAAGCTCAGCCATCTGGGCCTGGGTCAGCCAGACCGTCTCCCGATCCAGGCGCACGTCCAGCGCCGGGCCGCCATCGGCCGTTTGGTAGAGCAGCACCTCGCCCATTTCATTTTTCATCTTGGCATCCCCCGGCACACGCTCAGCCACCAATCCATCATTTACGCCTCGACATCCACCCGCGTGCGCGCCTGTTGCGCTCAGCGCCGATGCGTTCAGACGGGCCGCGTGCCCTTGCAATCCGGATAGCGGGCGCAGCGCCAGTATTCCTTGCCCGCGTTCTCGCCGTGCTTGACCTTGCGCTTCACCATCCGGAACTGGCATTCCGGGCAATACGGTGCGCCCATCGTCAGAATGCTGAGCGGATCCCGAAAATACTTCACCGGCGCTTTCACGTCCGCAATCAGCGCACGCAGCGTCTTGCCACCCATCAGCACGATGTGTTTGTCGCGGGCAAATGCGGCCGCTTCGTCCGTGAACGCACCCGACGTCACCACGAACCCGCCGACGGCCCCCTGCGCAGCCATCGCCCCGTGGAGCTCGCGCACGCTGTTGACGCCCACCCGGGGCGCACGCCATTGCCTGCACTGCACCAGAAAGGCAGCGCCGTCCTTCTTCAACACCAGGTCGACCCCGCCATCCGACTCGCCGGCGACCGCCTCGCGCACCGAATAGCCCTTGCGCCTGAAGCCCTGCCCCACCCGCGTGACGAACTGCTGCCCGCTCATCGCATTCAACTCACCCTCGCCAGGGCCGGCCGCCCCCTGCGCGTGCAGCGCGCGGCGCGCGTGCCGCCTGTAGGCCCATACCGCCGCCGCCAGCAGCAAAACCAGCGGCAACAGATACTGCCCCACCGAAGCCAGCGTTCGGACCTGGCCCGGCCCCACCGCGCCGCCCAGCATGCCCGCCAGCGCCGCCGCCGTCGCCTCGCTCGCCGCCACGCCATGCAGCCAGAAATAGGCCGCGATCGCGAGGGCCACGCCCAGCCACCAACGCGGCTGATTGGCGATCCGGCCCACACCTCTCAAGCGGTCCTGCTTACTCCGTGCCAAATGGATTCCCTGTGCAAAATGGATTGTTAGGTTCAGTTTCCCACGGACAGGGGACCCGAATCCAGCTGTCGTGGACCAATATCACGCGCTGGCGCCGGTCGGGCGTAGAGAGACGGCGGCGCGGAATGCGTGAAAAAAAGCTCCAGCGTGTGCAGCCTGATCAGGTGCCGCGTGCCCTGCACGAAGGACGCAACGCCCGACGCGTAGCAGGGAAAATATATCGAGTACGCGCTAGTTCGCCTGTTCGAGGAAATATTGCGCACGCCACGTCTCTTCCGCACCGCTATCTTCGCGCCAAAATTTTCGTTGCTGCAAGTGAAGATGCGACTTACCCCGCCATGCTCAAGGGCGTGCCTTGTAAAACGTCAGCGGCGACGCCTGCTTCGCCACCGCCGGCTTCAGTTTCCCCGCCACGTGCATTTCGCACGCCTTGCAGTCGAAGCGCAGGGTGAGCTTTTCGCTGCCGTTGATGAGCGTGAGCGGCGCGGCGCGCACGGTGCCCGAAACGCCTACGACGCCCCTGGCCTGCCTGGGGCACAGGCTCAGCGAATAGCGCACGCAGTGCTTGGTGATCATCAGCGAGACCTCGCCGGTTTCCTCGTGGCTCTCGTAGGCGGCGGCGATGACCTGGACGCCGTGCTTCGCGTAGAAATCGCGCGCCTTGTGGTTGTAGACGTTGGCGAGATAACTCAGCGTGTCTTCGGGATAGATCGCGGGAGGCTCGACCGGCTGCGCGCGCGGCAGACGCACATAGGCTGCGGCGCGCGCGGCTTCCAGCGCGGCGACGGCGTCGCGGCGCAGTGCGTTGAGGAAGGATGCGGGCACGAACCAGGGCTGCGACAGTTCCGGCGCGATGCCCATGGCCGCAAACGGCGTAGTGCCGAGCTTGCCGAGGTGCTCGCGCAGCGTGGCATCCATCTTGGCGGCATCCTTGGCCGCTTCCTTCGCGTGCGCCGCTTCCACGGTCGCAGCATTGCCGTCCTCGTCGGTCAGCGTCAGCGCGAAGCCTTCGGCGGTCTCAAACAGCCGCAGCCACACGCCGATGCGGCGTTCGCTCGACGCCTTGTCGAGCATCCGCGTCCAGTTCATGTCGCGGTTGCGGTTCACCTGCGTGCCGGCCCGCAGGTCCTTGAAGCTGGCCATCGGGTCCTTGGGGAACACGCGCCACACGCCCTCGCCCACCTTGTCCGCGCGGTTGATCGCCAGACCCGCGAGTTCCTTCTGCAGCGTGTAGTAGCAGAGGCCGTCGCCGTTGTTGAGCACGATGTCGGGCGAGTCGGTTTGCAGCTCGACCCAGCGATCGCCGAGCTTCGTCACGTAACCGACCGGCAGGCCGGGGTTCTTCGGCGTGTCGAAGGCGCCGATGTCGTCCTTGCGACCGCCGACGAAGTAGTCGGTGAACTCGCGGTTGAAGTTCTGGTTGGGGTCGGGGGTGAAGGCGAAAGTCGTGCGACCGGACGACGAGCGCGCGAATTCGGGGCGGCGTTCGATGATTTCGTCGAGCAGTTTCCGGTAATGGGCGGTGAGGTTCTTCACGTAGCCCATGTCCTTGTAGCGGCCTTCGATCTTGAAGCTGCGGATGCCGGCGTCGACGAGCGCTTCGAGGTTGTCGCTCTGGTTGTTGTCCTTCATGGAAAGAACATGCTTGTCGTGCGCGACGATGCGCCCGTCCATGTCGGTGACCTGGTACGGCAGGCGGCAGGCCTGCGAGCAGTCGCCGCGGTTGGCGCTGCGCCCGGTGTGGGCGTGGCTGATGTAGCACTGGCCGCTGTAGGCGACGCACAGCGCGCCGTGGACGAAGAACTCCAGCACCGTCTCGGGACGCAGGGCGGCGCGGATCGCGGCGATCTGCTTCAGGTCGAGCTCGCGCGCCAGAACGATCTGAGACAAACCCACGTCCTGCAGGAAGACCGCCTTCTCCGGCGTGCGGATGTCGCACTGCGTGCTGGCGTGGAGCTGGATGGGCGGCAGGTCGAGTTCCAGCAGGCCCATGTCCTGGATGATGAGCGCGTCGACGCCGGCTTCATATAGCTGCCCGATCTGCTGGCACGCCGGCTCGAGCTCGTTGTCGGCGAGGATGGTGTTCAGCGTGACGAACACGCGCGCGTTGAAGCGGTGCGCGTGTTTGACCAAGCGCGCGATGTCGGCGATCTCGTTCGCGGCTGCCGCGCGCGCGCCGAACGACGGCCCGCCGATGTACACGGCGTCGGCGCCGTGGTTGACGGCTTCGATGCCGATGTCGGCGTCGCGCGCGGGCGCGAGCAGTTCGAGTTGGTGGGGCAGCACAGGCGGGATCCGGACGGCAAAGGCGTATTTTACCGGACCCCGCCTACCCTGAGGCTTATTGCGCCGGGATGTTCACCGCCTCGATCGCGATGGTCAGCGTGACCTCGTCGCCGACGAAGGGCACGTTCTTGCCCATGTTGAATTCGGAACGTTTCACCTTCGTGGTGGCGTTGGCGCCGCAGGCTTCCACTTTCTTCATCGGGTGCGGCTGGCACTTGAAGTGGGTGATCTTGAGCGTCACCGGCTTGGTCACGTCCTTGATGGTGAGCTTGCCCGTCACGCTCGCCGGCTGGTCGCCCTTGAACTTCATCCCGGTCGACTTGAAAGTGATCGTCGGATACACCGTCGTGTCGAAAAAGTCGGCCGCCTGGATGTGCTCGTTGAAGAGCGCGTAGCCGGTGTTCACCGAGGTCGTGTCGATGACGACGTCGACCGAACCGGTCTTCGCCTTGCGGTCGAGGGTGACCGTGCCTGTGGTCTTGTCGAAGCGGTGCGTCTGATCCGAGAAGCCCAGGTGGTTGTAAGTGAAGTACGGGAAGGTGTGGCTGTTGTCGATGGTATAGGTCACCGGCGCGGCCTGGGCGGCGATAGACACGGCGGCGAGTGCGGCAAACAGGGCGATGCGTTTCATGGGGACTCTCCTAGGGTGAATGAACAACGATTACTTGCCGGTGGCGGCAATGCGGAACTTGACCGGGACTTCGTTGGCGACGGCAGAGACGTCGGCCCACAGGCCCTCGCCGATGCCGAAATCGAGGCGCTTGAGGACGAAGCTGCCGTCGAAGGTGGCGGCAGCCTTGCCCGGCGTATACGTGACCGGGATGGCCAGGTCGCGCGTCCTGCCCTTGAGCGTCAGCGCGCCGCGCAATTCGTAGCGGTTGCCGCCGAGCGCGCGCACTTCCTTCGAGACGAAGGTCGCCTTGGGGTAGGTGCTGCGGTTGAACCACAGCTTGCCCGCGGATTCGTCGTCGGCCTCGCGCGAGCCGGCGTCGATGCTGGCGAGGTCGATCTCGATGGTCGCGCGTGCCGCCTCGGGCCTGGCCGGGTCGAAGGCCATCTGCACGGTGAAGCGCTTGAAGCCGCCCTGGATCGGCACGCCCATCTGGCGGAATTCGAAGTCGACGCGGCTCTGCCTGGGCAGCACCGTGGTGTATTCGACGGCGTGCGCCATCGGGATGGCCAGCATGGCCATCAGGGCGAATGCGGCGAGTTTCATGCGTGCTCCTTTCTGCCCAGGCCCATGCGCTGCAGGAAGGGCCGGCGTTCGATGAAGTGGTGCTTGAGCGCGGCGGCCACGTGCAGGATGACCAGCGCCGCCAGCGTGTAGTTCAATGCCTGGTGCACGTCGGCGAGCAGGTCGCCGAGTTCGCGGTTGCGTTCCAGCAGGTCGGGCAGCGGGATCACGCCGAACCACACCGTCTGGAAACCCTTGGCCGAGCTCATCAGCCAGCCCGACAGCGGGATTGCGACCATCAGGGCATACAGCGCGCCGTGCGCGACGCTGCTTGCGCGGCGCTGCCACGCGGCGATGCCGTCCGGCAACGGCGGCGGCGTGTGCGTCGCGCGCCAGGCAAGACGGATCGCCACCAGCAGGAACACGCTGACGCCAATCCACTTGTGGTAGCTGTAGAGCCTGAGCTTGTCGGGCGACAGCGGCAGGTCGACCATGTACAGGCCGAGCGGGAAGGCTGCGAAGATCAGCAGCGCGCCCCCCCAGTGCAGCGCGATTGCGGTCATCGAATAGCGGTTCGGTGCGCTCATGCCGTCTCCTTCCTGAACACCTGCTCGAGTTCGCGCAACGCCTTCTGCCAGCGCGCGTGGTCGGCCGCGCCGGCCGCGCCGAAGCAGGCGGCGAGATGCGCCATGTGTTTGGGAAACACCCGCTTGAACAGGGTGTCCCCCGCCTTCGTCAGGCGCACGATCTGGCAGCGCCGGTCGGTTTCGTGCGCCGCACGCTCGACCCAGCCGCGCTCGGCGAGGCGGTCGACCACGCCGGTGAGCGTGCCCTTCGTGATCAGGGTTTTGTCGCCGAGCTCGGTCGCCGTCATGCCCGGCGTGTTGCCGAGCGTCGCGATCACGTCGAACTGCGGCGGCGTCAGGCCCATGGCGCGAATGTCCGCGCCGGAGTAGGCCTCGAAGGCCTGGTAGCACTGCACCAGGCCTTGCAGGGTCGGCAGGAAGGAATACGGCTGGCTCATCGTTCGCTCATTTGGTTCGCATTAGAACCAATTTAGTTCGCATTAGAACCATTGTCAAGCGCTAGCGTGAAAAACCTTTCCGGAACCGGCGTCGCCGTTCGCGTTCGAACCCCGCATGACACAACTCGACACCCCGCCCCCGCATGCTGAACCTGCCGTGTTGACGCTGTATTACGACGGCGGTTGCCCGGTGTGCACGCGCGAAATCGGCTTCTACCAGCGCTGCCGCGGCGCCGAGCGCATCCGCTGGGTGAATCTCGCCGCCTGCGACGACGCAGAATTGGGCAGCGGCCTGAACCGCGAAGCGGCGTACGCCCGCCTGCACGCCCGCCGTCCGGACGGCACGCTGCTCTCCGGCGCGCGCGCCTTCGCGGCGCTGTGGCAGGCGCTGCCGGCGTTTCGATTCGCCGGGCGTGTGGCGGCGCTGCCCGGCATCGTGCATGGGCTCGAAGCGGGCTATCAGGCTTTTCTGAAACTGCGCCGGCTGTGGCGCAAGAATGCGGGCGCCTGCCCGCTGCCGGTCAAGGACCGGCCGGACTGATCAGGTTTTGTGCCAGCGCGCCGCCGCCGCGTCGTCGCTCGCGCGCGCCTCGACCCAGCGCGCGCCGTCCGGCGTTTCTTCCTTCTTCCAGAACGGCGCCTGGGTCTTGAGGAAATCCATGATGAATTCGCACGCGGCGAAGGCTTCGCCGCGGTGCTGGCTGGCCACCGCGACCAGCACGATGGGGTCGCCCGGCAAGAGCCGCCCGACGCGGTGGATCACCGTCACGTCCTGCAGCGTCCAGCGCGCATTCGCATCGTCGACCAGCTTCGCCAGCGCCTTCTCGGTCATGCCGGGATAGTGCTCCAGCGTCATCGCGGCCACGCCGCTGCCATCGTTCATGTCGCGCGCGAGGCCGACGAAACTGGCGATGGCGCCGATGTCGGTACGCCCGGCCCGCATCGCGTCGACCTCGGCGCCATGATCGAAAGCTTCGGCCTGGACAACAATTTTCACCTTCAGCCTCCGGTCACCGGCGGGAAGATCGCGACTTCGGCACCGTCGGCGAGCGGGGTGTCGGGCGGCACGATGCTTTGATCGACGGCGACGCGAAATGTCCGCCCCGCCGCGAGTTCCTCGGCCCACGCGCCGCCGCGCGCCCGCAGCTGCGCGAGCAGGTCGGCGACCGTGCCGCCTACGCACTCCAGGCTTTCCTCGCCGACGCCGAAGCGCTCGCGCAGGCGGGCGAAATAGAGCACGCGCAACTTCATGCCAGCAACTCGCTGAATGGAATGAATCGCACCCAGTCGCCGGGGTGGATGGTCTGGCCGATTTCGAGATCGACCAGGCCGTCGCCCCAGACGCACGAGGTCAGCACGCCCGAGCTCTGGTTGGGGAACAGGCCCAGCTTGCCGTTGGCCTGCAGGCGCGCGCGCAGGAACTCGCGCCGCGCCCCGGGCTTGGTCCAGGCGAAGTCGGCCTGAGCGGTGAAGGCGCGGTAGAGCACGTTCGCGGCACCCATGCGCTTCAAGAGGAAGGGCCGCACGAACAGGCAGAAGGTGACGAAGGCGGAGACCGGGTTGCCGGGCAGGCCGATGAAATCGGCGTCGTTCACACGCCCGTAGACCAGCGGCTTGCCGGGCTTCATCGCCACTTTCCACATTTCGACGCGGCCGAGTTTCTCGACCGCGGCCTTCACGAAATCCGCCTCGCCCACCGACACGCCGCCGCTGGTGACGACGACGTCGGCGACGCTGGCAGCCCCGGCGAGCGCGGCTTCGGTTGCCTCCAGCGTGTCGGGCACGACGCCGAGGTCGATCAGTTCGCAGCCGAGGCCCGTCAGCAGACCCGTGAGCGTGTAGCGGTTGGAGTTGTAAATCTGGCCGGGCGCGAGCGGCTTGCCGGGCGTCACCAGTTCGTCGCCGGTGAAGAAGCACGCGACCTTGAGCTTCCGATAGACCGGCAGCTCGGCCAGGCCCACCGAGGCGGCGAGCCCCATTTCGGCCGCGCCCAGCCGCGTGCCGGCGGCGAGCACCGTATCGCCGGCGCGGATGTCCTCGCCGGCGCGGCGGATGTTCTCGCCGGCGTGCGGCTGCGCGTTGATTGTTACGCTGCCGCCCTCGTTGATCGGCTTGGGCTTCTCGCTTGCTCCCTCTCCCTCGGGGAGAGGGTTGGGGAGAGGGACGCAGTATTCCTGCATCAGCACGGCGTCGGCACCGGCCGGGATGGGCGCGCCGGTGAAGATGCGCGCCGCGGTGCCGGCCTGCAACGGCGCGCCGACCGCACCGGCAAGAATGCGCTGCGACACCGGCAGCATCACGCCCGGCGTCGGCACGTCGGCGACGCGCACGGCGTAGCCGTCCATCGCACTGTTGTCCGCCGGCGGCACGGTGATCGCGGAAGTCTGCGGGGCGGCGAGCACGCGCCCGAGCGAAGCAGCTACCGCGACCGTTTCGGTGTCGGTCACGCTGCGGGCGCGTTCGAGCAGGGCATCAAGCAGTTGGTCGGCTGAGAGCATGGTCGAGGATGTAGTCGGTGAGTTGATCGATCGCATCGAGATCGATGCGAGGGAAATCGCCTGGCGGTTCGACGTCGGACGCGACGGCCAGAATAGACGGGTCGCCCGCGAACAGCCAGGGCTTGCCGGTTTCGGCGCGGTGCACTTCCAGCTTGGGAAGGGCCTCGCGCTTGTAGCCTTCGACCAGCACCAGGTCGCACGGCGGCAACCGGTCCAGCAGCGCGTTCAATTCCGGCGGCGTGTCGCGATGCTCGGTCAGGAGCGCGGTGCGGTGGTCGGACGCCAGCAGCACCGCCGCCGCGCCGGCTTCGCGTGCACGCCAGCTGTCCTTGCCGGGACGGTCGATGTCGAAGTCGTGGTGGGTGTGCTTGATCACCGCGACCTTGAGACCGCGCGCCGTCAGCCGCGGCAGCACGCGCTCGATCAGCGTAGTCTTGCCGCTGCCGCTGTAGCCGGCGATGCCGAACACCTTCATGCGAGCACGAGCTTGCTGCCGGCGATCACCAGCACCAGCGCGAGCAGCTTGCGGATCCACGGCGGCGCGAGGCGGCGGCTGCCGAATTCCGCGCCCAGCCAGCCGCCCGCCGCCACCGCCAGCGCCCACCATGGCAGCACCGACGCCTGCGGCAGCGCGCCGTGGGTGAGAAAACCGGCCAGTCCGGCAATCGAGTTCAGCAGGATGAAGGCCGCGGCGACGCCCGAGGTCGCGCGCGTGCTCGCCCAGCCCAGCAGCAGCACCAGGGGGCTGAGGAAAATCCCGCCGCCGACGCCGGTGAGCCCGGAGAGGAAGCCCATGCCCGCGCCCGCGACGGCGATGCCCGCCAGCGGCGCGCGTGTCACCTGGCTGTCGGCGACCACCATCGCCGGCGACAGCATGCGCCACGCGGCGAAGAGCAGCACCACCCCGACCACCGGCTTGAACCAGGCGTCGGGCAGCACCAGTCCGCCGCCGAGGTAGGCCAGCGGCAGGGAAAACAGTGCGAACCAGCCGAGCAGGCGCGCATCGAAGCAGCCTGCGCGCACGTATTTATAGGTGCCGATGCCGGCGACGACGATGTTGAGCATGAGCGCGATCGGCTTCATCTCGGCCGGCGCCATGCCGGCGAGCGCCATGATCGCGAGGTAGGCCGAGGCGCCGCCGTGGCCGACCGTGGCGTACAGCAGCGCGCCTGCGAACAGGGTGGGAATCAGCCAGAGGGCGAGTTCGGGAGCCATGGGGGGTGGGCGTTCGGAGGTGAAATTGTGTTATATTTTTTCATATATAACCCACCCCTGACAAGCATGGCCATGCCCTCCAACCCATCCGGGCTCCTCGATCAATACGGCCGCCGCATCGACTACGTGCGCCTGTCGGTCACCGACCGCTGCGACCTGCGCTGCAGCTACTGCATGCCGGAAGGCTTCAAGGGTTTCGAGGAACCCGAACACTGGCTCGACTTCGACGAGATCGAGCGCCTCGTCGGCGCCTTCGCCCGGCTCGGCGTGCGCCGCATCCGGCTCACCGGCGGCGAACCGCTGCTGCGCCGCAACATTTCAGAACTCGCCGCCCGCATCGCGGCCCTGCCCGGCATCGACGATCTCTCGCTCTCGACCAACGCGACCCAGCTCGACAAGCATGCCGAGGCCTTGAAGGCCGCCGGCGTGACGCGGCTCAACGTCAGCCTCGATTCGCTGCAGCAGGCGCGGGTGGAAAAGATCAACGGCCGCGACGTGCTGGCGAAAGTGATGCAGGGCCTCGCCGCGGCGCAGGACGCGGGCTTCTCGCCGATCAAGCTCAACATGGTCGCGCTCGCCGGCAGCAACGACGACGAGATCGACGAAATGGTCGCGTTCTGCATGGCACGCGGCTTCGTGCTGCGCCTGATCGAATCCATGCCCATGGGCGAGACCGGACGCAACGCCGAATACCTCGACCTGCAGCCGGTGAAGGAAAGACTGCGCCGGCAATTCGATCTGGTCGAAACCACCCTGCCCGGCGCCGGCCCCGCGCGCTATCTGGGCACGCCCGACGGACGCTTCAACGTCGGCTTCATCACGCCGATCTCGCAGCATTTCTGCGAGACCTGCAACCGCGTGCGCGTCGCCGTCGACGGCACCGCCTACCTATGCCTGGGACAGGACGAGAAATTGGAATTCCGCCCCCTGCTGCGCGGCGGCTGCAGCGACGCCGAACTGGAAGCGGCGATCCGCACCGCCATCGACCTCAAACCGGAACGCCACGAATTCCGCGAGGCGCCGCACAAGATCCTGCGCTTCATGTCGATGACGGGCGGCTGAAACCTAGCCAGGACTTGCGGTACGCAAGCCCGCAAACAAATCGCGCCGCTCGGGCAGGTAGAAATTGCGGAAGCCGGGGCGCTTGAGCGCAGGATCGGTGACCGGCCCGCCGCCGCGCAATTCGCCATGGGTGTGGAACCAGGGCTGGGAATAATCGTGATACGGGTCGGGCGCAAAGCCCGAATATGGCGCGAAGGGTTCGCGCAGCCATTCCCATGCCACCCCCCAGCGGAACGCCGGATGCGCTGCCGCACATCGCCACTGTGCCGCCGTCGGCAACTGCCGGCCCCGCCACGCGGCGAACGCTTCGGCCTCGAAACGGTTCACATGCAGCATCGGCGCCTCCGCACTCAGCGCCAGCCAGCGGTCGAAGCGGCGCACCTGCCAGCCTGGATTCGCCTGCCGCCAGTAGACGGGATGATGAGCCCCCGCGGCCATCCGCCAGGCCCAGCCGTCGGCCGACCACCCCGCCCTGTTCTGATAACCGCCCGCCTCGACGAATTCGGCGAAGGCGGTTTCAGTAACCGGAGTCGCATCGATATCGAACGCCGGCACCGGCACCGGGTGGCGCCATTTTTCATTGTCGAAAATGAACCCGTCGTCGGGCCCGCTGCCCAGCACAACGTTGCCCTCGGCAAACGCCAGCCGCTGCGGCAACGGCGAACCCGTCACATCGGGCCGGCGCGGCGGCGCATAACCCAGGTTCTGGAACGCCATCCACCAGGCCTCGATGTGCATCAACTCGTGATACAGGCACAGCTCGGCGAAATACGCGAGTTCATCCGTCAATCCGTTGTGCAGGCGGGCGGCCACGGCGGCGTCCACGCGGGCCGCATAGTCGTCGACTGCCGCAGGTTGCAGGAGGGGCAGGTCCCAGCGGGTGTCGTGCGGCACGCAGGCGGAGTCGTACAGGGCATCGGCTGCGGCAAGCATGCTGGGCTGGCGCAGGCCGTCTGGCCTTTCGCGCAGGCACCAGCGCTCCTGGAACCACACGATGTGCCCGTATTCCCACAGGGGCGGGTTCAGGTGCCCGGCACGCGGGCCCAGCCAGCCCCCTTCGGGCAGGCAATCGATCAGCGCGCGCAACTGCCCGCGCGCCTGCGCCAGCCGTTCGATGAGCTGGTCCGCAGGTTGGCCGGTGACGGGTCGGGTTCGGTTCATGTTATATAAAGCACTGTAGCCGATCATTTCAGCCGCCACACACGCAGGCCCACTCAGACCATGAACGATCCCCAACTCGCCCCCCCTATCCGCCTGACCCAGTTCTCCCACGGCGGCGGCTGCGGCTGCAAGATCGCGCCCTCGGTGCTGCGCGACATCCTGTCCGAAACGCCCTTCGCGTCGCACGTGTCCGCCGCGTTTCCCGACCTGCTGGTCGGCATCGAGCACGGCGACGACGCCGCGGTGTACAAGCTCAACGACACGCAGGCGATCGTGGCGACCACCGACTTCTTCATGCCCATTGTCGACGACCCCTTCGAGTTCGGCCGCATCGCCGCGACCAATGCCCTGTCCGACGTCTACGCCATGGGCGGGCGGCCGCTGTTAGCGCTGGCCATCGTCGGCATGCCGATCGGCAAACTGCCCAACGAGGTCATCCGTCAGATTCTCGCCGGCGGCGAGGCGGTCTGCAAAGCCGCCGGCATTCCCATCGCCGGCGGCCATTCCATCGACGCGCCGGAGCCGATCTACGGCCTGGTCGGCATCGGCGTGGTCGATCCGCGCCGCGTCAAGAAGAACGCGGGCGGTGTGGCCGGCGACCACCTCATCCTCGGCAAACCCCTGGGCGTCGGCATCTACAGCGCCGCGCTGAAAAAGGGTCTGCTCAGCGCCGACCAGTATGCCGCAATGATCGCCGCCACCACCCAGCTCAACACCGCGGGCGCCGATCTCGCCAATACCGACGGCGTGCACGCGATGACCGATATCACCGGCTTCGGCCTGCTCGGCCACCTGCTCGAGATCACCCGCGCCTCAAACGTTGCGGCGCACGCCGAACTGGCCCGCTTGCCCTTGCTGCCCGGCGTCAGCGCCCTGGCGCAGAGCGGCCACATCACCGGTGCCAGCGAGCGCAACTGGGCGAGCTACAGCAGCGAAGTGAAGCTGGCCGACGACATCGCCGACTGGCAGCGCGCCTTGCTGACCGACCCGCAAACCAGCGGCGGCCTGCTGGTGAGCTGTGCCGCTGAAGCACGCGATGCGGTGCTGGAAACCTTCCGTCGGCACGGCTTTGGCCAGGCGACGGAAATAGGCCGGCTCGTCGCCGGCAGCGATGTCTCGATCGTGGCCTGAGTGTCGTTCACCTTCATAAACCTTTCCGCCGACCGCGACGATCTGCGCGTCGACGTGCTGACGGGGCTGGCGGCCAGCCCCAAGTCGATCCCGCCCAAATATTTCTACGACGAGGCAGGCTGCCGCCTGTTCGAAGCGATCTGCGCGCAGCCCGAGTATGTGCTGTGCCGCACCGAGCAGGCCTTGATGCATACCCACGTGCCAGAGATCGTCGCCGCCACCGGTCCGGTGGACTGCATCATCGAGCCGGGCGCGGGCGACTGCGTCAAGGTGCGCCGCTTGCTCGACGCACTGCATCCCACGCATCTCGTCGTGATCGACATCGCCGGCGCGCCCCTGGCCGCGGCGGCGGAACCGCTCGCCCGCGACTATCCTGACCTAGCCGTCACCGCGCTCGGCATGGACTTCATCCACGACCTCGAAGCGGCCCCCCCCTATCTTCCGGAAGGGCGGCGGCTGATCTACTACCCCGGCTCCAGCATCGGCAACTTCCCGCCCGACGAAGCCACCGCGCTGCTCGCTCGCTTTCGCCAGCTGGCCGGCACGGAAGGCCAGTTGCTCATCGGCTTCGACCTGAAGAAAGATCCGCTGCTACTGCATGCCGCCTACAATGACGCAGCCGGTGTCACCGCCGCCTTCAACCTCAATCTGCTCGATCACCTGAACCGCGAGCTCGGCGCCGACTTCGACCCCGCCCGCTTCCGGCACTACGCGTTCTACAACCCGGTGGCAGGCCGCATCGAAATGCACCTCGTCAGCCTTGCCGAACAGGACGTGAACGTAGCGGGCCAGCGCTTCCACTTCGCGCTGGGGGAAACGCTGCACACCGAGCATTCCTACAAGTTCCGTCGCGACGAATTCAGCGCGGTTGCGAAGGCGGCCGGCTGGCCCCTCAAAGCCGAGTGGGAACATGGCGGCTTCGGGGTCCAGCTCTACGGTTAGCGCCGGCCGGATCAGGCGCGCCCAAACCGGGCGCGGATCCAGTGGTCGATCGACAGCCGACCCGGCCCCGACAGTACCAGCGGCACCAGCATCAGCGCATACATCAGCGGCAGCTTGTAGCCGTTGTCGCACACGTTGTAGCCGTGGGCGCCGTGCACCGACACCCAGGCGACGACGTCGAGAATCAAGAGGCCCACGGCCCAGAAGCGCGTGCCCAGCCCGATAGCCAGCGCCGCGGCGCCGACGAGTTCGGTCCAGGTCGCGAGAAACCAGCTCACGTCCACCGGCACCACGCTGAAGGGAAACGGGAAATCGCCCTGGATGTCGGCGAACCAGTTTTCGCCGTTGCGTTTTTCGAGGCCGGCGATGCCGAACTCGTAGGCCAGCAGCAGGCGCAGGCCCAGCAGGCCGACCCAGCTGCCGGCCTGATCGAGTGCATTGAGGCCGCGCGCCGCCCAGGATGAAATCGCGTTCATGGTGTGCTCCAGTCGATGAGGGATACCTCGGCAGTCGGCCGGGGCTCGCGATCCTTACATCAGTCGCGCGCCGCCACCCGCGTCAGGGGAAAACCTTAAACAAATCGTCACCCCGGCGGAGGCCGGGGTCCAGATGCTTGATTTGACTGGATTCCGGCCTTCGCCGGAATGACGACAGGGTTGGTTAAGTGCTTCCTGGGCTTCCTGCGCGCAATCGCCGCCGGTGCGCCAGGCCCGCGGCGACCGCGAGCACGCCAAAACCCAGCAGCGAGGCGCGCAACCCGAAGGCATGGGTCAGGCTGCCCAGCAGCAGGCTCCCCAGCGGCGCGATGCCGAGGAAGGCGACGGAGAAGATCGCCATCACGCGGCCGCGCACGTCGTCGCGCACCCAGCTCTGCAGCAGGGTGTTGCTCCCCGCCGCGACCAGGATGATCGAGAAACCCAGCACCATCAGGATCGGGTAGGCCAGCGCCGTGAGGGTGTTGAGCGCGAAGGCCACCAGCGCCGCGCCCGCCAGGATCGCCGCGCCGCCCACCCGCGCCGCCAGGCCCTCGATCGAACCGCGGCTGGCGAGGAACACGCTCGCCAGCAGGGCGCCGGCGCCGGCGCTGCTCACCAGCAGGCCGAAGGTGCGCGCGTCGCCGCCGAGCACGGTCTTGGCGTAGTGCGGCAGCATCACCACGTAGGGCGCGACGAGGAAGCTCATCGCCGCCACCAGCAGCAGGAAGAGACGAATCTCGCGGTGGCCCGCCGCATACGCCAGCCCTTCGCGCAGCGCGTGCAGCGCCGGCTTGTCCGTTCCGCGTCCCGGCCGCGTGTGCAGCGCGGCGAGCGCGATCAGCACCGCGAGATACGACAGCGCGTTGAGCAGGAAACACACCGCCGCGCCCGCCCACGCGACGATCACGCCGGCGAGCGCGGGGCCGACGAAGCGCGTCGCGTTCATCATGAAGGAGTTGAGCGCGATGGCGTTCGGCAGCAACGCCCGGTCGGCCACCAGATGCACGACCAGCGCCTGCCGCACCGGCACGTCGATGGCGTTGATGCAGCCGAGCACGAAGGCCAGCCCGATCAAGAGCGCGGGCGTCGCCCAGCCCTGCCAGGCCAGCACCGCCAGCACCAGCGCCTGCAGCATCGCCAGCGCCTGCGTCGTCATCATCAGGCGGCGGCGGTCGACGCGGTCCGACCACACGCCGCCCAAGGGCGCGAACAGCAGGATGGGAATCTGGCTGGCGAAGCCCAGGAGGCCCAGCACCAGCGCCGAATGCGTGAGCGAATAGGCGAGCCAGGCCATGGCGATCTGCTGCATCCAGGTGCCCGCGATCGAGACCAGCTGGCCGGCGAAATAGAGGCGGAAATCCCGGGCGCGCAGGGCACGCAGCGGGTGCGGGAGGGCGAAGGCGCGGGAGGGAGAAGACGGCTCGGACACGCCGCGATGATGGCATCGAAGCCCGGCGCCGGCCAGTGCCGAAAACCCTGCCGCCCGCCGGGTGGCGACACGCTTGCCGCGCCGTAGAATTTGGCCATGGCTACCTTCGATTCGCTCATTTTCGACAACGGCTTCGCGCGCCTGCCGGAGTCCTTCTACGCCCGCGTCTGCCCGACGCCGGTGCCCGATCCGTATCTCGTCGCCTATAGCCCGGAGGCACTCGCCCTGCTCGATCTGGACGCCGCCGAACTCGCGCGTCCGGACACGATCGCCGCGCTGGCCGGCAACCGCCTGCTGCCGGGCATGGACGCGATCGCCGCGCTCTACGCCGGCCACCAGTTCGGCCACTACGTGCCGCAGCTCGGCGACGGCCGCGCGATCCTGCTCGGCGAAGTGAAGAATGCACGCGGCGAAGGCTGGGAGGTTCAGCTCAAGGGCGCCGGCCGCACCCCCTTCTCGCGCGGCGGCGACGGCCGCGCCGTGCTGCGCTCCAGCATCCGCGAATTCCTCTGCTCGGAAGCCATGCACGCGCTCGGCATTCCCACCACGCGCGCGCTGTGCATCGTCGGCAGCGACCACCCGGTCTACCGCGAGGACGAGGAAACCGCCGCGCTGGTCACGCGGCTGGCGCCGAGCTTCGTGCGCTTCGGCTCGTTCGAGGTCTTCTACTACCGCAACCAGGTCGAGCCGATCAAGCATCTCGCCGACTACGTCATCGCGCGCTACTACCCCGAGCTCGCTCCCCTTGCCGACCCCTATCCCGAGTTCCTGCGCCAGGTCAGCCTGCGCACCGCCGAGCTGATGGCGCAATGGCAGGCAGTCGGCTTCTCGCACGGGGTGATGAACACCGACAACATGTCCATCCTCGGCCTCACGCTCGACTACGGCCCCTTCGGCTTCATGGACGCCTTCGACCCCGGCTACGTCTGCAACCACTCCGACACCGGCGGCCGCTACGCCTTCGACCAGCAGCCCGACGTCGCCGCGTGGAACCTCACCAAGCTCGCGCAGGCGCTGGTGCCGCTGATGTCGGTGGAAACCGCCTCGCAGGCGATCGGCGAGTATCCGCAGGCCTTCGGCCGCGCGTATCTGGCGCACATGGCCGCCAAGTTCGGCCTCGCGCCCGACGAAACTCTCGTGCCGCTGGTCATGGACGCGCTGCAGCTCATGGCGCAGAACCGCGTCGACTACACGATCTTCTTCCGCACGCTGGCCGGCTTCGACAGCGCGGAAGGCGCGCTCAACGCTCCGCTGCGCGACCGCTTCCTCGACCGCGCCGCCTTCGATGCCTGGGCCGCGCGCTACGCCGCCGCGCTGCGCAGCCAGGGTTCAAACGACACCGAACGCAGCGCGGCAATGAAACAGGTCAACCCCAAGTACATCCTGCGCAACCACCTCGCCGAAGTCGCCATCCGCCGTGCCGCCGACGACCGCGACTACAGCGAAGTGAACCGCCTGCACGCGCTGCTGATGCACCCCTACGACGAGCAGCCCGAGTTCGACGCCTACGCCGCCGAGCCGCCTGACTGGGCGCGGCAGATTGAGGTAAGCTGCTCCTCGTGAGCCGCCTCCCCCTCGTCCTCATCCTTTTTTCTGCTGTCCTCCTCGCTGCCTGCGGCGGCACCCCCATCCAGCGCAAGGATGGCAGCAGCAGCGCCCGCGAATTCAGCGTCAAGCAGTTCGCCAAGAGCGACATCGACACGGTGGTCGAAATCCACCAGCAGGAAATTCTCGCCACGCTGAAGACCCTCGCCCTCAAGCTCTATCGCCGCAACCCGCGCGAATGGCGCAACGCCGGCCACGCCAGCGCCGAGGCCGCGACCGACGCCCTGTTCGCCCCGCTGGGCCATTGGGAGAACGCCTCGCTGAAAACCCTGCCCTGGGAAACCGCCCTGCTCGACCCCTGGCGCGCCGACTTCGCCGGCGACCGGGTGAAGGCGCTGATCGACGGCCTCGTCGTCATGCACATGGCCGCGTTCGAGCACAAGACCGAGTTCTACGTGCTCTCCGAACTCGACGCGCAAAAGCTCTACAACGCCGCGCGCAACACCGAAGCCGTGGTGTGGAAGCTCGCCAACGCACGCAACGCGCGCGGCGAGCCCGTGCTCGTGTCCAACAGCATGACGCCGGGCGAAGACGCCAACCTCAGCTTCGAGCGTGAATTCGGCAAGCTCATCGGCATCCAGGACACCCTCGCCAAGGTCATCGAAGACAAGAGCAACCGCGCCATCCGCTTCGGCGTGGTGAACGTCGCCACCATGGCCTTCCTGCCGATCTGATGGACACCGATGCCTACGCGTATTGCATGACCCTCACGCGCGACCAGTGGGCGTGGGAATTCCTGCGCCGCAACCCTGACTACCGGTGCGACTACCACGCCTTCATCGCGATCTGGCGCGCACTCGAAGCCGACTACGGCGCACCGCCGAATCGGGATTTTTCGAAATGGAAGCAGGATCCGCGCGCCTACGGCCCGCTGCCCGGCGACGCCGGCCTCGCCGCGCCCACCGGCGAACTGTGCGTGGTGGAAGACGAGCGCGTGCTGCTCGAATGCTGGATGGGCGCGAAATGGGGCTTCTACAAATTCCCGCTCGACCCCGAGCGCACCGCGCCCGGCCCCGACGAACTATCGTGGCGCCCGCCGCCTCAGTCCGACAACGAAGTCGAAGCGCCCTACCGCGCCGACCTCACGTTCGACCTCTCCCTGCCCCTGCCTCCGCAACTCGAAGCCGCGAAGTTTCGTCTCGTCAGCCGCGCCGCCGAGCTGCGGCGCCAGGGTCTCGCCGCGCCGAAGACCATAGCAAACCAGCGTACACGCTGGACCGTGATGCTGCGGCTGCTCGATGGCGCTGCTGAGCCGGACGGAGACAATGCAAAGCTTCTGGACGAAGCGCAGGCGCTGATGGCAGATGGATACCGAAGGATATCTATGCACACGGATACGGGCCAAGCGTGAAGCGAAAGCCGGCGATCTGCTCTGCCCGGTGCATCTGTATCGTTTCTTCTTGGCTCAATTATGGCGATCAAAGCGCGCGTAACCGCTTTTCGACGATTCAATCAACGACAATGCCACCAACAAAGACCGAAGAAAGGCATCACCCATGCTCTCCCGAACAATCTCGAATCGTCTCTTCGTTGTGAAACGCGTGCTGTCGTTAGGATTTTTTTCGCTGAGTGCCATAACGGGGCTAGCTCTTGCGGACGATTCACGTACCCAACTACTGGACCAAGTCGTAAAGAAAGTCGCCAACCAAAGGGTTACCAGCGATCCTCGCAAGATCGCACTATGGCATCGACCAATCAGGCCAGAGCAACTCGTTTTGCAGAGGGTAGCGAGGCAGTCACCAAACAAGCAGATTTCCAGTGCGCTACCGGGGGTGACCGCGGAGTTGGAATATCAGTTGCTGTTCGAAACAGAGAAATACTATCGTTTTGATCCATTCGACCCGTTGCCCAATTGGAACTCACCAAACATCGAATACTTGGGTACTGTCGGCAAGAATGACTTCTCAAGAATTGAAGGCGCTCTAGTGATTCAACTCGGCGAGGTCGTATTCAATGCCAACGAGTCTCTTGCGCTGACATACGCGGAATCAGCCTCATTTGAAAAGCGAGTGGGTAATGCCGCCCCGAGGCCGCGGGTCAAGGGCGGGCGAAGCCCGGCGGAGCGAACCCTTGACGTGCGGAATCGGGAAATACGCTGGCCCGTGGCTGGATGCGGC
>JBFMET010000025.1:0-44434 GCA_040753235.1 Pseudomonadota bacterium
CACCAGCGCCAGGCACTCGTCGACCACGGAGCACACCTCGATCGGTTCGAGTGAAAGATTGATGTGCCCGGACTCGACTTTGGCCAGGTCCAGCACTTCGTTGATCAGTTCCAGCAGATGGCGGCCGGCACCGAGGACTTCCCGGACATTGTCGCGGTGCGTTTCGGGCAGATCGGGGTCGTATTCCATCAACTGGGCGAAGCCCAGGATCGCATTCATGGGGGTGCGCAATTCATGGCTCATGCTCGACAGGAAATCCGATTTTGCCCTGTTGGCGCGCTCGGCCTCCTCGCTGAACCGAATCAGATCCTGCTCGAATTCCACCCGCTCGGTGACATCCTGCACCGTGCCCGTCAGACGGACCGGCCTGCCCGCCTCGTCCACTTCCATCCGGGCGAGTTCGTGCACGTGCCGCACCGTGCCGTCCGGGCGAATGATGCGATGGATCACATCATGGCGCCCCGTCAGCGCCGCCTCGCTCTCGCTTGCGTCGACCTTGGCCCGGTCGTCCGGATGCACGGCCGCATGAAAGGCGCCCACGCTCGGCACGAAACTGCCCGGTTCATGGCCGAACATGCGGTAGATCTCGTCGGACCAGACCAGCTCGCCGCTGCGCAGGTCGGCCGTCCAGTTGCCCAGACGCGCCAGCGACTGCGCTTCACGCAAGAGTCGCTCCCGCTCGGCCAGCGCGATCTCGGCGCGCTTGCGATCGTCGATGTCCTGCACCACCCCCAGCATCTGCAAGGCGCGGCCCGCGCCATCGCGCGTCACCGCCCCGCGTTCCAGCAGCCAGCGCACGCTGCCGTCCGGCCAGACCACCCGGTGCTCGATCTGATAGGGAACGTCCTTTTCGATGCAGGCAGCGACCGCATCGGCGACACGCTGGCGGTCGTCGGGGTGAACCGCGTCGAGGAAATTTTCATACGAGGTTTCCAGATCGCCTTCCGCATGACCGAACAGGGGCGCGATACGCTCCGTCCAGAATAGGTTGCCGCTCGGGATATCCCACTCCCAGGTTCCGATGTTGGCGTACAACTGCCCCCGGCGCAGCCGTTCCTTGTGCGTGAGCACCGCCTGTTCGGCCTGCTTCTGCAGGCTGACGTCGTTGCTGACGCCGACATAGTGCGTGACGGTTCCGTCTTCGTTGCGCACGGGCGCCAGCGTAAAGTCGTTCCAGAAAAGCTCGCCGGACTTGCGATAGTTTCTGAGCAGCGCATTGCACGAACGCTGCTCGCGCAAAGCTGCCCGCACGTCGTCGAGCCCGGCCTGATGCCGCTCCTCGCCCTGCAGGAACCGGCAGTTGCGGCCCAGCAACTCGCTGGCGGTGTAGCCCGTGATCCGCTCGAATGCGGGGTTGACGTACACGAGCGGCAAATCCGGGGCGCGGGCATCCGCTATGGCAATGCCGTTGACGGCGGACTTCATCGCGCGCGCCTGGACGCGCAGGCGGAGTTCCTGCTCCTTGAGCGCCGTGATGTCGGTGCGGATCGATACATACTGGTAGGGCAGGCCATCCGGGTCCAGAAACGGCGCGACGGTCGACTCGACCCAGTACAGGCTGCCGTCCTTGCGCCGGTTGCAGACCTCGCCCTGCCACACCTTGCCGGCCACGATCGTGCGCCACATGTCCTCGTAGAATGCCGCCTCATGCTCGCCCGACTTGAGCAGGCGATGGTTGGCGCCGAGCAGTTCGTCGTTGGCATAGCCGCTGATCTCGCAGAACTTGTCGTTGACGTAGGTGATCGTCCCCGCCGCATCGGTCATGCTGACAATCGCGTGGCAATTCAGGGCCAGGTGTTCGCGTTCGCGTTCGTAAAGCGTCTCGCGCAATCGTTGCCTGAGTGCGTCGCTTTCCCTGGCGCGGCGCGCCCGTGCCGCAACCGCCCTGAGCAGATAGTCGGGCGGCACCGGCTTGACCAGCACGTCGTCGCCCCCGAGGCCGAGCGTCAGCAACTGCTTGAAGGCGTCGGTCTCGTCCGACAGGAACAGGACAGGCAGGTGAAGGCACTCTTCGCGTTCGCGCAGCATCACGGCGAGCTCCGGGCCGCTCATCCCGGGAAGCTCGACGTCGAGCACGAGCACATCCGGTCGAATGGCGTCGATCCGTTCGAATGCCTGCAAGGGGTCGCCGAGCTCGGTCACGGCCATGCCGGCCGCGGCGAGGACGAGGACGTGGGTATCGCGCACCGGGGAGTCGCCCTCGACCAGCAGCACCCGGTAAGGATCCGGCGGCTGGCGCCCGGTCATCCGGTCGAGCAGGGCCACGAGTTGGCCCGGGGCGACGGGCTTGGCCAGAAAGCGGCCGACGCCTGCCCGCAACGCGGCTAGCCTCGACTGAACGTCCGCATAGGCCGACAGGAACACCACGGGCGGACAACGCGCCCCCGAGACGCGCAGTTCCGACAGCAGTTCGGCGCACACAAGCGGACTGTCCTCGCTGGACAGGTCCATGACGATCGCATCGGGACGGTGCGCCGCGGTGCCGTCGCAAGCCTGGCACGCGGCCCGGAATTCCCCTGCGGTATCGAATAGCCGCACGCGGTAGCCTTCGTCCCGCAACGCGCGTTCCAGGAGGCCCGCCTGGCCGGAATCGTCCTCGAGCAAGAGGCAAACCAGGGGCGACTGGCTTCCATCATCGGCCGTGCGCATCACCGCAGCGTGCCTTCGTCGCACGCATGGGACCCGCCCGCGCATGCCGGGTGGAGGATTATGTAGAGAAATGCTGCCGGACGTTCCATCGGTTTGATTTTCTATTTGTTCTGAACAAAGCGATTATTAACCATACCAAAGATACGGTTATTTATGAATAGTTTATACCCGCATCGCGCGTCCCTGCGACGCGAAATAGTCCATCGCCCGCTTCGGCAGTTCGTGCAGCGGCGCCACCTCGTGGGTGGCGCCGATCGCGATGGCCTCCTTGGGCATGCCGAACACGACGCAGGTCGCCTCGTCCTGCGCCAGGTTGTAGGCGCCGGCGTTCTTCATCTCCAGCATGCCGGCGGCGCCGTCACGGCCCATGCCGGTGAGGATCACGCCGACCGCGTTCCTGCCCGCCGCGGCGGCGGCCGAGCGGAACAGCACGTCGACCGAGGGCCGGTGGCGGTTCACCGGCGGCCCCTGGTCGAGTTTGGTCATGTAGTTGGCGCCGCTGCGCACCAGCAGCAGATGCGAATGTCCCGGCGCGAGGTAGGCGTGGCCGGGCAGCACGCGCTCGTCGCCCTCGGACTCCTTGACTGAAATCCGGCACAGCTTGTCGAGGCGGTTGGCGAAGGAATGGGTGAAACCCGGCGGCATGTGCTGGGTGATGAGCACGCCGGGGCTGTCCGGCGGGAGCTGGACGAGGAAATCCTTGATCGCCTCGGTGCCGCCGGTCGAGGCGCCGATGATGATGAGTTTTTCGCTGGTGGAGAAGGCATTGCGCACCTCGGCCAGCCGGGTGGCCGCCGCCTGCTGTTGCGCCGGGGTGCGCGGCTTGATGTTGGCCACCGCCGCGGCGCGGATCTTGTCGGCGATCAGGTCGGTGAAGTCGCGCATGCCGCTCTGGATGTCGAGCTTGGGCTTGGTGACGAAGTCGACCGCGCCGAGTTCAAGCGCACGCATGGTGATCTCGGAGCCGCGCTCGGTCAGCGAGGACACCATGACCACCGGCATCGGCCGCAGCCGCATCAGGCGTTCGAGAAAGTCGAGCCCGTCCATCTTGGGCATTTCGACGTCGAGCGTCAGCACGTCCGGGTTGGTCTGCTTGATGAGCTCGCGCGCCACCAGCGGGTCGGGGGCGACGCCCACCACTTCCATGTCCGGCTGGCTGCCGACGATTTCCTTCATCACGCTGCGGATCAGCGCGGAGTCGTCGACGATCAGTACCTTGATCTTCATGCTGTCTGCATCCCGTCCACCGCCCGCGGGCGATCAAAACAAATCCACGTCGCCGCCCACGTCGTTGACCTGCAGGCGCGTCGCGTAGTCCTGTTCACGCTTGACCAGCGTGTAGTTGTTGAGTTTTTTCAGCTTCTTGACCAGCACCCGCCCCGTCTGCGGGAAGAAATACACCTTGCGCGGATGGATGTCGTTGAGATCCTCCGCCACGATGCGGATGCTCTCGTTGTGCAGGAAGGTACGCACGAAAGCCGCGTTGCGCTCGCCGACGTTCATGTGGGTGAAGCCCTGCAGCACATTGCCGCCGCCGAACACCTTGGCCTCGAGGTTTTCGCGCCTGCCGCCGGCCTTGAGGATCTGGTTGATCAGGACTTCCATCGCGTAGGCGCCGTAGCGCATCGAGGTCGACGCCGGGTTGCCGGGGTCGCCGCCGCCGTCGGGCAGCATGAAGTGATTCATGCCGCCGATGCCCGAAACGCGGTCGCGGATGCACGCGGCCACGCAGGAGCCCAGCACCGTCACGATCAGCATGGGCTGCTTCGTGTAGTAGTACTCGCCCGGCAGGATCTTCGCCGCCTCGCAGCCGAACGCGCGGTCGAAGTAGAGATTGGTCGCGAGCTGTTCCTCGATCGCCGGATTCATGCCGTATTCGCCCCCGGGTGCCGTGCGTTCAGTTCGTACACGGTCTTGCCCCGCAGCCGGAAAGCGTGGGAGGCGTACATGAAGTTCTCGGAATGCCCGGCGAACAGCAGCGCGTCGGGCTTCATCAGCGGCACGAAGCGCTCGAGTATTTTCGCCTGCGTCGGCTTGTCGAAATAGATCATGACGTTGCGGCAGAAAATCGCGTCGAACGGTCCCTTCACCGGCCAGGCCGGCGCCAGCAGGTTGAGGGGCTGGAAGGTGATGAGTTGGCGCAGTTCCGGCCGCACGCGCACGTAGCCCGAGCGTTCCCCCTTGCCGCGCTGGAAGAAACGCTTCAACCGGTCCTGCGGCATCTTGTCGACGCGCTCGACCGGGTAGACCCCGTTCGACGCGGTGTCGAGCACGTTGGTGTCGATGTCGGTGGCGACGATGCTGACTGGCGGATTGAGACTGCCGAACGCCTCGCAGGCCGTCATCGCGAGCGTGTAAGGCTCCTCGCCGGTGGACGCGGCCGAGCACCAGATCGCGAGCGGCGCCCGGGCCGTGCGGATGTGATCCGCGAGGATGGGGAAGTGGTGCGCCTCGCGGAAGAACGCGGTGAGATTGGTAGTGAGCGCATTGGTGAATGCCTGCCACTCGTCGCTGTCGGTGCCGCGCTCGAGGAAGTCGAGGTATTCCTCGAAAGAGTTCATGTTGCGCGCGCGCAGCCGGCGGGCGAGCCGGCTGTAGACCATTTCCTGCTTGCTTTCCGACAGCGAAATGCCCGCCTGCCGGTAGATAAGCTCGCGCACGCGGGTGAAGTCCCGCGGCGTGAAGTCGAACAGTTTGGTGTTGTCCTGCTGCTTGCTGAGTGCGGGTTTCATGCCGAGATTGCTGGTGTGCTCGATCCGGGCCGCGCCTGCCCTTCGGCCATGCGCGCCCGCCATGGCTCTCTTAACGGCGCGCGGCGGCAATTCTTGACCCGCCCGCCGGCGCGGCGGGCCCTTGCACCGAATGGATTCAGGCGGCCGCCAGGCGCTTCAGCCCCCCGCCCGCCCGCGGCAGCGCTTTCTGCGCAGGCGGACGACGCGGCGGCGCGGCGACCCGGGGGGGCGAACCGGCGCCCTGCACGAGCCTGAAAGCGTCCACCAGTTCGGCCAGCTTGAGCGCCTGCATCTGCAGGCTTTCGGACGAGGCCGCGGCCTCCTCCACCAGCGCGGCGTTCTGCTGGGTGAGGTCGTCCATCTGGGTGATCGCCTGGTTGACCTGCTCGATGCCCGAGCTCTGCTCCTGGCTCGCCGCGGCAATCTCGCTCATGATGTCGGTGACGCGCTTCACCGAGGCGACGATCTCCTGCATGGTGTGGCCGGCTTCATCCACCAGATGGCCGCCGGCGTCGACCTTGGCGACGGAGTCCTCGATCAGCGCCTTGATCTCTTTCGCCGCGCCGGCGCTGCGCTGGGCGAGGTTGCGCACCTCGCTGGCGACGACCGCAAAGCCGCGACCCTGCTCGCCCGCACGCGCGGCTTCGACCGCGGCGTTGAGGGCCAGAATGTTGGTCTGGAAGGCAATGCCGTCGATGACGCCGATGATGTCGGCGATCTTGCGCGAGCTTTCCTTGATCGAGGCCATGGTGTCGACCACCTGGCCGACGACTTCGCCGCCCTTGACGGCAACGTCGGCGGTCGACACCACCAGCTGCTTCGCCTGACGCGCGTTCTCGGCGTTCTGCCTGACGGTGCCGGTGAGCTCTTCCATCGAGCTCGCGGTCTCCTCCAGACTGGACGCCTGCGATTCGGTGCGCCCGGACAGGTCCAGATTGCCGGCGGCGATCTCGACCGCCGCGGTGCTGACGACATCCGTGCTCTGCTTGATCTGGCCGACCAGCAGCTTGACGTTGATCTGCAGGATGCGCAACGCCTGCATCAGGCGCTCGACTTCCTCGGCGCCGCCCGCCCGGATCTTGCCGGTGAGATCGCCCGAGCTCATGCGCTCGATGTCGGCACGCGCCCGCACCAGCGGCGCCACGACGATGTTGTACGACACGACCGCGAAACCGATCGCCAGCGGCATGCCCAGCACGGCGATCCCGATCAGCCAGCCGGTCAGCGCCTGATTGGCCTCGTTGGTCGCCATCCACGCCAGCATCGCCATTACTCCGAACATCAGGCACGCGGACGCCGCCGCCAATGTCAACGTCGATTTCAGCGGCATGCGCCCCAGGCGATCGAGACAGCAGCGCTGCAGAAAGGTCGGACGCACGGCCTCGCCTTCCTGAATCCTGAGCGACTTGTCGCCGGCCCTGGCCGCGCGGTAGGCCGCTTCCGCGGCCTGCACCGCGTCGCGCGCGGGCCGGGTCCGGATCGACGTGTAGCCAACCGTCCGGCCGTTTTCGATGATCGGCGCGGCATTGGCCTCGACCCAGTAGTGGTCGCCGTTCTTGCAGCGGTTTTTCACCAGGCCGGTCCAGGCCTTGCCATCCTTCAGCGTGCGCCACAAATCGGCGAAGGCCTCCACCGGCATGTCCGGATGGCGCACGATATTCTGCGGCGCGCCGAGCAGTTCATCTTCCGAAAAGCCGCTGATGTTGACGAAATCCTGGTTGGCGTAGGTGATGTTGCCATGGATGTCTGTTTTGGAAACCACGGTTTCATGATCTTTCAGAACGTACTCGACGTTCGTGACAGGCAAATTAGTCCGCATTGACAATCCCTCCCTTGGAATTGAAAGAGGCGCGCTTGCGCGAGCCTTGTTCCCCGCCGAGCCTTGTTCCCCGCTAAGCGGGGCCTTGGGTTTCCGTCCCCTGATTGTTTCTTTGTGGATGAAATACCCAGCCAGGACATCTATCGGCCATGCCACGCTAAAACATTAATGTGACAATGGTTTTTCGGAATTCAGTATCCCCCGTGCCCGTCAGCCATGCGTCAACCCCGTGCAGGCACACCGCCGCGCACACAAACCACCATACTGACACCATGGTTTATAGGGCGTGGCGAATCGAGCCCCAGGCAGCTCACGACGAAAGCCAGGACGGCCAAGCCACCGGCCGCCCCGTCGCATCGATAGGGGAATGTCTGCGCTGCGCCATAACGGCGCGCGGCGCGGGTCAGGTACGGGCGCCCGGCACAAGCCGGAATGTCTTGATCAGTTCAGCAAGGGTCTGCGCCTGGGTTTGCAGGCTGCCGGCCGCCGCCGCCGCTTCCTCGACCAGCGCGGCGTTCTGCTGCGTCATATCGTCCATTTGCGCGACGGCCTGATTGACCTGCTCGATCCCGGAACTCTGTTCCATGCTTGCCGAGGCAATCTCCCGAATGATCTCGGTTACGAGTTCAAACGAGGTCACAATATCGTCCATGGTCTCGCCCGCTTCACTCACCAGCTTGCCGCCGGCGTCGACCTTGCCGACGGAATCCTCGATCAGCGCCTTGATCTCCTTCGCCGCGCCGGCGCTGCGCTGGGCAAGGTTGCGCACTTCGGAAGCGACGACCGCAAAGCCGCGACCCTGTTCACCGGCGCGCGCGGCTTCGACCGCGGCATTGAGGGCAAGGATGTTGGTCTGGAAGGCAATGCCGTCGATGACGCCGATGATGTCGGCGATCTTCTTAGAACTGTCCTTGATCGAAGTCATGGTGGTCACGACCTGGCCGACCACCTTGCCGCCCTGGCTCGCGATCTCGGCTGAATTCACGACCAGCTTGCTCGCCTGATTGGCGCTGCTGGCGTTTTGCTTGACCGTGCTGGTCAGTTCCTCCATCGAGCTTGCCGTTTCCTCGATGGAGGACGCCTGCGACTCGGTGCGACCCGATAGATCCATGTTGCCGGTAGCGATTTCGGCGGCACCCATCGAAACCGCTTCCGAGACTTCTCGCATCTGCCCGAGCAGGAATTTAAGATTGACCTGCAGTACGCGCAAAGCCTCGAGCGGTGCAACGACATCCGCAAGCCCGTTCGCTTCGAATTGAGCCGTCAGGTCGCCCATGCTGATGCGCTCGATCTCCCGGCGGGTACGTGCCAGCGGCAACATCACCAGACGGTGCACCGCCAGGCCGAAGAGACCGGCCATGACCACTCCGAACACGCCTATCCCCATCAGCCAGCCGCCGGCCGTCGACGTCGAAGCCAGTGCCCCGACGACCGCGAACAAGATCGCCATGGAGATGACTGCCGCGATCAGCAACGATTTCAGCGTAACCAGTTCGGACAGACGCGGCAGACGCGAACGCCGCATCACCCTGCCTTCACGGATCTCGATCGATTGGTCGCCTGCCTTGATGGCCCGGTAGGCCGCCTCGGCCCCACGCACCTGCTCGCGCCCCGGTTTCACGCGCACCGATGCATAGCCCGTGACCTGGCCGTTCTCGATGATTGGCGAAGCATTCGCCAGCACCCAGTAATGGTCGCCATTCTTGCAGCGGTTTTTCACCAGGCCGGTCCAGGCCTTGCCATCCTTCAGCGTGCGCCAGAAATCGGCGAAGGCCTCCACCGGCATGTCGGGATGACGCACGATGTTCTGGGGGGCGCCGATCAGTTCGTCTTCGCTGAACCCGCTGATGCTGACGAAATCCCGGTTGACGTAGGTGATGTTGCCGTGAAGATCCGTCCTTGAAACGACTGCTTCGTGATCCTTCAGGACGTACTCGACATTGGTGACCGGAAGATTGTTGCGCATGGTTCGATAACCTGAAAAATGTCCTTGTATTTAACTTGCCTCGCTGCTGCCGGCCAAGTCGCTTCCCGGCAGCCGGCTTCGCGCCTCGCTCGCCAATTCAGAACTCTTCCCACTCGTCGTTGCTCTGGCTGGACACCGCCGACTTCCGCTTCGGCGCAGCCAGCGCCTTCGCGGATGACGCCCTCCCCGCAGGCATCGCCTTCGGCCTGGCCGCCGGCTTCTTGGCCACGGCCGGCGTCTGGTACCCACCCGCCTCCAGACGGAACACGCTCACCGCCTCGGCCAGCTTCGCCGCCTGGTCCTGCAGGCTCTCGGCCGCGGCCGCCGCTTCCTCCACCAGCGCGGCGTTCTGCTGGGTGACGTCGTCCATCTGGGTGATGGCCTGGTTGACCTGCTCGATGCCCGAGCTCTGCTCGGCGCTCGCCGCGGCAATCTCGCTCATGATGTCGGTGACGCGCTTCACCGAGGCGACGATCTCCTGCATGGTGTGGCCGGCTTCATCCACCAGATGGCCGCCGGCGTCGACCTTGGCGACGGAGTCCTCGATCAGCGCCTTGATCTCTTTCGCCGCGCCGGCGCTGCGCTGGGCGAGGTTGCGCACCTCGCTGGCGACGACCGCAAAGCCGCGACCCTGCTCGCCCGCACGCGCGGCTTCGACCGCGGCGTTGAGGGCCAGAATGTTGGTCTGGAAGGCAATGCCGTCGATGACGCCGATGATGTCGGCGATCTTGCGCGAGCTTTCCTTGATCGAGGCCATGGTGTCGACCACCTGGCCGACGACTTCGCCGCCCTTGACGGCAACGTCGGCGGTAGAGACGACGAGCTGGTTGGCCTGGCGCGCGTTCTCGGCGTTCTGCTTGACGGTGCCGGTGAGCTCTTCCATCGAGCTCGCGGTCTCTTCGAGGCTCGAGGCCTGCTCCTCGGTCCGGCTGGACAGGTCGAGGTTGCCGGTGGCGATCTCGCGCGAGGCGACGTCGATGGTCTCGACGGCGCGGCGTACTTCACCAATGGTGCCGGTGAGCTGCTGGCGCATGGTGTTCATGGTATACAGCAGGCTGCTGTTGTCGCCCGGTTTCAAATCAACCGTACGGGTGAAGTCGCCGCCCGCAATCGCCTTGGCAATCTCGGCCGCGTACGCCGGCTCGCCACCCAGCTGGCCCATGATGGTGCGGATCAGCCAGACCACGATACCCGCCGAAACCAGGCCCGCGACCAGTGCAATCACCAGAGTGATCATCACCATGCGCTCACTGAATGCTGCCGCATCCACCTTGGTCGCTTCGACCTCCTCGCGCTTGAGCTTGATGAAATCGAGCAACTGGCCGCGCATGGTGCGCCAACTCGGCGTTTCATCGGACTTGATGACCTCCATGGCACCGGGCTGGTCGCTCGGCGCCATCTGCACGACACGGTCATGGATGGCTTTCTGCTGCACACGCAGCGCAATCACGCTTTCGATCACCTTGAGGTCGTCCGGGTTGGTTTTCGCCAACGCCAGCGCCCGGTTACCGTACTCGTCGAATTCCTTTGCCGCCTTCTCGAGGTTCTCGAAGGCCTTGGGATTCTGAGGATCGAGCACGATGTTGCGCAGTGCCTGGCCCATCTGCAGGCCCTGGGCATACAGGCCGTTCGCCGCTTCGGCAAGTGCCAGATCCTGTTCGACAAAGTGCTCGAAGCGGTTCTTGTTGCTCTGCATGCCGAACAGTGCCACCGCCGTGGCGATGGCAAAGAGGGCGAAGACCCCCCCCATGCTCGCGATAATTTTCGATCTCAACGTCATGATGCTCAACCCTGCTTTCATTCAATCGCCGCAACCGGCTTGTCTTTGCCAATCGGCCGCCCTGAGGCGGCCGCTGCCTGTACTTAAAACTCTTCCCATTCGTCGTTGCTGTTGCTGGCCACCGCGGCGCGCTTCGGCGCCGCAATCGCCTTGGGCGTGGCTGCGCGGG
The DNA here is from genome assembly GCA_040753235.1 of Pseudomonadota bacterium. Lineage (GTDB taxonomy): Bacteria > Pseudomonadota > Gammaproteobacteria > Burkholderiales > Thiobacillaceae > Thiobacillus. The sequence continues at coordinate 11,116 of JBFMET010000025.1, forward strand.
GGCTGCTGACCGCTTTCGGCGCGTCGTCGGCCGCGCTCACCGGCGCCATCGCTACCGCCATGCCGTCGACACGGAACACGCTCACCGCCTCGGCCAGCTTCGCCGCCTGGTCCTGCAGGCTCTCGGCCGCCGCCGCCGCTTCCTCCACCAGCGCGGCGTTCTGCTGGGTGACGTCGTCCATCTGGGTGATGGCCTGGTTGACCTGTTCGATGCCGCCGCTCTGCTCGGCGCTCGCCGCGGCAATCTCGCTCATGATGTCGGTGACGTGCTTCACGGAGCTGACGATCTCGTCCATGGTCTTGCCGGCCTGGTCGACCAGCTTGCCGCCGGCGTCGACCTTGCCGACGGAATCCTCGATCAGCGCCTTGATCTCTTTCGCGGCGCCCGCCGAACGCTGGGCGAGATTGCGCACCTCGCTGGCGACGACCGCAAAGCCGCGCCCCTGCTCGCCCGCGCGCGCGGCTTCGACCGCGGCGTTGAGGGCAAGGATGTTGGTCTGGAAGGCAATGCCGTCGATGACGCCGATGATGTCGGCGATCTTGCGCGAACTTTCCTTGATCGAGGCCATGGTGGTCACAACCTGGCCGACGACCTCGCCGCCGCGTGCCGCAACGTCGGCAGTGGAGTTGACGAGCTGGTTGGCCTGGCGCGCGTTCTCGGCGTTCTGCTTGACGGTGCTGGTGAGTTCTTCCATCGAGCTCGCGGTCTCCTCGAGGGAAGACGCCTGCGATTCGGTGCGCGACGACAGGCTGGCATTGCCCGACGCGATCTCGCGCGAGGCGACCGCGATGGTCTCAGTGCCGGTGCGCACCTGGCCGACGATACCGGCCAGGCTGTCGTTCATGTTCTGCAGCGCTTTCATCAGCTGCCCCACTTCGTCACCGCTGGTGACGTCGATGCGCTGGGTCAGGTCGCCCGCGGCCACGGCCTCGGCCACCTGCACGGCCTTGTGCAAGGGACCCGCGATCGCGCGGATGGTGAGGTAGCCGACCACCGCCGCCAGCAGCACGCCGACCAGGATGACGGCGATCGACACGGCGCGCACGGTGGCGAAGCGCGACTGCGAGGCCTCGAATTCCTGTTTGGCGATGTCGAGCTGCAGGGCGATCAGCTTTTCGGCGGCCTTGCGCACCGGCGGATAGGCCTCGACCATCTGCGCCTGCAATTCGCTCGCCTGCTGGAAGTCATGACCCGACAGCGCGGCGATCGACGGCATCAGCGCCGTGCGGCCGAAGGCCACGCGCAGGTTGGTAAATTCCTCGAACAGCCTGGCCTCTTCCTCGGTGAGATTCATCTCGCTGTAGGCTTTGATCAGGACGTTGATCTCCTCCATCGACGCGCGGATCTCAGCGACACGCTTGTCGACCGCAGAGATGTCCTCCGGGAAGGCCGAGAGCTGACCGACGACCGCCTCGCCGACCAGGATCTGGTTCTTGTTGATGAGACTCGATGCCCGTTCGAGCTTGCCCAGTGCGATGACGTTGTCTTCGTAGACCGACTTCAGCGAGGCGTTGGTGGCACTGAGGCTGGTCATGCCGATCACGCCGATCACGACCAGCAGCACCGACAGGAAGGCAATCACGAAAATCAGTCGGGTCTTGATCGTCAGGTTGTTCAGCATGATGGTTTCCTTATCTCCTCAGGCCGCTTCCGGCACTGGTTATCTTCGCGTCAGGCCGCGATTTTTTCGTTCAGGCCCATGTCGGGGCTTGTCATCAGTTTGTCGATATCGACCAGGATCAGCATGCGTTCGTTGATCGAACCCAGCCCGATCAGGCAATCGGAATCGAACACCGTGCCCATCTCGGGCGGCGGCTTGATCTGGCCGGGCGTGAGCGTAGTCACATCGGACACGCTGTCGACGACGATGCCGACCACGCGGCCGGCGATGTTCAGGATGATGACCACCGTGAACTGGTCATAGGTGGGTTCGCCCAGCCTGAACTTGATGCGCAGGTCGACGATGGGAATGATGGTGCCGCGTAGATTGACCACGCCCTTGATGAATTCCGGCGCGTTGGCGATGCGGGTCACCGGCTCGTAGCCGCGGATCTCCTGCACGCGCAGGATGTCGATGCCGTACTCTTCGCGCCCCAGCGTGAAGGCGAGGAACTCCTTCGCGGCGCCATCCTCGCCGGCTTCCGGATTGGCGGGGTGATGGCTGGTGTCGATCATGTCGGGTGTCCTTCCTGGTTCGTGTCGTTAGCGTGGGCCGGCTCAGAACGCCAGCGCATCCATGTTGAGCTGGCGGCTCGAACGCAGCAGCGCTGAGACGTCGAGGATCAGCGAGACGCCGCCGTCGCCGAGGATGGTCGCGCCGGAAATGCCGGCCACCTTGCGGAAATTCGACTCGAGGTTCTTGACCACGACCTGCTGCTGGCCGACCAGGCTGTCGACCAGGAGCGCAGCCTTCTTGCCGTCCGCCTCGAGGATGACGACGATGCCCTGCGACGGATCGGTACAGGTCGGCTCGATCGCGAAGATCTGGTAGAGCGGAATCAGCGGCAGGTATTCGCCGCGGATCTTGACGACCTGTCCCTGCCCCGCGATGTCCTTGACGTCGCTCGCGGCCGGCTGCAGCGATTCGATGACGTAACCCAGCGGCAGGATGTAGACCTCCTCGCCCACCTTGACCGACATGCCGTCGAGGATGGCCAGCGTGAGCGGCAGCGAAATGGAAATCGTGGTGCCGATCCCGATCATCGAGCGGATCTCGACCGTGCCGCCCATGGCCGTGATGTTGCGCTTGACCACGTCCATGCCGACACCGCGGCCGGAAACGTCGGTGACGACCTCGGCAGTCGAGAAGCCCGGCGCGAAAATGAGTTGCCAGACTTCGCCGTCCGGCATCGAATCCGATACCGGCAGGTTGTTCTGGCGCGCCTTGGCCAGGATGCGCTCGCGGTTGAGGCCACCGCCGTCGTCGGTGACTTCGATGACGATGTTGCCGCCCTGGTGCGCGGCCGACAGGGTCAGGCGGCCGGTTTCGCTCTTGCCGCTGGCGACGCGCTTATCGGGCATTTCGATGCCGTGGTCGACGCTGTTGCGCACCAGGTGGGTGAGCGGATCGACGATGCGCTCGATCAACCCCTTGTCGAGTTCCGTCGCCGCGCCGCGAGTGACGAACTCGACCTTCTTGCCGAGCTTGCCGGCGAGGTCGCGCACCATGCGCGGAAAGCGCGAGAACACATAGTCCATCGGCAGCATGCGGATCGACATTACGGCTTCCTGCAGGTCGCGCGTATTGCGCGCGAGCTGGCTGGCGCTGTTGAGCAGGCGTTCGTGGACGATGGGGTCGAGCGCACCGATGCGCTGCTCGATCATGGCCTGGGTAATGACGAGCTCGCCCACAAGATTGATCAGCTGGTCGACCTTTTCCACGCTGACCCGGATCGACGACGACTCGCTGCCTGCCACTTCCTTGTCGGTGGCGCGACGGCCGCCAATCCGGGTCTCGATGTTCGGCACGTCGGTCATGCGACGGCCATGGTTCGGGGTCGGCGCGGCGGCGGCGAGTGCCTTTTCCGATTCGGACGCCAGCTGCTTCATCTCGGCCTGCGACAGCGGCTCGAAGATGCCGTAGCTGGCATCATCGCTTTGTACCGCGATTCCGGGTACGGCAGCGGGTACGGCCGTGCCCGCCGCGGTGATTTTCAGATCCTTCGGGTCGAGCACGAAGGCGCAAATCGCCTCGATCGTGTCACGGCCTTCCGCGGCGACGAGGCCGAACACGGCACGCTGATCGGGCAGGGTTTCCAGCGTCAGGGTGCCGAGCAGGCCCAGCTCGCTGGCCAGCGCGTCCACATCCTTCTGCGGCACCGTCGGCAGTTCGATGCGCCAGTGGAAGTTGCCGTCGGCATGGGCGACCGGTTCGGCCTGCGCGGTCGCGGCCGGCGCAGGGGCGGCTGCGGGTGCCGCGGCCCGGGACGACGGCGTCGCGGCAACGCGCCCTTCGGAAAGCGCCTTCAGGCGCTGGCTGACGCTGTCGACCGCGGACTGGTCGACGTCCGATCCGTGACGATGGCCATCCATCAGCATTCCGAGCACGTCCTTGGCCGCGAGGAAGGCATCGACGTGCTCGATCGTGAGCGCCATCTCGCCCTTGCGGATGCGATCCAGCAGCGATTCGAGAACGTGCGTCACTTCGGTGATGTCGGTAAAGCCGAAGGTCGCCGCGCCGCCCTTGATCGAGTGTGCGGCGCGGAAGATGGCGTTGAGCTCTTCGGCATCCGGCGCGCTCACGTCGATCGCGAGCAGCAGCTTCTCCTTTTCTGCGAGCAGTTCGTCGGCCTCGTCGAAGAAGACCTGGTAGAACTGGCTCATGTCGATGGTCATGTCTCTGAACTCCGTGTGGGATGCGTGCGCGGGGTCGCCGATCAGCCGATCAGCTTCTTCACCACTTCGGTGAGCCGGTTCGGATCGAAGGGTTTGACCAGCCAGCCGTTCGCGCCCGCAGCGCGGCCCTTGGCCTTCATTTCGTCGCTCGACTCCGTCGTCAACATCAATATCGGCACGCTCTGGTAATTCTTCAGGCCGCGCAAGGCCTTGATGAGAGTGAGGCCATCCATGACCGGCATGTTCTGGTCGGTCAGCACCAGGTCGACCTGCTGCAGCTTCGCCTTGTTGAGGCCGTCCTGACCGTCGACCGCTTCGACCACGCCGTAGCCGGCCGCCTTCAGGCTGAAGGCCACCATCTGGCGCAGCGATCCCGAGTCATCCACTGCAAGTATCGTTTTGCTCATCATTGCTCCTGCTTGCTTTTTCCGGGCCGTGGCCCGAGCCCATCGTTCATTCACCAGACACTACGGCCGGACACGCGCCCGGCTTGAGGCATTCCGCTTGTCTAGAACTCTTCCCACTCGTCGTTGCTGCCGCCTGCGGCCGCCGACTTCTTCGGCGCAGCCAGCGCCTTCGCGGATGACGCCCTCCCCGCAGGCATCGCCTTCGGCCTGGCCGCCGGCTTCTTGGCCACGGCCGGCGTCTGGTACCCACCCGCCTCCAGACGGAACACGCTCACCGCCTCGGCCAGCTTCGCCGCCTGGTCCTGCAGGCTCTCGGCCGCGGCCGCCGCTTCCTCCACCAGCGCGGCGTTCTGCTGGGTGACGTCGTCCATCTGGGTGATGGCCTGGTTGACCTGCTCGATGCCCGAGCTCTGCTCGGCGCTCGCCGCGGCAATCTCGCTCATGATGTCGGTGACGCGCTTCACCGAGGCGACGATCTCCTGCATGGTGTGGCCGGCTTCATCCACCAGATGGCCGCCGGCGTCGACCTTGGCGACGGAGTCCTCGATCAGCGCCTTGATCTCTTTCGCCGCGCCGGCGCTGCGCTGGGCGAGGTTGCGCACCTCGCTGGCGACGACCGCAAAGCCGCGACCCTGCTCGCCCGCACGCGCGGCTTCGACCGCGGCGTTGAGGGCCAGAATGTTGGTCTGGAAGGCAATGCCGTCGATGACGCCGATGATGTCGGCGATCTTGCGCGAGCTTTCCTTGATCGAGGCCATGGTGTCGACCACCTGGCCGACGACTTCGCCGCCCTTGACGGCAACGTCGGCGGTAGAGACGACGAGCTGGTTGGCCTGGCGCGCGTTCTCGGCGTTCTGCTTGACGGTGCCGGTGAGCTCTTCCATCGAGCTCGCGGTCTCTTCGAGGCTCGAGGCCTGCTCCTCGGTCCGGCTCGAGAGATCGAGGTTGCCGGTGGCGATCTGGTTGGAAGCGGTGGCGACCGTTTCGACCCCCATGCGAACCTTGCCGACCACGCGCACCAGCGCCTCGTTCATGTCCTTCAGCGCCTGCATGAGCTGGCCGATCTCGTCCTTCGACCTGACCTCGATGCGCTGGGTCAGGTCGCCGTTGGCGACGCTGCGGGCCAGCTTGGCCGCGGCGTCGAGCGAACCGGTGATGGCGCGGACCAGCATCAGCCCGAACCAAGTACTCAGCGCCAGCCCCGCGACCATCGCAGCGATCATAAGATTGAGGCTATTCGCATAGCGGTTTTCTGCGCGCTCGTATTCCTGCTTCGCGACTTCGCCCCGCAGTTCGAGCAGCTTCTGCATGGTTGCGCGGGCCGCTGCAAATTTCGGTCCGGCATCGCTGGCGGCGTTCTCCCGAGCCCCCCCGAAATCACCCTCCATCGCCTTGCCGAGGGTGACGTTGCGCGACGCCTGGTAGGCCTTCCACTCGCCGGCGAACGCATGCGCCAGTTTCTCCTCCTCCGGCGTGAGGACGGTGCCCGTGTATTTCGTCCAGAGCTTGTCGATTTCGGCGTCGAGCGTGAGCGTGTCGGCGTTCTGCTGCCGGGCCACGGCGGGATCGGCCGCATTGGAAGCCACGACCGCGTTGGTGCGGATCCGGTTAGCCATGTCGAGGATCAGCGCCAAATCCACGAGCGGCACGGTGCGGTCCTCGTAGACGGTCTTCAGCCCCGCCTCGGTCTTGTCCATGCCGACGATGCCGATCGCGCCGATCGCTACCAGCAGCGCGGCCATGAATACCAGGATGGCCGTCAGCCTCGTCTTGATGCTCAGATTTCTCATCACGTTCTATCTCCCTGAAAATCTGCGTCAGAACAATTCGATGTCGCCGCTTTCCATGTGGCGCTGGTTGACCGTGCTGCGCGCGACGCCGTCCAGTTCGGCGAAACGCGCCATCACGCTGTCGCTGATGTCGTTGACCACGGCCAACGCCGCCTCGGTCCCGCCATTCGGCGCTTCGATCGGACAGACTTCGAGCGCGCCGAATACGGCGCGCAGGCCTTCCAGATGACGCGTCATGCGGCCGACGAGCTGGCTGGTCATGTCCTGGAACTGCAGGCCGGTGACAGCCGCGCCGATATGGCCGGCGATTTCGGCACGCAGGGCATCGAGTTGGGCTGCGGTCTCGGGAGACGGGTCGCTGCCCGCCAGGCTGTCGAAGGCGGTCTGCTGGCGCTCGACGGCTTGATGGAGCGCCATAAAGCTGGCGACCAGCTTGGCGATCGCCTCGTCGAGCAGGGCGTTCATCTGGACGAGGTCCTGCTCGAGCTCGACCAGGTGGCGGTCGCCGTGCCCGGACACGCCTGCAAGCAGGCGCATGACCTTCGCGTCCAGCCGGTCACTGGGCTGCATGTCCTGGGAAGCCATGGATCAGATGTAATTGAACAGCGAGAGACTGGATATCTTCACAAACGATGCCTGCGCAGCCTCCAGTGTGGTTTGCTGCTGGGACAACTGGGTCAACGCCTTGGCGTAGTCGAGATCCTCGATCTCGGAAAGCATCGCGCTGTATTGCACGCCGCGGTCCGTGCCGGCGCTGTCCAGGGCGTCGAGTTCCTGGAGGCGCGTCCCCAGCGAGGCTCGCACGCCGAGCACGTTGTCGAGCGCGCGGTCGAGGTCGGCGCCGGCGGTGGCAAGCCCGGCGGCCAGGGCGGCGGCGTCGGCGGGCGTGGCGACCGGCGTCTCCAGTACCGCAATCAGGTCCTTGATGGCATCGAAGACGTCGACCCCGCCCCCTTGAAACACTGCCTGGCCGGTGCTGTTGATCGCCATCTTCCGGTTTGCGTCCACCTGCACGAGGCGCTGCCCCGCGTCGCCCTGGTAGGTCGCGCCGGTGACGCTCTCTGCGAATGCCGGCGTGTCGCTCTCGAACCCCGAAAACATGTAGTTGCCCTGGGTGTCGCGGGTGTTGGCCAGACCGAGGATCGCCTCGAAGCGACCCTTGAGTTCGACCGCGATCAAGCCGCGCTCTGTGTCGCTGTTCAGCGGATTGCCCGCCGTGATCACGGCGGTCTTCACCTGCACGAGCAGATCGGTCACGCCGGCGAGCGTGCCCTCGACCATGCCGAGGACGTTCTTGGCCTGGACGCGGTTCGACGCATGCTGGCTGTTGATAGCTTGCGACTGCCGCACCTCGAGGGCGCGCGCCGCCGCGACCGGGTCGTCGGACGGAGCGAGCAGGCGACGACCGGTCGCGACCTGCTGCTGCGTCTTGTAGAGCGCACTCTGGGACTCGTTGATGCGGGCGGCGCCGCCTTCGTAAAGTTGTTGGGTGCTGATGCGCATGGGGCGGTCCTTTCTTATCCGAGCGAGACCAGCATGTCGAACATTTCCTTGGCGATCTGCATCATCTTCGCAGCCGCCTGGTAGGCCTGCTGGTAGCGGAGCAGATTCGTCGCCTCCTCGTCCAGATTGACGCCGGATTCGGCTCGCAGGCTAACGGTGGTCTGCTCCAGCAGACGGCCGGCGGCCTTGCTGGTGACTTCGAGTTCGCGCGTCTTGTTGCCCACCGCGCTGACCAGCTGGCCATAGGCCCCTTCGAAGGTTGTGCTGCCGTTCGCCAGCGTGTTCGCGGTTTGCAGGTCGGCCAGGGCCAGGGCATTGACGTTGTTGCCGATCGCGCCCGGGGCGCTCGCCGCGGCGATGCTCGCGGGGTTGGTCAGGGCGACGGAGAAACCGCTGGCGCCGGCAGCGGTGGGCCGAACCAGGAAGGTATCGCCTGCGGCCATGGTGCCGGCTGCGAGCGTGATCTGGACGCCGTCGACGGTTTGCGGGAAGCCGGCGAAGGTCGTAACGCTGTTGTCGGAGAGGCGCAGGATGCTGTAGTTGGTGCCGTCGTACTGCAGCAGATAGTTGCTCGTCGTCAGCGCATTGGCATCGGCGACGGCGGCTGAGAGGGTCGCGCTGCCGGTATTCGCACCGTTTGGCCCGACCACCGGGGCGCCGGCGTTGAAGAAGGCTCCGCCGGCGACGCCGCCGAGGTCGAAGCCCGCCTGGTGCTGCGCATTGAACGCGCCGGCGAGGCCGATGGCGATGCGGCCCAGTGCATTTTGTGCCGGCACCAGGGATTCGGCGCGGAACTTGAGGAGCCCGCCCAGGTTGCCGCCGACGAAGCTGGTATCGCCGACGTAGACGGTGTCGCCATTGCTGGCGGTGTACGCGACCTCGATCTTCTGGGGATCGGTCTGCGAGGCTGCGGCGAAGAGCCGCGAGGTCTTGGTGCCGACCACGAGGGGTTGGCCGTTGCCGATGAATACGTTGTAGTCGCCGTCGCCCTGCTTGACGACGGTCGTCCGGATTTCCTTGTTGAGTTCGAGTACGAGCTGGTCGCGCTGGTCGAGCAAGTCGTTCGGCGGCTGGCCGGTGGCGCGCAGGGACTTGCCGATCGCATCGTTGAGCTGGGCGATTTCCTGCGCATAGGTGTTGATCAGTTCGACGCTGCTGACAACCTGGCTGTTGATGCCGCGTCCGATCTCGGTCAGGCGCGACGCCATGCCCTGCACGCGTGCGGCAAGCGTCTCGGCGTTCGACAGCACCGTCTGGCGCGCCGACATCGAAGTGGCATCCGTGGTCAGCGTCTGCAGGCTGCCGAAAAACCCCTGCATGACGGACGCCAGTCCGGCTTCGGGGTCGGCAAGCATATTGTCGACCTGCCTGAGCTGCGCGTAATGGCTGTCGAGACTGCTTTTCGAGGTTTGGGCGCTTTGCACCTGGACGGCGAGGAACTCGTTATAGACACGGGCAACCGTGGAAACCTCGGTACCCTGCCCCAGAAAGCCGAAGCCGAAGTTCTGCGCCAGCGCCGCGCCCTGCACCACGACCTGACGGCTGTACCCGGGGGTCGAAGCGTTCGCAATGTTGTGGCCGGTCGTGTTGATCCCGACCTGGGCGGCGGTGAGGGCGCTTTGTCCGATGCTGAGGATGCTCGTTGCCATAACGGGGCGGGCTCAAGGTGCGGCCGGACGATCCGGCTGCTTAACAGTGGTATCGGCAGCGCCGGGGCTTTCTTAAATCACGCACGCTCGACCAGGCGGATCGCGCCCTGCAGCTTGCGCGCGTACGCCGGGTCGGTGGCGTAGCCTGCCTGCTGCAGGCCATTGGCAAATCCCGCCGCATCGCGTCCCTGTGCAATCACATTCTGGTAGCGGGCGTTGTTGCGCAGCAGCCTGGCGTAGTCGCGGAAGGAATCGGCATAGCTGTCGTAGGCGCGAAAGGTCTCGACTTGCTTCTGCGCCTTGCCGTCCACGTATTCGGTCGTCACCACGTCGACGGTGCGGCCTTTCCAGCCGGAGCCGGCCTTGATGCCGAAGAGGTTGAAGGCGTTGCGGCCGTCGTCGCCGCGCATCTCCGCGCGACCCCAGCCGGTCTCCAGCGCGGCCTGGCCGAGCATGAAGCGCGCCGGGATGCCGGTTGCGGCGCTTGCGGCCTCGGCATGCGGCAGCATGCGCTGGACGAAGGATTCAACATGCGGCGGCAACTCGGCCCGCGCCGGGGCCACGGGCACCGGCGCGGCCTGGATTGCGTTGGGGGCATGCAGCGGAAGTCCCGGCGTCGGGTCGAGCAGCAGGCCGGCAGGGGCTGCTTTCAGCGGCAGCCCGGTGGGGGCGTCCGTCGCCGGCTCGGCCGGCTGCTTCATGGCCATGGAAAGCTGGCGCACCATCACCTCGGCGAGCCCGATACCGCGCGATGCCAGTTTCTGCGTCAACTGCTGGTCGAGCATCGAGGTGTACAGCCGGGTCTGCTCGCTGTCGAACATGCCGTCCTGCGAAGTCGTCTCGCGCATGCTCTTCATGAGCATGTTGAGGAACACGGACTCGAATTGCTGGGCGGCCGCCCTGAGCGACTCGGGCGACGCCTGCCGGGCGTCGAGCTTGAGCTGATTGACGCTCTGGACGTCGAGCGCGAAGCGCGAAGCGAGATCGGCGCCGGGGCTCATGGGACCCGGAAACCCCGGTTGGGCGCGCCCGAGGGTACGCCTGGGCGCGCGTCTGCCGCGAAGCAAGGAGGCGGCAGGCCGATGCCTGCAACGACGAGCGATAGCGGAGTCGTTGCCGCGAAAGCGGCTTTACGAATCCGGCCAGCCCCTTGCGGGTGCAAACGCAGGCGCGCGACCGGGCGAGCCAGCGGGTGCGAAGCGCGTTCAGCAACCCGACGGGTGCAAACGCAGGCGGAAGAATCGATGTGCATGCGAGACTCCATGGGCCTACAAGCGATTAACCGGGGTTTCCGGGTCAAATGACCTCCAGCTCGGCGCGCAGCGCGCCCGAGGCCTTGAGCGCCTGCAGGATCGCCAACAGGTCCTGCGGCGTGGCGCCGATCGAGTTGAGCGCCTTGACGACGTCGGCCAGCGAGGCGCCGCCGGACACCATCATCACCTCGCCGGGCTGCTGGCGAATCTCGATCTGCGAGCGCTGGGCGACGACGGTCTCGCCGCGCGAGAACGGCGCCGGCTGACTCACCACCGGTTCGGACGTGATAGTCACCGACAGGTTGCCGTGCGACACGGCACTCGGGTCGAGCGTCACGGCGCGGTTCATCACCACCGAGCCGGTGCGGGCGTTGATGATGACGAGGGCGCGCGCCTGCGCCGGGCTCACGTCGAGGCTTTCGACCGCGCCAAGAAAGGCGACGCGCTCGGTTTCGCCGACCGGCGTTCTCACCTGGACGACGCGGCCGTTCAGCGCGCGCGCGGTGCCGCCGCCGAACTTGCCGTTGATCGCGTCGACCACGCGGCTCGCGGTGGTGAAATCGCTCTGCCGCAGTTCGAGATTGATATGGCCCGTCTCGCCGAGTGCCGTCGACACCGCGCGTTCGACCGTCGCCCCGGCTGGGATGCGCCCGGCGGAGAGATGGTTGATCTGGGTCTGGTTGCCGTTGGCGGCGGCGCCGGCGCCGCTCACCGCGAGGTTGCCCTGCGCCATGGCGTAGACCTGGCCGTCGGCGCCCTTGAGCGGGGTGAGCACAAGAGTGCCGCCGCGCAGGCTCTTGGCGTTGCCGACCGACGACACGGTGACGTCGATCGCCTGCCCGGGCTGCGAGAACGGCGGCAGGTCGGCGGTGACCATCACGGCAGCGACGTTCTTCAGCTGCATGTTGACGCCAGGCGGCAGGTTCACGCCCATCTCGGTGAGCATGTTCTTGATGCTCTGCGTGGTGAACGGGGTCTGCGTCGTCTGGTCGCCGGTGCCGTCGAGACCCACGACCAGGCCGTAGCCGATCAGCTGGTTGACCCGCACGCCCTGGATCGCGGCGATGTCCTTGATGCGCTCGGCGGCGTGCGCGGCGACCGGGCCCAGGATCAGCCCGATGCATGCCACGGCAGTCCATGCGCCGACGTGCAGCATGGTGCGGACGCGATGGAAAAGCCTGAACAAGGAGGACGCCGAGGGAAGGGAGGCGACTTCCTCGTGTCCTCGTGTTCCTCGTTGTGAATAGATCTTGCGCATCGCCGGACTCCTTACAGCGGTATGAAACTCAGGAAAAAGCGCCCCAGCCAGTTCATCATCTCGGCTGTGTCGAACTTGGCGCTGGTACGGTATTCGATGCGCGCGTCGGCCACCTTGGACGACAGCACGACGTTGCCCGACTGGATGGTGTCGGGCTGCACTACGCCGGACAGGCGGATGTATTCGGTGCCCTTGTCGAGCCCGATCTGCTTCTCGCCGGCGACCAGCAGGTTGCCGTTGGGCAGCACCTCGACGACGGTGACGCTGATGTTGCCGGTGAAGGTGTTGCTCGAATTGAGCGCCGACTTGTCGTCGTAGGAGACGGCCCCCTCGGCGTTGACGCCGATGCCCTGGAACATCTTCAGCGGCACTCCGGCCACCGCGCTGATCGACGAATCGACCTCGCTCGCCTTGGCGGCGTTCGAGGACGCCTGCTTGCCGGCCTGGGTGCGCTCGCTGATGGCGATGGTCAGCACGTCGCCGACGCGGCGTGCACGCCGGTCCTCGAACAGCGGGCGATAGGCGGCGCTCTGGTAGATGGCGCCGTTGCTGGCGCTCGCCGCCGGCTGCGCCGCCGGGCGCGCGGTAGTCGGTCGCTCGACGATGGACGACGGTGTGGTGCCGCATGCAGCGAGCACCAGCGCGAGTCCGGTTCCGCCGATCAGTCGCAGGAGGTTCATGGACGGTCTCACAATTGGGTCAGGCGCTGCAGCATCTGGTCGGACGTCGAGATCGCCCGGCTGTTGATTTCGTAGGCGCGCTGGGTCTGGATCATGTTGACGAGTTCCTCGACCACATTGACGTTCGAGGTCTCGACATAGCCCTGGTTCAGGAGACCGGCGCCGTTGCTGCCCGGTGCGGTGCCGCTCGGGGTGCCGGAGGCGGCGGTCTCGCTGTAGAGGTTCTCGCCCAGACTCTGCAGACCCGCCGGGTTGACGAACATCGCCAGCTGCAGGGTGCCGATGACGGTGGGCGTCGGCGAGCCCGCCCCCTGGGCGGACACCGTGCCGTCCCGGGCGATGGTGAGGGTCTGCGTGTCCGGCGGAATGGTGATGGCCGGCTGCACCGGATAGCCGCTGGCGGTGACCATCTGGCCGTTGGCGTCTACCTGGAACGAGCCGTCGCGGGTGTAGGAGGTGGTGCCGTCGGGCATCAGCACCTGGAAGAAGCCGTTGCCCTGGATCGCCACGTCCTTGGCGTTGCCGGTCTGCTGCAGGTTGCCCTGGGTGAAGATGCGCTCGGTCGCGACCGGTTTCACCCCGGTGCCGATCTGCAGGCCGGACGGCAGCTGCGTCTGTTCGGACGACTGCGCGCCGGGCTGGCGGATGGTCTGGTAGAGCAGGTCCTCGAACACCGCGCGCGCGCGCTTGAAACCGCTCGTGCTGACGTTGGCGAGGTTGTTGGAAATCACGTCCATCTGCGTCTGTTGCGCATCCAGACCGGTCTTGGCAATCCACAGCGAGCGAATCATGTCGGCTCCTTTAAAAAAACATTCATCCGCGAAGAAACGCTAAGGAAGGATCGATGGGTTTCCTACTTCGCGGCCCTTCGCGCCCTTTGCGGATAAAAAATCAACTCATGCTGAGCAGCTGCGCTGCCTTGGCGTCGTTGCCCTCGGCGTTTTGCAGTATCTTCATCTGCATCTCGAACTGCCGCGCCAGCGAAATCATGTTCACCATCTCGTCGACGACGTTGACGTTCGACGCCTCCACGGCGCCGCTGACGAGGTTGACGTTGGGATCGGCCGCCGCCGGCGCTCCGCTCTTCAGGCGGAACAGGCCGTCGTCGCCGCGCACCAGTTCGCCTTCCGGCGGATTGACCAGTTTGAGGCGGCCGACCGCGGTGAGGCCGGTGGCGTCGGAGCCGTCCGGCACCAGCGAGATCGTGCCGTCGCGCGCCACGGCCAGGTTGCGCCCCGGCGGGATCGCAATCGGACCGCCGTCGCCCTGCACGGCGAGGCCGTCGCGGGTCTGCAGCACGCCGTTCTCGTCGGCCTTGAGGCTGCCGTTGCGTGTATACGCCTCGCTGCCGTCGGCCGCGCGCACCGCCAGCCAGCCGGCGCCCTGCACCGCCACGTCGAGCTCGCGCCCGGTGTGCTGGATCGCGCCAGCGCGAAAATCGCTGCCGGTGGTCGAATCGACGACGAACGCGCGGGTGGCCAGCGGCGCACCCTGCACCGGCACCGCGCGGAACTGGTCGATCTGCGCCCGGAAGCCGGTGGTGGTGGCATTGGCGAGGTTGTGCGCCGTCGTCGCCTGCTGCGTCAGGATATGCTTGGCGCCGGTCATGGCGGTGTAGATCAGACGGTCCATGGGTCCTCCTCAAAGCGTCATGCGTGCTGGCGTCAACGCAGGTTCACCAGGGTCTGCAGCACGGCGTCCTGCGCCTTGATGGTCTGGGCGTTGGCCTGGTACACGCGCTGGGCGGTAATCATGTTGACCAGTTCGGCGGTGAGGTCGACGTTGGAATCCTCCACCGCCGACGACTGCAGCACGCCGAGACTGCCGGTGTCGGGCGTGCCGACGAGCGGTGCGCCCGAGGTCGCGGTCTCGGCCCACATGTTGTTGCCCATCGGCTGCAGGCCGTTCGGGTTGGCGAAGCTCGCGAGCACGATCTGGCCCAGCACCGCAGACTGGCCATTGGTATAGCGGCCGAGGATGATGCCGTCCGCACCGATGTTGTAACCGGCCAGGCGGCCCGAGGTGTAGCCGTCCTGGTTCAGCGTGTTGACGCTGAACGCGGAGCCGAACTGGGTCGTCCCGGTGTAGTCGATGTCGACGCTGAACGGGGTGGCGGCGCCGGTCGTCACCGCAACCGTCGTGGCAAGCGGCATTGCGGTGGTGAGCATGCCGTCGGTGCCAAAGTTGAGCGTGCCGACCGCGCTGGAGGGGCCGCCATCGGTCGAGGCGAACACGCTCCAGGTGCCCGCAGCGGTCTTCACGTAGTATGTCTGCAGGGTGTGCGCGTTGCCGAGGCTGTCGAAAATCGACACCGAGGTCGATGTGTGGAAAGTAGTCGGGTCGTTCATGTTGAAGCTGGCCGCCGACAGAGTCGCGACGCTGGAATCGAGGTTCAGGACGGCGTTGATGCCGGTCGTCACGTTCGGCGTGATGTCGGCGGTGTTGATCATGATCGGCGCCGGCGCGCCGGTGGACAGCACGCCGCTCGCATTCGCGGTATAACCGGTCAGCAGGGCGCCGCCGGCGCTGACGATGTGCCCGAGACGGTCGAGCTGGAACTGGCCGTTGCGCTGGTAGGTGATCTCGCCGTTGTTGTCCATGCGGAAGAAGCCGCCGCCGTTGATCGCGATATCGAGCGGGTTGTTGGTCGACGTGATGTTGCCCTGGGTGAACTGCTGGGCGACGCTCGCGACCTTGACGCCGATGCCGACGTTCGACCCGCCGGATCCGGTGAGCGAGTTGGCATAGACGTCGGCGAACTGTGCCTGCGACTGCTTGAAGCCGACCGTACCGGAATTGGCCACGTTGTTGCCGATGACGTCGAGGTTCTTTGCGGCGGCGTTGAGGCCGCTCAAGCCTTGCTGAAAACTCATGTTGTGCTCCTTCTAATGGTTGCGACCGGCACGCCAGTCAGTCCAATCTGCCATGCTCAGAAAATCTGCCGGATGTCTGCATAGCTCGCCCGGGTGTCGCCGGCCAAGTTCAACAGCACGCCGTTGTCCCCCTGCGAGACGCTGTTCACCAGCCCCAGGTGCAGCGCGGTGGCGGCGACCAGCCGGCCGCCCTGCACGGCATTGACCTGGAAGCGGTACTGCCCGTCCGGCACCGGCTGACCGGCCGCATTCAGGCGATCCCACGCGACCACGCCGACGCCGCTGTCGCGCGGTCCGAGGTCGAGGCTGCGCACCCGCGTGCCGGCGGCGTTGAAGATATCGACTTTTACGCTGTCGGCCGGCCGCGAAAGCTCGAAGCCGACGATGTCCTCGAGATCGGCCGGGCGGATGCTGTCGCCGGGGACCAGCACGCCGCGTCCGATCAGATTGGCGGCCTGCGCCATCTGGCTGGTGCCGAGGCTGGCCACCAGCGCCTGCAGCGACTGGTTCATGTTCTCGATGCCCTGCACGGTGGAGAGCTGGGCCATCTGACTCGTCACCTGTGCGTTGTCGAGCGGGTTGAGCGGATCCTGGTTTTTCATCTGCGCCACCAGCAGGGCAAGGAAGCGATCTTCGGTCTCGGCGGCGGCGCCCTTCGATGTCTTCGCGGTGCCGGCGCCGAACAGGCTGGTGACGTTGCTGCTGTCTTGTACGGTACTCATGTCGTGGTCTCCGGAGGGGGCATGGCGCTCACTGGCCGATATTCAGGGTCTTGAGCAGCAGGGTTTTGGTGGTGTTCATCATTTCCACGTTCGACTGGTACGAGCGCGACGCGGAGATCATATTGACCATTTCCTCTACCACGTTGACGTTGGGCATGGTGACGTAGCCCTTGGCGTCGGCAAGCGGATTTTTCGGGTCGTACACGGTCTTCATCGGCGACGGGTCATCGATCACCCCGGCGACCTGCACGCCGGTGGCGCCGTTCTCGCCCACCGGGGTAGCGGCGAACACCACCTGCTTGGCCTTGTAGGGCGTGCCGTTGGCGCTGGTCGCGCTGTCGGCGTTGGCGAGATTGCTGGCCACGGTATTGAGGCGCTGCGACTGCGCGTGCATGGCCGAGCCGGCCACGTTGAAAATGTTGAAGAGCGACATGTCGGCTCCTTATCCCTTAATGACCGCGAGCAGGCCCTGGATCTGCCGGTTGAGACGGGTCAGGTTGAATTCGTAGTGAATCGCGTTGTCTGAGAATGCGGCGCGCTCGGCGTCGATATCGACCGTGTTGCCGTCGACGTTGCCCTGCGAAGGCGTGCGGTAGAGCAGCCCCGCGCCGGCGACGCCGGGCGTGCCGTTGAGATGCCCGGGCCCGGGCGCGGCGAGCTTGACTCCGGCGGAGGCCGTCGCCCCCTTCAGGGCGGACTGCAGTGACGCGCGGAAATCCAGGTCGCGCGCCTGGTAGTTCGGCGTGTCGGCATTGGCGATATTGGAGGCCAGCACCTGCTGGCGCTGGTCACGCAGGCGCAGAGCCTGGACGTGGAAATTCAGGGTTTCATCCAGCCGGTCGAGCATCTCGGTCACCTCCGTTCGGGCCGCAAGGCCTTTTTCGATGACTGAATCCTAGACACGCCCCGGTCCATCCAATCGCGGGATTAGGGGCACAAAGCGGGGCCATTTCGGCGTTTAGGCGAGCGCCAGGCTGCCTACAATGGCGCAGTGTGAGAAATCCTCCAGGAGTCGACATGTCTGCAGCTCTCCGTCCCCGCCGTTTGTCGCGCGTGCTGTGGCGGGCGGCCGCCTGCCTGGTGCTGCCGGCCGCCGTTCACGCTGCGGGCGCGCAGGATTCGACGAGCCTGCGCACCCACGCCGAACGTTTTCTCAAGACGCAGACCGCGGGCCTGCCGGGCAAGGTCAGCATCGCGGTACAGGCGCCGCGCGCCGCACTGCCGGCTTGCACCGCGCTGGAAGCGTTCCAGCCGCCGGGCAGCCGCAGCATCGGCCGGATCGCGGTCGGGGTGCGCTGCCTCGCACCCAGCCCCTGGACGGTTTACCTCGGCGCGGAAGTAAGCGTCGTGGGGCGATACGTCGCCACCCGTCACCCGCTGCGCGCGCACCAGGTGGTCGCGGCCAGCGACCTGGTGCTGCGAGAGGGCGATCTCGGCAGCCTGCCCGCCGACGTCGCCACCGATCCCGACGCCGTGGTCGGCTTCCGCACCGTGTCTGGCATCGCCGCTGGCGCACCGCTGCGCAACGCCGTGTTGCGCTCGCCCCTGGTGGTGACGCAGGGCCAGCCGACCCGCCTGGTGATGAACGGGCCGGGCTTCACCGTGCAGAGCGAGGGACAGGCGCTGGCGAACGCCAGTCGCGGCGACCGGGTGCGGGTAAAGACCCGCTCCGGCCAGGTGGTGAGCGGCATTGCCCAGGACGGGCAGCAGGTCGTGGTGACTTTCTGAGCGCAGCAGGTTCAGGAATTGACTAAACTGCCGATATTGAAGTTATGAAGCCCCCCTCGTTCCTGGGGGGATCCGCGCCACACAGGACGCTGCCATGAAAATCGATCCCGGCCCGAAACAGCTTACCCTGCCCTCCACCGCCGAGCGCCGGACCGCCGCATCCCAGTCGAACGTCCCCGCCGGCCAGGCGAGCCAGACCGACGTCAGCCTGAGCACGCGCTCGGCGCAGTTGAAGGCGCTGGAGGCCCAGCTGGCGGCGATCCCGGTGGTCGACCGCGCCAGGGTCGAAAGCATCAAGGAAGCCATCGCCAGCGGCCAATATGTGGTCAAACCGGAAAACATTGCCGCCGGCCTCATCGATTCGGTGCAGGAGATGCTGAATGTCTCCCGCTGACGTGCTCGCGCGACTGACGACGGAAACCGCCGCCTGGCAGGCGCTGCTCGCCACCCTGCTGGAGGAGGAGCAGGCCCTGGTCGAGGGCGAGGCCGATCGTCTCGGCGCGCTCAACGCCGCCAAGCTAAAGCATCTACAGGCCGTGAGCGAACACGCGCGCAACCGGCAGGCCGACCTCGCGCTGGCCGGCCACGGCAGCGACCGCGCCGGCATGGAAGCCTGGCTGGCGCAGCTTGGCCAGCCTGAACTGAAGACCCGCTGGCAGCAACTGGGCGAACTCGAACAGCAGGCGCAGGCCGCCAACCAGCGCGTCGGCGCGCTCATCGACCTGCGTCTCGGCGCCACGCGGCAGGCGCTCAACGTGCTGGTCCACGCCGCGGCCGGCGCCGGCGGCGGCCTCTACGACCCCGACGGCCTCGCCGTCTCCGGCCTCGGCGGCAAGCCGCTCACCGCGGCCTGATCCCCGCCGGCCCCCGAATCAGGGGCCGAAGCGCTGCGGCGAAATTGCCCGCAGCAGCTCGCTTTCCAGCGGCAGCGGCGCACCCGTCATGCGGTCGGCCAGCGCCTCGCCGAGGAGCCCCGCCCACACCAGCCCGCGCGACGCATAGCCCGCCGCGACGTACACCCCCGCCAGACCGTCCACCTCGCCCACCAGCGGCAGGCGATCCGGCAGCGTCGCGCGCAGCGCCGCGCGGCCGCTCGCCTGCCCTGCATCGATGCGCGCCGACGCGCCCGGCAGGATCGCTTCCAGCCGCGCCAGATTGGCGGCGTCGCTCGCCGCGCGCGGCGCGGTGTCGAGATCGTCGTGCTCGTAGGTCGCGCCGACCACCGGCCGCGCACCCGGTGCGACGTAGCCCTCGCGCGCAACGACGCGTGACAGCTCGGGCAGGCAGTCGGCGGGCAGGCATGTGACCTGGCCGCGCACCGCGTGCAGCGGCCAGGGCTGCGACGGCAACAGCGTGCGCACGTCGTACGCATTCGCCAGCACCACGGCGTCGGCGTCGACGAGCACGCCGCCCGCCGCGTCGACGAGCCGCCAGCCGCTTGCGACCGGCTGCAATGCCGCCGCCTCGCAGCGGATCGTCACGGCGACCGCAGGATGCGCGAGCCAGGCGCGCACCAGCGTGGCCGGCTCGACCCAGCCCGCCTGCGGATAGAACACACCGGGCGCCTCGACCGGCCAGTTCGCCAGACGCCGGGCTTCGCCGAGCTCGACCCAGCGCGCGAAATCCGGCGGCGGCGCGCCATCGATCAGCGCGCGCCGCTGCTTCGCCGCGGCGTCGGCGTCCTTCGTCAGGTGCAGCACGCCGCAGCGCGCCCACGCGACGCCGTCGAGCGCGGCCCAGGCGCGCAGGTTGTGCAGGAAGGCCGCGCGGGTCAGCCGGATGGCAGGGGTGTCGGCGCGCGAAATCAGCGGCCGGAACACGCCGAGCGGATTGCCCGACGCCGCCTGCGCCGGCGCCGCCGCGCGTTCGAGCACGCTGACGGCGATGCCGCGCTGCGCCAGCGCATGCGCGACTGCCGCGCCTGCGGCGCCGGCGCCGACGACGGCGACGTGGCGCGGCGGCGTGCGCGTCATCTCCCCCCCCGTACCCGTGTAGCGCGCGGCGAGGCAATGCCGCTTGCGCCCGTAGCCGGGGCGTTTCTCGCATTCGAACCCGGCCTGCGCAAGCGCGTCGCGCACCGGGGCGGCGACGGTGTAGGTGGCGGCGCGCGCGCCGGGCCGGGCGCGGCGACCGAGCGCGGCGATGAGATCGCGCTGCCACAAATCCGGGTTGCGGTCGGGCGCGAAGCCGTCGAGATAGTAAGCGTCGACCGAGGCGTCGAGCTGCGGCAGGGTCGCGGCCGCGTCGCCCAGCATCAGCGTCAGCTGCACGCGGCCGCCGTCGAGCGCGAGCCGGTGGAAGCCGGGCGTGAGCATCGGCCAGGCGGCGTACAGTTCGGCGGCGAGCGGCGCAAACTCGGGCCAGCGCGCGTGCAGTTGCGCGAGGTCGGCGGCGGAAAAGGGATGCTTCTCGGCGGAAATGAAATGCAGCCGCGCGCAGCGCGCCGGATCGGCACGCCACGCCGCCCAGGTGGCGAGGAAGTTGAGGCCGGTGCCGAAGCCGGTCTCCAGCACGACGAAGACCTCGCGCGCGGCCCACGCCCCGGGCAGGCCGCAGCCGCCGAGGAAGACGTGGCGCGCCTGCCCGGCGCCGCCGTCGGCGGAATGGTAGATGTCGCCGTAGGCGGCGGAATACGGCACGCCGTCGCGCCATTCGAGGCGCGCGGGCACGATGGGCTTCACGCAGTCATCCGGTCGCCCGGGCCGTGCTCAGGGCTCGAAGCCTTCGCGATGGGTGGCGTTGATGGTGCGCAGCAACTCGCGGAAGGGGATGTTGCGTTCGTATTTCTTGAACAGCGGCATGTAGTC
This sequence comes from Pseudomonadota bacterium, assembly GCA_040753235.1. Classification (GTDB taxonomy): domain Bacteria; phylum Pseudomonadota; class Gammaproteobacteria; order Burkholderiales; family Thiobacillaceae; genus Thiobacillus. Next base: position 32,121 of record JBFMET010000025.1, read on the forward strand.
CAGGTCGCCGCCCTGCCCCACGCCGGCATAGCCGCCCGACGCCATCGATTCGTGCAGGGCGCGCAGCATCCTGTCGAGATCGTCCAGGAAGGGCGTGTAAGCGGAGGCCTCCTCGTCGTCGTGCTCGAGGCAGGCGCGCAGTTCATCGACCTCGTACACCGCTTCGTGCACCAGATCGATCAGCGCGTTCATATCCTTGGCTCGTTTCATCATGTTATTTGTGCGGATGGAAAACGTAAGCATACCGCCGCGCGCGCCGCCATGCGAACCGGCCGGGTCCTCAATTGACCGTCCCGGCTGCCGTTAATTCTCAAGGGCGCATGAATCAAGAGGAGACACGATGGGCATCCGGCAAGACATCGATTACGCCATCACCAGCCACGCCGCGTGGAAAGCCCAGTTCCGCAATTTCCTGAGCGGGCGCGGGGCGATGGACATCGCGACGGTCGGTTCCGTGCATGCCTGCAAGCTTGGAGACTGGCTGAATAACGAAGCGCGCCACATGCTCTCGAGCGAAGACCATGCGGAGGCATGCCGGCTGCACGCCCGATTCCACGACGTCGCCGGCGAGATCGTCCGCAACATCAAGGCGAAGCAGTTCGCGGCGGCGCGTGCGTCACTCGAACCTGCCGCTGCTTTCGATCAGGCCAGCCAGGAACTGGCGACTTTCCTGCGCAAGATGCCGCTGCGTCCGCGCAACCGCAGCGGCACGGACAACGCGCCGGCGCCGGAAGGCGACTCTCCGGCCGAGGCCGCCTGATCCCGAAAAAAACAGGGGCAGCCGCCCCTGTTTATCGTCGGGTGAATGCACACCCTTATTTGGCGGCGATTTCCTCCAGCCGGCGCGCGCGGATGACCTGGCCGTTGAGGCCGGCCTCCTTGGCGCTGCCGCCGTAGGCGACGACCATCAGCTGGCTGTAGTACATCACCGGAATGTCGAACTTGGTGCCGTAGCGCTTGTTGATCTGGCCCTGGTAGATCTCGACGTTGGCCTGGCACAGCGGGCACGGGGTGACGATCATCTCGGCGCCGTGATCGTAGGCCGATTCGACGATGTCCTTGATCTGCGCCTGCGCCTTTTCCGGCTCGGAGAAGGCCAGTGCGCCGCCGCAGCAGGTCACCTTCATGTCGTACTCGGGAATCGATTCGGCGCCCACCATCTCGACCATCATGTCGAGATACTTGGGGTTCTCGAAGGACTCGCCGGCGACGCCGAAGGGACGGTTGGTCTGGCAGCCGACGTAGCCCGCGATCTTCACGCCTTCGAGCGGCTTCTTGACGTGCTTCTTCATTTCGTCGAAGCCGAGGTCCTCGATCAGCACTTCCACCATGTGGCGGATCTCGGGCATTTCGTTGATGGTGAGCCCGGCTTCCTTCAGCGCCTCGCGGGTGTCGTTCATCAGCGTGTCGGAATGCGTCAGGCGCTCGCGCGTCTCGCGCGCGCCGAGCCAGCAGGCGGCGCAGGTGGCGACGATTTCCTGGCCCGGCAGGTGCTGTTCGGACAGCGCGAAGTTGCGCGCATTCAGCACGTGGCGCGGCAGTTCGCCCGCTTCGGCATAGCCGATCGACGCACCGCAGCAGTTCCAGTCGGGAATTTCGGTGAGCTTGACGTCGAGCGTCTTGCACATCGACTCGACCGAGGTCAGATAGTTGGAAGCGGAAGCACCCTTCTGCGACGAGCAGCCGGGGTAGAACGCGTATTCATGTTTGGCCATTGTGTCTCTCTCCTCAGCCAGCCGCTGCATCAACCGGCCATTTTGGCGGCCTTGCGGGCGCGCTCGATTTCATAGGCTTTCTTCAGCATCGACTGGATGCCTTTCTGATCGCGGCACTTGTGGCCGCCGAGCAGTTCCATCACGTTCAGGCGCCCGGCCTTGACCAGGCCCAGCGCGACCGACTGCATGGCGAGCCCGTTCTTGATGCCCTGGACGAAGCCGTCCTTGAAGTACAGGCCCAGCGACAGCTTCAGCTCGTTGACGCGGCCGGTGTGGGTGCAGTTTTTCCAGAACAGGCCGGAGAAGAAGCGGGTCGGCTGCAGCTTCGGCGCCATGCCGATGCGGTGCGCGTATTCGGCGATGCCGTGCATGATGTGGGTGATCGGCAGCTTCCTGGGGCAGCGCACGATGCAGTTGTAGCAGGAGGTGCAGTTCCACATCGAGGTCGTGGTCAGCACTTCCTCGCGCTTGCCGGCGCGGATCATCATGAAGAGCTCCTGCGGCGGATGCTCCCACGCGCTCTGGAAATTGGTCGGGCAGGAACCAGAGCAGACGCCGCATTGCATGCACATCTTCACCCAGTCGCCCATCTCGACCTGTTCTTCGATTTCCTTCAGGAAATTGTTGCGGTATTTCTCCGCCACTGCGGTATTTGCGCTCATGCTGATCTCCTTAGCCTGTCTCAATAATGCATCGTCAAAAATGGCCGATGCATGATCAGAAGCCCTTGAACGGGCTGGGGCCGACAGCAACCAGCTCGGCGGCGTACTTGTTGATCATCTCGGGCACCCGTTCGATGTCGGTGATGGCGACTTCGAGATCGCGCACGCGCTCTTTTTCCAGATTCAGCGTCTTCAGCGTGTCGTCGATCTTGGACATGCGCACGCGGCCGAGCTCGGAGCCCTTGACGAAGTGGCACTGGTATTCGTCGCCCGACTTGCAGCCCATCATCATCACGCCGTCGTAGCCGGCGTTCAGCGCGTCGGTGATCCAGATGGTGTTGACCGAACCGAGGCAGCGGATCGGAATGATGCGCACGAAGGCCGAATACTCGTTGCGGCTCATGCCCGCCATGTCGAGCGCCGGGTAGGCGTCGTTCTCGCAGGCGAGGATGAGGATGCGCGGCTTTTCGGAGAACTCGTCGGGGATGTCGACCGCCTTGATCTGCGCGCCGACGGTGTTGACCGAGTAGTTCTCGAACGAGATCACGCGCACCGGGCAGGCGCCCATGCAGGTGCCGCAGCGGCGGCAACGCGACTCGTTGAACACCGGGAAGCGCTTTTCATCCTCGTCGATCGCGCCGAACGGGCATTCGACCGTGCAGCGCTTGCACTGGGTGCAGCCTTCGAGGCGCACTTTCGGGAACGAGAGATCGCCCGAACGCGGATGCGCGGCACGGCCCAACTCGGCGTTTTCCAGCGCCTGGATCGCCTTCAGCGCGGCGCCGGTGGCGTCCTCGCGCGCCTGCGCGATGTCCATCGGGCGGCGCACCGGGCCGGCGGTGTAGATGCCGGTGCGGCGGGTTTCGTAGGGGAAGCAGATGAAGTGCGAATCGGTGAAACCCTGCTTCAGCTGCGGCACGTCCGAGCCCTGGCGGTAGTTCAGGTTGAGGATGGAGATCGGCTTGACCTCGACCGCGCCCTCCTCTGCTTCCTTGGGCGCCGCGAAAATGTCCACGCCCGAGTTCGGCACCTGGCCGGTCGCCAGCACGACGAGGTCGACATCGGCGACCGCCGCGTCGGCGTCGTCGAGGATCAGGTCGTGGAATTTCACCGTGCTGGTGTTGCCGTTGGGCAGCACCTGGGCGACCTTGCCCTTGGTGAAGATGACGCCCTTCTCCTGCGCGCTGCGGTAGAAGTCCTCGCCGTTGCCCGGCGTGCGGAGATCCGTGTAGATGATGGTGGTGTCGACCGCCGGGTTGGCATCCTTGAAGTACATCGCCTGCTTGATGCTGGCGTTGCAGCAATAGCCCGAGCAGTACGCGAGGTGCGTGCCCGAAGGGTCGCGCTGGCCGGCGCACTGCACGAACACCACCGACTTCACCGGCTGGTTGTCCGAGGGACGGCGGATCACGCCGTCGCCCGCCGCGGCAGCCTTCGCCAAGGCTTCGAGACCGGCCTGGTCGACCACGTTGGGCGACTTGCCGCCGCCGAGTTCCGGCAGCTTGTTCATGTCGTACAGCGTAAAGCCGGAGGCCTGCACGATGGCGCCGATGTCTTCGGTGTGGGTCGCCCCCGATTCGGTCGCAATGTCGACGACGAAGCGGCCCGGCGCGCCGTCGGTCTTGGCCACCGTCGCGTTGAGGTAGACCTTGATGTTGGCGTCGCCCATCACCTGCGACACGAGGTCGGCGACGCCGGTGTCGGCGGGCGACTTGTACGGCTCGTGCACCGGCACGCGCTTGTAGAGTTTGGCGGCCCAGCCGCCGAGTTCGCCGGTTTTTTCGACCAGCACGACCGGGTAGCCGGTCTTCGACGCCTCGATCGCGGTGGTCATGCCGGTCACGCCGCCGCCGACGACGAGCAGGGTCTTGCTGGTGCCGGTGTTGGGGTTGCCGCCGGGCGCAGTCATCGCCTTCACCTCGGCACAGCCCATGCGGATGTAATCTTCCGCCATCTCCTGCGTGGTCTCGCGCGCCTCCTCGGTGTCGGGACGGATCCAGATCACGCCTTCGCGCAGGTTGGCGCGCGCCACCGCGTTTTCGGGGAAGAAGAACGCCTCGGTCTTGGCGCGGCGCGAGCAGGCGCCGATCATGATGTGGGTGACGCCCTCGTTGGCGATGTCGTTCCTGATCATCGCCACGCCGTCGGCGTTGCACAGGAAATCGTGCGACTTCGCCAGCGGCACCTTGCCGTCCTTCTGCGCGATCTTGACCAGCGCGTCCGTGTCCAGGCGCTCGCCGAGTCCGCAGCCCTTGCAGATGTACGCTGCGACTTTGATGTCAGCCATGGTTTAAGCCTCCGCCTTCGCTACTTTGTTGACCACCTGGATGGCGCGCAGCGCCGCCGCGGTGGCCGATTGCACGGCACGGTTCACGTCGAGCGCGTTCGACGCGCAGCCGGCGCCGAACACCGCGCCGTTGGCCGGGTCGGCTTCGATGAAGCCGCTCGAATCCGCCACGATGTGGCCGGGAATGTCGACGCCCTTGACCGAGGGCTCCATGCCGACCGCCAGCACGACGAGATCATGCGGCGTGGTGTAGCGCTTGTAGCCTTCGGTGTCGACGCCCCAGCACACCGGGTTGCCGTGCTCGTCTTCGGAAATGCGCGCGACCTTGGACTTGACGAAGGTCACCGACGGGTCGGCCTGCACCTTCTGGTAGAAATCCTCGAAGCGGTCGATGGCGCGGATGTCGATGTAGTAGATGGTCGACTTGCCGTCTTCCGGATACTTCTCGCGCACATAGTGGGTCTGCTTCAAGGACGCCATGCAGCAGATCCTGGAACAATGCCGCAAATGGTTCTCGTCGCGCGAACCGGCGCACTGGATGAAGGCGATGTTTTTCGCTTCCTTGCCGTCGGACGGGCGCAGGATCTTGCCGCCGGTGGGACCGTGCGGGTCGGCGAGGCGCTCGAATTCCACGCTGGTGATGACGTTCTTGAAACGGCCGTAGCCGTAGGGCTGAATCTTCGCCGCGTCGTAGGGCTGCCAGCCGGTCGCCCACACCACCGCGCCCGCCTTCACCTGGATCGTTTCCTCCTGCATGTCGAGGTCGATCGCGCCGTATTTGCACGCGGCCCTGGCTTTTTCCGCATCCGGGGTGCCGATGATCGCCGGGTCGAGCACATAGCGCTGCGGGTAGGCCATCGCGTTCGGCAGGAAAGCGGCCTTGTGCTGGCCGAGCTTGTAGTTGAAGGGGTCGTCGACCATCGTCTCGACCGCGCGCTCGCAGTCGCCGCAGGCGGTGCAGTTCTCGTTCACGTAGCGCGGGCGGACCTTGATGGTGGCGGTGTAGTTGCCGGCGCTGCCCGAGAGGCCGGTCACTTCGGCCAGCGTCAGCACCCTTACGCGCGGGTTGCCCTTGAGGCGGCGCAGGTTGATTTCCAGGCCGCAGGTCGGATGACACAGTTTGGGGAAGTAGCGGTAGAGCTGGGAGGTGCGTCCGCCCAGCGCGGGATTCTTCTCGACCAGGACGACGTTCTTGCCGGTTTCGGCCGCTTCGAGCGCGGCGGTCATGCCGGAAATCCCGCCGCCCACCACGAGTATGGTCTCGTTGGTCGCAACATGCTCCGTCATCGTTGTGTCCTCCATCCGATGGATGCCAAGTTATTCGACGCCGCCCGCAAAACCCGCCGGACGGCCGGGATCGGCCCCGGTTCTGAATCTTCGAAATGTTACTCCCAAGCCACTGCCCGTCGCCACGGACAGGCGGGCAATCTCAATCGAAGTTTTCTATGCGGGAATAAAGGAAGTGTTGATGGCCGCGTCAGACGTGCGGCGTGACCGGCGGCAGGATCGACGCCGGCGCAGCCTCGACCGCGATAATGTCGAACTGCATCGTCGCGAGATCGGCCATGATGTAGGTCGGCGGGTTGCCGACGCCGCCGACGGTGCCGGGGTTGATCAGCCAGGTGGTGCCGCCCTTGACGTTGGCGACCTGCGCGATGCTCGACTTGTGGTCGTGGCCGCAGCACACCAGGTCGTAGTCGCCGGTGCAGGCGAGCGCGTGCGCGTAGTGGGGATAGTGCACCAGGAAGAGGTTGCGGTCGGCGAGCGTGATCGCGGCGTCCTGGCCGTGGTAGCGCACCACGCTGTTGGGCTCGGCAGCGAGCCGCGTCATGTTGTAGAGGTCGCCGGTGTTGTTGCCGTGGATCACGTGCACCGGCAACTCGTATTTTTGCAGCACCCGCAGCGTGGTCGGCGCGACCACGTCGCCGCAGTGCAGCACCGCCTCCGCGCCATTCGCCCTGGCGTGCTCGACCGCCGCGCCCAGCAGGCGACGGTTGTCGTGGGAGTCGGAGAGGATGCAGACCTTCATGTGTTTATCAGGGATTAGGGGCTAGGAGCTAGGGATTAGGGGGCTTTGTGCGGCTTCGCCGCATTTCATGAATACACGAGGCGCGGCGAAGCCGCTCATCCCCTAGCCCCTAAATCCTAGCCCCTAGATCCTAGAACGCAGGCTTGTCCTTCGCATTGCGGTACCGCTCCACCCCCGCGAGGATCTCGGCGCGCGCGTCGTCGACGCCGACCCAGCCTTCGACCTTGACCCATTTGCCCTTCTCCAGGTCCTTGTAGTGCTCGAAGAAGTGGGAAATCTGCGCCAGCAGCAGCGGCTGCAGGTCCTCGGGCTTGTTCACGCCCTTGTAGAGGCCGCACAGCTTGTCGACCGGCACCGCCAGCAGCTTGGCGTCGACGCCGGCTTCGTCGGTCATTTTCAGCATGCCAACGGGGCGGCAGCGCACGACCACGCCGGTGATGAGCGGGATCGGGGTGATCACCAGCACGTCGACGGGGTCGCCGTCTTCCGACAGGGTGTGCGGAATGTAGCCGTAGTTGCACGGGTAGTGCATCGCGGTCGACATGAAGCGGTCGACGAACATCGCACCCGACTCCTTGTCGACTTCGTACTTGATGGGTTCGCCGTGGGCGGGGATTTCGATGATGACGTTGAAATCGTCCGGCAGGTTGCGGCCGGAGCTGACGCGGTCGAGGCTCATGAGGGTCTCAGCACAGAAAACGGAAAGCCGGGCATTATACCCGCCCTCGCCCGGCGCCCGCGCGCCCGTATAATCCGACTTTTTGCATGCTGTTTTCCCCTGCCGCCCCTCCTGCCGGCCGCCGCCAGCCCGGCCTCGCCGGCGCCGCCGACGCGCTCTATCTCGCCGAACTGGCGCGCCACACCGCGCCGCAGGTGGTGGTGTGCGCGAGCGCGTGGGACGCCAACCGGCTGGCGGAGGAGCTGCGCTGGTTTGATCCGGGCTTGCGGGTCTGCGCCTTCCCGGACTGGGAAACCCTGCCCTACGACGCCTTCTCACCGCACCCCGACCTGATTTCCGAGCGGCTGGCGACGCTCCACCAGATCTCGCGCGGCGACTTCGACGTCGCCGTGGTGGCGCTGTCGACCGCGCTGTACCGGCTGGCGCCGCCGGCCTTCCTCGCGGCGCATACCTTCTTCCTCAAGCAGAAGGACACGCTCGACGAAGCCGCCTTCCGCGCGCAGATGGCGCTGGGCGGCTACACCCACGTCAACCAGGTCTATGCGCCGGGCGAGTTCAGCTTCCGCGGCGGGCTGATCGACCTCTTCCCCATGGGCAGCGCGGTGCCCTACCGCATCGACCTGTTCGACAACGAGATCGAGACGATCCGCGCGTTCGACGTCGACACCCAGCGCAGCATCTATCCGGTGGGCGAGGTGCGCCTCCTGCCCGCGCGCGAATTCCCGCTCGACGAGGCCGGCATCACCCGCTTCCGCCAAAACTTCCGCGAGCGTTTCGAGGGCGACCCGTCGAAGTCCAAGCTTTACAAGGACGTCAGCAATGGCCTCGCGCCCGCCGGCATCGAGTATTACCTGCCGCTGTTTTTCGAGCAGACGGCGACGCTGTTCGACTATCTGCCCAAAGCCGCGCGCCTGGTCTTTCACGGCGCGCTCGACCCCGCCGGCCAGGCCTTCTGGGCCGACGCGCAGGGCCGCCATCGCCTGCTCTCGGGCGACAAGGACCGGCCGCTCTTGCCGCCCGCCGAACTGTTCATCGCGACCGACGCCTTCTTCGTTCTCGCCAAGGGCTACGAACGGCTCGACGTCGAACAGGCCGGCGAAGGTCTCGCCCGCCCGCTGCCGCCGATTTCCGTCGACCGCCGCGAAGCGCACCCGGTCGCCAAGCTGCAGGCCTTCGTCGACGGCTTCGCTGGCAAAGTCCTGATCGTCGCCCCCTCGGCCGGCCGCCGCGAGACGCTGCACGAATACCTCGCCGAACACGGCCTCGACGCGACGCTCGTCGACAGCTGGGCCGCCGCGCTGGCCAGCGGCACGCGCATCCTGCTCACGCACGGTCCGCTCGCCGAAGGCTTCGTCGCCGCCGACGGCACGCTCGCCGTCGTCACCGAGACCGAGCTCTACGCCATCCCGCCGAAGACGCGGCGTGCGCGCGAGGTGCGCGCGACGCAGATCGACAGCCTGCTGCGCGACCTGTCGGAGCTGAAGCCCGGCGACCCCGTGGTGCACGCGCAATACGGTGTCGGCCAGTACCTCGGCCTCCTCAGCATGGACCTCGGCGACGGCGACACCGAGTTTTTGCAAGTCGAATACGCCAAGGGCGACAAGCTCTACGTGCCGGTCGCCAGCCTGCACCTGATCTCGCGCTACTCCGGCGCCGGCGAGGGCGAGGTGCCGCTGCACCGCCTCGGCACCGACCAGTGGGAAAAGGCGCGCCGCCGCGCGATGCAGGCGGCGCGCGACACCGCCGCCGAACTGCTGAACCTGTACGCCCTGCGCGCCGCGCGCGAGGGCCATGCCTTCCAGTTCTCGCCGCACGACTACGAGGCCTTCGCCGAGGGCTTCGGCTACGAGGAGACCCCCGACCAGGCCGCCGCGATCGCGGCGGTGATGGCAGACATGCAATCGGGCAAACCGATGGACCGCCTGGTGTGCGGCGACGTCGGCTTCGGCAAGACCGAGGTCGCGCTGCGCGCCGCCTTCATGGCGGTGATGGGCGGCTACCAGGTCGCGGTGCTGGTGCCGACGACGCTGCTCGCCGAGCAGCACTTCAACAATTTCTCCGACCGCTTCTCCCAGTGGCCGGTCAAGCTCGCCGAACTGTCGCGTTTCCGCAGCCCGAAGGAGCAGGCCGAGGCGCTCAAGGCGCTGGCCGACGGCAAGCTCGACATCGTCATCGGCACCCACCGGCTGATTCAAAAAGACGTCAAGTTCGCACGGCTGGGCCTCGTCATCCTCGACGAAGAGCACCGTTTCGGCGTGCGGCAGAAGGAACAGTTGAAGGCGCTGCGCGCCGAGGTCGACGTGCTGACGCTGACCGCGACGCCGATCCCGCGCACGCTGGCGATGTCGCTCGAAGGCATCCGCGACTTTTCCGTGATCGCCACCGCCCCGCAGAAGCGGCTGGCGGTGAAGACCTTCGTGCAAGCCTTCTCCGGCGGGCTCATCCGCGAGGCCGTGCTGCGCGAACTGAAGCGCGGCGGCCAGGTGTACTTCCTGCACAACGAGGTCAGCACGATCGAAGCCATGCGCGAGCGCCTGGAAAAGCTCCTGCCCGAGGCGCGCATCCGCGTCGGCCACGGCCAGCAGAGCGAGCGCGAGCTGGAACAGGTCATGCGCGATTTCTACCAGCAGCGCTTCGACATCCTGCTGTGCACGACCATCATCGAGACCGGCATCGACATCCCCACCGCCAACACCATCCTCATCAACCGCGCCGACAAGTTCGGCCTCGCTCAACTGCATCAACTCAGGGGCCGCGTCGGCCGTTCGCACCACCAGGCCTTCGCCTATCTGCTGGTGGAGGAAGACCGCACGCTGACACCGCAGGCGAAGAAGCGGCTCGAAGCCATTCAATTGATGGAAGAACTCGGCTCCGGCTTCCACCTCGCCCGCCACGACCTCGAGATCCGCGGCGCCGGCGAGGTTCTGGGCGACAAGCAGAGCGGCGAAATCCTCGAGGTCGGTTTCTCGCTCTACAACGACATGCTCGCGAGCGCGGTGGCGAGTCTGAAAGCAGGCAAGGAACCCGACATGAGCCAGCCGCTCGGCGTGGTGTCGGAAATCAACCTGCATACGCCGGCGCTGCTGCCGGTGGACTACTGCCCCGACGTGCACGAGCGCCTGGTGCTGTACAAGCGACTCGCCAGCGTGCAGCACGCCGAGGACCTGAGCGCGCTGCAGGAAGAACTGATCGACCGCTACGGCAGCCTGCCCGACCCGGCGCGCGCGCTGCTCGACACCCATCGCCTGCGTCTGGCCGCGAAGCCGCTCGGCATCGTCAAGGTCGACGCCAGCGGCGACGCCATCCTGCTGCAGTTCGTGCCGCAGCCGCCGATCGATCCCGGCCGTATCATCCAGCTCATCCAGACCCGGCGCGACATCAAGCTCGCGGGCGAGAACCGCCTGCGCTGGAGCGTGGCCTCGGCCGCGCCCGAGGTGCGGGCGGCCAACGTCGTCACCTTCTTCAACCTGTTGAAATAGCCTTCAGCCATGAACCTGATCGTGCAGGGACCCGACGTCCCCACCCCCGACCTCAAGCAGCTCGCCAAACTCACCGGCGCCACGGCCATCGAGGCGGTGACGCCGACCGCCTTCCGCCTGGTCGGCGCCGACCCCGCCCAGCGCGACGCGGTCGCCGCCTACTGCGAGGCAAACCGGTTCGACCACGGCTGGGTGCCGGCCGGGCGCCGCATCGCGGACTTCGGCCTGCTGGTGATGGACATGGATTCGACGCTCATCACCATCGAGTGCATCGACGAGATCGCCGACATGCAGGGCCTGAAGCCGCAGGTGGCGGCGATCACCGAGGCCGCCATGCGCGGCGAGATCGACTTTGCCGAAAGCCTGCGCCGCCGGGTGGCGCTGCTCGAAGGCCTCGACCAGTCCGCCTTGCAGCGTGTCTACGACGAGCGCCTGCAGCTCTCGCCCGGCGCCGAAACGCTGCTCGCCGCGGCGCGCGCCGCCGGCATCCAGACCCTGCTCGTCTCGGGTGGCTTCACCTTCTTTACCGAGCGCCTGAAGCCGCGCCTCGGCCTCGACCACACGGCGGCCAACACCCTGGAGGTCGCCGACGGCAAACTCACCGGCCGCGTGCTCGGCAGCATCGTCGACGCCCAGGGCAAGGCCGACCGGCTCAACCAGGTGCGCAGCGAGCTGGGCCTGGCGAAGGACCAGGTGATCGCCATGGGCGACGGTGCCAACGACCTGAAAATGATGGCTGAGGCCGGCGTCAGCATCGCCTACCACGCCAAGCCGGTGGTGCGGGCGCAGGCGAGCTACGCGATCAATCGCGTGGGGCTGGAGGGCGTGGTGCCGCTGCTCGGCTGAGTGCCGGCCGCCCCTAAAGAATGCGCGGCGGTCGCCGTTAAACCCTTCTGTCTTTAACTTGTCTCAGGTTCTACCCCCAGCGACCAGGATTCCCCGTGAAAATCGACAAGCGCATCACCCCTCCCGCCGCCTCGAAAGTCTCCTCCGTCAAGGGCAAGGGCGGCGGCAAATCGACCTCCCAGGCCGCCGGCGGCGACGCGGTCAGCGTGAGCGAATCCAGCAGCCAGGTGCGCGCGCTGGAAGCCCAGCTGGCGTCGGTCGACGTCAGCGACGTGGGCAAGGTGGAGTCGGTCAAGGCGGCACTCGCCGACGGCAGCTTCACCGTCGACGCCGAAGTCGTGGCCGACCGTCTGATCGACCACACCAAGGAGACCCTGCGCAAGCGGCCGCGCAAGAAGTAAGCCGTCGCGCGCCCGCAGAAGCCCGCCGCCCGGCGGGCTTTTTTGTTGGCAGCGGCCTGGCGCGTGAAATAAGTGTGAACACGCCCTAGCCCGGATATTTCATCAATATAAGGTCGGCACAGTCTTGAAACCCGCATAAAATCAGCTTGCGAGAAGATTTTGTGGGGGGACTGTGCCGATGCCAAAGTGTACCGCTGATCAGATGGGATTTGGGCG
>JBFMET010000026.1:0-37882 GCA_040753235.1 Pseudomonadota bacterium
GCGTATTTTTCCGCATGGCGGCGTTGCTCGTCGTTGCCATAGAGCACGCTATGTCGCCTCCTCGCGCCTTGCCCTGCGAAAAAATCCATCCGTTTCATCCTGTCACCTTATTTCGGAAGCAGACCACCAGCATCCGGTTGGCAAACTCGGGCGGCGTGAAGACTTCGTCGTTGGAAAGGTTCGCGATGCAGGTCAGCACATCCGGGTTGCGCCCGCGCAATTCGAAACCTGCCTGAGTCATGATGCGTCCTCGTCGCTCCGGCTGGCATCGCCCGCCAGCTCGCGCTCGATCTGTTCGATGCTGGGCAGGCCGGTTTGAAGTTCGGCGGGTAGCGATTCCAGCAGCTTGTATTCGGCAACACCCATCGGCTGCGTTTTATCGCCCAGGGCGTATTCGGCCACGATCTTGTTTTTGCTTTTACACAACAAGAGCCCGATGGTCGGGTTGTCGTGCTCGCTCTTCACTTGGCGATCAACCGCCGTCAGATAAAACCCGAGCTGGCCCAGATGTTCTGGCTTGAATTTTCCGGCCTTGAGTTCGATCACCACATAGCAGCGCAGCTTGAGGTGGTAGAACAGCAAGTCGATGAAAAACTCGTCGCCGCCCACATCCAGCAGCACCTGCCGCCCGACGAAGGCAAAGCCCGCCCCCAGTTCCAGCAGGAATTCGGTGACATGCTTCACCAGGGCGTGTTCGATCTCGCGCTCCTGCGTCTCGTCCGCCAGGCCGAGGAAGTCAAAGCGATATGGGTCCTTTAGTGACTCGCGCGCCAGGTCGGACTGCGGCCCGGGCAGATTGGCGACAAAATTGGTGACTGCGTTGCCGCTGCGCTCCATCAGGCGGGTTTCGATCTGCATCACCAGAATGTTGCGCGACCAGTTGTGCTCAATGGCTTTGGCCGCGTACCAGCGGCGGGTTTCAGGGCCGGGCAGCTTGTCCAGCAGGGCCAACTGGTGGTACCAGGGCAATTGTGCAAGCACCTCTTGCACAAAGCCCTCATCCGGCCACGCTTCGGCAAAGGCGCGCATGTACTTGAGATTGCGCGGCGAAAACCCCTTCATCTCCGGGAAAGCGGTGCGCAGGTCCTGCGAGAGTCGCTCGATGACCTTGGCACCCCAGCCCTGTTGGGCCTGTCGCGTCAGGATGTCGCGGCCGATCTGCCAGTAAAGCAACACCAGTTCACGATTGACCGCGCGGCACGCTGCTGGGCACTATGGATGCGGGCTTTCAGGTCGGTCAGCCAGTCGGCATAACCTTCGGGCGATGCAATCAGGCGCACCGGCTTGTCGCTCATGGCTTCACTCCCTCGCCTGACTCGCAATTGCACCCATCCTGGCCATGCTCAATCTCCCTCCAGAGCAGCCAGCTCGCTCACCGTCATTGGCGGGTAGGTCTTCGTCGGCATGAAGATTTCGTGCTTGCCCAGGTGGGCGAAGAGCGAACCCTCTGCACTGAAGGCCGACGAACCGGTGAGTACATCAAAACGGAAGTCACGGCGCTGAAATTTGCCCTTGCCTAGGTAGCCCCATTCCGCGAAGGTGATCGGCTGGCCATCGCTATTGCGCATCGTCAAGGCATCACCATGGATAAGATTTTGCGTAAGTACGCAGGACGCGGCACGATAGAGGTCGTCCGGTTCCTCGATCTTCAGGTGGTCGGCGAGAATGTCCAGCAGATTGACACGGCACTCGGCGATGTTGTCCGCCAGCAACTCGATGCCATAAATGCACATCAGCGCGAGCAGCGCATAGTGCTGGCGTTCGAAGTCCGATTTGCCGTACTTGAGTTCGACGGCGGCAAGCTTGCGTTGCAGCACCCGGACCAGGAAGTTTCCACTGCCACAAGCTGGCTCAAGAAAACGGGAGTCGATGCGATCGGTTTCATTCTTCACGAGGTCGAGCATCGCATCGACCATCCACGCCGGGGTGAACACCTCCCCGTGATCGGCGACGCGTTTTCGAGACTTGATCAGACTCATCGGCAAAAGGCTAGAGGCGTATACGTATCGTGACAGTATGCCTGACTCGTTTGAGATGAGCATTGAGTGTCAGCCATCTGGCATCTATCTGGAATAAAGTCGCCTGACCGATTGCATGAATCCGGCTTGGTGTCCGTGTGCCGCCCCCCCGGCTTGCGGAATTGCCAACGCGATCCGAAGGTCGCATGATGGCGCCACCAACAGCAAGCGGGGTGACGGACATGGGCATGGTTGACGATTCCTCCCGGGTGCGTCGGCAGTTTTCGCGCATCGCTTTCGACGCCGGCGTCGTGCTCCAGACCACGACCGGCAAGCACGCCTGCAAGCTGGTCGACATTTCGCTCAAGGGCGCGCTGGTCGAACGGCTCTCACCCTGGGCCGAGCGCGCGGGCGAGCCCTGCAGCCTGGTGGTGCAGCTGGCGGACGATGCGGCGATCCGCATGACGGGTGAGATCGCGCACGTCGAGGGCGGGCGGCTCGGCCTCCACTGCCGCGACATCGATCTCGACAGCGTCACCAACCTGCGCCGTCTGGTCGAGCTCAACCTCGGCGACGAGGCCGCGTTGAATCGCGAAATTTCAGCGCTGGTGCACGGCGGTAGTCAGGCTTAATTGTTGGGCGTCGCCCGCGCAGCAGGAACGACCGGCACGGCCGCGGCGGCGGCTTTCTCGGCGTCGAAGCCGAATTCCCAGTCGCGGTAGCGCTGCGCAGACTCGAACGAGGCATAGCGCAGCGGGAAGTTCGCCTGTCGGAAGGGGATGGCCCCGGACGCGCTCGCGACGCCGGTGATGCCGCCGTCGGCACCCTTGAGCAGCACCCATTCGCCGCCGGTCAGGGGGTCGGGCCAGGCCCGACGCAGGTGGCGCACGGTATTGGGAAAGCGCGGGTCGGCGAGCAGTTCGGCGACGCTCGTCGGCAGCCGCCGCGGCGTGCCGACCGGCAGGGGGATGTTCCAGAAGGATTCGATGGCGCGCGCGTACTGGTCGCCGACGAACAGCAGTTCGCGTTCCTTCTCGCGCTGCGCGGCGGTGTGCCACAGGGTGCCGAGTGCGGCCATGCCGACGCCGAGGCCGGCGACCGCGAACAGCAGGCCGATCAGGCTGAAGCCGCGCTCGCCGCTACCAGTCGACATAGGGCACGCCATCGAGCCCGACGCCTTCGGCGCCGCTGCGCAGGTCGTAGACGCCGGCCTCGCCGTCCGGCGGCGGCACCACCTGCCAGGTGTCCGCCCGCTCGGTCATGGGATCGACCGGCACCGCGCGCACATAGCGCCGCTCGGCCAGCGTGTCGAGCGAAGCGGGCCAGGTGTTGGTGTCGGCGTGGTACTTGTCGATGGCGTCGCGCACGGCGGCGAGGTTTTCCTTCAGCACCGCTTCCTTCGAGCGCTCGACGTGCTGGAAATAGCGCGGCACCGCGAGCGTGAGCAGCGTGGCGACGATCGCCAGCACGACCAGCAACTCGATCAGGGTGAAGCCGCGCTTCAGCAGGCGCCGCACGTCACCACTCCCGGTAGGGCACGCCGTTCAGCCCCGTCTTGTCGGACAGCGAATGGACGTCGTACACGTCCTCGCCCGGCGCCGGCGCGTCGGGCGGACTGGCGTAGCTCCTGAGCCCCCAGGTCTCGGCCGCCGGCAGCGTGCCGTCCGGATGCATGGGGTCGCGCGGCAACCGCCGCAGGAAATAAATCCTGCGGCGGTCGGGCTGGGTGATGTCCGGCACCCCGTCCGCCAGCACGTCGAGGCTCGGCGGATAACCCGAGGCGTCGTGCGGCGACTCGATGCGCTGCTCCTTCACCGCCAGATGGTAGGCGTCGATGGCGCTGCGGATCTGCCGCAGCGCGAGTCGCAGCTCGGTCTCCTTGTGGCGCTGCGCGGTCACTTCGAGCAACGGCGTCGCGAGGAGCGCGAGTACGCCGACGATGGCCACGGCGATGACCAGTTCGATCAGCGTGAAGCCGCGTGCGCATCGCCGGCATGGGGTCATTGCGCAGGCTCGACGGGCGACAACGGCGGCTGCGGAGGCGGCAGCGCCGGCGCGTCGACCGGCACGCCTTCGGGCGCCGCCTGCCCCGGGATGCTTTCCGTTTCGACCGGCTGCCGGGCCGGCGCCAGCCCCGGGACCAGGCGCAGTTGCAGCGACTGGTCGGACGCCGCGCTTTCGGTGCCGCCTATGAATTCGGCGTCGGCCAGCGCCGGCCGCTCGATATTGCGGATGATGCGCGGCGTAATGAGCAGCACGACCTCGGTCTTGTTGAGTTCGTCGCGGTTGTTCGAGAACAGCCGGCCGAGCAGCGGAATGTCGCCGAACAGCGGCACTTTGGATGCGCCGCTGCGATCCTCGTCGGAAATCAGGCCGGCGAGCACCTGGGTCTCGCCGTCCTTCAGGCGCAGCACGGTGTTGGCGTTGCGGCTGCCGAGCTGGTAGGTCAGCGTACCGGTCGGGCTGCGGATCTGCTGCACGATGTTGGAGACTTCGAGCCCGATCTTGATGCCGACCTCGCCTTCCAGATGCACCTGCGGCTCGACGTCGACCTTGATGCCGACATCCAGATACGACACCGATTCCGAGGTGACGCCGGTCGAGGTGACGTTGGACGTGATCACCGGCACCTTGTCGCCGATGTGGATCTTGGCCTTTTCCTTGTTCTTCACCCGGATGCGCGGGTTGGCGAGGATGGTGACGTCGCCGGTGTCCTTGCGCAGGTTCACGGTGGGACTCGGGCTGACCAGGATGTCGGATCGATCGATACCCCGGAGCAGGTCTATCGTCAGCGGTGCATTCACCTTGGTGTCGACTGACGTCGCCGTCGCCGTACCCGCGCCCAGCACCTGGGTCTGCGTTTCGCGCGCCAGCACCGAAAACTGCGTCGGATACTGGACCCCCAGTTCCTGCAGGCGGGTGCGCTTCACTTCGAGAATCTCGACCTCCAGCATCACCTCCGGCTCGGGACGGTCGGCGAGCGTCACCAGCCGCTCGACCAGGCGCACCGCCTCGGGGGTGTCGCGCACCACCAGCAGGTTGAGCTTCTCGTCGATGTAGACGTCGCGCGTCTTCGCCATGCTGCGCACCAGGTTCACCACCTGCTTGGCCTCGGTGTTGGAGAGAAAGAAGCCCTTCACCACCAGGTCCTGGTATTCCTTGATCTTGGCCGGCACCGCCGGATAGATGAGGAGGGTGTTCTCGGACAGCACCTTCTTGCCCATCTGGCCGGTCTTCAGCAGCATGTCGAGCGCATCGCCGATGGCGGTGTCGGCGGCGAAGATGGTCAGGCGGGTGTCGGTGCGCACGTCCTTGTCGAACACGAAGTTGAGGCCCGACTGGCGCGACAGCGCGTCGAAGATGGTGCGCACCGGGGCGTCGCGGAATTGCAGCGTGACCGGGCGACGGTAGGCGGCGGACAGCGCCGGCAGTTCGGCGCCGCGCGGCCGCCCGGATTTTGCCTCGACCTGGCGCATCAGCGCCTGCGCGCCGTCATGCTGGGGATCGCGCGCCAGCACGTCGCGCAGCTTGCGGCGCGCGGCATCGGCGTCGCCCTTGTCGAGCGCAGCCCGGGCGTCCTTCACGAGCGTCCGGTTGGCGCGCTGCACGTCGATCGTTACCAGCGCCGCGCGCGCGCGCGGGCTTTCCGGGTGCAGTTTCTGGATCTCGCGATAGCGCGCTTCGGCCTCGGCCTCGCGCCCGGCCGCGAGCGCGGCGTCGCCTTCGGCGAACAGGCGGATCAGGTGGGCGTCGCGCGCCTGGATGTAGGCCGTGCGGTATTGGGCGTTGCCGGGCGATTCCTTCATCGCCTCCTCGAGCTGGCGCAGGCCCGCTTCGGTCTGCCCCTGCGCCAGCAGGCGCTCGCCTTCGCGGAACGCGCGGTCGCTGGCACAACCGGCCAAGCTCAGCGCAAGCAGGATGATCAGTGGAGCCTTGTTCATGGCGTGATTCCCAGAGTCGATTGCATGTCGAGCGGCAGGTAGGTGAAGACGACCTGTCGCTCCGTGATGGTATCCACCCGCCAGGCGCCGAGCAGCACCTGCCCGGCGCGGGCCGGGATGGGCTGCTCGCCCTGCACGAGGAAAAGCGTGAGCCGGCCGGCGTCGACCCAGCGTCCCAGGTACTTGAAAGGCAGCGGCGGCGGGCTCGGCGGCGGCGGGGGCGGCGCCACGTAGGGTTTGGGCGGCGGCGGGGGCGGCACCCAGGTCTGGCGCGGGAACAGGTCGCTCTGCATGGCCGCCAGACGCGTCGACGCGCCGGGCTGCGCGCCCGCCTCCCCGCTTGCGGCGGGCGCCGTCCCGAACGGCACCGGCGCACGTTTGCGCTCGGCCGGCTCGACCCCGTCCGGCGACTCCTCGCGCGCCGGCCAGAACGCAGCGACCAGCGTGGCGATCAGCGCCGCGGCGAGCCAGCGGTGACGCGCGGTCATGCCCCCGCCTCCAGATACAGCATGAAATTCAGCATCGCTTCGAGCTCGGCGTCCTCGATGCGGTCGCGGCGCAACAGGATGGCGGCAAGCGCCAGCGCGGGGTCGGCGTTCAGCGCCTCGGTAACGAAGGCGCGCACCTGCGGGTAGCCGCCGCTCACCGGCAGCGACAGCTGATAGCGGCGCAGGTGGGCATCCTGGATTTCGGTCAGACGGTAATCGCCCTGCGGCAGGTCCAGTCCGGCCGCTTCGGCGGCGTCGAACAGGCGTCGCAGCGCGGCCGCCGCAGCCGGCGCCAATGTCGGCTGTTCCCTCTGGCCGGCGTCGGCTGCGGCGGCGGTTTGCGCACGCGCCATCTCGGCGGCCTGCGCCGCTTCCGCATTGCGCTGCAACTGCGCGTCGAGCGCGGCGGCGCGCGGCCCGACCACGCCCGCGTAATAGGCGAAGCTGCCGACGACGAGCAGCGCGCCGAGCGCGCCCACCCTGCCGAGGCGGCCCAGAAAATAATGCAGACGATCGCGTGTACGTGCCATCAACCCCTCCACCGCACGCGCAACACGAAACGCAGCGGCTGCTGCGGATCGCTTTCCTGCAACGCATGGCTGGCAAGCGTGACCGTCGCAAAGCCGGCCTCGGTCTTCAACTGCTCGACCCAGGCCAGCATGTCGCCGGCGCTGCGTGCCTCGGCGGTCACAGTCGCCTCGATCTTGCGCGCGTCGGCTTCCAGCGCGATCAGGGCGATGGTCCTGGGCCGATGCGTCTCCAGCCGGACGAACAGCGCGTCCCACGGCACGGCCAGTTGTGCCTTCGCCTGCCGCGCCGCGCTCTGCACGTCGCCGGTCGCCGCAACCGGCCGCCGGACCGCAGCGGCCGGCATGCGCGGCGCGGCGGCCACGGCGGCGTCGAGCGCATGCTGCGTTTGTACGTCCTGCCACGCCGTCCAGCCGGCGAGCGCCAGCCCCGCGGCGAGCAGGAACCAGCCGGCCCAGTGGGGACGCGGCAAGGGATGACGGAAATCGAGGCTCAGACGCTGCATCTCAGGTCTCCAGCATCGGTCCGAGCGCCTCGCGCCCGGGCGGCAACACCTGCACGCTGCGGCCGTTGCCGCTCGCCTGCCAGTCGACGCGCACGCCGGCGCTCGCAATCCACAACGGCGCGGGCGTCTCTTCGCCGGCCAGCAGGGCCTCGCGCGTCAGCAGGCCGGCCAGCGCCGCCGCCGCGTCGTCCTGCATCGGCACGCTGCGCAGGCTCCGCGCGCGGCCCTTGTCGAGACCGAGCAATGCCAGCCGGCCCGGCTCGGCGAGCGCCAGCCAGATACGACCGCGGCCGAGCCGGCTGCGCTGGCGGTTCCACACCGCGGTCAGCCAGGGTTGCACGGCGGCGGTCTTCAGCGAGGCCGCGCGCAGCACGGCCTCGAGCTCGGCCAGCCGCGCCGGCTCGACGCTGCCGACGAGGAAGGGTTCGTCCGGCGGCTCGGCCTGCCAGGCCACGCACCAGTCGCGGCCGCCTTCGCCGAACTGGCGCGCCAACTGGTCGCGGATCCAGCCCTGCAGTTCGAGCGGCTTCAACGCCAGCGGCGGCGAAGACAGGAGGTGCACCTGCGCGAAATGGTGCGACAGCACCGCGCTCGCCCGTCCGGCAAATCCGCCGCCGGCGAGCAGGCCGGACAGCGCTTCCAGCGCGCCGCTCCAGCCCGGCGTCGCGACCGTCGCCTCGCGATGCGCGCTGCCGGCCGCAACGGCGACGCGGCCGGGGGTGAGCGCGATGCGCACGCTAGGCGACAAAAGTGACACGGTTCACTTCCTCCAGCGTGGTGACGCCCTGGCGCACCAGGTCGAGCGCGGCAGCGCGCAGGGTGCGCACGCCGGCGCGCGCGGCGGCCTCCTTCACCTGGCGGATCGGCGCGCGGGTGCTGATGAGTTCGCGGATTTCGTCGTTCAACAGCATCATTTCGGCGATCGCGCGCCGGCCCTTGTAGCCGCTGCCGCGGCAATGGCCGCATCCCTTGCCGGCGCGGAAGTCCCAGCCGGCGACCGCGTCGGGCGACAGGCCCGACGCTTCGAGCCATTCGGGCGACGGCGGTGCCGGCTCGGCGCAATGGGTGCAGGTCACCCGCACCAGGCGCTGCGCGAGGATGCCGTTCAGCGCCGAGACGAAACTGTAGGGATCGACGCCCATGTGCATGAAGCGGCCGATGACGTCGAACACGTTGTTGGCGTGCACGGTGGTGAACACGAGGTGGCCGGTGAGCGCGGACTGCACCGCGATCTGCGCGGTCTCGGCGTCGCGGATCTCGCCGACCATGATCTTGTCGGGGTCGTGGCGCAGGATGGAGCGCAGGCCGCGCGCGAAGGTCAGCCCCTTCTTTTCGTTGACCGGAATCTGCAGGATGCCCGGCAGTTGGTATTCGACCGGATCCTCGATGGTGATGATCTTGTCCTGCCCGGTGTTGATCTCGGAAATCGCCGCGTACAGCGTGGTCGTCTTGCCCGAACCGGTGGGGCCGGTGACGAGGAACATGCCGTAGGGCTCGCGCGCGAGCTTGCGGACGAGCGCCAGGTCGTCGCCGGCAAAGCCCAGGCCTTCGAGCGAGATGCCGCGCAGCTCGTCGGCGAGCTGCTGGCGGTCGAGGATGCGCAGCACCGCGTCCTCGCCGAACACGCCGGGCATGATCGAGACGCGCAGGTCGATCTCGCGGCCGCGCATCAGCACCTTGAAGCGGCCGTCCTGCGGCACCCGGCGCTCGGCGATGTCGAGCTCGGCCATCACCTTGATCCGGGAAATCACCTGCTCGGCCATTTCGCGCCCGGCCGACTGCGCGATGAGATTCAGCACGCCGTCGATGCGGTACTTGATGGCGATGCCCTGCGCGTCGTTTTCCAGGTGGATGTCGGAGGCGCCGGCGGCGAGCGCGTCGTACAGCGTCGAGTGCACCAGCCTGACCACCGGCGAGGCGTCCTCGCCGATCGCCTTGAGCGAAATCTCCTCGACCTTTTCGCCGGAGGGTCCGGTCGCTGCCTCGCCGACCACGCCGTCCATCGCGCGCAGGTCGCCTTCCAGCCGGTGCAGCCAGGCGAGGATGTCGTCGCGCCGCGCCAGCGCCGGGGTGAACGCGGTCCCGAGCCGCGTCTCGGCCCATTCGATCAGCTCGGGTTTCAGCGGATCGGCGAACACGAACCACAGCCCGCCGTCGGCGTCGCGGCAGGCGGCGCACTCGCGTTCCAGCGCGAGGTTGAACGGCAGGCGCTCGAACGCGGGCTGCAGGTCGCGCAGCCGGTCCATCGTGAGCGCGGGGTAGGCGAAGGCAAGCCCCAGTTCGGACAGGAACCCGGCTTCATCGAGGCCGGCAATTTTCTCCAGCGCGGCCAGCACCGAACCGCCCTCCTTCGCAGCCAGTTCGCGCGCCTGCTGCAAGACGGCCGGGCGGATGCGCGGCAAGCGGGTCGGCGTCGCGCTCATTCCAGGCTCCCGGCGAGTTCGAAGATGGGCAGGTAGAGCATGACGACGATGACACCGATGACGAGACCGATCAACGCCATCAGGATGGGCTCGAACAGGCGGGTGAACCACTCGACGAAGCGGCCGGTTTCCTCCTCGTGGAAAGTCGCGATGGCTTCCATCATCTCGCCCATGCGGCCGCTTTTCTCGCCGACGCGCAGCATGCGCAGAGCCACCGGCGTCACCAGCCCGGCGCGTTCCATCGCCTGCGACAGCGGCTGGCCTTCGCGGATGCCGAGCGCCGCCTGCTGCAGGCGCAGGCGCAGCTCGGGCTGCAGCAGGCCGCCCGCCATTTCAAGCGCGGTGACGACCGGGATGCCGCCCGAGAGCAGCATGCCGACGGTGCGATAGAAGCGCGTGAGCTGGAACACGCGCAGCGGCTCGCCGAGACCAGGCAGGCGCCACAGCTGGCGCGCGAGATACGCCCGCGCGGCCGGTCGACTCGCGCCGTACGCCGCCGCACCCAGCAGCGCCAGCAGGATCAGGCCGGCGTTCACCGCGTGCGCCTCGACGAAGCCGCCCCATTGCATCAGCACGCGCGAGGCCCACGGCAGGCGGTCGAGATTGTCGGCGTAGATCGACGCGAAACGCGGCGTGACGAAGCCGAGCAGGAACAGCGCGACCAGCCCGCCGACGATCAGCAGCAGCACGGGATAGATCGATGCCGAGATGACTTTCTTGCGCACCGCTTCGACCTGCGCCTGGTAGGCGACGTAGCGCGACAGCGCCTGCGGCAGGTCGCTGGTGCGCTCGGCGGCGCGCACCGTCGCCACGTAGAGCGGCGGGAAGGCGTCGGGAAAATGGCTGATCGCGGCGGAAAACGACTCGCCCTCGTACAGGTGCTTCAGCACGCCGCCGAGCACCTTGCGCGCCTCCGGCTTCGCCTCTTTCTCGTCCAGCGTCTGCAGCGCCTCGACCAGCGAGAGACCGCTGTTCAGCAGCGCCAGCAGTTCGCGCGAGAACAATTCGAGCGCGAAACGGACACGCGGCGCCAGCGCGAGGAAACCGAGCCCGCCGGACGGGCGCACGTCGAGCACGGTCAGCCCCTGCAGGCGGGCCTGGTCGGCGGCGTCGACCGGGTCGGCCGCCTCCAGTTGGAGGCTCACGCGCCGGGTGCCGCCAAGGGCGCGGACGTCGAAGCGCATGGCTTACCAGTTGGTCACGTCGGCCGCGTCGCCCGTGCCGCCCGGCTGGCCGTCGCGGCCGAACGAGAACAGGTCGACTTCGCCGTGCTCGCCCGGCGAGCGGTATTGGTAGGGATTGCCCCAGGGGTCGCCCGGCACGGCCTTCTTGAGATAGGGACCGCGCCAGCGCGCGACGCCGGCCGGTTGCGCGCTGAGCGCGGCCAGGCCCTGCTCGGTGGTCGGATAGCGGCCCACGTCGAGGCGATACTGGTCGAGCGCGTCCTCCAGCGCACGGATCTGCGCGGCGGCAATCTGCACTTCGGACTTGCCCACCTGGCCGAAAAAGCGCGGGGCGACCACGCCGACCAGCAGGCCGAGGATGACCAGCACAACGAGCAGTTCGAGCAGGGTAAACCCGCGCGCCTGGCGAAGGGTGCGGCCGCGCCATGCACCTGCATTCAAGGTCATCATTCATGCCTCCGTCCTGGACGACGGACGGCGCGCGCCCGCGGCACGCTGCCGTCTCCTCCAGTTTTGTTTGATTGATGCGGCGGCCTGCCCGGGCAGACCGGTCAGGCTTCAAAAACGTGTAACACCCCACAAGTCGACCTGCGGCGGGCCTGCCCGGCACTTCGTGTCAGCGTGGGAGCGGGGTGGATGTCATTGTGCCGTCACTCGGTTTAGGTTTTGTGACGGCGGCGGGCGGCGGGGACGGCTCAGGTCTGCAGCATCTCCGCGGCGCGCACGATGGCGCGCGCCTTGTTCTGGGTTTCGGTCCATTCGCTCGCCGGCACCGAGTCGGCGACGATGCCGGCGCCGGCCTGCACGAAGAGCGTGCCGTCCTTGACCACGGCGGTGCGGATCGCGATCGCCAGGTCCATGTCGCCGTTGAAGCCGAGATAGCCGACCGCGCCGGCGTAGATGCCGCGCTTGGAAGGCTCCAGTTCGTCGATGATTTCCATCGCCCGCACCTTGGGCGCGCCGGAGACGGTGCCGGCGGGGAAGCTGGCGCGCAGCACGTCGAGCGCGGACAAGCCCGGCTTGAGCTTGCCCTCGACGTTGGAGACGATGTGCATGACGTGCGAATAGCGCTCGATCTGCATGTGCTCGGTGACCTTGACCGACCCCGTGACGGCGACACGCCCGGTGTCGTTGCGGCCGAGATCCAGCAGTTGCAGGTGCTCGGCGCATTCCTTGGGATCGGCCAGCAGTTCGTCGGCGAGGCGCTGGTCGTCCTCGCGGGTGAGGCCGCGCGGACGGGTGCCGGCGATCGGGCGCAGGGTGACGGTGTCGCCTTCGAGCCGCACCAGGATCTCGGGCGACGAGCCCACCACGTGGAAGCTGCCGAAGTCGTAATAGAACATGTAGGGCGACGGGTTCAAGCCGCGCAGCGCCCGGTACAGCGACAGCGGCGAGGCGTTGAACGGCCGCGACATGCGTTGGCTGAGCACCACCTGCATGATGTCGCCGGCGCCGATGTAGTCCTTGGCCTTCTGCACCGCCGCCTTGAACTCGGCCTCGCCGAATTCCGACTGCGGATCGTCGGCGGACAGCGGCGGCTCCGGCGGCAGTTGCACCGGCGTCTTCAGCTTTTCGGCGAGTTCGCCCAGGCGCAGGTGGGCCTGGGCGTAGGCGTCGGGCTGCATCGGGTCGGCGTGGGCGACGAGATAGAGCTTGCCGGCGAGGTTGTCGAACACCGCCAGTTCCTCGGTCAGCATCAAGAGGATGTCGGGCGTGTGCAGCACGTCTTCCTTGCGCGTCGCCGCGAGCCGCTTCTCGATGTAGCGGATGGTGTCGTAGCCGAAGTAGCCGGCCAGCCCGCCGGTGAAGCGCGGCAGGCCTGCAACCGGCGCCGCCCTGAAGCGCGCCTGGTAGTCGGCGACGAAGGCGAGCGGATCGGGCAGGTTGTGTTCCTCGACGACCTTGCCATCGGTCTCCAGCGTCAGCACGTGGTTGCGCACGCGGATCACCGTGCGCGCCGGCAGGCCGATGAAGGAATAGCGCCCGAAGCGCTCGCCGCCCACCACCGATTCGAGCAGGTAGGAGTACGGCGCGTGGGCGAGCTTGAGATACACCGACAGCGGCGTTTCCAGGTCGCCGGGCAGCTCGCGCACCAGCGGGATGCGGTTGTAGCCCTGGCGGGCGAGGTCGAAGAAGTCTTGTTCAGTCATTTTGGCTAGGGGCTAGGGGCTAGGATTTAGGAGCTAGGGATGACACGACGCGCAGCGTCACCATCGCGCGCCGGCGGCGCGCGCCCTAGATCCTAGATCCCAGCCCCTAGCCCCTAGGCTCACGCCTTCACCACCCTCTTCGCCGCATCCGCCAGCGTCGGCACCACCGCGTCGAGATCGAGTTCGGTGACCGGACGGCCGCGGTTGTAGCCGTAGGGCACGCAGAACACCGGGCAGCCGGCGGCGCGCGCGGCCTGGGTGTCGTTGAGCGAATCGCCGATCAGCAGCAGTTCGGCCGGCTTCACCTTGAACACCTCGCAGGCGTGCAGCAGCGGCAGCGGGTCGGGCTTGCGGCGGGGCAGCGTATCGCCGGAGAGGATCAGCTCGAAGTAGTCGAACAGCCCGGTGTCCTTCAGCAGCGGCACGGTGAACTGCGCGGCCTTGTTGGTGATGCAGGCGACGTGCACGCCCATCGCCTTGAACGCGTCGAGTCCTTCGATCACGCCGTCGAAGGGACGCGAATGCAGCGACACATGGGCGCCGTAGTGTTTCTGGTAGGAAGCGATCGCCTTTTCGAACAATGCCGCATCCGGCTCGGCATCCATCTCGCCGGTGAGCACGCGCTTCACCAGACGCGACACCCCATTGCCGATATAGGTCGAGATCGTTTCCAGCGACGGGCAGGGACGGCCCAGTTCCGCCATCATCAGTTCGGCAGCGTGGGCGAGGTCGGGCGCGGTATTGAGCAGGGTGCCGTCGAGATCGATGACGACGGCCTGGATCGGGAGGGGGAAGTTCATTCTTCTAGGGGCTAGGAGTTAGGGGCAGAGGCAAGGGACTAGGGGCTAGGATTTAGGGGCTAGGGAATGAGCGGCCCTGGGCCGCGACCAGTCAATAAAGTAAGCGCGGAGCACAACGCCCCTAATCCCTAGCTCCTAGCCCCTAGACCCTATCCCCCAGCCCCTAAAAAAATCAGACCTTCGCCAACTCCGCGCGCATTGCGGCGATGACGCTGTTGTAGCGCTGCGGGTCGCTGTCCTTGGCGGCGCCGAACACGGCGGAGCCTGCGACAAAGGTGTCGACGCCGGCACGCGCGACTTCGGCGATGTTGGCGGGACCGACGCCGCCGTCGATCTCGATGTTCACGTTCAGACCGCGGTCGTCGATCATCTTGCGCACCTTGCGGGCCTTGTCGAGCACGTAGGGGATGAACTTCTGGCCGCCGAAGCCGGGGTTGACCGACATCAGGAGCACCATGTCGATCTTGTCCAGCGTGTATTCGAGCACGTCGAGCGGGGTGGCGGGGTTGAACACCAGGCCGGCCTTGCAGCCGCTTTCCTTGATCAAACCAATCGTCCGGTCGATGTGCTCGGACGCTTCCGGATGGAAGGTGATGTAGGTCGCGCCCGCCTTGGCGAAATCGGGGATGATTCGGTCGACCGGCTTCACCATCAGGTGCACGTCGATCGGTGCGGTGACGCCGTGCTTCCGCAGCGCCTCGCACACCAGCGGGCCGATGGTCAGGTTGGGCACGTAGTGGTTGTCCATCACGTCGAAGTGGACGATGTCGGCGCCGGCGGCGAGCACGTTGTCGACTTCCTCGCCCAGCCGGGCAAAGTTGGCGGACAGGATGGACGGGGCGATGCGGTAAGTCATGGGGAAAGCTCCGGAGGGTTTGATTTGGGAGAACTCGGGCATTTTAACAGCCCGTCATGGGCTTGCGTTACACTCACCTCTTCTACCATCCATCGAGCACCACCGTGGCCGAAGGCAAGAAATACCAGATCGACATCAGCGTCAGCACGGCGTACCTGGAAGACCAGAGCGACCCCGCGTCGGAGCGCTACGTTTTCGCCTATACCATCACCATCGCCAACACCGGCACCGTGGCTGCGCAACTGATCTCGCGCCACTGGATCATCACCGACGCCGACAACGTCACGCAGGAAGTAAAAGGACTGGGCGTGGTCGGCGAGCAGCCCCTGCTGCGTCCGGGCGAGAGCTTCGAGTACACCAGCGGCACCGCCATGGCGACGCCGGTCGGCACCATGCGCGGCACCTACCAGATGGTCGCCGAGGACGGCAACAAGTTCGACGCCGAGATTCCGCCCTTCACGCTGTCGATGCCGCGCGTGCTGCATTGAGTTAGGAGCTAGGGGCTAGGAGCTAGGAGCTAGTGAATGAGCGGCTTCGCCGCGTCGACTTTCCCTGACACCTGAATCCCGGCCCCTGATCCTTATTTCTTCATCGTCCACCATACGATGAAGATGAACAGTCCCAATGCGATGCCGGCTTCCAGCAGCAGCCAGCCGAGTCCCTGCGTTTCCATTGCGTCCTCGCTCCGTTGTTATACTCGACGCGTTTCGTCGTCGAGCCATCTTTACCCGTGAAGCTGTTCCGCGCAAGCCCGTGGCTGCTGGTCCTCATTCTGTCGGCGTGCGGCGTGCTGCCGCCCGCCCCGACGCCGGCCCCCAGACCGGCGCCTGAACCCGTCCCGCCTGTCGTTCCGTCCGCTCCCCCCGCACCGCTGCCGACGCCGGCGGCGGCGTTTCCGACCCTGAAGCCGGTCGAGTGGGCTGCGGTCGCCTTCTGGCAGGACGACGCCGCCAGCGAAGTGTGGCCCGCTTTCCTGCAAGGCTGTTCCACGCTGGTGAAGCGCAGCGCCTGGCAGGCCATCTGCGCCGAGGCGATGGCGATGCCGGCGCCCGACGATGCCAGCGTGCGCGCCTTTTTCGAACAGCGCTTCCAGCCGTATCAGGCGACGCAGGAAGACGGCAGCGAGGAGGGGCTCGTCACCGGCTATTACGAGCCGCTGCTCAAGGGCGACCGCGTGCGCACCGAACGCGCGCGTTACCCGCTCTACGCCGCGCCGGACGACCTCATCACCGTCGACCTCGCCGGCGTGTACCCGGAACTGCGGGGCATGCGCCTGCGCGGGCGTCTGGTCGGCAACAAGCTCGTGCCCTACCCCACGCGCAAGGACATCGAGGCGGCGGCCAACGGCAACGCCATCGGCAAGCCCAACGGCTTCAGGGGCAAGGCGATCGCGTGGGCGGAAGACCCGGTCGACCTCTTCTTCCTGCAGATCCAGGGCTCGGGCCGCATCGAACTGCCGGACGGCACGCATATGCGCGTCGGTTACGCCGACCAGAACGGCCATCCCTACCAGTCGATCGGCAAGCTGCTGGTCGAGCGCGGCGAGTTGCTGCTGGAACAGGCGTCGATGCAGGGGATCAAGGACTGGGGCGCGAGAAACCCCGACAAGCTGCCGGACCTGCTCGCCGCCAACCCCAGCTACGTGTTCTTCCGCGAACTGCCGAACGGCCTCGCGGGCCCGCTCGGCGCGCTCGGCGTGCCGCTCACCGGCGGCCGCTCGATCGCAGTCGACCCGCGCTTCATTCCGCTCGGCGCGCCGGTCTTCCTCGCGACCACCCAGCCCAATTCGCCCGAGCCGCTCAACCGCCTGATGATGGCGCAGGACACCGGCGGCGCGATCCGCGGCGGCGTGCGCGCCGACTTCTTCTGGGGCTTCGGCGACGCCGCCGGCGAACTGGCCGGCCGCATGAAGCAGCGCGGCCGCATGTGGGTGCTGCTGCCAAAGGACTTTCAGCTCGATACCGTCCGCCGCTGAGTCGGGTTCGTTTCGCGCGAACTTGCAAACCCGCTTGACTCTCCCATGATGGGAAGGTTTACGGTGCACGCATCGCACTGAAAACGGAGTCCGACATGACCACCATTTCCGTAGGGATCCAGGGCATGACCTGCGCCAGTTGCTCGACGCGGGTGGAAAAAGTCCTCAAGCAGCTGCCGGGCGTGACCGACGCCACGGTCAACCTCGCGACCGAGACCGCGACCGTCTCGGGCGAAGCCGGCGTCGCCGCGGTGAAACAGGCGATCGAGCAGGCCGGCTTCAGCGTGCCGACCGAAACGCTCAAGTTCGACATCAGCGGCATGACCTGCGCCAGTTGCTCTGCGCGGGTCGAGAAAGCGCTCGCGCAGGTGCCGGGCGTGCTCGAGGCGGGCGTCAATCTTGCCACCGAGCAGGCGACGGTGAAGCTGGCGCAGGGCACGTCGGCCGCCGCGCTGATCGCCGCGGTGGAACGCGCCGGCTACGGCGCGTCGCTGCCGCTACCCGGCGCGCAGGCCGCAGCCGCCCCGGCGCGCAGCCTGCCCGACTGGTGGCCGGTCGCGCTGGCGATCGCGCTGTCGCTGCCGCTGGTGCTGCCCATGGCCGGCGCGCTGTTCGGCGCGCACTGGATGCTGCCCGGCTGGCTGCAGTGGGCGCTCGCCACCCCGGTGCAGTTCTGGCTCGGCGCGCGCTTCTACCGCGCCGGCTGGAAAGCCTTGCGTGCCGGCAGCGGCAACATGGACCTGCTGGTCGCGGTCGGCACCAGCGCGGCCTACGGGCTCTCCGTCTATCTGCTGCTCGCGCACGGCGATCCCATGCACCTCTACTTCGAGGCTTCCGCGGTCATCATCAGCCTGGTGCTGCTCGGCAAGTGGCTGGAAGCGCGCGCCAAACGGCAGACGACCGAGGCGATCCGCGCGCTGCAGGCGCTGCGCCCGGCCACCGCCCGCGTGCGCCACGACGGCGTCGACCGCGACCTGCCGATCGAGGCGGTGCGCGTCGGCGACGTGGTGGTGGTCCGCCCCGGCGAGCGCGTGCCGGTCGACGCCGAAGTGCTCGAGGGCGCGAGCCAGGTCGACGAGTCGATGCTCACCGGCGAGTCGCTGCCGGTCGACAAGCAGCCCGGCGACGCGCTCACCGGCGGCGCGATCAACGCCCACGGCGTGCTGCTCGCGCGCACCACGGCGGTGGGCACCGAGACCGTGCTCGCGCGCATCATCCGCATGGTCGAGGACGCGCAGGCGAAGAAGGCGCCGATCCAGCGTCTGGTCGACAAGGTCAGCGCCGTATTCGTGCCGGTGGTGATGGCGATCGCGCTCGTCACCTTCCTCGGCTGGTGGGCGGCAGGCGCCGGCGTCGAGCAGGCCATCCTCAACGCCGTCGCCGTGCTGGTGATCGCCTGCCCCTGCGCGCTCGGGCTCGCCACACCGACCGCGATCATGGCGGGCACCGGCGTCGCCGCGCGCCACGGCATCCTGATCAAGGACGCCGAAGCGCTGGAGATCGCGCACCGCATCCAGACCGTGGTGTTCGACAAGACCGGCACGCTCACCGACGGCATGCCGCACGTCGCCGCCTGCGTGCCCGCAAGCGGTCACGACGAACATGACATCCTCGCCATCGCCGCCGGGCTGCAGGCGGGCAGTGAACATCCGCTGGCGCGCGCCGTGCTCGCAGAAGTGGCGGCGCGCGGCATCGACGGTCGCACCGCGCAGGACGTGCAGGCGATCCCCGGACGCGGCATCGCCGGCGAGATCGATGGCCACGTCTGGTGGCTCGGCAACCGCCGGCTCATGCAGGAAAAAGGCATCGACGTCAGTGCCCTCGACGCCGTGGCGGCCGAGCAGGATAACGCCGGCCGCAGCGTGTCGTGGCTGGCGGATGGCGACGGCGCGCGCGGGCTGTTCGCCTTCGGCGACGCGGTCAAGCCGGGCGCGGCGCAGGCGATCGCGGCGCTGCGGGCGGAAGGCGTGACGAGCGTAATGCTCTCGGGCGACAACCGCGGCGCCGCCGAGGCCGCGGCGCATACGCTCGGCATTACGCGCGTGATCGCCGAAGTGCTGCCGGCCGACAAGGCCGCGCACGTCGCCGCGCTCAAGTCCGAAGGCGCGACGGTCGCGATGGTCGGCGACGGCGTCAACGATGCACCGGCGCTCGCCGCCGCCGACGTCGGCATCGCGATGAGCAGCGGCAGCGACGTCGCCATGCACACCGCCGGCGTCACGCTGATGCGCGGCGACCCGGCGCTGGTCGCCGACGCCATCGACATTTCGAAACGCACCTACGCCAAGATCCGGCAGAACCTGTTCTGGGCCTTCATCTACAACGTCGTCGGCATCCCGCTCGCGGCGGCA
The DNA here is from genome assembly GCA_040753235.1 of Pseudomonadota bacterium. Taxonomy (GTDB): domain Bacteria; phylum Pseudomonadota; class Gammaproteobacteria; order Burkholderiales; family Thiobacillaceae; genus Thiobacillus. The sequence continues at coordinate 19,160 of JBFMET010000026.1, forward strand.
GGTTTCCTGAGCCCGGTGATCGCCGGCGCGGCGATGGCGTTCTCCAGCGTGAGCGTCGTGACCAACGCGCTGACGCTCAAGCGCTGGCGCCCGCAAGGGAGCAAACCATGAACATCGGCGAAGCGGCGCGCGCCAGCGGCATGTCGGCCAAGATGATCCGCCACTACGAGGGCATCGGGCTGATCCGTCCCGGCACCCGTACATTCTCGGGCTACCGCCAGTACGCGGAACGCGACGTGCACCTGCTGCGCTTCATCCGCCGCGCGCGCGATCTCGGCTTTTCGCTGGAGCAGATCGGCCAGCTGCTGTCGCTGTGGGACGATCCGGAGCGGGCCAGCGCCGACGTGAAACGGCTCGCCCAGACGCACATCGCCGACCTCGACGCGCGCATCGCCGCGCTCACCGACATGCGCGCCACCCTGGTCGCGCTGGTTCGCGCCTGCCACGGCGACCACCGGCCCGACTGCCCGATCCTGCAGGGGCTCGCCGCGCCACGCTAGGCCGGCACGCGTCAGCGCTCGCCTGCCCAGTTGTACTCGACCTCGATCAGCAGCAGCGCGCGCACGGCACGGCCGTCCTTACGCGCGGGCGAGAAACGCGCATCGCGAAACGCGCGCACCGCCGAGTCGTCGAACACGCCCGGCGGGTCGGCCTGCACGACCTCGACGTCGCTGACGCGGCCGTCCGCTTCCAGCTTCAGTTGCAGGCGCACCTTGCCCGAACGCTGCTCGCGGTCGGCGTCCGGCGGATAGTCGGGCTCGATGCTGCCGAGCGCGCGCGGCTGCACGTCGAGCTGGCGCGCGGTGTAGAAGGTGAGGTCGACCGGGATGGCGATCGCCGGCCCGGCGGGTGCAACAGGTGGCGCGGGCACGGCAGCAGGCGGCACCGGCTCGGCCGGTGCCGGCTTGGCCCGGGCGGTTTCGACCGGCACCGCGTCCGCGGCATCGTCGGCGACCAGCGGATCCGGCTCGGGCGTTGCCGCCTCGCTGTCCGGCGGCACGGTCGCGGCGGGCTGCGGCGTGTGCGGCAACACCAGCCGCGCCTCGATCAGGGAGGCGGTTCCGCCCGCAGTCGGCGGCACCCCCTGGATCAGCGCAATGAGTGCCGCGTGCAGACCGAGCGAAATCCAGAGCGCGGCGAGCGGCCGCTGCAGCCGCGGCGGAATCGACGGTTCGTCGGGTGTGGGCGTCATGCGTTGTGCCGGGAAACGGCGCATCCAGCTTCGGTATCCGTCACGCACCCGTCAAAGTACGTTCTGACCGGACAGGCTTTCAGCCGCGCTGGCCTAAAATAGCGCGTACCCACCTTCTCTGGAAACACCATGAAAAGCATTGCCATCGCGGGCGCCATCTTAGCATCGGCATTCGCCGCCTCCGTCTTCGCCGGCGACATCGAGCTCTCCACGACCACCATCAAGTCGGCCGACGGCACCGAGGTCCCGGTCGAGATCGCGCGCCCGGCCGGCAAGGGGCCCTTCCCGCCGGTGCTCTTCATCCACGCCAAGCGCGGCTACGAAGGCGACGAGCGTGCCCACGTGCGCGAACTCGCCGCGCAGGGCTTTCTCGTCGTCGCGCCCGACTGGCAGAGCGGCCGCTTCATCGAACGCTGGCCCGCCGCGCACAACCCCGAAACCGAACAGGATGTCGAGGCCGGCCTCGACTACCTGAAGTCGCTGCCCAACGCCTGCAAGGGCAAGGTCGGCATCGTCGCGCTGTCGCGCGGCCCCTACTACGCGATCCGGCTGGCCGCCAAGCGCGGCGGCGACATCGCCGCCATCGTCAGCTACTACGGCCACATGCAGAACCCCAACGCGCCCGAGCCCGAGCAGTTGTTCAGCATCGCGCCCGAAATCGCCAAGCTCGACACGCCCATGCTGTTCCTCATCGGCGAGCAGGACTACGAACTGCGCCGCATGAGCGGCGGCCGCGCCTTCTACGCCCTGCTCGAGCGCGGCGTGCCCGTCGAGTACCAGGTCTACCCGATGGCGCGCCGCGCCTTCGACTTCCGCCCCGACCAGTGGCCGGAGGAAAAGATCGCGACGAAGCACGCACGCGAGCGCGCCAGGGCCTGGCTCGCGCAGTGGATGAAGCTCACGCCGCAGATGACGTGCCGCTGAGGAACTTTATCCACGGCAGGCGGATCGTACCCGCGCCCGCTTGCCTCACGCCCGCCGATATCGGTTTATACTCCGCCCCATGCGCCGCTTCATTGCCCTGTTCGTCATGCTCGTCGTCCCGCTCCAGTTCGCCTGGGCTGCGGCCGTCGGCGTTTACGGGCATGCCGGGCAGAATGTCGCGGCCGCGGGTTTCCACACGCACGGCCATGACCACGCAGACCATGGCGACGCGCATCACGACCACGGCGCGCCGGCCGATTCCAAGAGCCAGGACCACGGCGACGACGGCCATCATGGCCACACGCATCCGGTGTTCTCCTCCCTGCTGGCGGAAACCGGTCTGCCCCTGACGGAAGCCGTCCCGGGCGGCCCGATCCTGCAGCCGCCCACGGGCTTCTTGTCCCGCACCCCGCCTCTCCTCGACCGTCCCCCGCTCGCGCGCGCCTGACCGGCGAGCGCATGCACCCGCGCGGCTGATTGCCGCGTTTCCCTGTCGCACGCCGGTGTTCTTCGCTCCATTGATTCATCACGAGGACAACCATGCGATACACGCTATCCGTTTTTCTGCTCGCGCTGCCGCTGGCGGCGTGGGCGCAAGCCCCGCTGACCGAGGCCGAGGCCGTGCGCCTCGGCCTCGGCCGGGCCGATCTGGCCGACCTTGAGCGCGGCGCCGTGGCGGCGGCCGAGGCCGAGGTCCGCGCCGCCGGCCTGATCCCCAACCCCACGCTCGCCTACAGCCGCGAGCGCATCGGCGGCACGCCGGGCTCGGTCGATCAGAGCTGGATGCTCGAACAGGCGTTCGATCTGTCCGGCCGGCGCGACCTGCGCCGCGAAGCGGCCGGCCGCCGCGTCGCGGCGGTCAGCGCCGGCAACGCCAGCCGGCAACTGCAACGGGCCGCCGACATCCGCCGCAGCTTCCATGCCGTGCTGCTGCGGCAGGCGACTATCCGCGCGACCGAAACCTGGGCGCAGCGCTTCGCGCGCGTCGAAGGCCTGGTCGACACGCTCGCCCGCGCCGGCGAGGCGTCGGGCTACGACCGCCGCCGGCTGGTGCGCGAGCGGCAGACGGCGGAAGCACGTCTGGCGACCGAGCGCGCCGAACTCGAACGCGACTCGGCGCGCCTGATGGCGCTGACCGGCGTCGCGCAAGTGCCGGTTCTGCAGGGCGAGCTGCTGCCGTCCGCCCTGCCCGCGCTGGACGCCGCGCTCGAACGGCTCGACCAGCACCCCGAGTTGCAGGCCCTGGCACGCCGCGCCGAGGCGGCCGACCTCGACGGCCGCGCCGCCCGGCGCGGCGCCCTGCCCGAGGTGACGGTCGGCGTCGGCCCGAAGCAGGTCGAGAGCGGCGGCGCCAGGGACACCGGCGTCGCGTTCTCGCTGTCCGTGCCGCTGCCGGTATTCGACCGCCAGCAGGCCGGACGGCAGCGCGCGGCGGCCGAAGCGCAGCAGGCACGCGCCGAATACCGGCTGGCGAAAGCACGCGCCGAAGGCGAGCTGCGCGGCCTCCACCGCCAGGCCGAGGGCCTGCGCGCCACCGCGGCCGACTACCGCAGCCGGACCTTGAACGCGACGCCGGAACTGCTGCGCATCGCGGAAGCCGCGTACCAGGGCGGCGAATCCAGCCTGCTGGAACTGCTCGACGCCTACCGCGGCGCGCTGGAGACGGAAACCACCGCGCTCGAACTTGAAAAGCGGGCACGCGATGCCCGCATCGAATTTGATTTATTGACCGGGAGTGTCACTCCATGAACAAGACCCTTATTGCATCCCTGTGTGCCGCCCTCTTCCTGATCGGCTGCAGCGAGGCGGATCACGAACACGCCGCCGACGGCAGCCATCCCCCCGCAGCCGAGGCCGAGGACGCGCACGGCCATGGCGCCGGCGGCGAAAAGCTCACCCATTTCACCGACCGCACCGAGCTGTTCGTCGAATTCCCGCGGCTGGTGGTCGGCGAGAAATCCGCGTTTGCCGCGCACCTCACCACGCTCGCCGACTTCCGGGCGCTCGCCGCCGGCAAGGTCAGCGTTCGCCTCACCGGCGGTGGCCGGCCCGATGAGGTATTCAGCGTCGACAAGGCCAGCCAGCCCGGCATCTTCCGCCCCGAAGCGGTGCCGAAGCATGCCGGCGAACGCGAACTGTCCATCGAGGTCGTGACGCCCGAATTCAGCGTGACGCACGAACTCGGCCCCTTCACCGTCCATGCCGACCGCAAGGCCGCCGACGCCGAGCCGGCGCCGCACGACGACGAAGGCATAGTCTTCACCAAGGAGCAGCAGTGGAAGGTCGACTTCGCCACGAGTGAAGTCGTCACGCGTCCGATCCGCAGCGCAGTCAATGCAACCGGCGTGCTGCGCGCGCGCCCGGACGGCGAGGCCCAGCTCACGGCCGCAGCAGCGGGTCAGGTGCAGGCAGCGGGCAGCTTTCCGCGTTTGGGCCAGCAGGTGAAAAAAGGCCAACTGCTCGCCTACCTGGTGCCGCGCCTGGGCGGCGAGACCGATCTCGCGACGCTGCGCGCCGCGGCGAGCAAGGCCGGGGTCGAGCACGATCTGGCCAAGCAGGAACTGGCGCGGCTCGAAGCGCTGTACCGCGAGGAGGCCGTGCCGGAGAAGCGCGTGCTGGCGGCGCGCGCCGCCGTGGCGCTGGCGCGCGCCGAACTGGCCGCCGCGCAGCAGCGCCTCGGTCAGGTCGGCGGCGCCGGTGGTGGCATTCCGCTGCGCGCGCCGGTGTCCGGCACGCTGGCGGACGTGCGCGTGTCGCCCGGCGCGTTCGCGCAGGAAGGCGCGCTGCTGTTCCATATCGCCGACCGCAGCACGCTGTGGCTGGAACTGCGCGTGCCGGAATCCGACGCGGCGCGGCTGGCCAGCCCGACCGGTGCCGCGTTCCGCGTAGCAGGCATGGGCAGCAGCGTCGAGATCGTGCCCGGCACAAACGGCAGGCTCGTCGCCGTCGGCGGCGTGGTCAATGCCACGACGCGCACCGTGCCGGTGGTGTTCGAGTTCAGTGCGCCCGATCGCAATCTGCCCATCGGCATGGCGGTGCAGGCGCAGGTATTCGCCGGCGGCGCGCGCGAGGCGGTGGCGATCCCGGCGTCGAGCGTGCTCGACGAAGGCGGCCTCGCCGTGGTGTTCGTGATGACCGGCGGCGAATCCTTCGAGCGGCGCCAGGTGCGCCTGGGCGCGCGCGAAGGCGACTGGGTCGAGGTGCTCGAGGGCCTGACGCCGGGGCAGCGTGTCGTCTCGCGCGGCGCCTACCTGGTCAAGCTCGCCTCGACCGGCACCGCGCAAATCGGCCACGGCCATGCGCACTGATCGGGAGATGACATGACTTCATTTTGCTCACTTACGTTCGCGAGTCATGCCCCCTCGGGGCGGCCCTTCGGAGGCATGACATCATGATCGGACACATCATTGCGTGGTCGCTGCGCAATAAACTTTTCGTTGTCCTCGCCGGGGTTCTGATCCTGGCCTGGGGCGGCTGGCAGGCGTCGAAAACCCCGGTCGACGTCTTCCCCGACCTCACCGCGCCGAGCGTGACCGTGGTCACCGAGGCGCACGGCATGGCGCCGACCGACGTCGAGAACCTCGTCACCTTTCCCATCGAGACGGCGCTGAACGGCGCGCCCGACGTGCGCCGGGTGCGCTCGTCGACCAAGATCGGCCTGTCGGTCGTCACGGTCGAGTTCGAGTGGGGCACCGACCTCTACAAGGCCCGCCAGGTGGTGGCCGAGCGCCTGCAGCTGGCGCGTGCCTCGCTGCCGGCCGACATCCCGGCGCCCGCCATGGCGCCGGCGGCGTCGATCATGGGCGAGATCCTGTTCATCGCGCTGGCCTCCGACCAGCACGACGGCATGGCGCTGAAGAACACCGCCGAGCAGGTGATCAAGCGCCGCGTGCTGGCGGTGCCCGGCGTCGCCGAAGTGCTGCCGATCGGCGGCGACACCCAGCAGTTCCAGGTGACGCTGAATCCCGAGCGGCTGGCGGCCTACGGCCTCACCGTCGACCAGGTCGCCGAAGCCCTGCGCTCCGCCAACCAGAACACCTCGGCCGGCTTCATGGTCGAGGGCGGACAGGAATACCTGATCCAGGGCCTGGGCCGCATCACGACGCTGGCCGACATCGGCGACACCGTGGTCACCAGGCAGGCCGGACAGCCGGTGCTGGTGCGCCACGTCGCCGAGGTCGCCATCGGCCCCGCCCCCACGCGCGGCGTCGGTTCGCACAACGGCAAGCCGGCGGTCGTGCTGGGCATCCAGAAGCAGCCCGGCGCCAACACGCTGGAGCTGACCGACCGCCTCGACGCCACGCTGGAAGAAATCCAGAGCGGCCTGCCGAAGGGCATGAAGATCGAGCGCCACATCTTCCGCCAGGCCGACTTCATCCGCGTCTCCATCGACAACCTGATGAAGGCGCTGATCGAGGGCGCGGTGCTGGTGGTGGCCATCGTGTTCGCCTTCCTGCTGTCGGCGCGGGCGACCGCGATCAGCCTGGTGGCGATCCCGCTGTCGCTGGTGGCGACGGTGCTGTCGATGAAGGCGCTGGGCGCGACCATCAACACCATGACCCTGGGCGGCATGGCCATCGCGCTCGGGGCGCTGGTCGACGACGCCATCATCGTGGTGGAGAACATCGTGCGCCGGCTGCGCGAGAACCGCGCGAAACCCGCCGAGCAGCAGGCCAACATGCCGCATCTGGTGTACGAGGCCACGCGCGAGATCCAGGGCTCCATCGTCTTCGCCACGCTCATCATCATGCTGGTGTTCCTGCCGCTGTTCTTCCTCTCCGGCGTCGAAGGCCGGCTGATGGCGCCGCTGGGCCTCGCCTACGTGGTATCGCTCGCCGCCTCGCTCGCGGTGGCGGTCACGGTGACGCCGGTGCTGGCGGCGCTGTGGCTGCCGAACTCGAAGACGGTGCGCGAATCGATCGAGCCGCGCTTCATCCACGGCCTCAAGGCCGGCTACCGGCGCGTGCTCGACGCGACGCTGACGCGCTGGAAGGCGGTAGCAGGCATCAGCGTGGCCGCGCTGGCCGCCGCGCTGGTCGCGCTGGGCTTTGCCGGCCGCGCCTTCCTGCCGGACTTCAACGAAGGCACGCTCACCGTCGGCATGGCGACGCTGCCCGGCACCTCGCTCGCGGAGTCCGACCGTCTCGGGCGCATGGTGGAGAACATCCTGCTGTCGCATCCCGAGGTGGTCGCCACCGCACGCCGCACCGGCCGCGCCGAGGGCGACCCGCACGCGATGGACGTGTCGGCGTCGGAAATGGAAGTGACGCTGAAGATGGGCGAGCGCAGCAAGGAGGACTTCCTCGCCGCGCTGCGCGCCGACTTCGCCAGCGTGCCCGGCACCCAGATCGTGGTGGGCCAGCCCATCTCGCATCGCATCGACCACATGCTGTCGGGCAGCCGCTCCAACATCGCGGTGAAGATCTTCGGGCCGGACCTGGGCGAACTGCGCCGGCTGACCGAAAGCGTGAAGTCCGTCGTGCAGGAGATCCCGGGCGCGGTCGACGTCACCGACGAGCAGCAGACCGACATTCCCTTCCTCACCCTCCGCTTCGACCGCGCGGCGCTGGCGCAGCACGGGTTGTCGATGCGGGAAGTGTCGGAGGCGATCGAGACCGCATTCTCCGGCATGCCGGTCGACCGCGTGCAGCAGGGCCAGGCCAGCTTCGACCTGGTGCTGCGCTTCGACCCGTCGACGCGCGCCAGCATCGACGCGGTGCGCGCCACCCTCATCACCACCGCCGACGGCGCGCGCCTGCCGCTCTCCGCGCTGGCCGACATCCGCAACGACCGCGCGCCCTACTCGATCAGCCGCGAGAACGTGCAGCGCAAGATGGTGGTGATGGCCAACGTCGCCGGGCGCGACCTCGCCAGCGTGGTCGCCGACATTCGCAAGGCGGTGGCGGCGGGGGTCACCGTGCCCGCCGGCTACCACATCGAGTACGGCGGCCAGTTCGAAAGCGCCGAGGCGGCCTCGCGCACGCTGCTGGTGCTGGGCGTGGCGGTAACGGTGGGCATTTTCCTGCTGCTCTTCATCGCCTTCCGCACCGCGCGCGATGCGCTCCTGGTCATGCTCAACCTGCCGCTCGCGATGATCGGCGGGGTGATCGGCGTGTTCGCCGCCGGCGGCGTGCTGTCGGTGGCGTCGATCATCGGCTTCATCACCCTGTTCGGCATCGCCACCCGCAACGGCGTGATGATGATCTCGCACATCCACCACCTGGTGGAGCACGAAGGCGTGACGAACGCGGCCGAAGCGGTGAAGCGCGGCGCCGAAGAACGGCTGGTGCCGATCCTGATGACCGCGCTCGCCGCCGGCCTTGCCCTGGTGCCGCTGGCGCTCGCCGCCGGCCAGCCGGGCAGCGAAATCCAGGCGCCGATGGCGGTGGTCATCCTGTGCGGCCTGCTAAGCTCGACGGTGCTGAACATGATCGTCGTGCCCGCGCTCTACCTGCGCTTCGGCGCCATCCATCAATTGCTGGAAAAGGGCGGCGCTGCGCATCGTCGTGCCGTCGAAAGCATCAACCCTGCATGAGCTTCTCAACCCGAAAGGAACCCACCATGAAATCGTCCCGCCTCTCCCTGCTCGCCGTCGCATCGCTTGCCGCGAGCCTCCATGCCGCGCCCGCGCTGGCGGGCGCCGGCCACGACCACGGGCCGAAATACGGCGGCGTGGTCCGCGAGGTCAGGAACATCGCCTACGAGCTGGTCGCCAAGCCGGATTCGATGACGCTCTACCTCAACGACCACGGCAAGCCGGTTTCCACCCAGGGTGTCACGGCGGAAGCCGTGATCTACGCCGGCAGCGAGAAGATCGCGGTCAAGCTGGAGCCGGCCGGCGAGAACCGCCTGGTCGCGAAGGGCAGCTTCAAGGTCGGCGTCGGCGTGCGGGTGATCGTCACCGCCACCCTGCCCGGCAAGCCCCCGGCCAAGGCCACCTTCAACCTGAAGTGAGCCCGGGGCGCCGACGCCGCTCATCATGATCGCGCTGCACGCGGCCGTCTGGCCGGCGCTGGCCGCCGCCGCGCTGTTCGGCGCCAGCACGCCGCTGGTCAAGCTGCTGGTCGGCGAATTGCCGCCGCTGTTGCTGGCGGGCCTGCTGTATCTGGGCAGCGGCCTCGGTCTGGCGACGATCCGCCTGCTGCGCGATCGCGGCTGGAAGACGAGCGGGCTCGCGCCCGGCGAATGGCGCTGGCTCGCCGGCGCGATTCTTTTTGGCGGCGTTCTGGGGCCTGCGCTGCTGGTGTTCGGCCTCACCCGCACCGATGCCGGGCCGGCTTCGCTCCTGCTCAACCTCGAGGCCGTGTTCACCGCGGTGCTCGCCTGGGTCGTGTTCAGGGAGAATGCCGACCGTCGCATCGTGCTCGGCATGCTCTTCATCGTCGCCGGCGGCGTCGCGCTCGCGTGGCCCACCGCGGCCAGTCCGCCGCAGGATGGGGTCGGCCTCATGGCCATCGCCGCCGCCTGCCTGTGCTGGGCCATCGACAACAACCTCACGCGCCGCGTGTCCGGCTCGGACGCGCTGTTCATCGCCGGCGCCAAGGGCTGGACCGCCGGCGCGGTCAACACCGGCCTCGGCCTGCTCGCGGGCGCGGCGCTGCCCGCGCTGCCGACCGCGGGGGCAGCGATGCTGGTCGGGCTCGCGGGTTATGGTTTGAGCCTGGTGCTCTTCGTGCTGGCGCTGCGCGGCCTCGGCACCGCGCGCACCGGCGCCTATTTCTCGACCGCGCCCTTCATCGGCGCGGCCATCGCCATTCTGCTGCTCGGCGAGCCCGCGCCGGCGCCGTTCTGGATCGCCGCCGGCCTGATGGCGCTCGGCGTATGGCTGCATCTCACCGAACGCCACGCGCACCTGCACACGCACGAGCCGCTGGCGCATGCCCACCCGCATGTCCACGATGCGCACCACCCGCACGCGCACGACTTCGAGTGGGACGGCCGCGAGCCGCACAGCCACTGGCATCGGCACGAAGTCATGACCCACAGTCATCCGCATTACCCGGACCTCCATCATCGATCGGCATGGGCCGACCTCCGATGCCTGACAAGCGCGCGGGCACGGCAAGACGCCGGGGCTGACCCCGGGGTGGCCGATGCCCCGTTTTGATTCCGTTTTGGCACGCCGTGCACCACGCGCGCGCATCGCGGCAGCGGTGACCGGGGCACACGAATCACGCAAGCCCTTGATGGAAAACGAATCTTCAATCTGGCACGGCACCTGCTATAGCTTGATTGAGTATCCAAACCGCAAGGCCAGGTTGCTCAGGCAGTCTCCTCCGACTTCGCGGCCTCTTCGGAGGCCGCTTTTTTTAGGAGATGCCGGACGATGAAACGGACACACCATGAAAGTACTGATTGTTGAAAACCAGCCCGAGCGGCTGGCGATGCTGGTGCCGGCGCTGGAAGCGGCCGGCTGCGTGGTCGCGGCCACGCTGAATTCGGCGCGCAGCCTCGACGCGCAGGTGCAGGCGCTGAAGCCCGACGTGGTCATCATCGCGCAGGACTCGCCCGACCGCGATACGCTGGAGCACATCTGCGTGGCGAACCAGGACTGCCCGCGCCCGATCGTGATGTTCACCGGCGACGGCAGCCCGGAGGCGATCCGCGCGGCGACGCAGGCGGGCGTGACGTCCTACGTCGTCGACGGCCTCGACCCGGCGCGCCTGCGCCCCATCCTCGACGTCGCGGTGTCGCGCTTCGAGGCCTTCCAGGCGCTGCACGACCAGCTGGAGCAGACCCGCCTCGAACTCTCCGAGCGCAAGCTCATCGACCAGGCCAAGGCGGCGCTGATCAAGCAGACCGGCGCGTCCGAGCCCGAGGTCTACCGCGAGATGCGGCGCGCGGCGATGGACCGCGGCATGAAACTCGCCGACATCGCGCGGCAGATTCTGCAAAAGACCTGACCCGAGCCGATTCAAAAACCCTCCCTGCACGCGTCGCGACGCGTGAACAACCGCACGGGTTACAGCCCATGGCGGTCGGCGTCATTCAGCAATCCCGCCTCCCCATCGGGCACGCGTCCCGGCAATATCAGCGGGCGCCGATCGCCACGTGCGTCGCGCCGCGCGATATGCCATCCGGCCGTCATTGCGAGGCGCAGCCGAAGCAATCCAGAAGGCAGGCGGGATGGGTGGCCTATGCGTCACCCTGGTTCTCAACACCTTGCACAGGCTGCCCGGGCCCGCATTCCAGTAGCGCACGGGTGTTCTGGATTGCTTCGGCTGCGCCTCGCAATGACGGCATGAATCAGCGCATTCCCAGGGTGCGGCATTTCAAATGGTGCGCAACGCCGGCAATCCGCACCGCGGCAGTGCGCTCGAGCCTGCTCCGCGCCGCTCTGAAAACGCAGCTTCCATCCATCAAGGCCTTGCCGCACAAGGCTTTTAATTAGCTGGCACAGCCGTTGCTAATCCCTGACTGAACAGCCGCAACGATGCGGCTTTCGGATAGACCCTCGACTGATCTGGCAATGGACAAAGGCGTCCGCCCTCGCAGGCGACGCTTTTTTTTTGGAGAACACCGTGAGCGACACCCAGGACAAGCCTCTTGTACTCGACCCGAGCAAGCGCGATTTCATGAAAAAGACCACCCAACTTTCCGTCGCCGCCGCGCTGATGGCGCTGGTGCCGCCGGGCGTGCGCCAGGGCGCCTGGGCCGCCGGCTCCGACGCCCCGGAAAAGCCCAACCTCAACATCGGCTTCATTCCGCTGACCGACTGCGCCTCGGTGGTGATGGCGTCGGTGAAGGGCTTCGACAAGAAATACGGCATCACCATCACACCGTCCAAGGAAGCTTCCTGGGCGGCGGTGCGCGACAAGCTGGTCAACGGCGAGCTCGACGCCGCGCACGTGCTGTACGGCCTGATCTACGGCGTGCAGCTCGGCATCGGCGGGCCGAAGAAAGACATGGCAGTGCTTGCGAGCCTCAACCACAACGGGCAGGCGATCACGCTCTCCAACCAGCTCAAGGCCAAGGGCGCGGTCGACGGCGCCTCGCTCGCCAAACTGGTAAAGGCCGAGCCGCGCGAATACACCTTCGCCCAGACCTTTCCCACCGGCACCCACGCGATGTGGCTGTACTACTGGCTTGCCACCTACGGCGTCGACCCCTTCCGCGACGTCAAGAACATCACCGTGCCGCCGCCGCAGATGGTCGCCAACATGCGCGTCGGCAACATGGACGGCTTCTGCGTCGGCGAGCCGTGGGGCGCGCGCGCGATCCGCGACAACATCGGTTTCACCGCCGTCACCACGCAGGACATCTGGAAGGACCATCCGGAGAAGGTGCTCGGTACCAGCGCCGATTTCGTCGCGCAGTACCCCAACACCGCGCGCGCAATGACCGCGGCGATCCTCGACGCGTCGAAGTACATCGACGACATGAAGAACCGCTCCGAAGTGGCCAAGGTCATCTCGGCCAAGTCCTACGTCAACACCGACTTCGACTCGATCGAGGACCGCATGCTCGGCCAGTACGACAACGGCATCGGCAAGAAGTGGTCCGACCCCAACTACATGAAGTTCTACAACGGCGGCACGGTCGGCTTCCCCTACCTGTCCGACGGCATGTGGTTCCTCACCCAGCACAAGCGCTGGGGCCTGCTGAAGGATCACCCCGACTACCTCGCCGTGGCGAAGAAGGTCAACCGCATCGACATCTACAAGCAGGCCGCCGCGATGACCAAGACGCCGCTGCCGAAGTCCGACATGCGGTCGAGCAAGCTGATCGACGGCGTGGTGTGGGACGGCACCAACCCGGCCAGGTACGCCGACAGCTTCAGGATCAAGGCCTGACCCCGGAGAGATCATTGCAAGCGCAGCCGAAGCAAACCAGAGGATCCACGCAGCCGACCAGATCTGGATCGCCACGGCCTTCGGCCTCGCGATGACGGCGGGGCGGTTTTGCACGACCCGACTTTCGCTTCGGTGAGTGGCTCGTCATTGCGCAGCACGGCTATCCGGCTTATGGGCCCACGCCACGACTGGATTGCCACGCCGCTTCGCGGCTCGCAATGACGGGACTTACCGCACTAGGAGCACACACATGAACGCAGTCACATTGAACGACCGAGGCCTGTCAGAAGTCCTGGCCGCGCCGGAAACCGAGCCACTCGCCGCCGCCGCGAACGAACCCGCGCTGCCCGCGCGGCGCACGCCTTACTTCGAAACCGAAGGCGGCAAGCGCTTCCTCGAAGGCGTGGCGGCTTTCTTCAAGGCCACCATCCCGCCGATCCTGGGCATGGCGCTGTTCGTCGCGCTGTGGGCGCTGATCGCCAACACCGGCGGCAAGATCCCGGGCCCCGTCGAAACCTGGGGCGCCGCGGTCGAGCTGTTTTCCGATCCGTTCTATGACAACGGGCCGAACGACCAGGGCATCGGCTGGAACATCCTCAACTCGCTGTACCGCGTCGGCATCGGCTTCGGCCTCGCCGCCGCCATCGGCATCCCGCTCGGCTTCATGATCGGGCGCTTCGCCTTCCTCAACCAGATGCTCTCGCCCATCATCAGCATCCTGCGCCCGGTCTCCCCGCTCGCCTGGCTGCCGATCGGCCTCTTGGTGCTGCAGAAGGCCGAGCCGGCGTCGATCTGGGTGATCTTCATCTCCAGCATCTGGCCGATGGTGCTGAACACCGCCGCCGGCGTGCAGCGCATCCCGCAGGACTACATGAACGTCGCGCGCGTGCTCAACCTGTCGGAGCTCAAGGTCTTCACCAAGATCCTGTTCCCCGCCGTGCTGCCCTACGTGCTCACCGGCGTTCGCCTCGCCATCGGCGTCGCCTGGCTCGTCATCGTCGCGGCCGAAATGCTCACCGGCGGCGTCGGCATCGGCTTCTGGGTGTGGGACGAATGGAACAACCTCAACGTCGCCCACATCATCATCGCCATCTTCGTCGTCGGCATTGTCGGGCTGCTGCTCGAGCAGGCGCTGATGCTGGTGGCCAAGCGGTTTAGTTACGACTGAGGGACTAGGAGCTAGGAGCTAGGGGTTAGGGAATGTGGCGCGGCGAAGCCGCACCGCCCCTAGATCCTAAATCCTAGCCCCTAAATCCTGAATCGCAGCCCTCAGATCCACACCAAGGAGTCACAAATGCAAAGCTACGTCCAGATCGAAAACGCCGGCATGACCTTCCACACCAAGAAGGGCAAGTTCACCGCGCTCACCGGCATCGACCTCCACATCGACCAGGGGCAGTTCGTCGCGCTGATCGGCCACTCGGGCTGCGGCAAGTCGACGCTGCTCAACCTCGTCGCCGGCCTGCTCGACGCCACCGACGGCGTGCTGCTGCTCGCCAACAAGGAAATCAAGGGCCCGGGCCCCGAGCGCGGGGTGGTGTTCCAGAACCATTCGCTGCTGCCCTGGCTCACATCCTTCGAGAACGTCTACCTCGCGGTGGAAAAGGTGTTCGGTGCGACCGAATCGAAGAAGCAGTTGAAGGCGCGCACCGCCGCCGCCCTGGAACTGGTCGGCCTCACCCACGCCGCCAGCAAGCTGCCGGGCGAAATCTCCGGCGGCATGAAGCAGCGCGTCGGCATCGCCCGCGCGCTGGCGATGGAGCCCAAGGTGCTGCTGATGGACGAGCCCTTCGGCGCGCTCGACGCGCTCACCCGCGCCCACCTGCAGGACGAGCTGATGAAGATCGTCGCTGCGACGAAGAGCACGGTCATCATGGTCACCCACGACGTGGACGAGGCGGTGCTGCTGTCCGACCGCATCGTGATGATGACCAACGGCCCGGCCGCGACCATCGGCGAGGTGCTGGACGTGGATCTGCCGCGCCCGCGCGACCGCCTCGCGCTCGCGCACGAACCGAAGTACCACGACCTGCGCAGCCGCGTGCTCGAATTCCTCTACAGCCGGCAGATGCGGCCCAAGGAAGCGGCTTGAGTCGCCGCCCGCCGACCACGCCTCCCGCATCCACAGCCCGCCGTCATCAATGGCGGGCTTTTTCATTTCGGGCGCGGTGCCGCCCGCAGACATCGTTTGCATTGAATAAATCCAGCCTCCGACTACGCTGATTCAAGTCGGCAGGCACGCGGTATTGGGGGGTGAGAAGCCGGCACACCACGCAAACGCACAAGAGGACAAACTCATGTCGAACATGCTTCTGCTCGGCACGCGCAAGGGCACCGTCATTCTTGATCGCTCGAATGCCGGCTGGGCCCCGCGGCCCATCGAACACCCGGGCATTCCCGTGTGCTACGCGGCGCGCGACCCGCGCGACGGCACTCTGTGGGCGTCGCTCGATCACGGCCACTGGGGGCCCAAGCTGTCGCGCTCGCGCGACGGCGGCGCCACCTGGGAAGACGTGTCGTCGCTGAAATATCCTGCTGGCGCGCGCCACATCGTCCAGTACCTGCCGACGCCGGATTTCGACCCGGCAGCGCCCGCGGGGCTGCCCGAGTACAGGGACGCGACCGTCTACAAGATCTGGACGCTGGCGTTCGGCAGCGCCGACCCGCCCGGCCGGCTGTATGCCGGCACCCTCCCCGGCGGCCTCTTCGTCAGCGACGACGGCGGCGACACCTGGGCACTCAACCGCCCGCTGTGGAACCACGAAAGCCGGGGCGGCGACCTCTTCGCCGGCGAGGCGACCAGCGAGACACGCTGGGGCGGCACGCCGGCCAGCATCGACTACGGCGTGTTCGAGCCCGGCATCCATTCCATCGTCGTCGACCCGCGCGACCCGCTGCATCTGCACGTCGCGGTGTCGTCCGCCGGCGTGCTGGAAACCACCGACGGCGGCCAGACCTGGAGCGGGCGCAACCGCGGCCTGCTGAACGACTACATGCCGAACCCGGAAGCGGAATGGGGGCACGACCCGCATTGCGTCGCCGGCTGTCCGGCGCAGCCGGCGCATCTGTGGCAGCAGAACCACTGCGGCGTGTTCTACAGCGACGACGGCGCGGCGAGCTGGAAAAAAGTCAGCCAGCCCGATGCCGGCGTGCATTTCGGCTTCCCCATCGCCGTCGACGCGCATGACGGCCGCACCGCCTGGGTCGTCCCCGCCCGCGCCGACTCCGAGCGCATGGCCATCGGCGGCGGCGTGTGCGTCGCGCGCACCACCGACGGCGGACAATCGTGGCAAGCCTTCCGCAGCGGCCTGCCGCAGGCAAACGCCTACGACATCGTGCTGCGACACGCCCTCGACGTTTCCGGCGACCGCCTGTGCTTCGGCAGCACCACCGGCAACGTCTACCTCTCCGAAGACCGCGGCGAAACCTGGCAATGCCTGGGCCATCACTTCCCGCCGGTGTACTCGGTCCGCTTCGGCTGAACGCCATGCCCACGGTGGAAATGACCCCGCACCTGTACCGTTACTTTCCGGCGCTGGAAAACCGCACCCTCCAGGTGCCGGCCGGCTCGGTCGCCGACGTCCTGCGCGCGGTCGACGCACTCGCCCCGGGATTCTCCGATTACGTGCTCGACGAACGCGGCGCGCTGCGCCGGCACGTCATCATCAGCGTCAACGACACCGTCGTGGTCGACCGCAAAACTCTTTCCGACCGCGTGCCGGAGGGTGCGACCCTCTACATTTTTCAGGCGCTGAGTGGGGGGTAGCTGCGGGGCAGCATGAGCCGTGTTTGCTTGCCGGGCTTCGGGGCTGGGCTGGCGTTCGTCGTTGCCATCACGTATTTGATTGCGCTCAGGCTGTTTGCTGAGAGATACGGCAAACGGTAGGTGAAACGATGAACTGCAAAGAAAAAGCTTCTTCGCGATATTGAGGCCATCCGTGTTTACCTCACCCCTCCAACCAGCTACTCGGGCTCGATACGCGTTCTTTTCCGTAGCGCCCCGCTTTGAGCACTCAGCTCGCCAGCAGCAGAAACAGCAACAGCACGTTCAAGGTGATCGAGACCGCCGCCACGAGCGGCCAGGCGCCGGCCGGCGAGCGCTCGATCAGCGGCGCACGGCGGCGCAGCAGGGGGTTGGCTTCGCCGCGTTCCAGCGCGAGCAGCATTTCCTCGGCGGTTTCGAAGCGTTGCGCGGAGTCGCGTGCGACGGCCTTGAGCAGAACGTTTTCCAGCCAGGGCGGCAGATCGGGGCGATAGCGCACCGGCGGTACCGGCTCGCCAAAGCGCGGATGCTGGAAGGGCTCGATTTCGCCGTAGGGATAGCGGCGGGTGAGCAGGTGATAGAGGGTGACGCCGACGGCGTAGAGGTCGCTCTGCACGCCGGCTTCGGCGCCGCCGAACAGTTCGGGCGCCATGAAGCTGGGGGTGCCTGGCTGGGCGTGGTCTTCGCGCGCGTCGAGCGTGGGGCAGCGCGCCACGCCCAGATCGAGGATGCGCAGCTTGCCCTCATTGTCGAGGTGCAGGTTGGCGGGCTTGAGGTCGCGGTGAACGATGTCGAGGCGGTGCAGCGCGGCCAGCCCCTTCAGCACGCGGATGCCGAGGGTGACGGCTTCGACCGCGGAGAAATGCTGGCCGGCGTCGAGCTTGTCCTGCAGCGTCGCGCCCTCGAAGTGGCGCACGGCGAAATACAGGAACTGCCGCCCCGGCAGCGCCAGCACCTCGGGGAAGTAATGCGAGTGGACGCGCTTGAGGAACCACTCCTCGGCAAGCAGGCGCGACGCCGCCTCGGCGTCGCCCGCGAGCACCGGCTGCAGCGTCTTGAGCGCCCAGCGCTGGCCGGTCTTTTCGTGGCGCGCACGGTAGATCAGGGTGTCGCGCCCGCTGTGCAGTTCGCCTTCGATGACGAAGTCGTCGAGCCGCGCGCCCGGCTGCAGCTTGCCCGGCAGCGGCAGGTCGTGCGTCTCGATGAGCGGCGTCTCGGCATCGCCGATAGCAACGACGCGCACCACCAGCGCGCTCGCGTTGTCCTGCCCGCCGCGTGCGTGCGCCGCCCCGACCAGCGCCGCGGCGGCGCGCTGCGGGCTGTCGTGCAGCTTCAGGAGCTTGTGCAATTCGAGCTGGCCAAGCGGCTCCCACACGCCGTCGCAGACGACGAGAAAGGCGTCGCCCGCAGCCAGCTCGCCGTCGCCGAAATCGGGCAGCACGTGAGTGTCGAGGCCGAGCGCGCGCTTCAGCACATGCGACATGCCGGGCGTCTCCCAGACGTGGTCGACGGTCAGCTGTTCCAGCGCTTCGCCGCGCAGGCGGTACAGACGGCTGTCGCCGACGTGCGCGTAGTGGAAACGGCGGCCGCGCAGCACCAGCGCGGTCAGGGTCGTCGCCATGCCGCCGGCTTCATGGCGCGACGCGCTCTGTCCGGTGAGCCAGCGATTGATCGCAGACAGCACGGTACCGAGCGCGTGCGGGACCTCCCAGGTATCTGGCGTGGCGTAGTAATCGGCGAGCAGGTTGCGCACCGCGGTCTCGGCCGCCTCGCGGCCGTGCGCGCCGCCCGAGACGCCGTCGGCGACGACCGCGAGCATGCCCTTGGTGGCGGCGAGCTGCGCGTCGGCCGGCTCGACGAAGCCGCCGTAGTCCTCGTTGCGTTCGCGCGGGCCGGTCGCGGTGGCGTAGCCGAATTCGAGGTGGAGGGGCATGGCGCTAGGGGCTAGGGGCTAGGGGCTAGGGGCTAGGGGCTAGGGGCTAGGGGCTAGGGGCTAGGGGCTAGGGGCTAGGGGCTAGGGGCTAGGGGCTAGGGGCTAGGGGCTAGGGGCT
>JBFMET010000027.1:0-37428 GCA_040753235.1 Pseudomonadota bacterium
AGGTCGAGGCCTTGAAGGCTGCGGCCCAGGTCGAATACCTGGGCGAGTTCGCCGACGCCGGCAAGGCGCCCGCTGCCGCGGCGGCGCCGGCCGCAGCGGCCAAGAAGGCCGCCGATGCCGCGCCCGAAGCCGCGCCCGATGCCGACGCCGAGGCGATCAGCAAGGGCGTGTCGGGGCTGAACTAGGGAAGCCCACCTGAACAAGTCCCCCTATGGATATGGACCATTGCGAGCGCCGTTGCCTTTGGCCACGAGGCCGAAGGCCGTGGCGGGAAGCAATCCGGCTTCTTGATCGACAAGCGCCTTCTGGATTGCCGCATCGCTGCGCGACTCGCAACGACGGCTTGTTCGGGCTCTCCCAGGGGGGCCGGGCCCGGCGTGCGCTGCGTGGCGCGCGAGCACGGGGGGCGCGGCTGCGTGGGATGGGGCTTGCGCCTGCCGGTGGCCGGCAGGCGCCCGGGAATCATGGTAAATTTGTGCCACTCGGGCGGACGACAACGCACACAAGCAAGCGTGCCGTCTTGGGGCAACAACAACGAATGGGCCGGCGTCCTCATGTCCGGCAGCGGCGCAGAGGGCGATTGGCGGAGGCGGGCATGATGCAAGCACGGATTGACGGCACGGGACCGGCGAGGCGGCTCCGCAGGCGCGGCTGCGGTTTCGGGATGACCGGCCCGGTTGCTTCGGGGAGATGACGTGACCCCTGAATCGAAAATTTATGTGGCAGGCCACCGCGGGCTGGTGGGCTCGGCGCTCGTGCGCAACCTGCAGGCGCGCGGGCACGCGAACTTCGTCACCCGCACCCACGCCGAACTCGACCTCACCCACCAGGCGGCCGTGGAAGCCTTCTTCGCGGCCGAAAAGCCCGACCATGTTTTCCTGGCGGCGGCCAAGGTGGGCGGCATCCATGCCAACAACACCTACCCCGCCGAATTCATCCGCGACAACCTCGCGATCCAGACCAACATCATTCACGCCGCCCACAAAACCGGCGTCAAGCGCCTGCTCTTCCTCGGCTCCAGCTGCATCTACCCCAAGCTCGCGCCGCAGCCGATGAAGGAAGAACACCTGCTCACCAGCGAACTGGAGCCGACCAACCGCCCGTATGCGCTGGCGAAAATCGCCGGCATCGAAATGTGCTGGGCGTACAACCGCCAGTACAAAACCCAGTACCTCGCCGTGATGCCGACCAACCTCTACGGCCCCGGCGACAACTACCACCCGGAAAACTCCCACGTCATCCCCGCGCTGATCCGCCGCTTTCACGAAGCCAAGCTGGCGAACGCGCCGAGCGTGACGGTTTGGGGAACAGGGACCCCCAAACGTGAATTCCTCTACAGCGACGACATGGCCGACGCCTGCGTCTACCTGATGAACCTGCCCGACGAACGGTTCGTGCCGCTGCTGGGGCAGGACCGCAACGACGGCCTGGCCCCGCTGGTGAACATCGGCGTGGGGCACGACATCACGATCCGCGAACTCGCGGAAGCCGTGGCGGCGACGGTGGGCTACGCGGGCAGGCTGGAATTCGATGCGACCAAACCCGACGGCACGCCGAGGAAGCTGATGGACGTGGGCCGGCTCAATGCGATGGGGTGGCAGGCGAAGACCGATATGCAAACCGGCCTGGCCGTCGCGTACCGGGATTTTCTGAAGACCTGACATGGTCGAGCCAAGTCGACAAATGAGCCGCACTCGTCATCTGCTGTGCAGCCGTAAGTTCTGAAAGTTTAGACATGGCCCTTGATCAAAATTTGCTGGCTGAAGTTGGTGTATACGAAGCAACAATTCGTACGCAAGCGCGTCGGGTTGCCGAGAGCGTGGGCGTGGACGGAGAAATGCGTCGCACTTCGGCACATCGTGCAAAAAGCCCGATCGATTACATGCGATATGCAGAATTTGGTGCGGTTCTATCGGGCCTGAAACTGAAACCTGGAAGCCGGGTGCTTGATGCCGGTGGGCCGCAGTGGCTCACGTTTGCTTTGGCTGCCAGGAACCCGGATGTGCAGTTTCAATACATCAATTATGCCGATTACGAAGTCCAGCCTTTCGAACGGATTCGCTCAGAACTCGGCCTGGATAACCTGACGATCAGCAAGGAGGACTTGCGCCAGCTTTCCTTTCCTGATGAGAGTTTCGATGAAATATTCAGTATCTCTGTTCTCGAACATGTTTATCCTGAAGAAGGCGGCGATGCGCTGGCGCTGAGCGAGATCAAGCGCATTCTCAAGCAAGGCGGCAGTGTGATTCTTACTACGCCATGCAAGGAAAAGCCGAACGTCGTCTATGTATATGGCGATGTTTATGAACGGACAGCTGCTCAACAGGATAAACAGTTTTATGCGCGGGAATACAGCGCGCATACCTTGGGGCAACTCCTTGATAAAACACGCTACGAGAATGCCGACGTTGCGTACATTTCCGAAATTCCCTCGCTGCTTTCGATTGACTATTTGGAATGGGGGCCGATGCGCGGTAAGCCACTGGCAAAGTTGCTGCTTCGGCTTATCCGGACATTTGCCCGGATAAGCGGCCTGCCTATCGAAAGGACACTCGCCGCCAGCAAGTTGAGTATTTCCAGTGCAGAGGCGCCGCGGCTGGTCAATGCGGTTATCCAGATGCGCAAGGCAATACACGCCAACCCCTAGGCGGCATTCGCCATGAAGTACGAAACCCTACGCAACGGCCTCGCCAATTTCATGGGCGGCGTGCTGCCTGCGGTTGTCACTCTGCTGACAACGCCCTACGTGGTCAACACGCTGGGCGACGACAGCTACGGTGCGCTCATACTCATTACCGCGATCATCGGCTACTTCGCCATCATCGACCTCAACATCACCGCGGGGTCGGTGAAGTACGTGGCCGAGCACCATGCCACCGGCAATGTTCGCCTGCGCAATCAGACCCTCACCGGCGGTTTCACCCTGTACGTGCTCATCGGCGCAGTCGGGTGCGCATTGGTTCTGCTGCTGTCTGACACCCTGGTGCATCGCGTATTCGCGATCCCCGAAGCCTTGCAGGATGAAATCGGACTAGCCCTCGGCATTGCAGCATTCGGCTTTTTGTTCGGCCAGATGCAGGTGTACCTCAACAGCGTGCCGCAGGCGATCCGCCGCTACGACCAGTCGGCGGCGGCGGAATCCTTTTTCGGCATCCTTGCACCGCTGGCCACGGTGTTCGTCCTGTGGCTTGGCTACGGCATCGTCGAAATCGTGGCGGTGCGCGTGGCCGCCAGCGTGCTCAACATCGGCGTTCTGGTCTGGATGATCCGACGCCTGCTGCCGGATGTCGCCTTCGAACTGCCCGGCCGGGCAACGCTCGCGGCGCTGGGCAAATTCAGCGGCTTCGCCTACCTCAGCCGGCTCGCCATGGTGGCCTACGCGCAGGGCGACAAGCTCATCCTCGGCGCGCTCACCTCCATGAGCGCGCTCACCTACTACGCCGTGCCCTTCATGCTGGTCAACCGGGTGTTCTCGCTGACCTATCGACTCGGCGGCGTCATGTTCCCCGTTGCCAGCGCATTAGCCGCGCGGCAGGAAACCGAGCGTTTGCGCGAGCTGTACCTGTACGCCGCGCGCTATGTGTTCTTCATCAACTGCGCCCTGGCGGTGCTGCTCATCACGCTGGCGCATGAAATCCTGCTGTACTGGATTGGGCCGACGATGGCGGAAAACGGGGCGCAGGTGCTGCTGCTGATTACCGTGGCCGCGCTTGTCGATTCGCTGACCAATGCCCCCTCGCTGGTCAATGACGGCCTGGGCAGGCCGCACATCACGGGCGGATTTGCCATCAGTCGCGCCACGCTTGGCGTCAGCCTGACTTTCCTGCTGGTCGCCCAGCAGGGCGTGATCGGTGCAGCGTACGCGCAAGTCGCCACGGCAGTCGTCATGGCGAGTCTGTTTCTCGTTTACGTGCACGGCCGCAGCGTGCCGGTTCCCCTGCGCGACTATCTGCGCGTGGTCGTGGCGCCTGCCTTGCCGCTGCTCCTCGGCGCGCTCGCGTTCTGGGGTGCAACGCGCGGGCATGCGCCGCTGTCTCCGATGCAGACAGCAGGCGTGCTCATCATCGAGGGCGTGCTGCTGATAGCGTTTGCCTGGCTGTTCGTTTTCCGCGTGGCGGACCGCGCCGCCCTGCTTGCCCGCCTGCGCGGCGCCCGTCCGGGGATATCGGCATGAGAATCCTGCTCGTCAGCGAAGATCTGCCCGTCGCCCAGCTCGGCGGCGCCGGCAAGCATGCCGTCCTCCTGGGCAACACCCTGCTCGAAGCCGGCCACCAGGTCGAAATGCTCGGGCGCGTCCGCGCGGCCGGCGTGGAAGGCAACAACGCTTTCAACGGCGTGCTGCATGCCGACATCGACTTCGCCGGCACGGGCTGGAAGGAACACGTCATGGGCGTGTTCAATCCCCTGCGCCGGGCGCACATGGCGCGCCGCGTCTGGCAGGCCATCCAGCGCCGCGGGCTGGACTGGGACGCGATTCATTACCACGGACATTTCCCGATGCTGGGTGCGCTGGTGCCGCAAGGCGTCAATTTCGTCCACACCCTGCACGACCAGGGGTCGGAATGCATCACCAAAATCCGCTTCCGCGACAACCGGCCCTGCGCCGAACGCGATCCCGCCGCGTGCGCCGCCTGCGCCACGCCCAGGCCCAACGCGTTGCAAGCCCATGTCAGTGCGCAGGCCGTGCGCTCGCTGCGCGACCAGGCGCGTGTCGCCTTTACCCGGCACCAGGCGATTTTCGTGTCGCGGTTCCTCGAAACCCGCTTCCGCGAGGTGATCGGGCCTGCGCCACTGCGTGCGCACGTCATCCATAACTTCATCGACGCCGCCGACTTGCGGCGGCAACTCGATGCCGCAGCGCCAGAACCGGATGCGTCCCCGCGTCCCCGCATCTTCCTCGCGGGCCGGGTGGATGCGGCCAAGGGTTTTGCCGCATTTCTGGATGCCTTGCCGGATGCATTCCTGCAGCGCTGCGAAGTCACGGTGGCGGGCGACGGCCCCGACCTCGACAACGTGCGCGCACGCCATGCGCCGCGCGGCGTGCGCTTTTCCGGCTGGCAGCCGCTGGCGGCCGTGCTGCGCGCCACCGCGCGGGCGGATGCCTGCGTCGTGCCTTCTATTTGGGAGGAACCTTTTGGCACAACTACTCTTGAAGCCTTGGCGCTCGGCCGGCCGGTGTATGCGCTGGCGCGCGGCGGCACGCCCGAACTGGCGGCCTACGAGCAGACGCCCGGCCAGTTGCGCCTGTTCCACGACATGCGCGCGCTGGTGGCCGATCTGGCCCAGGTACAGCGCAGCGCGCCGGCCCGGGCGGTGAGCGCTGCCGCCGACGTGCGGCAGCGCCTGCCGGCCATCCTGGCGGTGTACGAGGCGGGGCTGGCGGGGCGCATTGAACGGAGACATACGACGTGAGCGATATCCTGCCCTACATCATTGGCTACGGTGTGCCCGCCGGCACCCTGCTGGCCGCGCTGGTCGGCATGGTGCTGGCCATGGGCGCCGCGCTGGTGTGGCCGCGCCTGATCGTGCTGCTGTACGTGGCGATCCTGATGCTGTTCCCGCAGTCATCGAGCTATGGCCTGGAGGACGCGGCCAATGCCTCGATCGTGTACGTGAAGGGCACCCGCACCTTTTTCTTCTCCTTCCTCGACATGATGATCTTCGGCACCTGGCTGATGGCGGTGCTGTACGGGCGGCTGTTCTTCCGCAACCGCGAGCCGCTCGGGCCGCTGATGAAGTTCTACCTCGGCTTTGCGCTGGTGTTCCTGGGCCATGTGCTGGTGGGTTTCTTCGATCCCGATCATCCCTTTCTGCTGGACTTTTACGGGCGCGGGGTCATCAACATCTTCTGGCAGGGCATGCTGGTGGCGCTGCTGCTCACGGTGATCAAGACCGAAAAGGATCTCAAGACCCTGATCGTGCTGATGCTGGTGTGCATCGTGGCGCGCGAGTTGTTCGGCATGGTGCGCTATGTGTTCCTGGGCGGCGATCCGCAGAACGCCTATTCGACCATCGAGCACCTGGACGTGAAGATCACCTTCTGGGACATCAACGATTCAGTCCTCGCCGCTTTCGTGTTCGCGTTTGCCAGCTGGAAGCTGCTGGCCGAACGGGTGGAGAAGCTGTCCTGGCGATTTGCCTATCTGGGCATGGCCGGGCTGGGGGCACTGACGGCGGTGCTGTCGGCGCGCCGCACGGCGCAGGGCGGGTTGCTGCTTGCGGCGCTGGCATTGGCCTGGCTGTTGCCGCGCGGGCGTCGCTGGCCGGTGATGGTGGCGCTGCTGCTGATGGCGCCGCTGGCGGTGGTGGTGACGGCCGCGCGCACCGAGGCGCCGGGCAATCTGGTGCAGAAGCTGCTGTTCGACATCAAGACCGAACCTTATGCCGACCCGCGCAAGAGCCGTTTCTACGAACTGGAAACCGCCTGGCGAACGGTGCGCGAAACGCCGCTGTTCGGCGTGGGGCCGGGGGGAAGCTTCAAGGTGTGGAGCCATTACGGGCTGGAATACCACCAGGGCCGCTACGATTACGTGCACAGCGGCTTCGGACACGTGATGCTCAAGCTGGGCTTCGTCGGCCTGTTTTTCTATGTGGGCTTGTTCGTGTCGTATCTGGTGTATGTGTTCCGCCATTGGCGAAGTCTGCCGCGCCACTACCAGGGGCTGGTCGCAGCGTCGGTAGCGGCATTTGCGGCGCAGATGCCCAATATGTTCGTGGGCACGCCGGTGGGCGAGATTCGCACCATGATGGTGTTGGGTCTGATCTTCGCGATTCCTTTCCTGGCCGTGCGCATGGCGAAGCGCAGCGGCGCCGGGCCCGCGACAACCACCCACCCGACAGTTGGGTTGGGGGCGGGCGAGGCTGCGGTGCGCGCATGAAGTTCTCGATTGTGACGGTGTGCTGGAACAGTGCGGCGGTGCTACCGCGTGCGCGCGATTCGCTGTTGGCGCAGACGTACCGAGATTACGAATGGGTGGTGGTCGACGGTGCGTCGAGCGACAGCACGATGGAGATCGTGCGCGGCTTCGACGCGGCGCCGGTGGTGAGCGTGAGCGAACCGGACAAGGGTATCTACGACGCGATGAACAAGGGCGTGCGGATGGCAAGCGGGGAGTATGTGTTTTTCCTCAATTCCGACGACGCGCTGCACGATCCCGTGGTGCTGGCGGATGTGGCGAAGCAACTGGCGGCTGCGCCCCGCACCGACCTGCTCTACGGCAACGTGACGTACGAGTACCCGGATCGGCGCATGCTGCGCACCTTTTCGCACATCGACGCACGCACGTTGCCCTTCGAGGATTTGTGCCATCAGGCGGTGTTCGCCCGGCGTGCCCTGTTCGACAGCGTGGGTGGGTTCGACACGCGGTTTCGATTGAACGCGGATTACGACTGGCTGATCCGGGTGTTCCGCAGCGGGGCGCGCACGCGCTGGATCGACCGGCGGATCGCGCGGTTCACGGTGGGCGGTGCGCATGTGCAGGATGCAAAGAAGCTGGCGGACGAGCGCCGGCAGGTGCGTTTGCAGTACATGTCGCCACTGACGCTCAAGCTGGGCGTGGCGTTGCTCAGGGTGCGGCATCGTTACCACCGGCATTTCAAGGCACACCCGCTGGGCCAGGTGCCGGTCGAGTCATGAGCACTGGGCGGCGCATCATCCTGCTGGCACACGGATTCCAGCCAGAGTACGAGGCGGGCTATGCCAATGGACTGGCGCGCAACGGCTGGACGGTGACGCTGATCGGCTCGGACATGAGCCTTGCCGACCGGCTGCATGCCGGCGTGCGGCTGCTGAATTTGCGGGGCAGCCAGAGTCCGGCCCGGCCGCGCTGGCGCAAGGTGGCGAATCTGCTGCGCTACTGGCTGCAATGTTATGGCCATGTGCTGCGCCATCGGGGGTCGCCGGTGCATATGATCGGCAACTTCAGCACCGGGAATCTGCGCATATCGTGGCTGGAGGCCCGGCTGACGCGCCTGCTGGCAGGCCGGTATGCCATGACGGTACACAATCTGCTGCCGCACGACGATCACAACGCTCGGAGTTTTCGATTGAGCCGGGCGATCTATCGCACCGCGGCGATATGCATGGTGCATACGCCGAGGATGCGGGCCGCGCTGGCGGAAGATTTCGGCATCGACCCGGAACGTATCGTGGTGGCAGAGCACGGCATCGACCGATTGCTGCCCGCGACACCGGCGTCGCGGGCGGCGATGCGCGCCCGACTGAAGCTGGACGAATCGGACCGGCTGATTCTCTTCTTCGGCAATCTGTCGCCCTACAAGGGCGCGGACGTGTTGATCGATGCGTTCGACCGGATCGAGCCGACGCTGAATGCACGGCTGCTCATCGCGGGACGATGCCGTTCGGGTGATTTGCGCAACGCGCTGCGCAGCCGGATTGCGACGAGCCCTCGGCGCGAGCGTATCGAGTGGATGGAGGGCTATATCGCGGAAGCCGACGTGGCCCCGCTGTTTCATGCCGCTGACGTGCTGGCGATGCCATACCGGCATATCGACCAGAGCGGAGTGGTGTTCATGGCGCTTGCAACGGGTTTGCGCGTGGTGGCTTCGGATGTGGGTTCGCTGCGCGACTATATCCCCGACGGGTTCGGCCGGATGGTGCCGCCAGGCGACGAGGCGGCGCTGGCACGCGGCATCGAGGCGGTATTGGGTGACGCCCGGTCTGCTGCGGATCCGACGGTGTTTGCCAGCCGCTATCTGTGGTCGGAAACGGTCAAGCCGATGCTGGCGGCTTATCCCCGGCTGGCGGGAGGCTGATGTGTTGAAAATGGCGTTGATCGTGGTAGCGGCATTGCTGTCCGTTGCGGCGGCATTGCCACGGCAGGTCGCGCCACCCGCTGACCGTGCTTCAATCGTCATTCCAAAAACATACTTTGGTATGCACATCCACCGTGCGGATCGCGGGACGCCCTGGCCAGGCACGGAAATTGGAACTTGGCGCCTGTGGGACGCGAATGCACTTTGGCTTGACATCGAGCCGCGTCGGGCTCAATGGGATTTTCCCCGGCTGGACCGTTATGTGGCCATGGCAAAACTGACGGGCAGCGAAATTCTCCTGCCATTGGGCATGACGCCGGGCTGGGCGTCCGCGAGGCCTCTGGAAAAGGGGGTATATCGTCCTGGCGACACGGCGGAGCCACGTGACATTGAAGATTGGGAGAACTATGTGTCGGCCGTGGCCCGGCGCTACAAGGGACGTGTCCGGGACTTTGAATTGTGGAACGAGGTCAACGCCGGGACTGGGTTTTTCAGCGGTACGCCGGAAGCCATGTTGACACTGCAGAAATCCGCCTATCGTGTCGTCAAGGATGTCGATCCTGAAGCGCGACTGGTGGCGCCATCCACGGTGGGCGAATCGGCACATCAGCTTCGCTGGTTCGAGGACTATCTGGCCCTTGGTGCTGCCAAGCACGCGGATGTGATTGCCTATCATTTTTACCAGCCTCGCAAGCAGCCTGAGGCCATCCTCGAACTTGCGGGCAAGGTGCGCGCGATCATGAAACGTCATGGCGCGGGCGAGATGCCGCTATGGAACACGGAATCGGGTTACCGCATGTCGCTGGGGCAGCCCGGCAGGCCGGTGGCCGCAGATCCGTCCTGGCCGGCACTCGACGCCGCAACGGCGGAGGCCTATGTGGCGCGTGCCCTGATTCTGGGATGGTGGGCTGGCATCGATCGGTTCTACTGGTACGCATGGGATAACCGGGACCTGGGGTTGATGAATGCTGCAGGTGAAAAAATGCCGGCAGGACAAGCCTATCTCGTCACAGCGCGCTGGATGACAGGGGCGCGCATGACCCGCTGTGGTCGCCAGGGTGACATTTGGCAATGCGAATTGGCACGCGACGGCGTGCGGGGCTTGCTGGTATGGAATGCAGCGAACGGGCAGAAAACCTGGCCTGTACCCGGCAAGGCATTTGCCTTTGTGGAGTCGCTCGACGGCAAGCTGGAGGCAATCGATTCGTCGCGCCACATCGTGATAGACGGCAGGCCAAGACTACTGCGGCAACACGAAGCCGCTTTTCAGGATTCAAGGTGATGCCGCCATGAAGGTTTGCATCATGCAGCGACGGTTGACGCATTACCGCATCCCGCTCTTCGAAGCCCTGCGAGACAGGCTGGCGCTTCGGGGAATCGAGTTGGTCCTTCTGGCTGGTCAAGGCACAGCGGATGAAAGCAGAAAAAAAGATGCGGGAAGTTTGCTTTGGGCGAAAGTTGTGCCGACGCGTTACCTGCTGGGCGGCCGCCTCTGCTGGCAGCCTTTCGGTCATCACCTCGATGGCGTCGATTTGTTGATCGTCACCCAGGAAAACAAGCTCCTGCAGAACCATCTGCTCATGCTGAAGCCGCGCCGGTTCAAGCTGGCGTTCTGGGGGCACGGCGCCAATCTGCAAAGCGGCAATCCGGACGGTTTGAAGGAGCGCTACAAGCGCTGGACGACGAACCGGGTCGACTGGTGGTTTGCCTACACCCAGATGAGCGCAGACTTGGTGAAGGCGGCGGGTTTCCCCGCGGCGCGCATCACGGTGCTGAACAATGCGGTGGACACAGCCGAACTCATGAGCCAGCGGCAAGCGGTGACGCCGGAGGAAACGCAGGCCTTGCGGACAGCCCTTGGCTTCGGCGACGGGCCGGCGGGCATCTACGTGGGGTCGCTCTATGCGGACAAGCGGCTGGATTTCCTGTTCGACGCGGCCGAGGCGATCCATCGGGAAGTGCCCGATTTTCGTCTGCTGATCTTGGGCGAAGGGCCGGAGCGCGGCAAGGTGCAGGCCTGGTGCGATGCGAAGCCCTGGGCGCGCTGGGTGGGCGCGCGATTCGGCAGCGAGAAGGCCGCTTATATTTCGGTGGCGCAGATGATGCTGAATCCGGGGCTGGTGGGTCTGGGCATACTGGATGGATTTGTGTGCGGCGTGCCCATGCTGACCACAGATTGCGGGATTCACAGCCCCGAAATCGCCTATCTGGAGAATGGCGTCAACGGTGTGATGACGGCGAACAACCTGAGCGCGTATGTCGATGCCTGCGTGCACCTGCTCAGGGATGGAGCCGCCCTGGCGGCGCTACGCGCGGGCTGTGCCGCCGCTGCACGGGAATACACCGTGGAAAACATGGCACTTCGGTTCGCGGACGGAATATCAAATGCGCTTGCCGCCTGATTCATTGTTCTTGATGGGAGTGGGGTATGGCTGCTGATGATGACGCAATGGAGATTTATTTCGCTGGCGAGAGGCTGTACGGCGATGATTTTTCGCAAGCGCAGATCGAGGAATGGTTTGCAGACGAGGCGGATGGCTATTTCAACCTGACGCACGCATCGAGTCAGGGGCGGTACGCATATGGCTATCACGCCTTGAATCGACGGCATGGGTTCTCAAAGCTGCCGCAAAAGCGGTTTGGCCATGTGTTGGGTGTCGGCTCGGCTTACGGAGAGGAACTGGAGCCGGTACTGGCGCGCAGCGATCGAATCAGCATTCTTGAACCCTCGGACGGCTTCAGGAGCACCATGCTCAATGGCGTTCCGGTGGACTACGTCAAGCCGGCTGCGTCCGGGGATATGCCGTTCGATGCCGATAGCCTGGATCTGATCACTTGCCTCGGGGTTCTTCATCACATCCCGAATGTCAGCAAGGTCGTCGGCGAGTTCTATCGCGTCCTGAAGCCGGGCGGCTATGCACTGGTGCGTGAGCCGATCATTTCCATGGGCGATTGGCGCAAGCCGCGCAGCGGCTTGACCAAGCGAGAGCGCGGTATTCCCTTGGCGGTCTTGCGGGGCTTTGCGGAACAGTCCGGATTCAGGGTCGTGTCCGAGCGCAAGTGCATGTTCTCGCTTACTTCCAGGCTGAGGTATGTGGTTTCCGGACCGGTCTTCAACAATGCGGCAGCCGTTGCGCTGGATGCGGCTTTGAGCGCATTGCCGATCTGGCCCAGGGTGTACCACGCACGCAATGCGCTGCAAAAACTGCGCCCAACCGCGGTGTATTGCGTGCTGCAAAAACCCCCAGGGCATGTTGCCTGAGGCGGTATGCGGATACTGTTTGTCCACAACGCCTACCGGCATCGCGGCGGCGAAGACACCGTGGTGGAATCCGAGATCGCGCTGCTGCGCGCGCACGGGCACGCCGTGGAAACCTACACCCGCAGCAACGACGAGGTGGCGGGCATGTCGTCGCTGGCCATGGCGCGGCAGACGCTGTGGTCGGATCGCACGGCGCGCGAGATGGTCGCGCTGATCGACCGCTTTCGGCCTGACGTGATCCACGCGCACAACACCTTTCCGCTGGTTTCGCCGTCGCTCTACTGGGCCGCTTCGCGCGCCGGCGTGCCGGTGGTGCAGACGCTGCACAACTTCCGGCTGATGTGCCTGAATGCCTTGTTCCTGCGCGCGGGGCAGGTGTGCGAGGACTGCATGGGGCACCTGCCGTGGCGCGGCGTGGCGCGGGCGTGTTACCGGGAGTCGCGCGCGGCGTCGGCGGCGCTGGCGGGGATGCTGGCGCTGCATCGCGGGCTGGGTACGTATCGCAACAAGGTGACGCGCTACATCGCGCTGAATGAATTCTGCCGCGGCAAGTTCATCGAAGGCGGCCTGCCTGCGGAACGGGTGGTGGTGAAGCCGAATTTCGTGGACTGGGCCGAAGGCCGCCCTCACCCCGACCCTCTCCCAGGGGGCGAGGGGGAAAGAAAAGGTTTGCTGTTCGTGGGGCGGTTGTCGGTCGAGAAGGGTGTGGCGACGCTGGCTGAAGCCGTGTCGAAGCTGCCCGGTGTGCTATTGCGTATTGCCGGCGAAGGGCCGGAGGCCGGCTTGCTGGAAGGCGTGGCGGGCGTGACCCGCCTGGGCAGCCTGCCGGGCGAGGCCGTGCGTTCCGAGATGCATCGCGCGACGGCGCTGGTGGTGCCGAGCATCTGGTACGAGAATTTTCCGCGCACCATCGTGGAGGCTTTTGCCTGCGGGTTGCCGGTGATCGCCAGCCGCGTTGGCGCACTGGCCGATATCGTGACAGACGGCGAAACCGGGTTGCTGTTCGAGCCGGGCAATCCGCGTGACCTCACGGACAAGCTGGCCTGGGCACGCGCGAACCCCGCACGCATGATGGAAATGGGAAACAAGGCGCGCGCGCAATACGAAGCCGAGTTCTCGGCCGAGGTGAATTACCGGCGCCTGATGGAAATTTACGGCGAGGCCATCGGGGCTGCACGGACGGAGGGCCGGGGATGACGGGGCGGACGACCGGCAGCGTGCTGGGCGCACAAATCGACGCGCTGTCGTGGGACGCCGCGCTGGCCCGCCTGCTCGGCTGGGCGCATGCGCGCGCATCGCGCTACGTGACGATCTGCAACGTGCACGTGGTGGTGAGCGCGTCGCGGGATGCGGGGTATCGCGGCATCATCAATGGCTCGGACATGGCGACGCCGGACGGCGCGCCGGTGGCGTGGATGCTGCGGCGGCAGGGCTTTGCGAACCAGCCGCGCATCAGCGGGCCGGACCTGATGTGGGCGCTGTGCGCGCGTGCGGCGGCCGAGTTCATCCCGATCTATTGCTACGGCAGCACGCCGTCGACCCTGGCCTTGCTTGAGAGCCGCCTGCGGGCGGCGTTTCCGGATTTGCGGATGGTGATGGAATCGCCGCCCTTCCGTGCGCTGACGACCGAAGAGGACGCGGCGGCGGTCGACCGCATCAACACCAGCGGGGCGGGCATCGTGTTCGTGGGCCTGGGCTGTCCCAAGCAGGAGCGCTGGATGGCCGGGCATCGCGGGAAGATCGATGCGGTGATGATCGGCGTGGGCGCGGCCTTCGATTTCCATGCCGGCACGGTGCGGCGCGCGCCGGCCTGGATGCGCGCGCACGGGCTGGAATGGCTGCACCGATTGTTGAGCGAGCCGCGCCGGCTGTGGAAACGGTATCTGGTGACGAATACCTTGTTCATCGTTGGAGCGGCGCGGCAGTTGCTGGGGAAGTGAGATTCAAGAGAGCAAGATTCAGGGCACTTCCAAAAATGGTCATCGCGAGGAGCGAAGCGACGTGGCGATCCGGAAAGATCGTTGATACGTCAGCGATTCTGGATTGCTTCGCTACGCTCGCAATGACGGAAATTGAATTTAAAGAAGTGCCCTTCAGGGACAAGGCGCAAGGGTGGCTTGGTTGACTTGCTGACATGCAAGGCATAGGCTTTGGCATATGCCAGCGATGAAGGAGTCGCCGATGACTACAGGAAGACATGTGCGTTTCTTTCGCAATGGACGGAACCAGGCGGTCCGCATCCCGCGCGAGTTCGAATTGGATGCGGAAGAGGCGATCATTCGCCGTGAGGACGATCGCCTGGTGATCGAGCCGATCCGGAAAAAGGGGCTGCTGGCCACGCTGTCGACGCTGCGCGCGCTGGATGAGATGTTCCCCGATGTCGACAAGGGCATGTTGCCCCTGGACGACGCGGAACTTTGAGCCGGATGGCGCTTTATCTGCTGGACACGAATATCCTGTGGGACCTGGTGCGCAGTCCGCAGGGTCGGATAGCAACGCGCATTGCGCAAGTGGGGGAGAAATCGGTTTGCACGTCCGTGGTCGTGGCCAGCGAATTGCGTTTCGGGGCAGCCAGGCGAAGCGCGCCGAAGCTCACCGCACAAGTGGATGCCATTCTTGCCGCGCTGGAGGTCCGTCCATTCGACATCCCGGCCGATCGCGAATACGCGAAGCTGCGACTTCATCTCGAACAGGCCGGCACGCCGATCGGGCCGAACGATATGCTGATCGCCGCGCACGCGCTGGCGCTTGAGTCGACTCTGGTGACGGCGAACACGGGCGAGTTTGCCCGGGTGCCCGGGCTTGCGGTCGAGAACTGGCTTGAGGCTTTGCCAAAGAAATAACAACAAGTTGCAAGTAGCAAGATTCAAGTTGCAAGGGTGGGTGGAGTTCACCGTATTTAATGGCGCCAGTGCCCGATCGGGGGCCGTACCGCGTGGGCTTTGCCCACCCTACGGTCGAAGCGAAGGGGGTAGGGTGGGCAGAGCCCACGCGGTGGTAGATTCAAGCTTCAAGCTTGGTGCGTTGCCCGTGGTGTGGGCGGATAATGAAAGCCGGATTTAGCCAAGGAGATTGATATGGGTCATGTATTGCATGATTTGGGTATTGATCGGCTCCCAATTGAGCAACGGGTAGCGCTGGTTCAGGAGATATGGGATTCCATCGCACGTGAGGTGGGTTTGTTGCCGCCTGCGGCCGATGAGCAGCGAGAGATCGAAAGCCGCATGACCGAAGATGACGCATCGCCGGCGGATGTCTCGACGTGGGATGAGATTAAATCTGATGCATTAAAGCGCTGGAAGAAATGAGCCGCAGCCTGGTTTTTCGGCCACAGGCCAGGCGGGAGTTCGATGCGGCAGGAGACTGGCATGAACGGGAGCAGCCAGGTTTGGGTGCGACTTTTCTCGCTGAGGTCGATCAGGTGTTGCGATTGATAGCCAGCAGCCCAGACGCTTTCCCCGAAGTGCTTGATGGGGTTCGCAAGGCAGTTGTGAGACGCTTTCCTTACTGTCTTTACTTCAGGGTACGCGGGGAAACGATTGTTGTGCTTGCGGTGTTTCATAGCGCGCGCAACCCAAAAATATGGCAAGCGCGCAGGTAGTTGATAAAAGCTACCGACTCGGCGGAGTCCCCCCGATTATCGGAGGCCATGATATGAAGGATTTTCGTCCTGCCAAAAAACGCGTTGAAGTTTCCGTCGGCGAGTCGGTTCGCATCCTGCGTGAACTGCAGGAACTGAGTCAGCGCCAGCTTTCCGAGCTTACTGCCATTCCCCAAGCCACTATTTCGGCAATCGAGAATGGGCGGGTCAATCTGGGTGTCGAACGGGCCAAGGTGCTTGCCCGTGCTTTGCACTGCCACCCGGCGGTGCTTGTCTTCCCCGGTTGGGAAGTGGAGCTTGAATCGGCGGCATAGGCAGTCGAGTTGCAAGATTCAAATTGCAAGTTTGTAGGTGGGTGCACCATTGGCGGTGCTTGCCTAAGGGCGATGCGTATCCATACGGTGTTCCGCGTGGGCTCTGCCTACCCTGCGGCCGCTGCGAAGGAGCGTAGGGTGGGTCAGAGCCTACGCGGTACGGGCGTCCGGCGCTGGAACTGAATTCCAGGCTGAAGACAAATCTGGAGAGCTGAATTGAAGGTTTTATTGACCGGCGGGGCGGGCTATATCGGCTCGCATACCGCAGTGGAATGTCTGGCGGCGGGGCACGAGGTGGTGGTGTTCGACAATCTGTCGAACAGCAGCGTGAAGTCGCTGGAGCGGGTGGCGCAAATTGCGGGCAAGGCGGTGGACTTTGTGCAGGGCGACATCCGCGACCGCGCGGCGCTGCGCGAATTGTTCGCCCGGCACGCGATCGACGCGGTGGTGCATTTCGCCGGGCTGAAGGCGGTGGGCGAGTCGGTGGAAAAGCCGCTGCGCTACTACGACAACAACATCGCCGGCAGCATCGCGCTGTTCGAGACGATGGCGGCGGCCGGGGTGAAGTCGGTGGTGTTCTCGTCGTCGGCCACGGTGTACGGCGACCCGGCCAGCGTGCCAATCACCGAGGATTTTCCGCTGTCGGCGACCAATCCCTACGGCGGGTCCAAGCTTTTCATCGAGACCATGCTGCGCGACGTGGCGCACGCGGATGCGGGCTGGAAAGTCGCGCTGCTG
Source organism: Pseudomonadota bacterium (assembly GCA_040753235.1). Lineage (GTDB taxonomy): Bacteria > Pseudomonadota > Gammaproteobacteria > Burkholderiales > Thiobacillaceae > Thiobacillus. The sequence goes on from JBFMET010000027.1 coordinate 16,691, forward strand.
CGCTACTTCAACCCGGTGGGCGCGCACGCGTCGGGCCTCATCGGCGAGGATCCGCGCGGCATTCCCAACAACCTCATACCCTACATCGCGCAGGTGGCGGTGGGACGGCGCGCGCAGCTCAGCGTGTTCGGCGGCGACTATCCGACGCCCGACGGCACCGGCGTGCGCGACTACATCCACGTGGTCGACCTCGCGCGCGGGCACGTGGCGGCGCTCAACAAGCTCGCCGGGCTGACCGGCGTGCGCACCTGGAACCTCGGCACCGGCCGCGGGGTGAGCGTGCTGGAGATGGTGCGCGCCTTCGAAGCGGCCAGCGGGAAGAAAGTGCCGTACCAGATCGTCGCCCGCCGCGCCGGCGACGTGGCGCAGTGCTGGGCCGACCCCGCGCGCGCCGCGGCGGATCTGGGCTGGCGCGCGGAATACGACCTCGCGCGCATGTGCGCCGACGCCTGGCGCTGGCAGTCGGGCAATCCCGAGGGCTACGCCTGAGGGTCAGGGGCCAGGGGTCAGGGGTCAGGGATTTGGGGATTTGGGGGCTCCGCGCAACCTTGAATCCCGGGTCTTGCATCGTTCAGGCCGGCGACCGCAAGCCGGGCGCGCGTACGATTTCCGGCCGCGGGCCGGTTCCAGTGCCCAGGCCGCGGGACGTTCGGCAGGGCGTCGCACGCCTCGCCTGAGGCTTGACCATAAGCCGAACGGACCAGGGGCGGACTTCAGAGCGACATCACCCGTTAATACGCCGCCGGTAAGCTGGCGAAGCCTTGAAGCGCCCCCTATGGGCCATTGCGAGCAAAGCAATCCGGTTTCCTGTTCGACAGCGCTTTCTGGATTGCCGCGTCGCTGCGCGACGCGCAATGAGCTTGTTCGGGCCTCCCCGGGGGCTTCATTAAAACCATCTGGAGCGCTGAAATGAAGAAACATTCACTGGGCATGCTGGCGATTGCCGCGTTGATGACGCTGGGCGGGCACGCGACGGCGGAGGACTGGCGGCATGGTTCGGCATCCTTCGCGCTGATCGGGGACGTGCCTTACGGCGTTGCGATCGAGACGAAGTTCGACAAGGTGATCTCGAACATCAATGCGGCGCCGCATGTGCGCTTCGTGGTTCACACGGGCGATGTGAAGGCGGGCAGCGAGCGCTGCGACGATGCGCTGCTGCAGAAGCGCTTCGACCAGTTGCAGACCTTCCGCGACGGCGTGGTGGTGACGCCGGGCGACAACGACTGGACGGACTGCCACCGCGCCAGCAACGGCAACTATCTGCCGACCGAGCGCCTGGCCAGGTTCCGCGAGATCTTTTATCCGGTTCCCGGCATGACGAGCGGCAAGCGCCGTTTCCCGGTGCGTACCCAGGCTGAGATGGCGGGCTTCGAGGATTACGTCGAGAACATGATGTGGCGCTTCAACGGCGCCATGATGGCGACGGTGCACGTGGTGGGCAGCAACAATGGTCTCGATCCGTGGAACCAGATCGACCCGGCCGACAGCTATGCTGCGCCGCGCGCCGACCGTCTGGCCGAAGTCCAGGCGCGCGAGGCGGCCGCGCTGGCGTGGATCGACGAGGTGTTTGCGAAGGCCGCGGCGCGCAAGCTGGCGGGCGTGATGATCGCGATGCAGGCCAACCCCAATTTCGACCTGCCGGCAGCCGATCCGCAGCGCCAGGGCTTCAACAAGGTGATCGAGCGCATCGCGCAGCATGCCATCGCGTTCGGCAAGCCGGTGCTGCTGGCGCATGGCGACAGCCACTATTTCCGCGTCGACAAGCCGCTCGCCGGACCGGTGCAGCCGTCGGGCAGCCAGATGCTGGAGAACGTCACGCGCGCGGAGAACTTCGGCGCCCAGGACGTCCACTGGGTCGAGGTGTTCGTCAATCCGCGCGACCCGAACGTGTTCCGCGTCGAGCCGCGGATCGTGAAGGAGAATTTGTTCGAACGTTGAATTGCGCTCGCCGGCGGGCGGGTTCAGGCTGCAGGGCGCGAGCGGGCAGGGCGCGAGCGGGCAGGGCGGGCGATGGCTTGTCCCCTCTTGCCGTCGCTGGCCAGATTCCTCGGGGTGTTCGCGGTGCTGCAAGGGGCGTGGAACGAGGCGCGCGACGCCTGGGTGCAACGGCTCGTCATTCATCAGGCCAGCCAAACCCGCCGCTGCGCCGGTTCGGACGCTGGCCCCCGAAATACACGCCAGGGCGACCCTGAACAGGTCATTGCGAGTCGCGCAGCGACGCGGCAATCCATAAAGCGCTGTCGATCAGGGAGCCGGACTGCTTCCCGCCGCTGATGATCCGGCACGAATTCCTGCACGCGGGCGGACGACTGGACGTCGGCGCATCCCGGGACTGGCCGGCTGGGCAATGGCTCGCCGCATGCTTCGCGGCATGAGCCTGTCGGCTCAGGAATCGGAGGCGGCGGCGTAATCAAGCAGTGATGTTGCAAGAGAAGAATAGGCAAGCCCTGTCGGCGTCGGTTTGACGCCGAGGCCAACCCCCGGGATTCCGCCATGTCACGTCTGCTTTCCATGTCCTCGATCAGCCGATTCTCCGCGTATGCGCTGGCGGCTGTCTTCTATGCGGCTGGCTCCGGGGCTGCGCTGGCCGCTTCGCCGGATGTGGTGATCAGCCAGGTCTATGGCGGCGGCGGCAACACGGGCGCAACTTACAAGAACGATTTCATCGAGCTGTTCAACCGGGGCACGACGGCGGTCAGCCTGAACGGCTGGTCGGTGCAGTATGCCTCGGCCGCCGGCAGCACCTGGCAAGCGACCAGTCTCGCCAACGTGACGCTGCAGCCGGGGCAGTACTACCTGATACAGCAAGCCCAAGGCGCCGGCGGCACGGTCAACCTGCCGACGCCGGACGCGATCGGCAGCATTGGCATGTCCGCAACAAGCGGCAAGGTGGCCCTGGTGACCGGCACCGCGGCGCTGACCTGCGGCGCCGACTGCGACGCCGATCCTGCAGTCAAGGACTTCGTCGGTTACGGCGCCGCCAATGACTTCGAAGGCGCAGGCGCGGCTGCGGCCTTGACGAACACCACGGCGGCCATTCGCGGTGCCTGTGTCGACAGCGACAACAATATCGGCGACTTCAGCGCTGCCGCCCCCGCGCCCCGCAACACCGCGGCCGCTTGGACCCCGTGTTCCGCGCCGCTTGTCGACGGCGCCTGCGGCAGCGACAACGGATTGACTCTGGCCGCCGCCGCGCCGACCAACCTGTGCGCTGCGGGTTCGCCGACCGGCGTCAGCGGCAGTGGCCATCCCTGGACCTGGGATTGCGCAGGCAGCGGCGGCGGCAGCACCGCCAGCTGCGCGGCCACGATCCAGAGCTACACCCTGAACTTCGCCGCCGGCACGGGCGGCAGCCTCGCCGGCGCCACGCCGCAGAACGTCGATCACGGCGCCTCTGCCGCTGCCGTGACCGCGAATGCGAACGGCGGCTACAGCTTCGTCGACTGGACGGGCACTCACGGTTTCGTCGCCACCACGTCCAATCCGCTGACCGTCGGCAACGTCACGGCTTCGCAGACCATCACCGCGAATTTCACCAACGCGCCGATCGCCGGCGCGTGCGGCGCAGCCAACGGTCAGGCGCGCGCCACCGCGCCCGTCAGCGACCTGTGCGCGACGGGGGCGGCTTCGGCGGTGTCCGGCAGCGGCCCCTGGAACTGGAGCTGCAGCGGCCTCAACGGCGGCGCTGCCGCCAGTTGCTCGGCCAGTCTGGACACCTCCAGCCATTTCAGGGATTTTGCGCCTGTCGCCGACGCCCAGGTGGTGGAAGCGAACCCCGCCGCCAACTACGCGACCGGCACCGGCATGTATGTTGCGAGCGCCAACGGGGGGAGTTTCGGCAATCAGCGCGCCTGGGCCGCTTTCGATCTGGCCGGCAGGATTCCGCCCGGCGCCACCGTCACCTCGGCCAAACTGCGCCTGTACCTCTTCAAGGCCGACAACGAGGGCGACGTGCTGCCGGTGGACGTGCACGCCAGCAATGACGACAGCTGGACCGAATCCGGCATCACCTGGGCCAGCCAGCCGACGGATACCGGCGCCGCACTGGCCAGCGCCACCCTCGATGCCGGGGATGAGTACAGCTGGATTGAATTCGACGTCACCCCCCATGTCCTGGACCGCCTGAATCTCGGCGACGCCCGCATCAACCTGATGGTCAAGGCGGCCACCGAAGGTGCCGGCCAGTGGGCGTCCTACGCCTTCGACACCCGGGAGTTCAACACCAGCTACGCGCCGCGCCTGCGCGTGGAATACAGCGGCGGCGCCTGGCCGGACGACAAGATCAACATCATTCACGTCAACGACATGCATTCGCGTCTGACGACGCACGACTACGATTTCCCCGACGGCACGGGCGAGAGCCCGGCCCTCGAGGAGGCGGGCGGCGCTGCCTACGTGACATCCAGGCTCATGGCCCTGAAGGCGGCCAACCCGGGTTCGCTGGTGCTGGACGCGGGCGACATCTCCGAAGGCAACCCGCTGGGCGACCTGCGGGTGAACGGCGGCCAGGTCGACTACCTGGTGACGCTGGACGCGCAGTTGAAGACGCTGGGCGGCCGCGGCCTCGACGCCATCGTCATCGGCAACCACGACGTGCGCGACGCGCAGATGCTGACCAACATGCAGGCCTCCGGCCTGCCCTTCCTGGCGGTGAACATGCTGAACGTCGGGTCTGCCGTGCCGGCGCCGGCGCCCTGGCCCGCCGCCAACACCTTCCGCCCCTACGTCATCGTCAACACCACGTCGTCCGCCGGCACGCCGACCAGGGTGGCGGTGCTGGGCTATCTCACCGACGATTCGGCGCATTTGTCGCCCTCGACCGAGGCCCTGATCGTTGTGAAGGAAACCCGCTGGACCAGCAGCAACGCAGACCACGTCAAGCTCAAGGACTGGGTCGGCTATCTGCGCAAGCCCGTCGCGCAGGGCGGAGAGGGCGCCGACGTGGTGGTGCTGCTGTCGCATATCGGCCATCGCCGCTACAACTCGGGCGACGAAATCCTGCTGGGCGACGGCGACGTGACGCCGCCCGATCTGGTGGTGGCCGGCCACTGGCATACCTGGGGCAAGACCGTCTGGCAGCCGTCCAATCTCAATTACAACACCGCGGTGGTCGAGGCGGCTTCCTACGGGCAATACGTGGGCGAGGTGCAACTGACGCCCAAGGGCGAATACCTGGGTGCGCAGAAGCATCCGGTGAAGCCGGGCGAACTGGCGCCCAACGCCGCGGTGCAGACCTTGATCAACACCCTGATCGCGGAATACGACGCGCAGACCGGCAAGCCCTGCGTGCTGCCGCCGTCCGTGACCGGCCGCGCCAACGCCAGCCAGTCGTGCCCGCTCTATCACGTGGTCGGCCATTCCGCCGTCGATCTCCGGCTCGACAAGGACAAGTGGTTCACCCTGTCCGAGTTCCCGTGGAGCGGCGACAATGCCGCCGGCCAGTGGATCGCCGACGCCACCGTGTGGAAGCTCGGCCGGCTCGGCGTGCCGGCGCAGCTCGCCCTGCAGTCGGGCGGCGGCGTGCGCCGCGACGTGAAGGCCGGCCCGGTCACCTATCTCGACATCTACGAAACCTACCCGTGGACCGACGACCAGATCCGCGTCGTCACCCTGACCAGCGCGGACGTGTGGGCGTACCTGGAAAGCCACTACGTCGGCAGCTCGATCTCGAAGGGCTGGCAGGTCACGGCGGACGACGGTGTCGTCACCGGCATCACCTATGACGCCGACGGCGCCGGGCCGCTGCCGCCGGTCGCGCTGTCCAGAACCGACACCGGCACCACCTGGCAGGTGGCGATCAGCGAATACATGTTCCTGCACGACGACTGGATCAGCGAATCCGGCACCCGGTTCGATTTCTCGACCAAGCCCAACACCGCCTACACCCAGTCCATCCGCGACGCGGTGGTGGAGTACACCGCCCAGTTCACGGCGGCCGACCCGATGACCATCGAAGGCCCGCGCTACGTGCTCAACACCGAGCTCGCCGGCGGCTTCAAGGCCGTGGTCACCATGGTGGCGGATGCCGAGAACGAACCCTACTTCGAAGGCGTGTTCGTGCGCCTGATCGAGGCCCTGCCGGAAACGGTGGCGCGCCGCACATCCTACGGCCTGGCCACGCTGGTCAATCCGGACGGCAGCATCAACCCTGCCCACGAATTCGCCGAGACCATGCTCTACCGCAGCCACCTCGGCTTCCCCGACGGCGTGCTCAAGGTCGGCGACATCATCGAGGTGTGGGGCGAGGGCGGTTTCTTCGCCGGCAACCCGCAGCTCGTCGACCAGGAATCGGTGTACGCGCCCGGCCAGGAATTCATGCGCCACGGCAGCAACCCCGCGCTCGCCCAGCCCGAATTCAAGGCCGCGTCCGCCGACTTCTTCGACGAGGCGCACGAGAACCGGCTGGTGAAATTCCGCGCCGTGCGCACCGGCGACAAGACCGTGCAGGACGCCAACGGCGTCGCGCTCACCCTCTACAAGGAAGGCGGCTACTACACCGTCGGCAAGCTGCCCGGCACGAACGGCGACCTGCTCGAACTGGTGGGCGTTCAGACCCAGCGCACCGGCAGCGATCCCGAGCGCCGCTTCCGCCTGCGCGAGGCCACGGTGGTTGCCGGCGGCGGCACGGGCGGCGGCTACCTGCCGTTCTCCGCGGTCAATGCCGTGAGCCCGAACCCCACGGCGAACAGCCCCATCACGCTCACCGCCAGCGCCAGCGACTACAGCACCGGCGGCGCCGGCACCCTGAGCCTCGCGCCGGTCGCCGATGCCCAGGTCGCCTCGGGCAACCCCGCCACCAATTACGGTTCGTCGACCAGCATGTACGTGCAGAGCGCCACCAGCGGCTTCGGCAACGAGCGCGCCTGGCTGCGCTTCGACCTGTCCGGCCTGCCGGCAGGCGCCACGGTGAGCGCCGCGCGCCTCAAGCTGTACCAGTGGCGTCCCGCCGGCACCGCGCTGCCGGTCGAAGTGCGCGGCAGCGGCGACACGGGCTGGAGCGAATCGACGATCACCTGGAACAGCCAGCCGGCCTTCGACGCCACGGTGCTCGACACGCAGAGCATCAGTGCGGCCGGCACCTGGTATACCTGGAACCTCGGCAGCTATGCCAACGGCAGGACGGCGGTGAGCCTGGTCGCCAAGCCGGCGACGGAGAGCGCCGACCCGGCCTCGACCGCCTATGCTTTCGACGCCAGGGAGTACGGCAGCTACACGCCGGCGCTCGAAGTCGACTACGCTGCGCCGCTGTCGTCCGCCAGCGTGGTCTCGGTGCAGTTCTTCTACCGCTTCGCCGCCGACGGCCTCGCCTGGGGCGCGTGGACGCCGATCGGGACCGACGCCACCCCGGGTGCTTGGGACATGGGCTTCGACTTTCCGCAGGGGGCCGGCCATTACCAGTTCTACAGCGTCGCCACCGACAACGACGGCAACGTGCAGCCGACGCCGCTCAACGCCCAGGCGAGCGTCGTCTACAGCCCCAGCCTGCTGTCGCAGAGCATCAGCTTCGCCAGCCTGCTGCCGGTTGCGATCGACGATTCGCCGCTGACGATCGGCGCCTACGCCAGCTCGGGTCTTGCCGTTGTTTTCAGCTCGACGACACCTGCGGTGTGCAGCGTCTCCGGCAACAGCGTGACCCTGCTCGCCACCGGCACCTGCACCATTGCGGCCAATCAATACGGCAACGCGATCTATGCCGCCGCGCCGCAGGTCGCGCAGAGCTTCGCCGTGCTGCTCGGCCAGAGCATCAGCTTCGCGCCGCTCGCCGATCGTGCGCTCGGCAGCGGCAGCTTGGTGCTGGTCGCCAGCAGCAGCTCCGGCCTCGCCGTCGTCTTCAGCTCGGCGACGCCGGCGGTGTGCACGGTCTCCGGCACCACCGTCACCCTCGTCGCCAGCGGCATCTGCAGCATCGTCGCCGACCAGCCCGGCAACGCGATCTACGCCGCCGCCGTCGCGGTCGTGCAGGGCTTTGCGGTGACCGGCGCGGTGGCCGAGGAGGGCAACGTGCCGCTGCCGCCCTGGGCGCTGGCACTGCTGGGCGCCGGGCTGCTCGGCGCCATGCGGCAGCGCGCACGGCGGGCCGCTGCGCGATGCGGGGGCGGCGCGCATATGAGTTGAACGGCTCATGCGCCGCCGTCCGGCTGACCTAATGGCTGTAACGAAAGCAGCCTATGATCTTCCGCACAACAAGGCCAACCGAAAAGACAAGGCCACGGCAATCAGCGTGAATGCAGCAACCCACCCTATTTTCTTGATTGACGGAGTGCATTCACATGAAATCGCAATTCAGCATCCTGTTGGCGGCCACCCTGTTCGCCAGCGCCAACGCCAGCGCCGATACCCTTGCGCAGTGGACGTTCGAAACCAGCGCGCCGACGACCGCGGGTACCTTCGCGCCGGAAGTCGGCAGCGGTTCGGCCCTGGGCTTCCATGCCAGTTCCTCGGTTGTGTATTCCAACCCGGTCGGCAACGGGTCGGGTGAGTCGTTCAGCTCGAACTACTGGTCGGTGGGCGACTATTATCAGTTCCAGACCAGCACCGTCGGCTACGAGGACATCGTGGTTTCGTGGGATCAGGCCAGCAGCAATACCGGCCCGCGGGACTTCATGCTGAGCTACAGCACGGATGGGTTCTCTTTTGCGAACTTTGCGGCCTATAGCGTGCTGGCCAATGCAGCGCCCAATCCGACCTGGACGTCTTCAACGTCGCATCCGGTCTATGGCTTGTCGTTCGACCTGAGCAGCATCGCCGCGCTCGACAACCAGGCAAGCGTGTACTTCCGCCTGGTGGACGTTTCGACCGTGTCCGCCAATGGCGGTACGGTTGCGACGGCCGGCACCAACCGCGTCGACAATTTCACCGTCATGGCCGCACCGGTTCCCGAAGCCGAGACCTACGCCATGATGCTCGCCGGCCTCGGCCTGGTCGGCTTCATGGCGCGTCGCCGCAAGGCTTGACGGCTCTCGCCCTCATGTACGGCCGCACCCGCATGGGTGTGGCCGTTTTGCCTGGCATGCCGTCGAAAGACGAGGATGCAGGACGGCTCTATCAATATGAGGCGTTGCCTTCGCCCGCCTGGTCGCGCCAGTTGCCCTGCAGTCTTTCCTCCAGTTCGGCCTGTTTCCTCGCGCAACCGCGCGGGTCCTGCGCGCATTGTTCGCTCAGCTCGCGGCGCAGGGTCTCGATTTCCGCGCGCACCTGTTTTTCATCAACGAGGCGTTCCCGCTGCAAGTTCTCCAGGCAGGCGAGGCGGCGCGCCTTCGCCCCCTTGCCGCGAAATTCCTCTTTCGCGCAGGGCGCAGCTGCAGACCGCGATGCCGCAGGCGATTGGGCCGGGGCTGCGGTGCCTGGCACGGATGCAGCGAGCGAGAAGACGAGGGCAGCGAGGATGCATCCCGGTTTCATCTGCGGCTCCTGTGAGATTGTCGGCTGCAATGGGGATAGGGGATGGTCGTCAGGGCGAAAACGACACCGTGCCCGAATGCAGGGTCATGGTGATGTGCTTCAGGAAACTCATGCCCAGCAAGGGTTCCTGAAGCCCGCTGTCCCCGGCCGGGACGTGCGCGACCACCCCCAGCGCCTCGACGTTGGCAACCTTGAGCGATTCCAGCACGATGCGATGGCCGGCGACAGGACCGCCGGCGGTTTCGTAGCGAGCCATTTCGCCCTGCCGGAATGCAATCCCCAGTCGTTTTGCCAGTGCTTGCGGAATCACGACCTCGGATGCGCCCGTGTCGACAATGAAGCGCGCGGGCTGCCCATTGATATAGCCGTCCACGCGCGGGACATCGGTGCACCATCCGGTTGTCGTGAGCGCGACGAGACAGAGGAAGAGGGCGGGTTTCTCGATCATGGCTGCTGAAGTGCTTTCGACGAATGGGCACTCGAAGCAGGACATTCTGCGCCGCGATTGTTACGGATTTCGCCGCATGCGCGTTGCGACAGGAAGCGGGCAAGCCCTTCGGGCGGACGGTGCTGCCATGCCCGATCAGCTCAACCGGATCGGGGTTGGCGACGCATGCCTGTCATGCAAGCCGGTTAGCCTTCCATGGGTGAATGCGCATACATTTTTCTGCGGTCGGGCGGGGGTGGCTGCGGGCCTGTTCAGGCTGCTCTTGCTGCTGACGATGGCGGTGAACGGTGCCGTGCTGGCTGGCGTGGCGCGGGCAGATGTGCCGCCGGACGCTGTTCCGGCCGCCGTTGCAGCCAAGATAGCGCCGGAAACCTGGCGCAAGGTGCAGGCGGGCGAAGTGCCCGAATTGCTTGTGCTGTTCGGGGATGCGGCGATCGACCGGGAAATCGAATCCCATCTGCGCCAGCGCGCGCTCAAGGCAGAAGATGCGGCGGCGACCGCGCTGCGCGCCGAACGTTATCGCGCACTCAAGGCGCAGGCACTGTCGGCCTTGCCGGAAAATGACCTGGAACTGCGCCGTGACTATCGGCATATTCCCATGGCCTTCCTGCGCTTTCGCGATGCCGGGGCGCTGTTGCGGCTGCTGGCGCGTGGAGAGGTGGTGGCCGCGTTCGAGGTCACCCGGCTGTATCCGCACCTGGCCGAAACCCTGCCGCTGATCGGTCAGCCCCCGGTGAACGCGGTGATGGGCCTCGGCGGCAGCGGCGCTGCGGTGGCGGTGCTCGATACCGGCGTCGATTACGCCCGCGCGGAATTCGGGTCCTGCACCGCACCTGGCGTGCCGGCGGGCTGCCGCGTGGTGGCGGCGCTCGACACTGCGCCGGAAGACAATGCCCGCGATGCCAACGGCCACGGCACCTGGGTGGCGGGCGTCGCCGCGGCCATCGCCCCCGGCGCGGGCATCGTCGCGATCGACGTGTTCGACGGCAATTCGGCCAGCAGCGTCGATGTCATCGACGGCATCGACTGGGCCATCGCCAACCGCGCGCTCTACAACATCGTCGCCCTCAACATGAGCCTGGGCAACGGGGTCAAATACACCGCCGCATGCAGCAGCAAATTCAGCAATCCCTACCGGCAACCCATCATCGACGCCCGCAACGCCGGCATCCTCAGCGTCGTTTCCAGCGGCAACGACGGCTATTCCGACGGCATCGCCAACCCGGCCTGCACGCCTGAAGCGGTGTCGGTCGGCGCCACCTACGACGCCAACGTGGGGGCGCGCACCTGGACCGGACCGGAGCCGGACTGCACCGACAGCGTCACGGCGGCCGACAAGGTGGCGTGCTTTTCCAATAGCGCCAGCTTTCTGACCCTGCTCGCGCCCGGCGCGCTCACCACGGTGACGGGTGCCACGGTCGCGGGCACTTCGCTGTCGGCGCCCGTGGTCGCCGGCGCGGTCGCGGTGCTGGCGCAGGCGTTCCCGGGCGATACCGCCGATGGCCGCTTGAGCCGCCTCGCCGCCAGCGGAAAACCGGTCACGGATGCGCGCAACGGCATCGTCAAGCCGCGCGTCGATCTGCTCGCTGCGCAGGGCGCGCCGCTCAACGATGCGTTCGCCGAGGCCGCGATTTCCGCCGGCGACAGCGGCGCGGCAAGCGGCTGGAACCTGAATGCGACGCTGGAGGCGGGCGAACCCTTGCATGGCGGAGCGGGCGGCGGCAAATCGGTGTGGTGGCGGTGGACGCCGTCGGCATCCGGCACGGCCCGCTTCGACACCCACGGCAGCGGCTTCGACACCGTGCTTGCAGTGTATGGCGGCGGCAGCGTGTCGACGCTTGTCGAACTCGCTTCGAACGATAATGACGGCTCGGCGGGCAATGCCAGCGGCCTGAGCTTTGCAGCCACGGCGGGCACGACCTACCGCATCGCAGTCGACGGCAAGTCGGGCGCGAGCGGCGCGGTCACCCTTGCCTGGACGCTTCGGCAGACGCAAACCATCAGCTTCGAGCCGCTCGGCGACATGCCGGTGAACTCGGCTTTCAGCCTGGGGGCAACGGCCAGTTCCGGCCTGGCCGTGACATACAGCAGCCAGACGCAGGCGGTATGCACGGTTTCGGGCGATGTGGTCAGCCTGATCGCCGGCGGCACCTGCACGATCGCCGCAGACCAGGCCGGCAACGCCAGCTATGCTGCCGCCCCCACGGTGACGCAGAGCTTCAACGTCACCCTGCTCGTGCAGACCATCAGCTTCGAAGCCATCGCCGATCGAACACTGGGAACCGCCCCGTTCGGGGTGACGGCCGCCGCCAGCTCCGGATTGCCGGTGAGCATGGCTTCGCTGACGCCCGCGGTGTGCAGCGTGAGCGGCAATACGGTCACGCTGCTGGCGCCGGGCCTGTGCACGCTCGAAGCCACCCAGCCGGGTGACGGCCTGTACGCCGCCGCCGCCGCGACGCAGACCTTCAGCGTTGCAGCGGCCAGCGAGGGCGGCAACGACGGCGATGTGCCGTTGCCGCCGTGGGCGCTGCTGCTGCTCGGCGCAGGCCTGCTCATGTCGATGCGCCGCCGCCTTGCCTGATCGCCGGCCCGCCTTCACTTGAGCTGAAAATTCACCGCAGGCCACGCTGCGGCGCGAAGCCCTGAGCATCCCGATCACCGCGGATTTTCCGCTGCCGGCGACCAATCTCTCTGCGGCTGGCACATGCCTCGTCGAGACCTTGCGTGCTTATCTCAGCGTGTTCGGCGGCGACCGTCCGACGCCGGACGGCACCGGCGTGCGCGACTGCATCCACGTGGTCGATCTCGCGCGCATGTGTGCCGACGCCTGGCGCCGGCAGTCGGACAATCCCGAGGGCTACGCCAGAGGCGCGGGGGGCAGGGGCGCACGCTTGGGGCGTGCGTCTTGAGTCAGGCCGGCGGCCACCGGCCGAACACGCCCCGCCCGCGAAAATACTGCACTGCCAGCCACCCCCCGAACAGGCCGCCCAGGTGGGCGAAGTGCGCGATGCCGGCGCCGGTGTTGGTCACGCCCATCGCGAGTTCGAAAATGCCGTAGAGGATGACGAAGGTGCGGGTGCGGACCTGGAGAAAGGGCAGGAAGATGAAGCTGACGACGCGGTTGGGAAAATACAGCGCGTAGGCCAGCAGCAGCCCGAACACGCCGCCGGAGATGCCGACGACCGGGCCGCTCGCCTGCAGGAAATAGCCGCTCACCACGATCTGCGTCATGCCCGCGACGACCACGCTCAAGAGGAAGGTAAGCAGGTAGCGCAGGTCGTTCCAGCGCCGCTCCAGCTCGGCGCCGAACATCCACAGCGCAAACAGGTTGAAGCCCAGATGCAGCGGCGAGCCGTGCAGGAAGGCGTAGGTGACGAGCTGCCATGCATGAAAGCTGCCGCCCGAGCCCGGCGGCCACAGCCCGAAGACGCGGACGATGTCCGGCCCGGTCGCGATCATCAGCGCGTAGACCGCGAGGTTCAGCAGGATGAGGGCGAGGGTGATCGGGGGCATGGGGTTTTAGGGGCTAGGAGCTAGGGGCTAGGATTTAGGGGTCGGGGGTCGGGGGTCAGGGGTCAGGGGTCAGGGGTCGGGGGGTCAGGGGGCTGGACGAAAGTATCGCACTCCATGAATTCATAAAACGCGGCGAAGCCGCACAAACCCCCTAGCCCCTAGATCCTAAATCCTAGCCCCTAGCCCCTAGCCCCTAGCCCCTAGCCAGCCGCCTCCCAATGCTGCAGCTTCAACTGCAGCGCGCACGTCCCGTTGAACTCGTTGGGCATCAGCGCGTACACCGCGCGGATGCGTGCGGGCAGGGGGTCGGGGTGGAAGAAGCGCATCGCCTCGAAGCTCGCGCCGTCGCGGGCGAGCCGCAGTTTCAGATGCTTTTCGCCGACGACGCGCTGGCCGAGCACGTCGAAGGTGCCGGTGAAGAGCGGCGCCGGGAAGCCCTGTCCCCACACCGCCTGGTCGAGTTCGACGGCGAGTTCGTAGCGGTGCTCGGCGAGTTCGAGTTCGCCGTCGGTTTCGATCGTGCCGTGCAGGTCGGCGGGGTCGATCAGCGCGTTCACCACGGCCTCGAACGCGGCGCGGAAATCCTCGTGGCGCGCGCCGGGAATGCTGAGCCCGGCCGCCATGGCGTGGCCGCCGAACTTGAGGATGAGGCCGGGGTGGCGCTTGTCGACGAGATCGAGTGCGTCGCGCAGGTGCAGGCCGGGGATCGAGCGGCCCGAGCCCTTGAGTTCGCCATTGTCGGCGCGCGCGAAGACGACGGTGGGGCGGTGGAACTTGTCCTTGAGGCGCGAGGCGAGGATGCCGATCACGCCGGCGTGCCAGCCGGGCTGGTAGGCAACGAGGCTTACGCTGTCGGCGGGGTCGAAGTCGGCCAGGATGGCGAGCGCTTCTTCGAGCATGTCGGCTTCGACGTCGCGCCGCGCGCGGTTGAGGTCGTCGAGCCGCTGCGCCAGCGGCAGCGCGGCGGCGGGCGAGTCGGCGAGCAGGCACTCGATGCCGAGCGCCATGTCGTCGATGCGGCCGGCGGCGTTGAGCCGCGGCCCGAGCATGAAGCCGAGGTCGAACACGGTGGCGCGCGCGGGGTCGCGTCCCGCCACGCGGAACAGCGCGTTGACGCCGGGAGACGCCTTGCCCGCGCGCATGCGCGCGAGCCCCTGCGCGACCAGGGTGCGGTTGTTGGCGTCGAGCTTCACGACGTCGGCGACGGTGCCGAGCGCGACGAGGTCGAGCAGTTCGCGCAGGTCGGGCTCGGGCCGGTCCGCATAGGCGCCGCGCCGTCGCAGTTCGGCGCGCAGCGCGAGCAGCACGTAGAACATCACGCCGACGCCGGCGAGATTCTTGGAGGCGAAGCCGCAGCCGGGCTGGTTGGGGTTGACGATGCAGGCGGCGTCCGGCAGCGCGTCGCCGGGCAGGTGGTGGTCGGTGACCAGCACCGGGATGCCGCGCGCCTTGGCCGCCGCCACGCCGTCGACCGCGGCGATGCCGTTGTCGACGGTGACGAGCAGGTCGGGCCGGTGGGCGGCGGCGAGTTCGACGATGGCGGGGGAAAGCCCGTAGCCGTGTTCGATGCGGTTGGGCACGATGAAGTCGGCGTGTGCGCCGAGCATGCGCAGGCCGCGCACGCCGACCGCGCAGGCGGTGGCGCCGTCGGCGTCGTAATCGGCGACGACGAGCAGGCGTTTTTTCTGTGCGATGGCGTCGGCGAGGAGCGCGGCGGCGCGCTCGCTGTGCAGCAGGCCGTCGGGCGGCAGCAGCTGCGGCAGGCGGTGCGCGACCTCGTCGGGATGGGCGACGCCGCGCGCTGCGTAGAGCCGGGCCCAGGTCGGATCGAGCCCGGCCTGCTCGAGCGCGGCGCGAGCGTCGGCGGGGCAGGGGCGGGTGGCAATGGCGGGCATGCCGCGATTGTAGTGGGGGCGGCCGCGCATCGGGAATTCAGAATCTGCTGAAAGGCGATTTTTTCCCGCATGCGGTCGGAGTACCATCACGTCATGAGCCATTTGTTGCCGCTTTCCCGTGTTGCCAGGCTGGTCGGTCGGCCGCGCCATGCCTTGCAGGAGATGATCCGCAACGGCACGCTCGCGACCTTCGACGGCATGGTCGAGCTGGACGAGCTGCTGCGCGCGTTTCCCGAGGTGAAGTGGGACGACGATCCGGAATTCCGCCGGGTGACCGAGATCAAGGACCAGGCCTTTGCCCGGCGCATCCGCGAACGCGCCTTGCCGGACAAGGAGGTGCTCGTCGCGCGCCTCAACGAGCTGGGCGACGACTATGCGGCCGCCAAATCGTTGCTGCTGCATTACGGCACCGTGATGCGCTGGCTCGACGAGAAGATCGAGGAAATCGAGGAAGGCGCGAGCGCCGAGACGCACCATGCATTGCACACCGTGCGCGCCTTCCTGCTGCGCAACCTGGCCGAGGTGCCGGACGAAGCGGCGCAGGCGCGGGCGGCCATCGCTGCGGAAAGGAAACTCAAGATCATGTCAGCCCATGTGACCATCCAGCCGAGCGGCCACGAATTCTTCGTCGAGGGCACCGATACCCTGCTCGATGCGGCGCTGCGCAACGGCGTGTCGCTCAACTACGGCTGCAGCAACGGCAACTGCGGCGACTGCAAGGCGCGCCTGATTTCGGGCGAGGTGAAGAAGGTGCATGCCCACGACTACCTGCTGAAGCAGGCGGAAAAGGACGCGGGCGCGATCCTGCTGTGTTCCTACGCGCCGGTGAACGACGTGGTGATCGAGGCGAACGTGGCAGGCGCGCGCGATATCCCGGTGCAGCAGCTCACGGCCAGGGTGAAATCGGTGGAGGTGTTCAATCCGCAGGCGGCCGCGCTGCATATCCTGGCGCCGCGCAGCCAGCGGCTGCGTTTCCTGGGCGGGCAGCGCATCCAGCTTTCATTCGGCGGCGCGACGGGGCGCTACGCCATCGCCAGTTGTCCGTGCGAGGACCGTCACATCGAGGTCCAGGTGCCGCGCCGGCCGGGCGATGCGTTTGCCGAAGCCTTGTTCACGGCGGTCAGGGCCAACGACAGCGTCGAGGTCGAAGGACCCTATGGCGAATGCGTACTCGACGAGGATTCGCCGCGGCCGGTGATCTTCCTCGCGTTCGGCGCCGGCTTTGCGCCGGTCAAGAGCCTGATCCAGCATGCCATGTCGCTCGAACTCGCCGAATCGATGGACCTGCACTGGCTGGCCGACGAGGCCGGCCACTACCAGGACAATCTCTGCCGCGCCTGGGCCGACGCGCTCGACAATTTCAGCTATGCGCCGCACCCGCCGACCGACGATCTCGACGCCTTGCTCAAGCGTATCGTGACGGACTATCCCGACCTGCACCGCTTCGACGTCTATGCGTCCGGCACGGCGGCGCAGCTCGGCGCGGCGCGCGCGCATTTCCTCGGCGCGGGGCTGCCCGAGGCGCGCTGGTTCGCCGAGGCGCTGGATGCCTGAATGCTGCGATTCGTGCTCTACCTGTGGGCCTTGCCGGTAACCCTGCTCGGCGTGCTGGCGGTGCTGGTCGCACGCAGCAGCGGCGGTTCGGTTCGGCGCGTGGACGGCGTGCTGGAGGCATCCGGCGGCTGGCCCGCGCGGCTGCTGCGATGGGGCTTCCCGTTCAGCGGCGCGGTCGCTGCGATCACCCTGGGGCACGCGGTGCTGGGCGTGTCGGCCGATGCGCTGGACGCCACGCGTGCGCATGAGCGCGCGCACGTCAGACAATTCGAGCGCTGGGGGGTGCTGCTGCTGGTGCTGTATCCGCTGGCCGGCCTGATCGCCTGGCTGCGCGGGGGGCATCCCTATCGGGACAATGTGTTCGAGCGCGAGGCGCGTGCGGCGGAATCGGTGCCTGCAGGACGCGCTGGCTCAGCGGGCGTTCATTCGACCGGGCGGTGAGATTCGTCGGCAGGGTCGCCGGTTTCGGGATCGATCCAGTCGGAAATGCCGATTTCGTCCTCGGCTTCCTCGATGGTTTCGCCGGGCTCGTAGTCGCTCTCGGCGGTGTATTCCATGTCCTGCACGGCTTCGAGCAGCGTGTCGAACGGACCATACTCCTCGCTCGTCTCGGCATCCATCCAGTAAAAGCCGTCCGGTCGCTCGATGATGCGGGTGTGATCGTGATCGGCCGGCGTTTCGGGAATCTCGGGTATCTGATGTTTCATTGCGCCCCTCCAGTGCTTCAACTATAGGCAGCATGACACCCCGCGGCAAGCCTCACGCCAGGCGGGGCAGCAGCATCAGCCCGAACAGGGCGCCGGCCATGATCGCCAGGTGCGCCCAGCTCCACAAACGGAAGTGACGCACCAGTGCGGCGACCTCGCGATTGGCGATGAGAAAGGGCCGGCCGTGCGCAGGCTTGCGCAGCAGATGGATGCCGTCGGCGAGGCGGATGTCGAGGTGCGCGCGGTCGACTTCGTCGGAGGCGGCCTTGCGCGCGGCTTCCCACTCTTCGAGGCTGATCTCGCCGTCGCGGTCGCGATCGAAGCGTGCGAGCAATGCCTGCTTGTCGGCCTTCCAGTCGGCCAGCAGCCTGGCGAGGTCGGCACGCTTGTCGAGCACGGCGCCCGGACCGCCGAGCGTGACGTGCTCGCCGATGGCGTAGAGCGTCTCGCCTTCGATCAGGGTCCACTCGGTCCGGCGGTATCCGCCCTGGGTGGAGACCTGCTTGCGCGAGGTGCGGATCTCCGCACCCTCGGGGTCGACCAGCAGCATGCCGCTGCCGTCGTCCACGCCGAAGGTGTCGTGCGACACGCCGGATTCGACGTGCTCCCAGCGGTCGCCGTCGCGGCGTTCGATGCGGTAGCGGAACCACAGGCAGGGCAGGCCGCTCACCGGACTGACCAGCTTCTCGCCCGGCGGCTGCCTGCCGCGTCCGACGATTTCGATATAGCCCTGCGGCGCCGACGCGATGCGCGAGGTCGGCGTGTCGGCCACCGTGCGGTAGCGTTTGAGATTGGCGTGCCACGCCCAGAAGCTGGTGAGCCCGACCAGGGCGAGGCTGAAGGTCCAGCCCAGCGGCGTGCCGACCCGGAACCCCAGCAGCAGGATGAGCAGATTGCCGCCGCCGAGCACGAAATTGACAGTGTCGTGCTGCCAGCCGGCGGACCAGCCGGTGCGCAGCATCAGCTGGAAAAGAGCTGCTTGAGATCGACGTCCTTCTTCTCCTCGGCCGCGAAGCGCAGCAGGGGAAACTGGCCGAAACCGAACAGGCGCGCGACGAGGGTGTCGGGAAACTGCTCGACGCGCACGTTGTTGACGTTGACCGAATCGTTGTAGAACTCGCGACGGTCGGCGATCGCGTTTTCCAGGCCGGTGATGCGTGCCTGCAGGTGCTGGAAGGTCTCGTTGGCCTTCAGCTCCGGGTAGGCCTCGGCGACCGCGAAGAGATTGCCCAGGCCCAGCCGCAACGCGCCTTCGGCCTGGCCCAGCGCCGGGATGTCGTGCGACGCGCGCGCGCTCGATACCTGGCTGCGCGCCTGCATCACCTTCTCCAGCGTCTCCTGCTCGAATTGCATGTACTGCTTGCACGTCTCGACCAGCTTGGGGAGCTCGTCGTGGCGCTGCTTGAGCAGCACGTCGATATTCGACCAGGCGAGCCCGACGTTGTGCTTCAGCGCCACCAGCTGGTTGTAGAGGAAGACGACGAAGACGGCGATCACCCCGAGCACCAGGAAAAAAACCAGCAAACCGGACATGTCAGAGACTCCTTTTGAGCATCGGAAAATTAGCGGACGCGCGCTGAACGAACTTGAGGACGACTCACAGGCGCGCCATGAGGATGGCGGCGATTTCGGCATCCTCCAGCCGGACCGGGTTCGTCTTCATGCTGCTGCCGCGGCTGTTCGCGACGATGCGCGGCACGTCGCCCGCCGTCACCCCGTAGTGGGCGAGCGTCGGCAGCCCGAGTTCGCGCGTCCACGTCGCCAGTGTGTCGATCAGCGCAGCGTGCGAGGCAGCCGGGTCGAGGTGTCCCTGCCTGCTCAGCAGGCGGCCGATCTGCGCGTATTTCGCCAGCGCGGGGTGCCCGGGTTCGCGCGCACGCAATGTCTCGATATTGATGCGCGTCGCCGCCGCCACCAGCGTGCCGCACGCGACCCCGTGCGGAATCGGGAAGAACGCGCCGAGCGGGGCGGCGAGGCCGTGCACCGAACCGAGCCCCACCTGCGCCAGCGCAATGCCCGACACCAGCGCGGCGTACGCCATGCGTTCACGCGCGGCCGCGTCGCCCGCGTCGGCGTACAGCGCCAGCAGGCCGTCGCGCGCCGCCTTCATGCCGCCCCAGGCGAGCGAGTCGGTCAAGGGCGCGGCGCGGCTCGACACATAGGACTCGAGCAGTTGGGTGAACGCATCCATGCCGTTCGCCGCGATCACCGATGGCGGGCAGGTCGCCAGCAAATCGGGGTCGACCAGCGCGACTTCCGCCACCAGTTTTTCGTCGCGGAAGGATTTCTTGAAGCCGCCTTCGCCCTGTACGCTGAGCACCGCGTTCCGGGTCGCCTCCGAGCCGGTGCCGGCTGTCGTCGGCACGGCGATGAAAGGCGTCGCCGGGCCGACATAGGGCAGTTCCGGGCCCACCCCTTCCAGGTGATCCATCACCGGGTTGCCCGGCCGCAGCAGCCCGGCGATCGCCTTGGCCGCATCCAGCGCGCTGCCGCCCCCGATGCCCACGACGACGTCGATCCGCTCGTCGCGCAGCGCGCGCACGGCCTCGTCGACCATGACTGGAGAAGGCTCGCCGGGAATCGAGAGATGCCGCCACGCCACGCCTTGTGTCTGCAGGCCTTCAATCACGACGGGCCAGAAGCGCGAACTTTTCAGCGAGCCGGCGCCGGTCACCAGCAGGGCGTGCGTCCCGTAGCCTCGAACGATGGCGGGCAGCCTGGCAAGCGCGCCCGAACCAAATTCGATGCGTGGCAGCCGGGAAACGGAAAAATCGGTAATGCGCACAGCAGACCTTTCGGATGGTGACGCCGCATGTTAGCGGCTTTGCCGGCGGACACGCTGGCAAAGCCAAAAGCAGACAGGTGTTGACTCCCTGCAACAGGCTTTGCTATAGTTCCGCTTCTCGATTGCGCAGTTTCATTTGCGACAGGCGCGGGGTGGAGCAGTCTGGCAGCTCGTCGGGCTCATAACCCGAAGGTCGTAGGTTCAAATCCTGCCCCCGCAACCATTTCGAGATTGGGTGTTGACGTTTTTTGCGAACTCCGTAGAATGCGCACCTCTTCGAAACGGCGCCGGTTTGTGTTGGTGTTCGATCGATTGATCTTTAACAATTTACAGCCGATAGGTGTGGGTGTTTTTGCGGCGGTTGGGTCTGGTTTTGCCGGGTCTGGCCACTAGCATAGATGCTCACACTTGGATGAATCGACGTTATGAATTTA
>JBFMET010000028.1:0-37274 GCA_040753235.1 Pseudomonadota bacterium
AGGTCGAGGCCTTGAAGGCTGCGGCCCAGGTCGAATACCTGGGCGAGTTCGCCGACGCCGGCAAGGCGCCCGCTGCCGCGGCGGCGCCGGCCGCAGCGGCCAAGAAGGCCGCCGATGCCGCGCCCGATGCCGACGCCGACGCCGAGGCGATCAGCAAGGGCGTGTCGGGGCTGAAGTAAAAAAACCGTAAGGTACAAGCCTCAAGATGCAAGGGTTCGCGAGCGGGCGGTTTTCGCTCGCCGGCTCCGGGTGCTGTGCCTTGAGTCTTGGCTTTCGAGTTGCACTCACATGCTGATGTCTCCCATTTTCGTTCGCAGCCTGCCGTTCGGGCTGTATATCGCTTTTCTCGCGATCGAGGGTCTGCTGCGCCTCTGGGCGCCCGATTTCGACGTGCGCTGGGTCTATCCCGTCAAGGCGGGCCTGGCCGCGCTCGCGCTGGCCGCGCTGTGGCGGCATTACGTCGAGCTCAAGACGGACGGGCTGTCGCTCCGGCATGCGTTTCTGTCTGTCGTGGTCGGTGCGGTTGTCCTGGTGCTGTGGGTGAACCTCGACGCGGGCTGGATGCTGATGGGGGAGTTGGGCGAGGGCTACAACCCTGCCAACGACGCGGGCGGCATCGACTGGACGCTGGTGGCCTTCCGCATCGCCGGCGCGGCGCTGGTGGTGCCGCTGATCGAGGAGCTGTTCTGGCGATCCTTCCTGCAGCGCTGGATCCAGCAGGACGATTTTCTCGGGCTCAATCCCGCCCGCATCGGCGTGCGGGCGCTGCTCATTGCCAGCGTCCTGTTCGCCGTCGAGCACCTGCAATGGTTCGCCGGCCTCGTCGCCGGCCTGGCCTATGGCTGGCTTTACATTCGCACACGCACGTTGTGGGCGCCCATTCTCGCCCATGCCGTCACCAACGGCGGGCTGGGCCTCTATGTGGTGGCGACCGGGCAGTGGAGATTCTGGTGAAGCGGCGCGTGCCGGGGCCAGGCGTGAGGGCCGCCTTGGCTCGATGCCCGAATGCGGTCCCGGGCGCAATCGCAACAACGGCATGGCCGCGCCGGCGAAAGCCGGCATCCGGCGCCTTGTTCCGGCTGGATTCCGGCTTCCGCCGGAACGACGGCGGATTGAACCTCGATTCCCCGCCTGGACAGCGCCTGTTCGACGCAAAACCCGTCAGCGTGGGCTCTCTCGCCCCCACCCCTCTCCCGGAGGGAGCGGGGCTCATTTTCGCCTCGCCCTCCGGGAGAGGCCGGCGCGAAGCGGCGGGCGAGGGCGCGCCGTTGAAAACACGCCGCCCAGCTGAGGAATGCGGGTTGAATTGCCTGGCTCTCGCTTTCTTTGCCGGCGCTGTGCTGTTCGGCCAGTCGGCGCACGCGAAGGAAGGCGATACCTTCCGTCCCTTCGTGTCCGCCGGCTACTACTACGACAGCAACCTGTTTCGCCTTGCCGACGGCGAAAGCCCCGCTACCGAGCGCGAAGAAAACTACGCGCTGTACCAGGCCGGCATCAACGTGGACTGGAAACCCGGCCGCCAGCAGTTCCTGCTCAACGCCAGCAAGACGCTGATCCGTTACGACCGCAACAGCTACCTCGATTTCGACGGCGACGATATCGAGGGCACCTGGAACTGGCGCCTGGGCAACCGCCTTTCCGGCAAACTCGGCGTTGCGCAATCCGCCAGCCAGAGCAGCTTCAACGACCTCGGCCTCGTCAACAACAGCGTCGATCGCGAGCGTCGCTTCGGCCGCGCCGAGTGGGAATTCCACCCGCGCTGGCGCATCGGCGGCGGGGTGGAAACGACCGACAACACCAACAGCAGTCTTTCGCAGGTTTCGCAGAATTTCACCCAGGATGCCTACGATCTGGTGCTCACCTACCGCACGCCCAAGGGCAGCAATCTGCGCGTGCAGGTGCGCCGCACCGAGGCCGACTATCCTGTGATGCAGGTGTTGTCGGCTGTCCTGTTCTTCGCCGACATGGCCGACACCAGCTTCGACCAGACCGAATACCTGCTCGGCGGCGACTGGCGGGTGTCCGGCAAGCTTGCGCTGCGCGGCCAGGCCGGCTGGGTGGATCGCGAATACAGGAACGCGCTGCGCGGCAGCCAGGGCTTCGTGCCCACCCTGGTCGAACGCCCCGATTTCAGCGGCCTCGCCGCGCGCCTCGCCGGAGACTGGTCCCCCACCGGCAAAACCCTGATCAGCGCCACGCTCTACCAGGAGA
Organism: Pseudomonadota bacterium; assembly: GCA_040753235.1. Lineage (GTDB taxonomy): Bacteria > Pseudomonadota > Gammaproteobacteria > Burkholderiales > Thiobacillaceae > Thiobacillus. The sequence continues at coordinate 2,212 of JBFMET010000028.1, forward strand.
CGGGCGGCGCTTCGGACATCAACGCCAGCGCCGTGCTCAGGCGCGGCGCCAAGCTCGACGGCGTGTGGCTGGTGCGCGAGAAGTGGCGGCTGAGCGCCGGCCTCAAATTCGAGAACCGCGATTATCGTGGCGACCCGGGCACCGTGCCGGGGCTGACCCGGCGCAACGACGACACCCTGGGCGCCTCGGTTTCGCTGAGCTACACCCCCATTCGCATGCTGGTCGTGCAGGTGGGCCTGCAGGCCGGACGTCGGGATTCCAACATCGCTGGCGAGGAATACGATTTCCACACCGCATTCGCCACCGTGCGTGCGGATTTTTGAAGGCCCTGCGGCACGATGCCGGCAGGAATGGGATTTGCAAGCAACGGCAGGTTCAAGGATGCAAATCGCAGGATGCATGTTGCCCCCGGGCTTGCGCTGCGCTTGTATCCTGAAACCTGCAACCAAAAGAAGCTGTGATTGGAGAGCATGATGATGAAGTTGTGGCGCAATGCGCTGATGATGGTTGTATGCCTGCTGGCGGCGCCGGCCTGGAGTGCGGACAGCGATTACCGCATGGGTACGGGCGACGTGCTGCGCATTATTGTGTACGGTCAGCCCGACCTCACCACCGAGGCGCGGGTGAGCGAGGCGGGCAGCATTACCTTCCCGCTGATCGGCGAAGTGAAGATGGCCGGCGCGACCCCGGCGCAGGGCCAGGCCGAAATCGCCCAGCGCCTGGTCAAGGGCGGCTTCATTCTCGACCCCTTCGTCACCGTGAACGTGGTGCAGTACCGCGGCCAGCAGATATCGGTGCTGGGACGGGTGAACCGGCCAGGCACGTACAGCCTGGAGCGCGCGAGCCGCGTGGCCGACGCGCTGGCGCTGGCCGGCGGCATCATCGTCGACGGTGCCGATGTGGTCACCCTTGTGCGCACCCGCGACGGCAAGACCGAATACCGCGACATCGACACGCTCGCGCTCTTCAAGCCGGGCGGCGAAGCGGCCAACGAGCGCGTGCAGGACGGTGATATCCTCAATGTGTCGCGCCAGCCGGTGTTCTACATCTACGGCGAAGTGCAGCGTCCCGGCGCGTTCCGCCTGGAGCGGAACATGAGCGTGGTGCAGGCGCTGTCGATGGGGGGAGGCATCACCCCGCGCGGCACGCAGAAGGGCATCCGCATCCTGCGCCGCGACGACCAGGGCGACATGCAGGAAATCGAAGTGAAGCTCGCCGACGCAGTGAAGAAGGACGACGTGATCTACGTCAAGGAAAGCCTGTTCTGAGGACCGCGCCATGAACTTCATCCAATTTCTGCTGATCCTCAACGCACGCAAGTGGATCATCCTCGGCGTGCTGGCGCTCACCGTCGCCGTCACCGCCGTCGTGAGCCTGCTGCTGCCCAGGGAATACACCGCCACGGCCACGCTCATCATCGATTCCAAGAGCAAGGACCCCTTCACCGGCCAGTTGCTGCCCTCGCAGATGTTTCCCGGCTACATGGCCACGCAGATCGACGTGATCAAGAGCACGCAAGTGGCGCAACGCGTGGTGCGCGAACTGAAGCTCGCCGACAATCCCGCCGTGCGCGAACAGTTCATGGAAGCCACCAAAGGCAGGGGCACCGTCGACCAATGGCTGGCCGGCGTGCTGCTGCGCAAGCTCGAAGCCGAGCCTTCGCGCGAATCCAGCATCATCAGCGTGTCGTTCAGCGGCGCCGACCCGCAGTTCTCCGCCGCCATGGCCAACGCCTTCGCCAAGGGCTACATCGAAACCAGCCTCGACCTGCGTCTGGCGCCGGCGAAGCAGACCGCGGCATGGTTCGACCAGCAGATCGTCCAGTTGCGCCAGAAGGTGGATGAGGCCCAGCAAAAGCTCACCGCTTACCAGCGCGAGAAGGGTATTGTCGAATCCGAGGAACGGCTCGACGTGGAAACCCGCCGTATGGCCGACCTCGCCGGCCAGATGGTCGCCGCGCAGTCCGTTGCCTACGACGCCACCTCCCGCAGCGGCCAGAGCGCCAACCTGCCCGAGGTGAACAACAGCCCCGTGGTGCAGAACCTGAAAGTGCAGATTGCGCAGGGCGAGGGCAAGCTCGCCGAACTGGGCAAGCGCGTGGGCGCGAACCATCCCGACTACCAGCGCCTGCTGGCCGAGGTGGCGACCTACAAGGCCAAGCTCGCGGTCGAACTCAGCACCGCCACGCGCGGCGTGGGCGCCACCGCCGGCGCCGCGCGCCAGCGCGTGAACGAGCTGTCCGGCGCATTCGAACGCCAGAAAGACAAGGTGCTGGCGCTCAAGCAGCAGCGCGAGGAAGCCACCCTGCTGGCACGCGACCTGGAAAACGCCCAGCGCGTCTACGATTCCGCCCTGCAGCGCTATGGCCAGACCCGAATGGAAGCCCAGTCCACGCAGACCGACATCGCCGTGCTGAATCCCGCCGTGCCGCCCACCGATCCGTCGAAACCGCGTGTCGTCCTCAACATCCTGCTGTCGCTGTTCCTCGGCACCCTGCTCGGCGTGGGCGTCGGTTTCCTGCTCGAACTGGTCGACCGGCGCGTGCGTTCCGGCCAGGACATCATTGCGGCACTCGAGATCCCGGTGCTGGGCGAAGTGAAAAAAGCGGGGCGCGCCCGGGAAATCCTGCGCCGCCTCTTCCGCCGTCATCGCCTGGCCGCAGCCTGAAGGCGCGCCACCCCATGAACCAGCCGAGGTTACCCATGAATCTATTCAGCATGATCAGCGAGCAGGACATCATCGCCCGCACGGCTGCCAGCATCGGCGCCGAAGCGCATATCGGCAAGCTGCTGCAGGATGCAGGCAAGTTGAAGCCGCAGGACATGGAGCGGGTGCTCCAGCTCCAGCAGCAGGAAAATCTCCGTTTCGGCGAGGCGGCGCAAAAACTGGGACTGGTCAACGAAGACGACATTCGCCAGGCCTTGTCGCAGCAATTCGAATATCCCTGCATTCCCGCCGACGAGGCCAGCCTGAGCCCGGAGCTGACCGCCGCCATCCAGCCTTTCGGCAGGGAAGCCGAAGCCCTGCGCAGCGTGCGTTCCGAACTCCTGCTGCGCTGGTTCAAGGACGGTCGGCGCACGCTGGCGGTCGGCAGCGTGCGCCCCGATGAAGGGGCGAGCTACCTGGCGGCCAACCTGGCCGTGCTGTTCGCGCAGATGGGGCGGCGGGTCCTGCTGGTCGACGCCAACCTGCGACAGCCCCGCCAGCACCAGATTTTCAGTCTGGGACACGGCATGGGGCTGGCCGACGTGCTGGCCGAACGGGCGCCCACATTGCAGACGCACGACGTCAAGGCATTCCCGACCCTGAGCGTGCTGCCGGCCGGCTCGCCCGCGCCCAACCCCGCCGAGTTGCTGGCACGGCCGGGCTTCGGCGCGCTGCTCTCCAGCCTGGAAGCCAGCTACGACATCATCCTGCTCGATACCGCACCGTCGGAACTGGGGGCGGACTTCCAGCTGGTCGCGGCGCGCGTGGGCGGCATGCTGATCGCCACCCGGCGCAACGTCGGCCGCCTCGCCCCGCTGACCGCGCTGAAGGACAGGATCAGGCTGACCGGCGCCGAGGTGGTGGGCGCCGTGGTGCTGGGGTGATCGCATGAATACGCTCGCCCCCCGCGCGTCGCTGTTCGGCGCTCTCGCCCCCCTCAAGGCCTGGTGGCCGGTCGTTCTCGGCCTGCTGGTGTTGTACGCGCCGACCTACTGGATGCTGGCGCACGGCCTGTGGAATTCGGACGACTACGCGCATGGTCCCATCGTGCTCGCCGTGACGCTCTTCCTGATCTGGCAGCAGCGTGCCGTGTTCATGGCCGAGGCACCCTCGGCACCCACGCGCGGGCAGGCTGCCGCCGGCTGGGCGCTGCTGGTCGTCGGCCTGCTGGCCTACGCGCTTGGCCGCTCGCAGGATATCCTGCTGTTCGAAGTGGGCTCGCAGATCCCTGTCATTCTGGGTGCGCTGCTCATTACCCTGGGCACCAAGGCGGCGCGTGCGCTGTGGTTCGCGCTGTTCTTCCTGTTTTTTATGATTCCGCTGCCCGGATTCTTCGTCGATGCCGTGACCGGCCCGCTCAAGAATTACATCTCGGTGATCGCGGAACAGGTACTGTATGCGGCCGGCTATCCCATCGCGCGCAGCGGCGTGGTGCTCACCGTGGGGCAGTATCAACTGCTGGTGGCCGACGCCTGCTCGGGCCTGCATTCCATGTTCAGCCTCTCGGCGATGGGCCTGCTTTATCTCTACCTGATGCAGCACACCAGCGTTGCGCGCAACGCCGTCATCATGGCGGCCATCATTCCCATCGCCTTCGCCGCCAACATCGTGCGCGTGATGGTGCTGATCCTCGTCACCTACCATCTGGGCGACGAAGCCGGGCAAGGCTTCCTGCACGGATTTGCCGGCATCATGCTGTTCGTCATCGGCCTGCTGTTCCTGTTCCTGCTCGACGGCATACTCGGCTTCGTCTTCCCCGACAAGCCGCGCGCACGGGCGCAGGCTCGATGACATGCGCACGCAACGGAACCTGGTCGGCATGGATAGCCCGCTGATGCACGCTGAACAGAAAGCGGGACGTCATTCCGGTGAACGCCGGAATCCAGCGCGCATATCCAGTTGGACGCCGGCGTGCGCCGGTGCGACGGCATGCGGCTTGGATTCCATCATTCTGGAGGCAATATGAAACTCGTCAGCTTCAAGCATCTCGTCATCGGCCTGTGCATGTTTGCCGCCGCCGGCATGGCGCTCGCGCTCAAGCCCACCGTCAAGGTCGCCGACAGCGGTCCCAAGATCGACCTCGAAGCCCTGATCCCGGAAACCTTCGGCGACTGGAAGATCGACGGCACCATTGCGCCGCTCATCGCCAACCCCGAGCAGGAAGCGCTCCTCAACAAGATCTACAACCAGACGCTGACGCGCACCTACGTCAACGCCAAGGGCGAGCGCGTGATGCTCTCCATCGCCTACGGCGGCGACCAGAGCGACAACATGGCGGTGCACAAGCCCGAAGTGTGTTACCCGGGCCAGGGTTTCCAGATCATCAAGAACCCGGCGATTGGTAATTTTTACACCGGCGCGGGCGAGATTCCGGTCAAGCGTCTGGTCGCCAGCCTCGGGCCGCGCGTCGAGCCCATCACCTACTGGACGACCGTGGGCGGCCAGGTCGAGGTGCATGGTTTGAAATGGAAGCTGCAGCAACTGAAGTTCGGCCTTACCGGCAAGATTCCGGATGGCCTGCTGTTCCGTGTGTCGAGCATTCAGGCCGACGAAGCCCGGGCTTATCAAGTCCAGGACGATTTCACGCGCGAAATGCTGAAGGCCATGTCGCCCGAGGAGCGCAAGCGCATCGTCGGCAGCCCGTCCGGGGTCTGAGCGCCTAATCAGCAAGCAGCCCATCAACGCGTTTTTAATAGATCGAGTCCAATATGACCCAAAAAGCCCTCATCACCGGCGTCACCGGCCAGGACGGCGCCTATCTCGCCGAATTCCTGCTGGGCAAGGGCTACGAAGTCCACGGCATCAAGCGCCGCACCTCGCTCTTCAACACCGACCGCATCGATCACCTGTACCAGGACCCGCACGAGACCGGCCGCAGGTTCATCCTGCATCACGGCGACCTCACCGATTCGTCGAGCCTCATCCGCATCATCCAGCAGGTGCAGCCCGACGAGATCTACAACCTCGCCGCGCAGAGCCACGTCGCCGTCTCCTTCGAAGAGCCCGAATACACCGCCAACTCCGATGCCCTCGGCGCCCTGCGCATCCTCGAAGCCATCCGCATTCTCGGCCTGGAAAAGAAAACCCGCTTCTACCAGGCGAGCACCTCCGAGCTCTTCGGCCTGGTGCAGGAAATCCCGCAGAAGGAAACCACCCCCTTCTACCCGAGGAGCCCCTACGCGGTGGCCAAGCTCTACGCCTACTGGATCACCGTCAACTACCGCGAGGCCTACGGCATGTATGCCTGCAACGGCATCCTGTTCAACCACGAAAGCCCGATCCGCGGCGAGACCTTCGTCACCCGCAAGATCACCCGCGCGCTGGCGCGCATCAAGCTCGGGCTCCAGGACTGCCTCTTCCTCGGCAACATGGACGCCAAGCGCGACTGGGGCCACGCGAAAGACTATGTGGAAATGCAGTGGCTGATGCTGCAGCAGCAGCAACCGGAGGATTTCGTCATCGCCACCGGCGTGCAGTACAGCGTGCGCGACTTCGTCAACGCCGCGGCGAAAGAACTCGGCATGGACATCCGCTGGGAAGGGCAGGGCGTCGACGAGAAGGGCTACCTGATGCCCCCCTCTCCCTCGGGGAGAGGGGCAGGGGGTGAGGGCGCCGCAGGCAAATGCATCGTCGCCGTCGACCCGCGCTACTTCCGCCCCACCGAAGTCGAGACCCTGCTGGGCGACCCGAGCAAGGCGAAATCGAAGCTCGGCTGGACGCCGAAGATCAGCTTCGACGAACTGGTTTCCGAGATGGTGCGCGAGGATCTGAAAGCCGCCGAGCGCGACGAGCTGGTGAAGAAGCACGGCTACAAGGCCATGGATTATCACGAGTGACATCATGCCATCGCGCCCGCCAGGCTGCGCGCACAAGCGCGTTCCATGCGACACGCTCCCGCAGCCGCAGGGCGGAAATACTTTGCCGCCGCGCAGCGGGTTCGGCTCGCCCGGATGTCGGGAAAGTGTTCCCGGCCTGCGGCTTGAGGACGCGCTGATTATTCCGTCATCGCGTACATGGAACGCGGTGACGCGGCGATCCGGAGTCCGTTGAGTCTGCGGGTCATCCGGATTGCCACGCTTCGCCCGGGATGACGGTTTATGGATGTATTCCTCTGTTGGGCTGCGTGTTTTCAGCGGCGCGCCCTCACCCGCCGTTTCGCGCGAGGGCGCCCATGCCGGCTTTGCGTCGAACAGGCGCTGTCCAGGCGGGGAATCAAGGATAAATCAGCGTTTGCCGGATGGATATCCGGGTTTGCAGACGTGCCCGGCAGGCTTGCGTCGAGCCTGGCGCGGGCGAACCCGCAATGAGCCGAACAGCTCACGTTTCGGCATGCATACGACCGAAGCGCTGAAACATTGGCCCGGTAGGATAGCCCCATCGCTACCGGATCGGGCGCAGACCCGACCGGACGATGGACGTGTCGCAGGACACGGCAACAGGCAGTGACCATAATCAAGCAGTCAGGCAGTGCGCGTGAAAAGCAGTGGGCGTCGTCCGTCGACGCCCGGGCCGGCAGGGTTCCGCCGCCGGCCGCATCCTGTGTTCGTCGGGTTTCCCCCGGCGACGACCCGCGCGCACGCCGAGACGGCGCTGTGCGGCATAGTCCATTGCAGCTCCGTTCCGGCGTGTGTCGGGCCCGTGCCATCCGGCTTGCGGATGGCAGGGCGGGATGTCGGCAATTCCGGAACGCATGACAAGCGGTTGAAAATAAGCGGCGCGCCGGCCCGTACGGCGGCAGTGCCGCGAAATAAAGCGACAAGCAGTCGCGCGCGTGAATAGCAGTCGGCGTCGCCGTCCGGGCGCCGGGAAGGGGTATCTCCCATGCCCCCTCCGTCTCTGTATCGCCGGTACGCCGGCGATGTCTCATGCGCACGCCGGCACGGTGCTGCGTTTTCTCGGAACCTGTCGACGTGCGCTGAGCCTTGTATGCCGGGATCGCTTCCTGCCGGACGGGGAAGCATCCCATGTGTGGACTCTGGGCCGGGCTGTCCGCACGGGGTCGGTTTTGCCCGGTCGGACAATCAATCAACAACAGGAGCAGTCATGAATCGCGTGAACAAACTGAACAAACTGGCAGCAGGCATGTTGCTGATGACCCAGACGCTTTCCGGTGCCGCGTTCGCGGCTTCCGTCACCCTCTCGGGCAGCACCGTCGATTTCAGCTTCGACGATGCCCTGCTCGGGCTGTTCGGCCCCGCCAGCGTGTCCGGCGACGTGCTGTATTTCACGCCGACCGGCTTCTCCGCCCAATCGCTCAACGGCGCCGGATTCGCGCTGACCCACAACACCGTCAACATCCGGGTGGCAGCCCGCGACGGCTGGATGTTTTCCGGCATCGACCTCGCCGAGCGGGGAGATTACCTGCTGCTGGGCGCCGGCGGCATGGCCGAAGTGGGCGGCCAGATACGGGTATTCGACGTTGCGAGGCCGCTGGTGGATATGACGGCCGCCATACAATCCGCCGTCCCGCTCGATCTCGCGGGCCTGCCCACCCGCAACTGGACCGCGGGCGCCACGCTCGACCTGTCCGCCTGGGACACCGCGCGCACGCTCAATGTCAGCATCGAGAATCTCCTGCTCGCCTCGACGGCGGGCGCCCTCCCGTCGCTCGCCTTCGTGGAAAAGAAATTCGTCGGGCTCGCGCCGGACATGATCGCCGTGACGCCGGTGCCGGAAGCCGAAACCTACGCCATGATGCTGGCAGGCCTGGGACTGGTGGGCTGGGCGGCGGCGCGTCGCCGCGCACGCACGGCGCGGCAGCCGTCCTGACGCGTAAATCGACAAAGGCGCAGTGCGCCCGTCTTGCTGCCATAAGCCGCCTGCGGTGGCTTGAGCCGGCAAGCCGCATCCCCGAATGCGTTCACGCGCATCCTTGACCCGCCGCACGGCGGGTCTTTTTTCGATATCGACCGATGCGGGGGGCGCGGTCAGCACCCCCACGCGTCCGCATCGTCGTCGACGCCGGTTCCGGCGTCGCGCGCTGCGCGCAGCATCGGATCGTACGGATGGGCGCCGATGAAATCCGCCAGCCAGGGGTAGCAGCCGGCGTAATCGCACTGCTCCGCATAGTCGTCGGCATCGTCGAGCGGCAGCCAGCCGCAATTTTCCGTATCCGGATCGCCGTTCGCTTCTTCTACTGCGCCCGTGCCGCGGGTGTCCTTGTGCGTGTCCATGTCGCGCTCCCCTGGGAAGAAGCGCCTATCGTCGCGCGACGAAGTGAGCCCTTGATGACAGAGGCGACCATCGGGCATGGCCCGGATGGGCAGCGTCGACGCGACTGGCCCGAACGTGCCATGCGCGACGGCATGCGCGCGCGACAGGTTGAAACATCGGTGCGGGAAACTGCGCGTACCGGAAAGCCCGGCCCGATCGCAAGACCGGGCCGGCAGGATCCGGCCGGCGCGGCCTTGGGAGAGGCGTCGTGCGTGCCGGCAGGCGCCCCGGGCACACGCGCATCGAGTCACCCTGCTTGTTGTCTTGATTGAAAGGTCATACGCCATGTTACGCACCAAAGCACTCCTCGGCCTGATGCTGGCCGGATTCGCGGGATCGGCCGCTGCCGCCGGCCCCGGTTATCTCGGCAATCTGAGCGGCCAGTCGTTCAGCATCGGCAACAGTTTTGCACCGCTGTCCACGATCTACGACATCTACACGTTCGACATCCTGCCGTTTTCCGCTGTCGCGGGAACGGCCGTCACGGTCAACCTCGATATTCCCCTGTTCGCCGGCACGGAATTCGCCATCTCCAATTTCGGCGTGGAGTTCCGCGATGCGGCGAACACCCTGATCGCGTCCAACTTCCAGACCTCGGCGACCGATTACACCGTCGAGATCGTCGCCGACCTGGTCGCCGGCACCGGCTATCAATTCATCGTGCTGGGCGACGTCACCGGCACGCTGGGCGGCAGCTACGGCGGCGCCCTGGCGGCCGCGCCCATTCCGGAAGCAGAGTCTTATCTCATGATGCTGGCGGGTCTGGGCCTGGTCGGCTTCATGGTGCTGCGTCGCCGCGCAGCCTGAAATAGCCGGGCGGCTGGTTGCGTGGACGTCGGCAAGGGATTGCCGACCTGCGCCGGACGCTTGAGCACCTGACCGGGCATGCAGCCGGGGCAACCCGGCACCTCCGCTTGCGGCCCTTCGGGGCCGCGTTTTTTGCGTGAAACATCGCGAAGCCGCAGGGCGGGCATCCATTCCCGCTGCACGTAATCCCGCCGGATCCGGGGGAATCAGCAGGCGGATGGCGTGACCGCGGCGGGTTCCGGCACGGCCGCCATCGTGCCGCCGGCAAACGGCTGGGCATCCGCCGGGGGCGACGTTTCCGCAACGGGCTGCCGGCCGCAAGGATGCTGGCGCTGCTCGATGAACAGGCTGCTTCCCTCCGTGCGCTTGGCCATGCGCTTGGCCTCGGAGGCGGCGCAGGCGACTTCCTGGTAAAGGTGGAAATGCCGGGGATCGACCGCCACCGCGCCGATCGAGAGCGACACCAGCGCATGGAAGGCGATGGCGCCGCGCCGGTCCTCGCTGTGGTATCCGCCCGTTGCCACGTGCTCGGGATTGAAAAGCATCAGGCGCTCGCGGTCGAAGCGCGCCAGCATGCCGTGGCAGCGGATTTCCCAGTCCCGGCTCTGGAACATCACCACGAAATCGTCGCCGCCGATATGGCCGATGAAATCCTGTTCCGGATTGCAGCTGTCCCGCAGGATGCGCGACAGCAGCCGGATGATGTCGTCGCCGCGGCGGAAACCGTAGACGTCGTTGTAGGGCTTGAAGTGATCGAGATCGAAGTAGGCCGTGACGAACGTCTGCTCGGCGGCGAGCAGGCGTTCCATGTGCTCCTGGATCGGCACGTTGCCCGGCAGGCCGGTGAGCGGATTGGCATAGCGCGCCGCCACCAGTTGCATCTCCGTCACTTCGCGCATCAGGTCGAAGCCCGATCCCAGGCCGAGGTAGCGTCCCCTGTCGGTGATGATGAACCCCTGGGTAAACGCCGCCTTGCCCTTGTTGACCACCAGTTCCGACAGCTCCGACATGCGCGTGGCCTTGTCGACGATCAGGGGGTCGGCGTCCATCAGCTCGCGGCAGGGCTTGCGTCCGTACAGCTCGCGCGCATAGAGATTGATGAAGCGGTCGAGCAGGGCAGGGCGGTGGATGATGCCGACCGGCATGTCCTTGTCCACCACCGCAACGGCGTGCAGGTCGGGCTGCTTCATCATCAATTCGAGCACCTGCTGGCTCGGCGTGTCCGGCGCGACGATCGGGGCCGATTCCACCAGCGTGCTCGCCGACACGTGCCGTCCTTCCCGGGCGGGACGCATCGGGAAGACGGTCTTGCCGCCGGATTGCAGGCAGTCCTCGACCTCGCGCGCCGGCTGGCGGATGGGCACCGGCGAAGGGCGACCGATGAGATAACCCTGCGCGTAGCGTATGCCGAGATCGTTCAGCACCGCCAGCTCGGACGGATTTTCCACGCCCTCCGCAATCACGCAGGAATGCGCGCTCTCGGCCATCTGCCGGATCGAGCGCATGAACTCGAACTTGTGCGGATCCTGATGGATGTTGGCGACGAAATGCTTGTCGATCTTGACGAAAGCCGGCTTCAGCTCGGACCACAGGCGCAGGCTCGAGAAGCCCTCGCCGAGATCGTCGATGGCGATTTCGATGCCGGCGCTGCGCAGCCCCAGCACCGCCTGTCGCAGCTCGCCGTAATGGATCCCGCTGGCATTCTCGGTAATCTCGATGACGATCTGTCCGCTCTGAACGCCGGTCTCGCGCAGCGTCTTCGCCAAATCGGCCGAATTGAAGCGCGGATCCAGGAGCGTGTTGGGCGACAGGTTGAGAAACAGCTTGCCGGGCAGCTTCAGCCGCGCGAAGGTCTCCAGCGCTACGCGCACGCACGCCCAGTCGAGCTCCGTCAGCAGCCCCAGTTGCTCGGCGACCCGGAACATCGCCTGCGGCGCGTGCAGCGGGCTGTTCGACGGTCCGCGCGCGAGCGCCTCGTATCCCATGATCTGCCCGTCTGCCAGGTCCAGCACGGGCTGCAGCAGGGTCGTCACCCGCTGCCGTGCGATCAGGTCTTCCAGATGGGGGCGCATCGCTTCGTGGGGCATGGCGGGGGCGGTCGAGGGCAGGACAGCACACCATAAACCCCGGATGTTAAATGTGTGTGAAGCGCGCGGTCGCGCGGGCCCGGATCCCTTCGACCGGGAAACCGGGCAGCGTGCCCTGTCCGGAACGCTCGCCCAGGCATGGGCGTCGGCAAGGTATTGCCGGCCTGCGCCGCCCATCCGGCCGTTCCTGGCGTCTTCGCGGTTCAACCGCCTTTTCCGGGATCATAAAAACTTCATCCGCCTGTCATCCCGCCTGACTAGCATCGCCGGGGAGAAAAAAAGGGGACGGGCATGCTCGACGCAGCCGAACTGACGGGCGAGGAATGCGGACACCTGGCGCAGATATTGATCGCCTCGCGCCGGGTCTCCCAGCGCCACCATTTTTTCAGCTGGATACACGGACCCGTGCAATCGCTCATCCCGCACGAGATCCTGCTGTGCGGCGTGTCGGGCGAGGAAGGCCTGCTGCTGCACGAGCGCTTTTCCGGTTGCCGCTACTTCCGCGACGATCATTACCTGCGCGTCATCCACCCTGGCGGGGGCCTGATCAGCCAGCTCGCGGAGGAATGGAAGATCGGGAGCGAACCGCGCCTGATCCCCGGCCACGAGCGCGATGCCGACGGCTGGCATGCGCGCCTCGCCGAGCTCGAGCTCAAGAACGTCGCTTTCCACGGCGTCGGCTGGCATGACGGGCAGATGATCGGCTATGCCAGCTTCTCGCGCGTGCGTGCGCCTTTCGACGGCCGCCTGGCGCTCTATCTCGACATCCTCATGCCGCACCTCCTGATCGCACTGGCGCGCGTGCTCGCCAACGAGGCCCGTGCGCGCCCCGACGCCGGCCGTCCCTTCGGCCTCCTCACCCCGCGCGAGATCGAGGTGCTCACCTGGGTGCGCGACGGCAAGACCAACGGCGAGATCGCCGACATCCTCGGCCTGTCCATGCTCACCGTGAAAAATCACCTGCGCCACGCCATGAAGAAGCTCGTCGTGCGCACCCGCGGCCAGGCCGTCGCCAAGGCCATCGCGCTCGGCTGCCTGCGCGCCCAGGCGTCCCGCGGCAGCGAGCAGCCGCACGCCGCGGAATGAGCCATACGGCTCAGTTTTTTGCCCCTTCGCGCCGCATCGCGTGTCATCCACGCACCCTAAAGTTCCCCTGTCCGCTGGCTGGCGGGCTCGATTTCCGGTTGGCCTGACAGCACTGTCAGGCCTGCCCCACAGGGGGGCGGAAAGCATCATCACTTTCTGGGTCTTTAATCAAGAGGAGTACACCATGAGCTTCAAACTCAACGCGCTGGTTGCCGCTGCCATGATGGCCGCGTCCGCACCGGCCCTGGCTGTCATGGCCGACGCCACGTCCGGCAACGGCGAATTGCTGGTCAACCTGCGCTTCTACGCCGGCGACAACAACGTCGGCGGCGACGACATCTCCGCCGTGTTCGACCTCGGCGTCGACATGAACACCTTCATTGCCAACCGCACCACCGCCGGCTTCACCATGAGCTGGAACCTCGCGGCCGCCAACTACGGCACGGCCTGGAACGACGTGATGACCTTCGCAGGCGCCAATGCCGGTCTGATCGAGTACAACGTCATCGCGCTGGATAACACCAATTTCGACGTGGCCGGCGGCTCGCGTTATCTGACTACGGGTCCGGCGACTTTTCCTTCGCTGACCAACGCCAACCTGAATGGCTTTCAGGACATGAACGGCTATGTGCTGGCCAACAACAGCCGCGGCACCCATGCATCCGAGGCGAATGGTGCAAGCACGGCCACCTCGAATGACGCGGGTGTTGTGTATTTCGGCAAGGCATTCGGTAACGCCGACGGCGACAACTGGGCTAGCAAAACCACCGCCGATACCACCAAGACCCTGGCCACCGCGCAGAACTTCTGGTTCCTGACCACCAGCTCGACCACCACCACCGCCCAGGCGACCAGGCAGGCTTTCGGCTACGACCTCGACGGCAGCGGCAGCATCGGCGCCGGCGAGTTCGGCCAGTGGTCGTTCAACGGCAGCACCCTGACCTTCGCCACCCCGGTTCCCGAGGCTTCGACCTACGGCATGATGCTGGCCGGCCTGGGCCTGGTGGGCTTCATGGCGCGTCGCCGCATGAACCGCGCCGCCTGATTGATCGAACCTGATTGAAACCTGCCTGCACCCGCCCGGGTGCGGGCCCACCGAAAGGACTTTGCAATGAAACTGAACCAGATCGCCCTCGCCGTGGCCGCCATGGCCGCCGCCCCCGCCTTCGCCCTGACCCCCGGCCAGGTCGGCGGCGCCACCTCGCTGTGGATTACCGGCGCGTCCGCGCCCACCAACTCGGTCTTCCTCGGCGCCATGACCCTGTGCCAGGGCATGAAATACAAGGACGCCGCCGGCGTGGAGCGCACCAACCCCGGCAGCATCGACGCCCATTTCTATCTTGAGGGCACCAGCGGCGTCGAGCCGGGCAAATCCGGCGCCGGCGACCGCATCGCCTACGCCTGCACCGTGCGCACTTTCGATGGCCGCGCCGGTGTGCTCGAAAACACCAAGCTCGTGCTGTACCACACCGTCGAAGGCGGCTCGTTCAACGCCTACACCCCCGCGCTGGCCCTGGCGGGCGACACCAATGCCAACATTCCCGCCACCCTGCGGCGCATCGAGGAAGTGGCTGATCTCGGCGGGACCGGCAAGTGCGCTGCGGGTGTCGCCACCGACACCACGGTGAGCGTGTCGGGCGTGAACAACGTCATTCCGCGTTACAACGGCTGCTCCCTCACGGTGGTTACGCTGGCCACCGGCGCCAAGGATCGCGCCACCGACGCCGGCCCCGTCACCTCGATCGGCGGCTACTCCGACACCGAGTTCCTGATCAACAAGCTGAACCTGGGCGTCGCCACCGACCTCAGCAGCATCGGTTCGGAAGTCAACACCAACATCGGCCAGGGCTTCGGCGTGGCGGTGAGCTATCCGCTCTATGCCCAGTTGCAAAAGAACGATGGCCTCATCAACACCGTCGCCAACGACGGCGAGCCCTGCGACGGCAACTACACCAGCCCGGCCTGCCAGCCCGGCCTGCCGGCGCAGGTCTACAGCACCGTGGCGTGGCGTGACGCTGCCGGCTCCATCGACGCCAGCCTGTTCGGCGGCGCGGTGAGCGGCAAGGTCAACCTGGCCCGCCGCGCCATCACCTCGGGCACCCAGTCGGCGTCCAACCTGCGCTTCCTGAACACGCCCTGCGCCACGGGCGATGCAGCAGGTGCGCTGGCTCCGACCCGTGCAGGCAGCTACAACGGTGGAAAGTTCGTCGTCACCGAGCAGTCCGGCACCAGCGGCGTGAAAACGGTGCTGAACACCGCCACCGGCGCGGGCGAATTCGGCCTTGGCATCATGTCGCTGGAAAACACCCCGGCGCCGACCGCCACGGCCGACCGCTGGGCCTTCGTCAAGCTGAACGGCATCACCCCCAACCTGGCCGCCGGCGATACCTTCCAGCGCGCCGAAGCGATCAAGGGCAACTACGACTTCTGGTACGAGCTGATGGCCTTCACCGCCGCGACCGCGCCGCAGGCAGGCATCGACCTGCTTGCCTCGATCAACGCCTCGCTGGCCAACCCCGAGCTCACCAACCTGAAGGGCCTGTTCCTCACCCCGCTCGCCGGCGTGACGGGCAGCAACGTGTCCAAGGGCACCCGCTTCGGCAACTCCTGCCAGGTGATCGGTCAGTAATGTCCTGATTTCATGGGCGGTGCAATGCCACCCATGCAAGGGGCGCGGGACAGTCCTTCGGGGCTGTCCCCTTTTGCTTTTTTGTGAGGGCATCCGCGCAAGGCCATTTCGAATGGCCTTGCGCGGATGGAGCTCGGCCGGGGGTGTGGCGTAGGGCGGGAACACCTTCCCGCCGCAATGGACGGAAGCGTTGGGAGGTGTCGGGGAAGTATTCCCGACCTACGGATGAGCGAAGTGGAAGTAGAGCGGCAATACCTTCCCGCCGCAATGACAAACAAGCGTGAACGGGTTTACATGATCAGGAACAAGCTGTGGATCGGGTTGGCGTGCTGGATGCTGGGCGCGGCCCACGCCCAGGACGCCGCTTTCGACGTGTTCGAATACCGGGTGGAAGGCGCGACGCTGCTGCCGGTGGTGGCGGTGGAGCAGGCGGTGTATGCCCACCTCGGCGAGAAGAAGACCATCGCCGACGTGGAAAAGGCGCGCGCGGCCCTGGAGAAGGCCTACCACGGCGCCGGCTATCTCACCGTGCTGGTGAGCATTCCGCAACAGAAGGTTGACGGCGGCGTGGTCGCGCTGGCGGTGACCGAGGCGCCGGTGGACCGGCTGCGCGTGGTCGAATCGCGCTATTTCAGCCTCGGCGAGATCAAGGCCGGCGTGCCCGAACTGGCCGAGGGCACGGTGCCGCATTTCCCGCAGATGCAGAAGGAACTGGCGGCGCTGAACAAGTCGGCCGACCGCCGCATCACGCCGGTGCTGCGCCCCGGCAAGACGCCGGGCACGGTGGAGGTCGACCTCAAGGTGAAGGATCAGTTGCCGCTGCACGGCAACGTCGAACTCAACGATCGCTACAGCCAGGACACCACGCGCACGCGTCTCACCGCCAGCCTGCGCTGGGACAACCTGTGGCAGCGGCAGCATGGCCTCGGCATCACCGTGCAGACCGCGCCCGAGAACCCCGACGAAAGCCGGGTGTTTTCGGCGAGCTACACCTGGCCGCTGGCGTCCGGCAATTACCTCGCCTTCTACGGCGTGCAGTCGGATTCCGACGTTGCCGCGGTGGGCACGCTCAACGTGGTCGGCAACGGCACGATCCTCGGCGCCCGCTACATCCTGCCGCTGCGCAGCCGCAGCGAAGGCTTCTTCCACACCGCGACGCTGGGGGCGGATTACAAGGATTTCGAGCAGTTCATCAACTTTATCAACGGCCCGGGGCTGGAAGGTCCGGTGACCTACCTGCCGTTTACCCTGGGCTGGGATGGCACCTGGCTGGGCCGCAGCGAATCGGGCCGGGGGCGCACCACCAAGGCCGGGGTCTCGTTCAATTTCCAGATGCGTGGTCTGGTGGCCGATGAGGCGGAATTTGCCGCCAAGAGGTTCAAGGGGCGGCCCGCCTATGCCTACCTGCGCGGCAGCTTCTCGCACGAGGAAACCTGGCCGTCGGGCTGGAGCGGCAGTCTGCGCGGCACCTGGCAGGTGGCTGCGCAGCCGCTGATTTCCAACGAACAGTTCGCCATCGGCGGCGTGGACACCGTGCGCGGCTATCTCGAATCCGCCGCGCTGGGCGAAAACGGCCTGGCGCTGTCGCTGGAAACGCGCACGCCCAACTTTGCGCGGCATGTGGGGGCCGGTCTTGACGAGATTTACGCACTGGCCTTTTTCGACGGTGCCGAAGTGCGCGTGCGCGAACCCATCACCGCCGATGCGCGATTCACCATTTCGGGCGCCGGGCTGGGCCTGCGCCTGAAGGGCTGGCGCGGCGTGTCGGCCGGGCTGGACTGGGCCGTGGCGCTCAACGACCTCGGTCGCACCGACGCGGGCGACAGCCGCGCGCATTTCCGGCTGGGCTACGAGTGGTAAGGCCATCACGACCTGAAAGGAAAACGATGCACAAATTGGGAATTGCCTTGCTCGGTGGTTTGATGTGGGTGTCGCAGGGGGTTGCGGCTGGGCAGGATGTGACCGGGATAGCCTGCACGACGGGCGGCCTGACACTGGTGACCGGCGCGGCGTTCAACGCTTCGTGCACGGGCGGCCTGCGCATCGACGCCTCCAGCATCATCAAAGCCGAAGAGTCGATCACGCTCCGGGCGGCGGGCAATATCTGGATGCTGGGCACCCTGATAGCCCCGCGCATCGAGCTGGTCGCCGAGTCCTATGCCAACGTGGCTGGCGGACTGTTTTCGGGCTCGCCGGATTTCTACCCCGATGTGAACGCGGTGTCGTACGCGGGTTCTTTGACAGCCTCCAGCCGCAACTTCCATGACCTGGTGCCGCGTGCCTACATTGATCCGGTATTCGGGGCGGCGGAAGCCAGGATCGGCAGCAGCGCGACAGTAAAGAATGTACACATCAACGAGCCTATCGTGGCAAGCGCTGACTTTCTGACCCTCCCCCTGCTGGATTTCACGCTGGAAGAAACCGCCAGCCCTGTTCCCGAGCCTTCGCATCTTGCCCTGTTCGCCGCCGGCCTGGGGCTGATCGCCTGGAAACGCCGTTCAGGTCACCATTTGAGCCATGCGGCTCATAAGGCCTGCAACCCGAAAGTCACACTCGAAAATTAACGTCAACACGCAAGACAGCAGGCGCGGCACCGGTTCAGAATGCCGCGCTTGCCACAGGAGAAGCCCATGAACCGCAACCGTTATCGTCTGGTATTCAACGAGGCTTTAGGCATGATGGTGCCGGTGTCGGAAACCGCACGGCGGCAGGGCAAATCCGCTTCTGGGCAGGGGGTTTCGGGCAGCGCGCTGGCACTGGCCGGCGTGCTGCTGGGCTCACCCGCCTGGGCAGAGCTGCCGGTGGCGAGCGTAAATTACGCCGCGCCGGGCACCACGGCCAACTACCACACCAACGGTGCCGCGCAGGCCTACATGAACCAGGTGGGCAACAAGGCCATCGTCAATTTCGATAGCTTCAACATCAGTGCGGGCCACAACGTGCAGCTGCGCCAGGTGCATCAGTTGCCCGCAGGTTTCAACGACCCGGCGGCGCTGGTACAGGGGGGGCAGTTCACCACGCTGGCCCGCATCCACGATCTGAATCCGAGCGTGATTGCCGGCAACCTCTCGCAGGCCGCCGGGCAGCAGGCCAGCTTCATCCTGGTGAACTCAAACGGCATCGCCTTCATGGGCGGGTCGCAGGTGAACCTGAACAGTTTCACGGCGAGCACACTCAACATTGCAGACAGCTTTGTATTGGGCACGATGCTGACCAACAACAGCACGATTCCCCAGTTTGATAAAGCGCTCGACGGCAGCGAGGGACGAGGCTTCATCAAAGTCATGGAGGGCGCGCGAATCAGTGCAGGCAGCTTCGGGCGGGTGATGCTGATCGCGCCGACGGTGGTGAACAAGGGGACGGTGAGCGTGCCGGACGGACAGGTGATCGCTGCAGCCGGCAGCCGCGTGTTCCTGCGCGTGGCGGGCAACGAGGATCCCAACGTGCGGGGTTTGCTGGTGGAAGTGGACAGTCCGGCCTCGCTCAACGATTTTGATTCCGCTAACACTTCGGTTCGGGATGGCCAGATCGACGGGCAAAACGTGGCGTTGACGAATGCCGCCGAGGACAAGCTGGGGCACGCCATCAACACGGGTGAACTGACTTCGCCGCGCGGCAACGTGACCATGGTTGGCTACGCGGTGAACCAGAACGGGATCGCGCGGGCGACGACCTCGGTGGTGGCCAACGGCTCGGTGTATCTGCTGGGCAAGGATCGGGTGATGAACGGCGTGTCGACGCGTGGCGGCCAGGTGAAACTGGGGCCGAACAGCGTGACCGAAATCCTGCCGGAAACCAAGGATGCGACGGGTGTACCGGATGGTGCCACGGCAGGTGCAGGGCTGGAACGTCCTTCCTTCGTGAATGTGCTGGGGCAACAGATCGACATGCTGGGCGGAGCGCGGGTGCGCGCCCCGGCGGCGACAGTGAAATTTCTGGCGCAAGACGACCCTTCGCGGGGTGAAACCGGCGCTAACAGCCCGTTCAGCCAGGCAGGCGCGGCAGCTTCGAACACCGCCCGTGTGCGTATTCATGACGGCGCGTCGCTCGACGTGTCGGGCCTGCGCGATGTGGAGGTGTCGGCCGCGCGCAATGTGGTGGAAATCGAGTTGCGCGGCGACGAGCTGAAAGACAGCCCGCTTAACCAGAGCGGCCCGATCCGCAGCCAGAAGGTGTACATCGACCTCAACCGCGCACTCAATAACGCCGACGCCGGCCTTGCCACGCTGGTCGCGCGCGATGCCTTGCAAAGCAACGTGGCCAAGCAGGAACGAACAGTGGCAGAGCGCTCGGCAGCGGGCGGCACGGTTATCGTCAAATCGCAGGGAGAGGCGCGGCTGGATGCGGGCGCGACTGTCAATCTGTCGGGCGGCAGCCTGAAGTTCACACCGGCCAACGTAAAAACCACCTTGCTGTCGTCAAACGGAAAACTCACCGACATCGCCGATGCCGACGCGACCGTGCGTTATGACGGCATTGCCAACCGCTACGTAATCGACTACGGGCACTGGAACAGGCAGGAAGTCATCGATCTGGGGCCGAGCTACCGTTACGATCCCGGCCACACCGAAGGCAAGAACGCCGGGCTGCTTGACGTGATCGGGATGCAGGCCACGACGATGCGGGCAAACGTGGTGGGCGACACCGTGACCGGCATACGGCAACGCGAAGGGGGGGGGCAGCCGGCCGGTGCGAAGCTGCGTCTGGGCACCGACGCGGTCAGCGGCGATTTCAAGCTGAACCAACAGCTGATTGTCGGCGCGGCCACGCCCGCCGAGGTGAACGCCTTGTCGCTCAATCCGGCCTTGTTCGGGCCGGGCAAAATCGCCAGTCTGGAGGCATTTTCCAACCGGGCCGCAGAGGTGCGCGAGGCACTGCGCCTGCCGCAAGGTGGACGCGTGAACGTGGTCGCCAAGGGGATCGACGTCAACGCCGATGTGAGCGCCCCGTCAGGCCGCATCGAATTCCGCGCGGCGGACAATGCGGTGAACCCGACCACCGTGCCGCTCGACGTGCGGGTGGCCCCGGGGGTGACGCTGGATGTGGCCGGGCGCTGGACGAACGACCTGCCGGGCCAGCCCACCACGCCGGCATCGCCGCAGGTCCAGGGCGGGTCGATTGTGTTGCGGGCGGCAGGCGAGGTGGACGTGGGCGCGGGCAGCGTGCTCGATGCCGACGGCGGTGGCTGGCTGAAGTCGAACGGCGCACTCGCGGCCGGCAACGGCGGCAGCATTGCCCTGGACGGCGCGACGGTCAAACAGGGCGGCGAATTGCGCGGCCACGGACTGGGCAAGGGCGGCACGCTGACACTCAATACGGCGGCCATCCGGATCGGCGGCGCAGCCGATCCGGGCGCGCTTAATCTGGACGCCGGGTTTTTCCGGCGCGGCGGCTTCGCCCAGTTCAATCTGGGCGGCACGCAATCCATCGACATTGCGGATGGCACCCTGATCGAGCCACGCGTGCGCAGTTTCGACCTGTCAACGGATGCCGGCCTGCGTCCCGGCGGGGGACGCCTGGCGCAATTTGCCAGTCTGATCGAGCGCGATGCGCGCGTGCGTCAGGCGGCGAGCGTGGCGTTTACTTCGAACAGCCCCGGCGATCCGGCGGCGGGGCGCATCACCCTGGGCGAAAATGCCCGCATTCTGGCCGACGACGGCGCGACGGTGGCTTTTGCCGGCAAGCGCGCGGTCACGCTCCTGGGCGAAGTGAGGAGCGCGGGTGGCACCATCGCGGCCACCCTCAAACGCGGGGAGGGCGACCCCTACGACGCCACTGCCGCCGTCTGGCTGGGCAGCGATGCCAGACTCGACGTGGCCGGGGCAATCCGTACCTTCACCGATACGCGCGGCCTGACACAGGGCAAGGTGCTCAATGGCGGCACGGTGACGCTCGACGCCGAGCGGGGTTTTGTCGTTGCCGAGGCCGGTTCGCGCATTGATGTCTCGGGCGCGGCCCCAGTGCGGCTCGACAGACTCAATGAACAGGGGGGGCTGGGGCGCACGGTGGCAAGCGACGCGGGTGTGATCCGCCTGAATTCGACCGAGGGCGTGCTCGTCGACGGCGCGCTTGCCCTGCACGCGGGCAGTCCTGCGCAACGCGGCGGCACGCTGGAGGTGGCCCTGCCAACGCGCACCGACCTGACGGGCACGCTACCGATCAATTCGCGTTCGATCACGCTCAAGCCTGTCGCCGTCGCGCAGACCGCCGGCTTGCGCCCCGGCGACGCCATTGCGCCGGCGCAAAACGGCAACACCGAACTGGGCGCGGACACGCTCACCGCCACGGGGGCAGATCGCCTGCTCTTTGCTGCCGAAAATATGCGACTGGGCAATGGCCTCGATCTCGGCTCGGCAGTTCGTCCACGCGAAATCGCGCTGAACAGCCGGCGCATCGAAACCGCCGGCGGCGATGCGATGCTCAACGCGCATGTGGTACGCCTGGGTGGCACCCCTGATCCATCGGCACCTGCGCCGGTGTCCGGTAGCGGCACCTTCACCGTTAACGCGGACCTCATTGACATTGCCGGCAATCTGGATTTGTCCGGCATGGCACAGACACGATTCAATGCCCGCGAACAGGCGCGCTTCCGGCTTGACGGCAGATTGCGGACGGAAGCCGACCTGCGCTTTCATGCGGGGGTGGTCACACCCGCCACGGCGGTGCGCTATCAGATCGAGCTGCCCAACCATCGGCTCGATTTCAGCCGGGACGCAACGGCACCTGCGCCTGCGCAACCCTATTCGGCACTTGGCAAGCTGGAATTCCGCGCGCGCGAAATCAACCAGAGCGGCGCTGTGTGGGCGCCGTTCGGACAATTGCAATTCGAGGCAGGCGATACGCTCGCGTTCCAGCCGGGCAGTCTGACTTCGGTGGCATCCGGACTGCTCCTGCCGTATGGCAGCATCGAAAATGGCAAGTCCTGGAAGTACGGAGGCGGCAGTAATGCGGTCACGATCAACGGCCTGCCGCAAAAATCCATTGTCACCCTGGCGCAAACGGTCGATATGCAGGCGGGTGCCCGGGTCGATCTGGCGGGCGGCGGGGATTTGCAGGCGTATGAATTCACCGTGGGACCGGGCGGCTCGCGCGACATTCTTGCCGACGCCAATACCTACGCCATCCTGCCGGGTTTCAGGAGCGGTTTTGCACCGGCTGACTTGCAGGAGGGATTTGATCGCCCGGCCGGCGAAGCGGTGTTCCTCACAGGGGTGGCGGGCCTTGCCGACGGGGTCTACACCCTGTTGCCCGCGCACTACGCGCTGCTCCCCGGTGCGTATGCGATCAAACTCGGCGCGGGCAGCTTGTTGCCGGGACAGGCCTACACCCGCCAGGATGGCATTCGCGTGGTGCCGGGCTATGTGACCGATACGCGCAGTGGCGCGCCGCGTGCGGGCGACTGGCAGACTGTCCAGGTGCTGACCCGGGACCAGGTGCGTGCACGTTCGGAATTCACGCTCACGCGTGCCTCCGATTTCTTCTCGGGGGGCTTCAATCTGCCGCAGGATGCAGGGGTGCTGTCGGTGGCGACCACCGGCAGCGGGGCTGGCGCACTCAGGCTCGATGCACTCTACAATTTTGCGCCTGCCGCAGGCGGACGCGGTGCCAGCGTGGACATTTCGGCGCGCAAGATTGCTGTGGTAAGCGGCAATGTGACGGGACTCGATCCCGACGCAGTGCAGCTTGATTCCGCCGATCTGAATGCAATGGGTGCCAGCAGCCTTTTCATCGGCGGCACCCGCACCCGCTCGGGGGACACCACCACGCTCGACGTGGGTGCCGACGAGGTGACGCTTGCCAATGACGCCTCCACGCCGCTCGCGGCGGGCGAGGTGTTGCTTGCGGCGAAGGACACGCTCACGCTTAAGACGGGCAGTGTCATCGACGCACGTGGCGCGGCGGGTGACGCCGGCCGTATTGAGACTGCAGGCAATGGTGCGTTCGTGCGCGCGGCCTCCACCACGGCGGACTTCGCGCGCAGCGGCAACCCGGACCGCAGTGCCGGCACGCTGGTCGGCGAGGCGGGCAGTGTGGTGGGGGCAGCCGATTCGGTCGTGCTCGACGCCACGCGCAACAACGCCTTTGCCGGCGAGGTGCGGTTCCGCCGCAACGGCGCGCCCGTGGCTGGCAAGCTTGCCGCAGGGGCAACCCGCGTGAGCTTTGGCGGGGCACCGGCCGGCGCGCCGGGCCTGACATATACCCAGGCCGATCTCGATGCGCTCGATCTGGCCGGCCTGACGCTCATCAGCTATTCGACCTTTGATTTTTACGGCAACGTGCGGGTCGGCGCAAAGGATGCCAGCGGCAAACCCGTGCTGAATGTTCTGACACTGCAGGGGGGCGGGCTGGCGGGGATCGACAATGCCGGTCAGACCGCAGAGATCAACGCCCGTAATCTCGTCCTGTCCAACCCCAACAATGCTGCCAGCTTTGTGCCTGGCGGCACGCTGGGTAGCGGCCAGCTTGCAATCACCGCCGACACACTTACGCTGGGTGCGGGCGACAAGAGCCTGCGCGGCTTTAGCGCCGTCGCGGCCACGGCCGACGAACTGGTCGGGCAGGGCAAGGGGACGCTGACCGTCGACGCGCCGCTGACACTCAACGTGGCCCGCATTCGGGGCGAGGTGCGCTCGGATCAGACAATCGATACCAGCGGGGCGTTCGCCGTGGCCGCCCGCACGGCCGACAGTGTGCTCGCACCCGTGACGGCGCTGGGGGCGAAATGGGCGCTCAAGGGTACGCAGATCGATTTCGACAGCCGCGCTGAACTGCCTTCTGGCATGCTCAAGCTCACGGCGACCGGCGGCGACGTGAATCTGGGCGCAAACGCGCGGGTGGATGCAGCAGGACGCGCGGTGCAGTTCTTCGATGTGGAAAAACCGAGCTGGGGCGGCACGGTGGAACTGGTCAGCGACACGGGTAATGTGAATATCGTGGCAGGCGGCCGGGTAGACGTGTCGGCAGCGGCAGGCGGCGACGCCGGCACGCTGGTAGTGCGCGCCGCCAGCGGCAGCTTCAACGCCGCTACCGGCACGTTGGCGGGCCAGGCCCGGGCGAACACTGCCGGCAAGCGTGGCGAAGGCGCGCGCGCCGATATCGATGTGGGCACGCTCGCCGGTTTCTCCACGCTCAACACCGTACTCAACAACGGCGGCTTCGATTTCGAGCGCACGCTGCGTGTGCGCGGCGGGAACGTCAACGTGGCGGCCAGTGACGCGGTACGCGCGCAAACCATTCGCATCGCCGCCGACAGCGGCGACATTGCCGTGGCCGGCATGCTCGATGCCTCCGGCACCGCCGGCGGGCGCATCGCGCTCTACGCCGGACGGAATCTCGACCTGGTCACCGGCGGTTCGCTTGCTGCCCGTGCCAGCGCAGCCGGCAAGAAAGGCGGCACGGTGGAACTCGGCAGCCGCGACGGCATGCTTACCCTCGCCGCTGGCAGCAGCGTGGATGTCTCCGGCGGCACAGGCGGGCAGGGCGGCAAGCTTGATCTGCGCGCGCACCGCGACGGCAACGACGTCGCGGTGGGTGCGCTGGATTCGACCGTGACCGGAGCCGACGCGATCAACCTCGAAGCCGTGCAAACCTACAGTGGCATCGCCACGCTCAATGCGACCGGCACGAGCAGCGGCGACGTCCTCTCGCTTGCCGCGATCACCGCCGGCAACACTGCATATGCTGTCCACCACGACGCGATCAAATCACGCCTGGGAATGGCCGCCGATCCGCGCTTCCGTCTGCTGTCCGGCGTGGAAGTGCGCGCGTCAGGCAATCTCACGCTGGCACAGGACTGGAATCTGGCCACCGCGCGCGCGGGGGGCGAAGCGGGGGTGCTGACGTTGCGCGCGGCGGGCAATCTTCTGATCAACGGCAACCTGTCGGATGGCTTCAACGCGGCGACCCCGCTCAACGGAGCCGCCCCCGCAACGCTGCTGACGGGGAAGTCATGGTCATACCGGCTGGCTGCGGGCGCGGATGCGTCGGGCGCGGATCCCCTCGCAGTGACTCAAGGGGCCGGCGGGGTCAACGACTTGACTCTGGCTGCAGGAAAACTGGTGCGAACCGGTACCGGTGACATCCGTATCGTCTCGGGCAACGATATCAGGTTCGGCGACGACAAATCCGCCATTTACACTGCTGGCCAGTTGGCTGGTGCGCTTGAAGGCTTCACCACCCCGGCCAACGCGCAGTTCAGCGAGGGCGGCGGCGACGTGTTCCTGGAAGCGGCGGGGGATATTGCCAGCCCCCAACGCTCGCGCCAGCTCTATTCGAACTGGCTGTTCCGGCAGGGGCGGATCAATAGCGCAAGCGGCAGTTACGATACGCGCCCGGCCTGGTGGGTGCGCTTCGACCAGTTTCAGCAGGGCATCGGTGCCCTGGGTGGCGGAAATGTGACGCTGCGGGCAGGGGGTGCAATCGAAAATGTTTCGGCCAGTGCGCCTACCCAGGCGCGCATGGCGTCTGCCACGCCCGATGCTGCCGCACTGCGGATAACCGGCGGCGGCGATGTGCGGGTGGCGTCCGGCGCGGACATTCTCGGCGGCCAGTATTACGCCGACAGGGGAATGCTCGATCTTTACGCTGGAAACTCGGTGAACGAAGGCCAGAAAGCCGGTACGCGATCACTCTTCACCATTCTCGCTCTGGGCGATACGAGTGCGCGCGTGCGTGCTTTGAACGATTTGAATTTGCACGCCATACTGAATCCTCACCTGGTCGTGCAGTCTTCCGGAACAGGCGGCAACGTCAATATCAACAATGCCAACAGTCCCCAGAACAGCCTGTTTTCCACCTACAGCGTGCGCAGCGCCGCTGGCCTGGAAAGCCTGGGCGGCAAAATTCACTACCAGAAATCCAATGGCGGCGGGCTGGCGGTGATCAACAGCAGCACTGCATCTGGCTTTGCCTATGGATCGCCCTTGACGACAACGGTGGGCTCCTACAACAACAATACCGCAGACAGGGTTTTCGCCCTCGCACCCGCCACGCTCAAGTTTGTTGCCTATCAAGGCGATGTGGGTATCGGGAGCAAGGGGCTGAACCTTACACCCTCGCCGGAAGGCGATCTGGAAATCTTGGCTGCCGGAAATATCGGCATCGAGACCAGTCTGAAGCTCCTTGACATGGATCCGTTGCCGAATGCTGTCAACCCTGTCTCGCTCGCCCTGGGCTCGCGCTTCAATCCAACCCGTGAGACGGACAATGCGTCTGTTCCCGTGCATCTCAACCATGACCAGCCTGTGAGGCTGTATGCCGTCAATGGGAGCATCGAAGGGCTTTCCCGAGGATTAAGCCTGACTTCCGCCAAGGCTGTCGGGATCAAGGCCGGGGCCGATGTGAAGAACCTTGGCCTGGAAATCCAGCACACCGGGGCCTTGAATATCAGCCGCGTCGAGGCCGGCCGCGACGTGCGCTTCACGCTTCCGCCGGGAAACGGCAGATCGGATTCATACATCTGGGTCGGCGGCCCAGGCCGTCTGGAAGTCACGGCGGGAAGGCATATCGATCTGGGCGCGTCCGGCGGCATCATCAGCCGGGGCAATCTCGACAACCCGGCATTGCCGGACAGCGGCGCGAGCATCCAGTTGGCCGCCGGCGTGGGCACCAACAGCATCGACTACGCCGGTGCGGTGGACCGGCTGCTTGCCCGGCTGGGCGGTGCTTCGACCGCCAGCACCGATCTGTGGCTGGCGCGCTGGCTGACCGGCGACGGTAGCCTGACGAGCGGCAGCGCGCAGTCCGCAGTGGCCATGATCGATACGGCCAGCCCGGAGACGCAGCGTACGCGTGTACGCGACATGCTATTTACCGCGCTACGCGCCAGCGGACGGGACGCCAACCTGGCCGAGAGCGGCCACGCAGGCGATTTCGCGCGTGGCTACGCAGCGCTGGAACTGCTTTTTCCGGGTATTGCCGAACGCAATGCAGACGGCAGTTTCAGGCATTACCAGGGAAATCTCGATTTGTTTGCCAGCCGCGTGAAAACCGAGCGTGGCGGCAATATCGAATATGTCGTTCCGGGCGGCAGTGCGATCGTGGGCCTGGCCAACACGCCGGAATCCCTCGTTGAAGTAGGGAACGACGTTCTTGGAGTGGTCGCGGTTGGCGAGGGGCATGTGTTTGGCGCAACACGCGGCGACACCCTCGTCAATCAGTCGCGCATCCTCACTGTCGGCGGCGGCGATGTGCTGCTGTGGTCGAGCGAAGGCGACATCGATGCCGGCAAAGGCAAGAAGAGCGCGAGCGTGGTGCCGCCGCCCGTCACCCTGATAGACAAGGACGGCAACGTGACCCAGGTGTTGCAGGGCGCGGCTTCCGGCAGCGGGATCGCGGCGCTGCGGCCTTCGGGCGGCACCGCCGGCGACGTCGACCTCGTCGCCCCCAAGGGCACGGTCAACGCCGGTGACGCCGGCATCCGTGCGGGCAACCTCAACATCGCCGCGCAGGTGGTGCTGGGCGCCGACAACATCAGCGTGTCCGGCACCTCGGCCGGCACGCCGGTGGCGGACACCAGCGCGGTCACCGCGGCCTCCAGCGGCGCGAGCAATGCGGGCGGCGATGTGTCGTCGACCACCGAGGCGCTCTCGCAGAACCTGGCCGAGGCCGCGCGCGCGGCCGAGGAGCTGAAGCGGGCCTTCAAGCCCACCTTCATCTCGGCCGAGGTGATCGGATACGGCGAATGAGGTGACGGCGATAGCGCGGTGCATGGCCCGAACGGCTCATGCGCCTGTTCACGGCCTGTCATCGCGCATCGGGATAATCCGGGCCTTGGTCCAGCCCGCCCGATCCACCATGCGTTTTCTGACAGTCGCCACCCTCCTGCTGCTCGCCCTGTTTGCCGCCCCCGTCCATGCCTGGTGGAACGACGACTGGGCGGCGCGCAAGCAAGTCACGCTGACCCCGCCCGCCGGCGAGGTGACGGATGCGCCGGTGCTGATCCGCCTGCACACCGGCAATTTCGATTTCCTCTCGGCCAATGCCGATGGCAGCGACTTGCGCGTGGTGGCGGGCGACGACCGGACCGAGCTCAAGTTCCACATCGAAAAATGGGACGACGTCAACCAGTTGGCCCTGGTGTGGGTCAAGTTCCCCAAATTGGGCGCCAGCACCGAGGCCTGGCTCTACTTCGGCAATCCCGAGGCCATCCCGGCATCCGATGCCCAGGGCACCTACGACGCTGCCGCCGTCGTGTACCACTTCAACGAAGGAGCAGGCAACCCGGCCGACAGCGGCCCGGGCGGGTTGCATGCCGCGGCCTTCAACGGATCGCGCATCGCCGCCTCGTTCGCCAACGGCGGCGCCAAGTTCGACGCGACGCAAAGCCTTTCCCTGCCGGCGGTGCCGGCGGCCGGCGGCTGGAGCATCGCGATGTGGCTGAAGCCCGCCGCGCTCGACGGCGCGCTGCTGCGCGGGGATGGTTTTACCGCCACGCTGGCCGGCGGCACGCTCACGGTGCAGGCGGGCGGCGCGAGCGCGGCCGCGGCCGTGCCGCTGACGGCCGAGGTCTGGCAGCACGTGGCGATCACCGTGACCGATACGCTCAGGATCTACATCGGCGGCAAGCCGGCCGGCGAGGCGGCCGGCGCGGCCCTGCCGGCCGGCGCGCTGGTGATGGGCAACGGCTATGCCGGCGAGGTCGACGCGGTCCAGCTTGCCGGCACCGCGCGCGACGCCGCCTGGGTCGCCGTCGCGGCGGCGCAGGGGCCGCAGGGCACACTCGTCGCGCTGGGCGAGGACGAATTGCAGGAAAGCGGCGGCCACGGCGGCATCTGGGGCACGCTGTTCCAGGCGCTCACCCTGGATGGCTGGGTGGCCATCGGCGTGCTCGCGGTGATGCTGGTGTTCGCCGTGCTGATCATGATCGCCAAGACCCTCTACGTGAACAAGGTGGACAAGGCCAACCAGCAGTTCATGCGCGCCTTCCGCGAACTGTCGAGCGACCTCGGCGCCATCGACAAGGCGCAGGGCATGGCCGGCCAGTTCCGCGAATCCTCGCTCTACCGGCTCTACCACATCGCCGCGCAGGAGCTCTCGCACCGTTTCCGCGACACCGACGCGGCGCACCTGCAGGACAGTGCCAGGAACCTCTCGCCGCAGTCGCTCGAGGCGATCCGCGCCAGCCTGGATACCGGTCTGGTAAAGGAAAGCTCGCGTCTGAACAAGCTCATGGTGCTGCTCACCATCGCCATTTCCGGCGGCCCCTTCATCGGCCTGCTCGGCACGGTGCTGGGCGTGATGATCACCTTCGCCGTCATCGCCGCCACCGGCGACGTCAACGTCAACGCCATCGCGCCGGGCATCGCGGCCGCGCTGATGGCGACCGCCGCCGGGATGGCCGTCGCCATCCCTTCGCTGTTCGGCTACAACTACCTGAATTCGCGCATCAAGACGATCACGTCCGACATGCGCGTGTTCATCGACGAGCTCGTCGCCAAGCTCGCCGAAAACTACAGCCGCGGCTGACGCCATGCAGGTTCAGGACGAAGACAAGCCCTACGACGAGATCAACGTCGTGCCGATGCTCGACCTGGCCTACGTGCTGCTGGTCATCTTCATCATCATGACCACGGCTGCCGTGTCCGGCATCGAGGTCAACCTGCCCAAGGCGAGCGACGCGCCGAGCCTGGCCAAGCCCAAGACCCGCGCGATCACGATTACCGACAGCGGGCAGATCTATCTCGATACCTACCCGGTGACGCTGGACGAGCTGCGCACCCAGCTGCTCGCGGCCAAGGCCGCCGTGCCCGACCTCCCGGTGGTGGTCAAGGGCGACACCGTGGTGCAGTACGGCGCGGTCATGGAAGTCCTCGATCTGCTGGGCCAGGTCGGCATCACGCAAATGGGCCTGGTGACCCAGAAGCTCGAGAAATAGATGGAAGACGAGGGCAAGCCTGCATGGATGCGCTGGGGCGCCGTGCTGCTCGCCCTGGTGCTTGCGGTGCTGCTCGCGCTGTGGCTCAGGGATCTTCTGACGAGCAAGGTGCCGCCCAAAAAGCCGGCGATCCAGCAGATCACCCTGGTGCGTCCGCCGCCGCCTCCGCCACCGCCCGAGCAGAAGCCGCCGGAGCCGGAGATCAAGGAGGAAGTGAAGATCGACCAGCCGCAGCCGACGCCGGACGCGCCGCAGCAGGCCGACGCGCCACCGCCGGACGGCATCGCCGAAGGCCCGGACACCGGCATGGCGACCGACATCGCGCGCGGCGTGCCGATGCTGCCGGGCAGCGGCGGGTTCGGCAGCAACCGCTGGGCGTGGTACGACGCGCTGCTGAACGAAGGCATCAACGCCGCCTTCCAGAGCGCGCTCGCCCGGGAAAAGGCGCTCAAGGACAAGAACTACCGGGTCGTCGTCAAAGTGTGGATCGACGAATCCGGCAAGGTCACGCGCGCCGCGCTGGTCGACAGCACCGGCGATCCGCGTGCCGACGAGGTGCTGAAGGAAGCCCTGCGCAACATGCGCGCGCTGCGCGAGGGGCCGCCGGCCGACATGCCGCAGCCGGTCAGGATACGCGTGGTGTCGCGCGCCTGAGGACAAGACGCGCCGTCCGGACGGGCGGCGCATGGATCGAAGCGAACGAGAAAACGACATGACTTTACGCAGAACATGCCTGGCCGCCGCCATGGCCGCCCTGTTTGCCGGCAACGCCCTCGCGGACGACGGACGCGCGCGCATCGAGGAGTTGCACGAGACCACGCTCAACCTCATCCAGCTGCTGGTGGAGCAGGGCGTGCTCAAGCAGGAAGCCGCCGACGCCATGCTGGCGAAGGCGCGCGCGCAGGCCGCCGAAAAGGTGCAGCAGGCGAAAGCCGCCGAGGCCGCCCCCGGCGTGGTGCGCGTCACCTACGTGCCCGAGCACGTGCGGCGCGAAATCCGCGAGCAGGTGCGCCAGGACGTCATGGCGCAGGCCAAGGAGGAACGCTGGGGCGACATCAACGCCGTGCCCGAATGGCTCGACCGGCTGAAATGGGAGGGCGACATCCGCGTGCGCTACCAGGGCGACTTCTTCGCCGACGGCAACGCGCCCGCGACGACCTTCCAGACGGCCGGGCAGACGATCGGCAACACCACCGACGACCGCCATCGCGAGCGCATCCGCCTGCGCCTGGGGCTCAATGCGAACGTCACGTCCATGGTCGACGCCGGCATCCGCATCACCACCGGCAACACCTCCGACCCGGTCTCGACCAACCAGACGCTCGGCACGACGGCCAACAAATACACCCTCGTGCTCGACCGGGCCTTTCTCAGGCTGACGCCGCTCGACGACCTGAGCATCAGCGCCGGGCGCATCCCCAATCCCTTCTTCGGCACCGACCTGGTGTGGGACGAGGATCTCAACTTCGAGGGCGCCGCGGTTCGGTACACGCCGTGGGCGAATGCCGACCGGGTCTTCAAGCCCTTCGTCGCGGCGGGCGTGTTCCCGCTCCAGGAAGTCGAGACCAGCGCCGCCGTCCGGGCGCGCGACAAATGGCTTTACGGCGCGCAACTGGGCATGGAGTGGACGCCCAGCCCGCGTGCCCGCTTCAAGCTGGGCGCCGGCTACTACGACTACCGCAACGTCAGCGGCATCGCCAACCCCGCGCTGAACGACACGCTTTACAACCTGACCGCGCCGCAATCGCGGCAGAAGGGCAACAGCGTCTTCAACATCGACAACGACGGCAACAATGCGACCAACCTGTGGGCCCTCGCCGCGGACTACCAGATCGCCAACCTCACCCTCGTCGCCGATTTCGCCCAAGCCCTGCCCGTCCACGTCATCGCCAGCCTCGACTGGGCGCGCAACGTCGGCTTCGACCGCGCCAAGACGCTGGCCCGCAGCGGACAGAGCATCAGCCCCGAGGTCGACGGCTACCAGGCCCGGCTCACCATCGGCCACCCCCGAGTTGCCGACCGCAACGAATGGCAGGCCTTTGTCGGTTATCGCTACCTCGAGCGCGACGCCGTGCTCGACGCCTTCACCGACTCCGACTTCCACCTCGGCGGCACCAACCACAAGGGATTCATGATCGGCGGCAGCTACGGCCTCTACAAGAACACCTGGCTCTCCGCGCGCTGGCTGTCGTCCGACGAGATCAGCGGTTTGCCCTTATCCATCGACGTGTTCCAGCTCGATCTCAATGCCCGGTTCTAGCAGGATGACGCCGAATCATCCCGGATCCCTCATCGCCTCCCCGGGTGATCCACGGCCCGCAGGGCGGGAACGCCTTCCCGCTGCGTGCGGGCTCGGGTTGCCGGGACGTCGGGAAAGTGTTCCCGACCTACGAGAAGCGGTCGTTGCGAGCGCAGCGAAGCAATCCAGCCTGTCAGCGAAATCGACAAACCCGGAATCGGCACGGCCACGCGGGCCCCGCGATGGCGGAACCCATCGGCGTGTTTCCGGGCTTCTCCTGCTGGCGAGCTTCGTCGTTCCGTCCGCCTGGGCGGGGCAGCCGTGGGAGTCGAGCGAGCTTGGCTGGATCGCGCCGGCGCGGGCTGCAGCGCCGGGCGCGCGCAGCGGCCACGCGCCTGAGCGTCTTGCGGTCATCCAGGCCGACGGCAATCATGTGCCGCCGCGCCTGCCGATGCGCGAGGAGCAGACGCTGCTGGACGCGGTGCGCGCTGGCGACGTCGAAGCCGTGCGCGCCCTGCTCAAGCGCGGCACCCATCCCAACGCGCAGGATGCGCGGCGCGACAGCGCGCTGCTGCTCGCCGTGCGGCAGGACCACCCCGAACTGGTTCAAGTGCTGCTGGACGCCGGCGCCCAGGTCGACGTCCGCGGCCGCGGCTTCGCCCCGCTCGGCCTGGCGGTGCGGCAGGGCAGCCTGCTGCTCGTGCGCATGCTGCTGCGCGCGGGCGCCGACCCGGACATCCGCAACGTCGACGGCGACACCGCGCTGCACAGCGCGGTGCGGCTGAAGCGCATCGACATTGCCGCCGCCATCGCGCGCGTTCGCCCCGGCTTCGGCCTGTTCGACCGCGAAGGCCTTACGCCGCTGGCGCTTGCCGCCACCACCGCGCAGGGCGACATGGCCGAAATGCTGGTTCGCGCCGGCGCGCCGATCGAGTCCGGCAACCGGTATTTGCATTCCCCCCTGTGGCTGGCTTCGGCCTACAACGATCAGGACATGGTGCGCCTGCTGCTGAAGCTGGGCGCCGACCCTGGCCGGCTTTCTGTGGAGTCCTCCCGGTGAAACCCGTTCTCCTTTGCTTCCTTCTCCTGGCTCTGGGCGCCTCGTCCGCCCTGGCATCGTCTGACAGTCGCGAAAAGCAGATGCTGCGCCGCATGCAGCAGCAGATGCAGCAGGTGGACCAGGCGCGGGCGCTGGCCGAACAGGAAAAAGCCGCGGCGCTTGCGGACAAGGAACGCACCGACCGCGAGCGCGACAAGCTGGCTGCCGAAGCGCGCAAGCTGGGATCCGCGCGCGCCCGGGCGGAAACCGAACTCAAGGCGCTGCGGACCGAGGCCGACGAACTGAAGCGTCGCCTGACCGACGCCGAAAAACAGCTCGCCGACAGCCTCGCGCTGCAGCGCGCCACCGCCGACCGGCTTGCGCAGACCGAAGCCGCGCAGCGCCAGACAGCCGGCCAGCTCGCGACCCGGCAACAGGACCTGGCGCAATGCAGGGCGCACAACGGCAGGCTCGCCGAACTGGGGCGCGAGATGATGGAAAAATACCGCGACAAGAGCTGCCGCGACGCGCTGGCGCAGGCCGAGCCCTTCACCGGTTTGAAAAAGGTCGAAGTGGAAAACCTGCTGGAAACCTGGCGCGACCGGATCGACCGCGACAAACTCGCCCAGGACAAATAAAGGGCACTTCTACAAACCGTCATCGCGAGGAGCGAAGCGACGTGGCGATCCGGAAAGATCGTTAAATTGTCATCGCGAGGAGCGAAGCGACGTGGCGATCCAGAAAGATCGTTGATACGTCAGCGGTTCTGGATTGCTTCGCTACGCTCGCAATGACGGAAATTGAATTCAAATCGTCATCGCGAGGAGCGAAGCGACGTGGCGATCCAGAAAGATCGTTGATACGTCAGCGCTCTGGATTGCTTCGCTACGCTCGCAATGACGGAAATTGAGTTTAAAGAAGTGCCCTGATCTTCTTCCGCAATGACGGAAACTGAATTCAAATCGTCATAGCGAGGAGCGAAGCGACGTGGCGATCCGGAAAGATCGTTGATACGTCGGCGGTTCTGGATTGCTTCGCCACGCTCGCAATGACGGAAACTGAATTTAAAGAAGTGCCCCAAAGCGTCGGCAGGAATTGCCGGCCTCCGCACCGGGGCGGACGTCCCTTCCCGCCGGCGAAAGCCGCAACTTCATCGTCCTGTAACCGCCGCTCCACAATCAACCCGCATCATTCACAGGTTCGGAACGGCGTTGGTCCGACGCCGTTAGCCGAGCCGTAGAAAATTGCGCCGATTCGATGCGCATGGAGCCATGACCCACCACAACCAATGGCTGTTCCGGCAGCAGCTTTCCGTCGTATCGCTCACCAAGATCCTGCTCGACCCCTTCGTGGCCGTGCTTGTCCTCATGGGCTGCGCCGCC
>JBFMET010000029.1:0-34771 GCA_040753235.1 Pseudomonadota bacterium
GCCGCATCCAGCCACGGGCCAGCGTATTTCCCGATTCCGCACGTCAAGGGTTCGCTCCGCCGGGCTTCGCCCGCCCTTGACCCGCGGCCTCGGGGCGGCATTACCCACTCGCTTTTCAAATGAGGCTCATTTGTAGGCTTGGAACGCGGCGAGGTGAGGCAATGCCCCTGCCAGCGTCTCGAAGTCCTCCGGCCAGAATTTCAGGCCATAGCCCATCGCGGTTCTCTTGTGACGGTAGATCGTTGGCGCCAGCAGGTGCAGATAGCGATCCTCCACTTCCCCATACTGACTCAGATTCACGGCAAAGTAGATTCCGGATGCGACCGCATCGGCAATCTGCAACCCAGCCAGTTGATCGTGGTTGATGGCCTTCACCCGCTCCGGGCGCACCACATTCCAATCAACACGCACATCTTTCGCTTCAGCCGTTTCCCGCAGATGCCCCAGATAATCTCTCAAGTCGTCGTAAGACATGGCACTGCGGTTGGAGAAGGTAATCTCCGCCGTGCCGTCTCCGTCGCCTTCCTTGCGCTGGTCGCGGCACAACCACGAAACACGCTCCAGCAGCAGGCGCGTGGCATAGCGGTAAAGGCGAAAACTCTCGCTCTGGAATCGCTCCGGCTCCTTGATCGACGGCTTGTGGATCAGCACCGATACCGTGCGTACCTTGGCCTCGCCAATCGCCCGCACATACGGCACGCGCTGTTCGTGCCGCAACTCCCGAAAATGCAGCGCCTTCTTCGGTTCCTTGCCAAGCTTGGCGCGAACATCGCGCATCAACTGCACCGCATGCAGATCGTTGCTCTTGCGGAACACGGCGGCGGACAGCACCAACCACCGCGAACTGCCGCGTTCGTTGGGCTGAAAGACAAATCCCTCGTCGCCGGACTCGTCGATATAAACGGTGAAGCTGGCAGCCATTTTCTCAAAGCCCCTCGTAATACGCCCTCACCTTCGCTGCCATCAACTCGCGCCGGCGCTTCAGGAAGTCGTCGAACTGCTCCACATCCATGTCCACGATGGCCTCCGGCACACAGTTGGCCGCAAGGTTGGCCTTGAGCGTGTTGGCATCGGCAATCGCGCCATACTTCAGCGAGCCGCCGCTGCATTGCGCCTGGATGTCGGCGAAGTAGGCGCGCGGCGGCTTGTTGCCGATTTTGATGTTGATCTCTTCCTGCGTGTAGGCGTAGTTGGCGATCTGGTTGTATTGGCTGCGGGTGAGCCCCGCTTTCTTGAGCAGGTCGCGCGGGAAGATGTGGTGGATGTCGCCGAGGTGGCTCACCAGCTCGCGCACCGTGATGTCCTTGGATAGCAGGCCGGTGTCGTTGGCGCGCACCTGGGCGGCGACGAACACCCAGAAGTAAGGGCTGCTGGTGCCGGAGGTTTCCAACTGCTGCACCAAGCCCACCTCCCAGAATGCGGGCGACAGCTCAGCGCTCTCCACCTTGGCCAGAATATCGGCGAAGTCGCCGGAGGCGATCTGGCGAATGTCCTGGTCGAACTGCGTCTCGGCCGATCCTGAATAGCGGCCCGTCAGCACCGACATGACGAACCAACGCCGCACGAAGGATTCGATCTTGCCGTCATTGACGCCCTGCGCGCGCAGCCGCAGGTAGACGATATAGGCGAAGTTCAGGGCGCCCTGGGTGCGGATCATCTCGGTGGTGATGAAGCCCGCCGACTTGATGATCATCACGAAGCGCTTGAAGTGCGATTCGTTGATGAAGTCGAGCACGCCCTCGTTCAGCTTGGCGAACGACGCCTCGGCGATAGCCTCCTCGTAGTTCTTCGTCTCGAAGTTGCGGCCCGAGAGCAGGCTCACCAAATCGGCCAGCTTGCCCCGTCCGAACTCGCTGGTGAACGCCACCCGCAGCAGGTCGTTATAGCTGGGGTCGTAGAGATCGTCGTTCTCGTTGCGCAGCCACGCCATCTTCTGGAAGTAAGGCGACGCCGCGAACTCGGCATCGTTGTCCTTGATGAAGCCGTAGAACTCCGGCGCCACCGCCAGATGGCAGAAGTAGTCGATGCACTTCCTGAGCTGCTGGCCACCGTAGCGCAGGTCGGCGGCGATCTTGGACATGACGAAGTCCGCCTGCGACAGCACCGTGCCCTTGGAGTTGATGCGGATGAAGATTTCCGTGACTGTCTCGATGTCCAGGTCGTGCGACAGCTCGATCAGGCCGATCTGCTTCTTGGCGATGTCGGTCAGATTGGCGAGCGACTCCTCGACCTTGTCTTCGTCCGCATCCGGGTTGGCGTCGAGGTATTGCCGGATGGCCTTGGTCAGCTTGACCTCGCCGCCGATCACCGGCGCGACATCCGCGATCCACGCCACATTCTTGGTGATGGCGGGGTTGCTCACCTCGAAACGCTCCTCGATGGGGTGGAAGGCAATCGAGATTCGCACCTTGCGGTATTCCTTGTTGACCACCGGCTGGCCCAGCACCGCCGCCGTCAGCGCCGTGATGCGCTGCTGGCCGTCGATCAGGATCATCTTGCCCGAGGCCGTGCTGCCGTCCTTCAGCATCACATCCGGGTTACGCCAGGCGATCAGGTAGCCCACCGGGAAGCCCTGGTAGAGCGAGTCGAGCAAGTCACGCACTTGCGAGGCATCCCAGACAAAGGGGCGCTGGATTTCGGGGATGGCGATCTCGCCCTCGCGGACCTTGGAGAGGACGCTCTCGATGAGGTATTGGTTGACGGCGTATTTCTGGGTTTTCATTTGTATTGCCCCTTATGCCATGCCTTAAAGCTTCTCATAGAGCTGCGCGTATTCGTTCTCGTCAGCCATTTTCTCGATCAGGAAGTTCACCCAAGCTTGGGTGTATAGATAGTCTTTGTGCGCCTTATCGTAGGAGCAATACTCTGCCTTCGTCTGCTCTGGTTTTTTGGCGCCAGTTTTTGGTCGTGCCTTGTAATGCTTCCAGCAGCGGGTATGTGTATCAGCATTGAACTTGTCAGTTTGCTTGCCATTACGCTCAAGCTTGATGTTCCCCAGCCCGGCTTGGACAGCCTTTACCACCTCTCCGGGTTTCAACAAACCGGCATTCAGGGCGCCAGCGTTCTTGAATTTCACAAGCGCTGCAAATTTCTCAACTTCTGCCTTTTGATCGGGGGTCAACGAGTCATAGTGGACGAACTGAACGGGCAACGCCTCTTCAGATTGGTGATTGGCCACCTGAATTAGGAAAGCCTTGAAAGCGAACTGGCCGCTGCCCATTACCTCAGGAGTGATGGCGCTGCGATAGTCGTCGATAAACTTCTTCACATCCTTCAAAGATTTGTTTGCCTTGACGGCAGCCGCGAAGGATTCACCGCTCGGGAATAACTGAAGAGAAAACGAGAGGCTCTCCCTAAGCTGGTGCTTCGGCCCAAACTCGGCTCCCATGAGCGCATCGAAGTTCAGCAGCAGCGCCTGACACTCCCCAAAGATGACAGCATCGAGCTCGGGTATGTGGCGATGCTCGATCTTGTTCCGCAGCGGGATGAAGAATTCGACGTTCTTGCGGACAGGGCTGTGGGCGTCATCTTTCCAAAACTGCTTCACGCATTCGGAGATATCCCAATGCCAGTAATCCCCGTCTATCTTCTTGTAGTGACCATTAGGGTGCTTGTAATAAGGGTTTATGTTGCGCCGCAGGAATATGGCATGTAGCAGTGATGTCCACGCGATTGCCATCAGAGCGATATACCCCGCCGATCTGAACGACACAGCGGGCTTGTTATAGACCTCGATCGCCAACAACGCTGAATCTCTTGCCTTGTCGAGATAGGGCCGTAGGTTCTTGCCAATTCGCTTGGTTGCCATGTTCATCTCCCCATTCAGCCGCGAAGAGCTACGAGTATGCTTGTGCCAGCAGGGCGTTGAAGGTGGCTTGTGCCTTAGTGATCGCCATGGACTGCTGCGACTGAATTGATCGAATCGCGTCGAGCCGACTCGTGAACTCTTGCTGTGCGCTCAATGGGGGCAGCGGTATCTGCACGCCGAAGACATCCTTATCCGACACCGCCGGATACTGCGCGCCGCGCACATGCTTCATGAGTTCACTTACGAACCAGTCACTCCTGATAACGGCATAGATGAAACTTGTAGTTGTCTTGTTCGATGGGTGGAGCACGCAAAAACCAGTCGAGCAGACCTGGCCATCGAGGTGCTCTGGAATCCAAGCGCTGCCCCTGAGATTTGGCCTGACGGTCGATACGATGACATCGCCAGCCTGAACGACTTGTCGCGCACGGCTAGGTGCATCAATGCCCAGCATGGTCTTTGTCTCTGATACCTGCCCATGCTGGTTGTCGATTGCTGCAATGTCGATGTAAGTGAATTCTTCGTCTGGCCGCTTCTTGGGGTCGCGGGTCGCGCACTTCCCGCACACATCAGCGAGCTTCACTACTGGCCACCCCTTCGGATTCGTCGCCGGGTCACCGAACATGTCGAGGAACAGGGCTGGAATCAGTTCGGCGGCTTTCTTCTCGGCCTCGCGGCGCAGCCGCACGATGCCCTCGGCGCGGGAGAGGAGATCAACGATGCGGCGCTGTTCGGTCAGGGTTGGAACAGGAATGGTGGCCGAAGATACAAACGTTGTGGGGACACGTTGTTGGCCAGCCGTTCCTGTGAAATTACGCTTGGCTTCGGTGCGGAATGTGGGTTGCCTGACAAAGTAGAAAACCCAGTCCGGGAGAACTTCATCTTTGGCGCGGAGAACATGAAACTCCGTGGAGCCAAATCCGATCCCTCCAGCCAAATCATCCGCGATGGCTGCCTTGCCGTTCTCCATGCAAGGAGTAATTTTGGCAAACAGCACATCGCCGTTTCTGAAATGCGTGTAGCCCTTCTTCACCTCGCCAAATGGTCGCGTTTGAGGCGCTTGAATGGTGCCGGATACTTCATCAACAGCTGCCATCGACACGAATGACACAATCTGGTCATCAGGAATGTCGTGCCCACGCGGCAGTCTGGGATTGACCTCGCAAATGTCCCCGATGGGCTTCAAGGGCCAACGGCTCATGCAGCCTGCTCCGCCAGTGCTGCCCGCAGTGCCTCGACTTCTTCGGCAATCTCGGCCTCGATTGTAGCCAGTTCGTCCAGCAGCTCGCGCGGGTCCTGGTGCTCGATGGCGGTCTGGCTCATGGGCCGGTAGCGGCCCGCCGAGAGATTGAAGTCGTTGGCGCGCAGCGTGGCCGAATCGGCGAACCACCACTTCTCTGTCCATTCGGCTTGCGCGTCCCGAGCCTGCCACTTCGTCCAGTTGGCATCGCTATCCCGGTAGGCGGCGGTCAGGCTGGGCAGGTCGTCGTCCTCGATGGGGGTGTCGTGGTTGGCATCCAGCTTGTAGCCGTCGTTGTCGGCGTGCAGGAAGAGCACCTTGTCGGTGCCGCCGCCTTTCTCGAAGAGCAGCACCGAGGTCTTCACGCCCGAGTAGGGCTGGAACACCCCGCCCGGCAGCGAGAGCACGGCCTTCACACGGTTGTTCTCGATGAGCTGGCGGCGCAGCTCCTTGTGAGCGCCGGTAGAGCCGAACAGCACGCCCTCGGGCACGATGACGCCGCAGCGACCGCCGCTTCCACCCTCTTCCCGGCCCTCTCCCCTCA
This sequence comes from Pseudomonadota bacterium, assembly GCA_040753235.1. Lineage (GTDB taxonomy): Bacteria > Pseudomonadota > Gammaproteobacteria > Burkholderiales > Thiobacillaceae > Thiobacillus. Next base: position 5,593 of record JBFMET010000029.1, read on the forward strand.
AGGGAGAGGGGGATTTAAGGGAGTCGAGCATGTATTTGAGGAACAGCAGTTCGGTGGCGGTGGTGGTGCCTACCTTCACATCGTCCACGATGCGGTCCTTGTCCACCCGGCCGGAGAATGGCGGGTTGGCGAGCACCACATGGTAGCCCTCCTGCGGCAGGCCCAACTCGCGCTTCATCTCCTTGTCCAGCGTGGTGGTGAGCACGTTGCGCAGCAGGATGCGGACGTTAGGCAGGCCGCGCAGGGTGAGGTTCATGGTGGCGAGCCGCACCATCTTGGGATCGACATCGTTGCCGTAGAAAGTGGCGTTGTTCAGTGCCGAAACCTGGGCGGCGGAAAGCTTGTCGCCCAGGCCGCGCCTTTGCTTCTTGCCGTCGACATCATCTTCGTGGATCGCGGTCGGGGACGAGTTGGCGAGGCGGATGTGGTTGTAGGCCGCCACCAGAAAACCTGCCGTGCCAGCGGCGGGGTCGTAGATGGTTTCGCCCACCCTGGGGTCGATCATTTCGACGATGGCGCGGATGATGTGGCGCGGGGTGCGGAACTGGCCGAGCGAGCCGGCCTGCTTGATGCGCCGCAGCAGGTCTTCGAAGAGATCGCCCTTGGTGTCGGCGTCGGACTGGTCGAGACGCAGCTCGTCCACCTTGCCGATCACCTGGGTCAGCACGGTGGGCTCGATGATGGTCAATCGCGCGCCCGACATGAAATTCTGCGCGGCCTGTGCGCCCATTTCGGCATAGAAAGCGAATACCTCGTCGCGCACGAAACGAACCAGGGCTTCGCCGGTGAGCGCCCTGGCCCAGACCGACCAGCGGAAACGCTCGCGCGGGATGGTCGGTTTGCCGTCCGTGGCATTGAGCGGGTTCTTGAGCACCCATTCCCCGGCAAAGAGCGAGGCGTATGGCTGTTTCATCACCTTGGCCTTGAGGGCGTTTTCAGCATCGATGCCTTCGACCAGGTAGAAGAAGAACAGGAAGGAAAGCTGCTCAGCGTTGCTCACGGGGTCGGGATAGCCGCCGCCGAAGAGGTAGTTTTCGATATCCCAGAGGTCCTGGCGCATCTTGGGGGTCAGGGGCATGAAACGTCCTTGTCGTTGTTATCAGTGCCGCGCGTGCGGCTGGGTGTCGTCGAGCGGGCCTGAAGGCGCATCGCCGCCGAAGACGGCGGCATTGAGGGATTCAAGCAGGGTCTCAAGGGGGGCTGCGCCACCAAAAATCCGGCGTGCCTCGTTGAGGCCGCCCATCTGGGAGAACAGCTGGAAGTAAGCAAAATGCTCGGGCATGACCTCGCCGAGGCTGTCGGCGTTGGCGCGTATCTGGCTGCCGAGCAGACGCAACCAGCGTTCCCGTTCGGGATTGAGGTTTGTCTGTTGCAACAGCCAGGCCTCGAAGTTGGCGCCAAGCGCGGCTGCCTTCTGCTCGCTGGCCTCGGGGAAGACCATGTTGCCGTTTTCATCCACCGTGACCCATTCGCGCGTGGCGGGGTCGATATGGTCGTTGATGTCGAGCGCAAGCAGGCGACGCGGTTCATATTTTTTCTTGAGCGCCTGCTTGGCGACGACGATGCCGCCCTGGGCGTATTCCTCGTCGTCGCCGTGGTAGTCGGCCACGCCGACGAAGTCGAACAGCGTGAAGATGGGTTTCTTGTCGGCCTTGCGGGTGCCGCGCCCGCGCATCTGCTGATAGAGAATGGCGGAACGGGTAAAGCGCGCGAAGACCAGGTTGACCACTTCGGGGCAGTCGAAGCCGGTATCGAGCATGTTCACCGACACGAGAATCTGCGGGTACGGCTCCTTCTTGAATCGCTTGATCTTGGTCATGCCGTCCACCGTGTCGTCCGGCCCCATGCCGGACACGACATAGTCGGCGTAGCGCACGTCGGGCGACGGCTTCTTGTCGGCAAACTCGGCGTCCAGCAATTCGGCCAGCGTGGCGGCGTGGCGTTTGGAGACGGCGAAGATGATGGTCTTGCCGAGCAGCGGCTTCCTGAGCACGCCCTTGTGGTCGAGGTAGCCATTTTCCATCACCTGACGAAACTCGCGCGCCATGGCCCGGTTGCGTTCCGGGATGGTGAAGCGGCGTTCCAGTGCGTTGGGATCGACCACGATGCGATCCGTGTCCTTGAACAGTTGTTCGAACTCGGCACGGGTGGCGGCATCCATCGCGGTCCAGTCGAGCTCGTCCTTTTTCACCTCGAAGCCGCCGTCGGCGGCAGTCTTCACGGTCTTGGCCTTATAGATTTGATACGGGACCAAGTGGCCGTCGTGGATGGCGTCCCTGAGCTTGTAGGAGAAGGTGGGCTGGTCGACCTCGAAGAAGCGCAGGGTGTCGCGTACGAAGAGCTTGTCTTCCTCGTCCGGCGCCATGTCGTCCAGGTTGGCAACGCAGGGCGTGGCAGTCAGGCCGATCTGCACGCCGTCGAAATGCTTGAGCACGCCGCTCCACTTGCCGTAGATGCTGCGGTGGCATTCGTCGGAGATGACAAGGTCGAAGTAGCCCGAAGAATAGTCGCCGTAGATGTTCACCATGCTTTGCAGCGTGGTGATGGTGATGAGCTTCTCGTCCTGAAAGCGGCGGCCCGTGCGCAGCACATAGGCCGGGTAGTCGGGCAGGTGCTCGGCGAAGGCGTCCTCGGTCTGCTTGGCAAGCGGGATGCGGTCCACCAGGAACAGCACGCGGGTGACAGCGTTGGCTTCGAACAGGCGCTTGATCAGCGCGGCGGCGGTGCGGGTCTTGCCGGTGCCGGTGGCCATCTCGACCAAAAGCTTGCGGCGGCCCTGCCCCATTTCCTTGCAGAGGGTATCGATGCAGGCCTGCTGGTAGTCGCGCCCGGCGATGCGGGCGTCGATGGGGACTTCGAGCAGGTCACGCTTGACCTGCGCGGTGGCGGCGCGGCGTTCGAGGTCGTCCTGCTTGAAGAAGGTCTTGACCGGACGGGGGTAGGCTTCGCGCTGCCACTCCCAGAAGCGTATCTCCTGGCCGTTGGCGAGGAAGATGTAGGGAACATTGAGCTGACGGGCGTAGTTCCTGGCCTGCTCGGCGGCGTCGGCGGGGTTTACGGAGAAGCGTTTGGCTTCGATGACGGCGAGGGAGCGACCGTGACGGTCGCAGAGGACGTAGTCGGCGCGCGTGCCGTCATCCAGGACAACTTCATAGCGGACGCTATTGGTGTCCTGGACGTTCCATCTCTGATCGGCCAGTTGGGCATCGATGACGACGCGCGAAAAGGCTTCGTTTTGCGCCATGCTCTCTCCCTTGTTCTTGCAGGATTCTAGCGCGTGCCGCCCGTGCCACCTATCGGCGACCAGCGACTGTAAATGCTCAGTGCAGCTTGACCCGCGCCCGCGTCGGCGTGCTAATGAAGTGGGCGTAGGTGGTGAGCGAAGTCTTGAACCAGCCGTACCATCGCGCCTTCGATCACGATGCTGCCAACCCAGGCGTATTGTCTTCACCCAAACGGGTGAGCAGGCTGGGGCGCGTTTAGTGACGGCGACGCGGCTTGGGATTCTGACGATCCAGCCGAAGTTCGAGTACGCATGAAACGTTCCAGAAACCTGAAATTCGGTTGGACGCCACTGTTCCCAGCGATGGCTTCGAGACGGTGACCGACATCGCACGAAAGATGAAAAGATTTCCTCAGGCGCCAGCCTTGCTACGCCTGGCCACCATGATCATAATGACCATAACGCTTTCAATGAAAGGTTTGCCATGATCAACGAAACCAGCGCGGTCGCCTTCCGCCAGAACCTGGGCGAGATGTTGAACCAGGTGCAGTACCGGCACGACAGCATCGTGATCAACAAGGACGGCAAGCCGGTGGCGGCGCTGGTGGACGCGCGGCTGTTCGCACGCATCCGGCGTATGCAGGCACGCTTCGACGCGCTGTGCCAGCGCATCGAAGCCGGATACGCCGAGACGCCCGAAGCCGAGGGGCTGGCGGAGATCGACGCCGCCGTGGCTGAGTCGCGCGTCGGACGCTGACACATGCCGACGCTGCGCGTGGTGCTGGACACGAATGTCCTGCTGTCCGGCATCGCCTACCCGGCAAGCGTGCCGGGCAAGATACTCGGCGCGTGGCGGCACGGCGCGCTGGAGGTAGTGCTATCAGGTTTCATCCTCGACGAATTGCGCCGCGTGCTGCCCCGCCTGTCACACCGCCACGGCCTTTCCGTCGCCGAAATCGAAGACCTGGTGGACATCCTGTCGATCCAGGCCGAAGTGATCGAACCCGCGCCCGGCGCCGATCCGGCACTGACCGACCAGAACGACCAGCCGGTGCTGGGGACGCTGATCGCGGCGCTGGAACAGTCGCACGCCAATGCGTTCATCACCGGCGACAAGGCGCTGCTGGCGCTGACCGGCCGCTACCCGATCATCACGCCCGCCGGGTTCTGGACGGCGCACGGCGGGCTTTAAACACCCATCAGTGCAGCTTGATCCGCGCCCGCGTCGGCGTGCTGATGAAGTGGGCGTAGGTCGTCAGCGAGGTCTTGAACCAGCCGTGCAGCGCGATCTCGTGCATCTTGTGCAGCGACCAGTACACCAGGCGCGCCATCGCGCCTTCGATCATGATGCTGCCGCCGGTGAGGGTGCCCATGAGGTTGCCGACCGGCGAGAAGCGGCCGAGCGCGACCAGCGAGCCGTAGTCGCGGTATTCGTACTCGGGCAGGGATTTGCCGCGGAAGCGGCGGCAGATCGATTTCACCAGCATGCTGGCCTGCTGGTGCGCGGCCTGCGCGCGCGGCGGCACGAAACCGCCGCCGGGCATGGCGCAGGCGGCGCAGTCGCCGAAGGCGAAGATGTTGTCGTCGCGCGTGGTCTGGAGCGTCGGACGCACGACCAGCTGGTTGATGCGGTTGGTTTCCAGACCGTCGATGTCCCTCAGGAAATCCGGCGCCTTGATGCCGGCCGACCACACCATCATGCTCGCCGGGATGAACTTCCCGTCGGCGGTCAGCATGCCGTCGGCGCGCACTTCGACGATGCGCTCGCGCACGTGCATTTCCACGCCGAGTTCGGCCAGGCGTTCGGCGGCAGCCGCCGACAGCCGCGGCGGCAGCCCCGGCAGGATGCGGTCGGAGGCCTCGACCAGCAGCAGTTTCAGATTCTTTTCCGGCTCGATCTTGTCCATGCCGTAGGCCGACAGTTCGCGCGTGGTGTCGTGCAGTTCGGCGGCGAGTTCGACGCCAGTGGCGCCGGCGCCGACGATGCCGACGGTGAGCTGGCCGGGGGCGACGGCTTCCTTGCGGGTGTTGGCGCGCAGGCAGGCGTTGATGTGGCGGCGGTGGAACTCGCGCGCCTGCTCGGGGGTGTCGAGCATGATGCAGTGCTCCCGCACGCCCGGCACGCCGAAGTCGTTGCCGACCGAGCCGACCGCGATGATGAGCGCGTCGTAGCGGAAGGTGCGGCGCGGAATGATCTCGACGCCGTCGTCGTCCAGCGTCGGCGCGACGCTGACTTCCTGGCGCGTGCGGTCGAGTCCGTCCATGCGCCCGAGGCGGAAGGTGAAGCCGTGCCAGTGGCCCTGCGCCAGATATTCGAGGCGTTCGGCGTAGGAGTCGAGGCTGCCCGCCGCGACTTCGTACAAGAGCGGCTTCCAGATATGCGAGGGCGAGGCGTCGATCAGGGTGATGCGGGCGCGCTTCTTCCTGCCCAGCTTGTCGCCCAGCCGCGTGGCGAGTTCCAGCCCGCCTGCGCCGCCGCCGACGATCACGATTTCATGCAGCCCCTGTTCATCCGACACCCTCATGCCCTCCACACCTTGACTGGCCCGATGATACGCCGAATATTAGCCATCGCTTCTATTGCAAGCAGGGCAGCGACGGCCGGTCGAACTCGCTAGAATCGGAGCCTCTTCCCGTCCCCAGGAACCGTCATGCCCGACCCGCTGCTGATCGCCAAGAACGCCCACACCGAATGCGTCCTGCTGCCGCAGATGGCCAACCGCCACGGCCTCATCACCGGCGCCACCGGCACCGGCAAGACGGTCACGCTGCAGACGCTGGCCGAGCATTTTTCGAGCATCGGCGTACCCTGCTTCATGTCGGACGTGAAGGGCGACCTCTCCGGTCTGTCGCAGCCGGGCGGCGGCAATGCCAAGGTCGAGGAGCGCGTGGCGATGCTCAAACTCGAAGGCTTCGAGCATACGGGCTTTCCGGTCACCTTCTGGGACGCCTTCGGCGAGAGCGGCCACCCGGTGCGCGCGACGGTGTCCGACATGGGGCCGCTGCTGCTCGCGCGCATTCTCGACCTGAACGACACCCAGACCGGCGTGCTCAATCTGGTCTTCAAGATCGCCGACGACAACGGCCTGTTGCTGCTGGACCTGAAGGACCTGCGTTCGATGCTCGCCTTCGTCGGCGAAAACGCCAAGCAGTTCACTACCGAGTACGGCAACGTCTCCGCCGCCTCGATCGGCGCCATCCAGCGCGGCCTGCTGGCGCTGGAATCGCAGGGCGGCGACAGGATCTTCGGCGAGCCCATGCTCAACATCGACGACCTGATGCAGACCGACAGCGGCCGCGGCGTCGTCAACATCCTCGCCGCCGACAAGCTCATGCAGTCGCCCAAGCTCTACGCGACGCTGCTGTTATGGCTGCTCGCCGAACTGTTCGAGAACCTGCCCGAGGCGGGCGACCTCGACAAGCCGAAACTCGTCTTCTTCTTCGACGAGGCGCATCTCCTCTTCAACGACGCGCCCGCCGCGCTGGTGGAAAAGATCGAGCAGGTGGTGCGCCTGATCCGCTCCAAGGGCGTCGGCGTGTACTTCGTCACGCAGAACCCGGCCGACGTGCCGGACAAGGTGCTGTCGCAGCTCGGCAACCGGGTGCAGCACGCGCTGCGCGCCTTCTCGCCGCGCGACCAGAAAGCGGTCAAGGCCGCCGCCGAAACCATGCGCGACAACCCGGATCTCGACGAAGCCGCAGTCATCACCGAGCTCGGCGTCGGCGAGGCGCTGGTGTCGCTGCTCGACGCCAAGGGCCGCCCCAACGTGGTCGAGCGCGCGTTCATCGTGCCGCCGCGCGGCCAGATCGGCCCCATCCCCGACGCCAAACGCCGCCAGTTGATGCAGACCTCGCTGGTGGCCGGCGTCTACGACAAGACCGTCGACCGCGAGTCGGCACATGAAATCCTCAAAGCACGCGCCGAAGCTGCCACGCAGGCCGCGGCGGCGGAAGCCGAAGCGAAACAGCAGGCGAAGCAACAGGCCAAGGCCGCCGCCCAACCGGCGGGTGGCGGCGGTCTCCTCGGCAGCATTCTCACCGGCGGCGGCCGGCGCGAAAGCGCGGCGGAGGCGCTGGCCAAATCCGCCGCTCGCGCCATCGGCAGCCAGGTCGGCCGTTCGATCATTCGCGGAGTACTGGGGAGTCTGCTCGGCAAGCGTTGATTCGATTCACAAAGAGGACACGGAGGACACGAAGGAAAAACGGGGAGGGGGTTCCTCCGCGTCCTCAGCGTCCTCCTTGTTCCCGCCCGGAAACGCCTTCAGGCGAACAACCGCGCGAGTTCGGCGCCCGGATCGCCGGCGCGCATGAAGGCCTCGCCCACCAGGAAGGCATTGACGCCGTGGCTGCGCATCGTGGCGACGTCGGCCGGACCGAGAATGCCGGACTCGGTGACGACGATACGCTCGTCACCCATCTTTGGCAGCAGCGACAGCGTGGTGTCGAGGCTCACGTCGAAGGTGCGCAGGTTGCGGTTGTTGATGCCCATCAGCGGTGTCTGCAGCTGCAATGCGACGTCCAGTTCCTCGGCGTTATGCGATTCCACCAGCACTGCCATCTCCAGCTCGAAGGCCAGCGCCTCCAGTTGCTGCATCTCCGATAGCTCCAGCGCGGCGACGATGAGGAGAATGCAGTCCGCCCCCATCGCGCGCGCTTCGTAGACCTGGTAGGGGTCGATCATGAAATCCTTGCGCAGCACCGGCAGGCGACAGGCCGCGCGCGCCGCTTTCAGGTACTCGGCGCTGCCCTGGAAATACTGCTCGTCGGTGAGCACCGACAGGCACGCCGCCCCGCCCGCCTCGTAGCTCGCCGCGATCTCGGCCGGACGGAAGTCGGGGCGGATCACGCCCTTCGACGGACTCGCCTTCTTGATTTCGGCGATCACCGCCGGTCTCGATGCTGCCAGCTTCGCGCGCAGCGCGCCGACGAAATCGCGCGGCGGCGGCGCCGCCTCGGCGCGCGCGCGCATCTCGATCAGCGAGACTTCGTGGCGCGCGGCGAGAATCTCGTCGTGCTTGGTGGCGAGGATTTTCTGCAGGATGTCAGACATGAATGTTGAACAAGGAGGAAAAGGAGGACGCGGAGGTATTAGGGCTTCCCGTTGACCAGACGTTTGATGCCGTCACGGAAATGAATCGTGTTGAAGTTGAACAAGTATCCGAATGGGTAACCACCAAGCTTGAGATAGCCGATCAGATGCGCCGAATGGATAGGCAACAACTTCTCGACAGTTTTCAGTTCCAGAACAACCGTATCCTCGATGACCATATCGAGTCGATAAGCGCAATCGAGGGCCACCCCATCGTAGCGCACAGGAAGCGGCTTTTGCCGATCAACCTTGAATCCCTGCACAGTCAACTCATGCGCAAGGCAGGCTTCATAGGCGCTCTCAAGCAACCCCGCCCCGAGGGCAGAGTGCACTTTCATCGCGGCACCGATGATTCGCTCTCGCATCTCGTTTGGATTGCCAAGCATTCCTCGGCGCCCTCCGCGTCCTCTTTGTGACTCAAGCGCAACTAAATCGGCGGTAGTGCTCAAGCACGTCGCGCGCAGCGCAGTTCGCAATCGCGTGCTGCGCCTGCGCGACGCCGTCCTTGAGGCTCGCCGCGCGACCGGCGACATAGATCGCCGCGCCCGCGTTCAACGCGACCATGGCGGCGGCGCCGGGGTGGCAGTTTTCCAGCGCGGCGAGGAGCATCTCGACCGCCTCGTCCTTGCCCTTCACCACCAGGTCGGCGGCAGCCACCTGCGGCAAGCCGAACACGCCGGGTTCGAGTTCGTATTCGGTGACGTGGCCGTCTTTCAGTTCAGCCACATAGCTCGGTGACGCAAGGCTCAGCTCGTCCAGGCCCTCCTCGGCGTGCACCACCAGCACGTGGCGACTGCCGAGCGCCTGCAGCACGCGCGCGAGCGGGCCGGTGAGTTCGCGGCTGAACACGCCCAGCACCTGGTTCGGCGCGCCGGCGGGATTGGTCAGCGGCCCCAGCAGATTGAAGAGCGTGCGCACGCCGAGCTCCTTGCGCACCGGCGCGGCGTGCTTCATCGCGCTGTGGTGGTTGGGCGCGAACATGAAGCCGACGCCGATCGTCTTCACCGCCTCGGCGACCTTCTCCGGCGGCAGGTTGACGTTGACGCCGAGCGCTTCGAGCACGTCGGCGCTGCCCGAGGTGGACGACACCGAGCGGCCGCCGTGCTTGGCGACGCGCGCGCCGCAGGCCGCGGCGACGAAGGCCGACGCGGTGGAAATGTTGAAGGTGTGGGCGCCGTCGCCGCCGGTGCCGCAGGTGTCGACCAGATGCTCGACGCCGGCGAGCGGTACCTTGGTGGAGAGCTCGCGCATGACGTCGGCCGCCGCCGCGATCTCGGTCACGGTCTCGCCCTTCATGCGCAGCGCGACGAGGAAGCCGGCGATCTGCGCAGGCGTCCACTCGCCGCCCATCAGCGCGCGCATCGCACCGAGCATGGCGTCGCGCGGCAGGTCCTGGCGGCCGAGCACCAGCGTCAGCAAATCCTTGTACTGCATCACACGCGCTCCTTGAGGAAGTTCGCGAGCATGGCGTGGCCGTGCTCGGTGAGGATGGATTCGGGGTGGAACTGCACGCCTTCGACCGCGAGCGTCTTGTGGCGCACGCCCATGATCTCGCCGTCGTCGGTCCACGCGGTGATGTCGAGGCACTCCGGCAGCGAGGCGCGCTCGATCACCAGCGAGTGGTAGCGGGTGGCGCGGAAGGGGTTCGGCAGGCCCTTGAACACGCCGGCGTCGGTGTGGTGGATCATCGAGGTCTTGCCGTGCATCAGCTCCTTCGCGCGCACGATCCTGCCGCCGAAGGCCTGGCCGATGCTCTGGTGGCCGAGGCACACGCCGAGGATGGGCAGCTTGCCGGCGAACTCCTGGATCAGCGGCACCGACACGCCGGCCTCGTTCGGCGTGCAGGGACCGGGCGAGACGACGATATGGTCGGGTTTGAGCGCAGCGATGCCGGCGAGGTCGATCTCGTCGTTGCGCACGACCTTCACATCTTCGCCCAGCTCGCCGAAGTACTGCACGAGGTTGTAGGTGAAGCTGTCGTAGTTGTCGATCATCAGCAGCATAACGCTTGCGTCCTATTGATTTACATGGATTGCTGCCAGTCAGTTGCTTGCAGATACCCCCATGAGTACCCCCTTTTTCGATTGATACCCCATCTAGGCGGCTCGAAACCGAATGCGGGAAAAGCGGTTATTGTCCCCTATATCGGCCACGCCTCAAACCGTCGCCCACCAGGCGCTACAGCTTGAAGAGGCAACCGAAAACGGCCACAGGAAACCGCACAACAACAGAAGGCGGGGGAGAGAAATGGAACAGGCATCAATAGCAAGACCATAAGGACTTTCATGTCGCCCCCCCATTTTGTGATTTTCACTTAACGCATCCAACTCGATGCTAATCGTTAACAGCAAAGCAGAAAACCCTCACCCGATGCGCTTCAACGCCTCGGCCTGCTCCCGCAACAACCGCGCCAATTCCCGCAGCAGTTCGCGGGTCTTCTCTCAAAAGCCCCGGCCGACTCCCCGGCGCTTAAAGCTTTTTCGACGCGATGACTACTGCTCTGGGAGATACCAGATATGCGACATATGGCGCGCAAATCAAGGTGACCGGCGAATCGGCCGTCGGCTGACGATGGGCGACTCAAGTGTTTCCAGTAGTTGCTCTAGTGGTCTGCTTCCGAAATAAGGTGACAGGATGAAACGGATGGGTTTTTTCGCAGGGCAAGGCGCGAGGAGGCGACATAGCGTGCTCTATGGCAACGACGAGCAACGCCGCCATGCGGAAAAATACGCCGTTTCATGTTGCGTTATTTCGGAAGCAGACCACTAGGTTCATATTGTTCTAGTCGTTGGTCTGATTGTGCGAAAAGCCTTTCACAAACTGCCCCAGCAATGCCCGCGTATACTCCAGCGCATCTTCACGTGCCCGCATTGCACGGGACATGTCCGTCACCAAGCCTTCGACACGCGCAGGATCTGCGAATAAGGTCCCCAGTTGTTGCCTGGTGGCTGGCAATGCCATAGCCGATGCGTCGCGCCCCAAGAGCCAGGCTCCTGCCAGTTCAACGTCATAGCCCACCTCCTCCAAGGCTGAGACGGCATCCTCATACACGCGATCCTGATTGCCTGCCTCATGGTATTGGCGCAGCAAGGTGACCAGATCGATGGCGTCCTTGGGATCCTCCCGACCTCGATCCCCCCATGCAAATATTTTCAGGACCGCGATACCGGGAATTGATGCGAGGGAAATGACCAACCCAGGCTCCACCTCGACAGGCACGGCCGCCGCATGGGCGTCCCGATAGCCGGCGACGTTCATCATGATGCTCATGTCGGGGGGCCAGGCGATCATGTTGGCATCAGTTTCGAGTCCACCAAATGGAATGAGGTCCACAACAAAGCTGTGGGGCATTCCCTCGGGTTTGAATATCAGCCGCTGCGCTGCCCGCTCCAGCTGCGTAAACGACGCTTCGCTCGCCAGGCGCTGCTTTAGGGTCTGAAACTGTTCCCAGCTCTCAACGGCAAACGCAAAGTCGATATCGCGCGTAGCTCTGCTTGGTGGCAGCCCAAATACGTTCTCCAGCAAGATGATTCGCGCCGTCGCGCCGACCATGAACGTTTCCAAGCCAAGCTCACCGGCAACGCCTGCTACCGCCCGTATTACGGCCAGACTTATGGGCTCGAACGGCCGGTCAGGCCTTGGCTTCAGGGGCATGGATCAACTTCTCCAGGATCATTTGGCCGACGGTGAAGTTGCGGGGATCCATCGTGGCCAGCAAGTCGGCATACACGAGCAGAGGCGGCACCAAATCAGCGGGGCCGTCCGTCTCAAAACCCCAGAAGGTTTCCAGCACTTCGATTTCACCATCTGGCGCTGCTCTGAGTTTGTTGTCGACCACCAGCCTTGTGAGGTTCTGCCGCATCTGTTCTGGGCGCATGTAAATCGTGACGGCGTTCGGCTTGAGGTGACCGGTGAGCCTTTCCGCCGCCACTTCCCCACCCCATTGCGCCTCATAGCGCATCACGTCCAATCCCTTCCACCAATCTGGATTCTCTGCGTGGAAACGCTTTGCATTCAGCTTGGGGCGAAGCTTGATCGGGTAGTTGGTCACCCATTCTTCAAGCATGCGTTGGCGCTCCAGGATGCGCCGGTCTCCCTTTTTCTTGCCCCCCGTTGTCAGACCACGCTTGTTCAGGTCAAAAAACACCCAGCCGATGGCGCCTAGCGCCACCCCTGCTGCCTGCTTGATATTTCTGTATGGAGCATTGAGCAGTTCCGGGCGGCAAAGCAAGGCAAAGACCGTCCGCAACGCCGTGGGTGTGCCCCCCCGAGGCGCCTCCAAGGCTTCAAAATCCGTTTCCGCCGTCGCTGGCGGACGTTGCCCTTTCACCAGCACAAACCAGCCTGGACCGTGCAAGAAGGCATTACCCAGCGCATCGATGAACTGCACATCGAGCTCACGGCATTTGTCGGCTGTGGCAGCGGTGATTCTATTTGCGATCAGCAACCCTGGCTGCGGAAACCGATCGAGCTGGTTCTTGATCTGTCCGATAGCCGCAAAACGGTCTACGCGTTTGATTTCGACGAGGTACTGGCGAGGCTGTGCCGCCACGTCAATTTCAATGACCGCGTCCGCCCGAATGCCATTTCCCATCTCTGGCTCGGTGAGGACAACTCTGCCCGCCAAGCCTGTGGCCTCGCGGAACGCATCGAGCGCGCGCTCCAGCAGGAGGGCCTCTTTCTGCGCAAGTTGTTCGGTTTCAGCAGGGCGGGGCATGTTCATTTTTTTCACACGTTCACGTAACGTGAACATTAGAATCAAATGAACAGGAGGTCAAGACATTTGTTCAATATATTTTTCTGTTCACGTTACGTGAACATGAGATACGAGTGAACACCGGGGCACCTTGAAACCGGACTCATAGGACATCCGCCATCAGTCAAGGCTTTGTCTGACAGACACAAGATGCTCATAGGCCATCAGGTGCTGATCCCCGACCCATATTTGCCATGCCTTCGGCAAATATGGGTAAGCCTGGTCCACCCACAGCAGCCGATTTTGCCTGCCTGACTTTGATATCCGTGAGCATCTCGTGGGCGGCCCGGTACGGTGACGCATACCCGCTTTTTTATGCGCTGCACAGCCCCAGCACGACATCCAATCAATAAATATCAACAATTTATATACTTTCGCGCAACAACATGGGAAAGCATGAGACTGGGATTCCAGTTGTCGATCATCAGCAGCATGTGCCGGGTTCCTTTGTAATGCAGACCGTCCCGCGAACGCGGAAACGGCAAAGATCTGAATTTTCGCCCAGAACGCAGGCGGGCGAAAGTCCGCCTGGAGGAAACGCTCAACAAGTCGTCACCCTGGCGGACGCTGGGGTCCGGGTGCTTGATTCGACTTGATTGCGGCTTCGCCAGAATCAATAAAGTCGGTTTACCCTGGCTGAATCAGCCGCCAGTCGGGCAATCCGGCAAAAATCCCTCCAGCAAATCGTTGAGGAAGCGCTGGCCCAGCGGCGTCGGCCGCAGGCGGGCAGCATCTGCTTCCAGCAAGCCGCGGCTGCGCGCACGTTCGATCGCGGCAGTGCAGACGATCTGTGGCAGCCCCGTGCGCGCCTCGAACAGTTCGCTCGGCACGCCGTCGATCAAGCGCAGCGCATTCATCATGAACTCGAACGGCAGGTCGCCGCGCGTGAGCGTGCGGGTGTCGGCGACGTGGGCGCCCGCTTGCACCGCCTGCATGTATTGCTGCGGATGCTTCACCCGCATCTGGCGCACGATGCGGTCGTGGAAACTCAGCTTGGCATGCGCGCCGGCGCCGATGCCGAGGTAGTCGCCGAACTGCCAGTAGTTGAGGTTGTGGCGGCTGGCGTGGCCGGGCCGGGCATAGGCCGAGGTTTCGTAATGCGCGAGGCCGGCCTCGCCCAGCCGCGCCTCGATCGCCTGCAGCATGTCGGCGGCGAGGTCGTCGTCCGGCAGATTGGGCGGCGGCGTGTGGCCGAAGGGCGTGTTGGGCTCCAGCGTGAGGTGGTAGGCCGAAAGGTGCGGCGGCTGGAAACTGAGCGCCGTCTCGACATCCGCCAGCGCCTCGGCGAGCGTCTGCCCCGGCAGCGCAACCATCAGGTCGAGGTTGAAGCTGTCGAAATGGGTGGCGGCGAGTTCGGCCGCGCGGCGCGCTTCGCTGTCGTCGTGGATGCGCCCGAGCGCCTGCAGATGCCGCGGATTGAAGCTCTGGATACCGAGCGAGACGCGCGTGACGCCGGCCTCGCGGAAGCCCCGGAACCTGGCCATCTCGACCGTGCCGGGATTGGCTTCCAGCGTGATCTCGGCGCCCGGCAGCAGCGGGGTGAGCGTGCGCACCGCGGTGAGGATGCGGTCGATGGCGTCGGGGGAAAACAGGCTGGGCGTGCCGCCGCCGAAGAACACGGTGTGTATCCTGCGCCCCCAGATGTCGGGCAGCGCGCGTTCCAGGTCGGCGAGCAGGGCATCGACGTAGGCGGCCTCGGGAAGTTCGCCCTCACCCCCGCCCTCTCTCCTCAAGGGGGAGGGGGATGGGGCCAGACCGCTTTTAACTGCGTGCGAATTGAAGTCGCAGTACGGGCACTTCCTCACGCACCACGGCAGGTGAATGTAGAGCGCCAGCGGCGGCGACACCTTGACGCCGCCGTGGGCGAAGTGAACGACCGCTTCAGCCAAGCTGCTTCAGTTTCGCGACGAGTTCGCGCAGCGCCTGGCCGCGGTGGCTGACGGCGTTCTTCTCGTCCTCGCCGAGTTCGGCGCCGGTCTTGCCGAACTGCGGCACGAGGAAATACGGGTCGTAGCCGAAGCCGCCTTCGCCGCGCGGGGTGTCGATGATTTCGCCGTGCCAGCGCCCCTCGGCGATCAGCGGCTCGGGGTCGTCCGGGTAGCGCACCAGCACCATCACGCAGTAGTAGTGGGCACGGCGGTTGGGCTGGCCCTGCAACGCGGCGATGAGCTTGTCGTTGTTGCGCGCGTCGGAT
Organism: Pseudomonadota bacterium; assembly: GCA_040753235.1. Taxonomy (GTDB): domain Bacteria; phylum Pseudomonadota; class Gammaproteobacteria; order Burkholderiales; family Thiobacillaceae; genus Thiobacillus. Next base: position 20,855 of record JBFMET010000029.1, read on the forward strand.
TTCGGCTCGCCGGCGTAGCGCGCCGAGTACACGCCGGGCGCGCCGTTCAAGGCGTCGACGCAGATGCCGGAATCGTCGGCGAGCGCGGGCAGCCCGGTGTGCGCGCTGGCGTGGCGCGCCTTGGCGAGGCAGTTCTCGACGAAGGTGACGTGCGGCTCGGGACAGTCGGGCACGCCGAAGTCGGACTGCGGCACGGCCTCGATGTCGAGCGGCGCGAGGATGCGCGCGATTTCGCGCAGCTTGCCCTGGTTGCCGGAGGCGACGACGATTTTGCTTTTCAAGCCATTACTCCATTCGGGAACATAAACAAGACATGAACAGGGAGGACTCGGAGGACGCCGAGGAAAACCTCCGTGTCCTGTGCGTCCTCTGTGTCGGTCAATCCGCCTGCAGCGCCGCGTGCTGGGCCAGGGTGATTTCGCCGATGCCGGCGGTGGCCAGATCGAGCAGCGCTTCGAGCGTGGCGCGCGAGAACGGCACGCCCTCGGCGGTGCCCTGCACTTCGACCATGCCGCCGCTGCCGGTCATGACCACGTTCATGTCGGTGTCGCAGTCGGAATCCTCGGCGTAGTCGAGGTCGAGCACGGGTTCGCCGCGGTAGACGCCGACCGAGACGGCGGCGATGCTGTCGGTGATCGGCGTCTCGGCGAGCTTGCCGTCGGCGAGCAGGCCGGCAACCGCGTCGGCGACCGCGACCCAGGCGCCGCAGATGCTGGCGCAACGGGTGCCGCCGTCGGCCTGCAGCACGTCGCAGTCGATGTGCAGGGTGCGCTCGCCGAGCTTCTTCAGGTCGACCACGGCGCGGAGGCTGCGGCCGATCAGGCGCTGGATTTCCTGGGTGCGGCCGGACTGCTTGCCGCGCGCGGCCTCGCGGTCGGTGCGGGTGTGGGTGGAACGCGGCAGCATGCCGTATTCGGCGGTGACCCAGCCCTCGCCGCTGCCTTTCTTGTGCGGCGGGATCCTGTCGAGCACGCTGGCGGTGCACAGCACGCGGGTGTCGCCCATGGCGACGAGCACCGAACCCTCGGCGTGCCGGGTGTAGCGGCGGGTGAACGACAGGGGGCGCAAGGCATCGGGTGCGCGGCCGCTGGGGCGGGCGACGGTCTGGGTCATGACGGGCGGCTCGAAACGGAAAACGCGATTTTACCGCGTCGCGCCGGCCGGGCGCGCTTTGCCCGCAGGCCTGCCGGCTCGCCTACTTGGTGGAGATTTTCTGGATCGCCTGCTGGATTTCGGCGATGGCGCGCTCGATTTCGTCGTCGGACACGGCGCCGGCGCCCGGCAGCGGACGCAGCGCGTTGATCTGGGTGGTGACGCCGCCCTCCGGCAGCGCCAGCGTGGAAATCGAATCCTTGCTCGGCATGCGCGCCTCGCCCCAGGTCATCGCGACCAGGCTGAGATTGTCGCCGTGCTCGCCGCCGCGGAACTCGGCATGGTCCATCAGGTGGCGCACCGCGTCTTCCAGCGTGTAGGCGTGCAGCAGCGCCGACACCTCGGGAATGCTGACCATGCCCCAGATGCCGTCGGTGCACAGCAGCATGGTGTCGGCGTCGTGCAGCGGCAAGGGCGCGTTGCACTCGACCTGCGGCGGCACGTAGCCGCCGAGGCAGTTCGACACGCGGTTGCGCTCGGGGTGATGCGCCGCCTCTTCCTCGGTGATCAGCCCCTCGCGCACCAGGCGGGCCACGGTGGTGTGATCCTCGGTGCGCGCGATCATGCCGCCGTCGCTGAACAGGTACAGGCGCGAATCGCCGACATGCGCCCAGTAGGCGGTGTTGTCCTGCACCACCGCGGCGACGACGGTGGTGTGGGGGATTTCCAGCAGGTCCTGCTCGACCGCGTAGTCGTTGATCGCGAAGTGCGCGTGGCTGATGGTGTCGGCAAGAAAGGCCTGCGGATCGTCGAGTCGCGGGCGCGCCAGCTTCTGGAAGCGGTCGGTCAGCGTCTGCACCGCGATCTGCGCGGCGAGCTCGCCGTGCATGTGGCCGCCCATGCCGTCGGCCACCACCATCAGCAGCGCCTCCCGACTGTAGGAATAGGCGACGCGATCCTGGTTGTTCTTGCGGCCGCCCTGGCGGGAGGACTGGTAAATGGTGAACTTCATGGCAGTACTCTAGAACACCTTCAAATCAAATCAGAACAATTCGCGGTTGAGCGAACGCTTCAGGCTGGTCAGCAGCGAGGGACGCGGCGGCGCGATCGCGCTGCTGTCCATCAGCACCTTCTGCAGGCTGAACACGCTTTGCGGGCGCTCCATGTAGTTGAGCCTCAGGCAGTGGTCGATGGTTTCCAGCAACTGGTCGGAATAGGCGCCGCGCCAGTTTTGCGTCGCGGGCACCAGTTTGTCGTTCGCCAGGCGCGCGTCGGCCGCCTGCGGCGGGTAGCCGGCGAGGCAGGCGTAGAGACTGGCGCCGACGCTGTAGACGTCGGTCCACGGGCCCAGGCGCTCGCGGTTGTGGTACTGCTCGGGCGCGGCGAAGCCGGGCGTGTACATGGGCTGCAGCTTGCTTTCCTCCTGCGACAGCGTCTGCCGCGCGGCGCCGAAGTCGATCAGCACCGGGGTGCCGTCGAGACGGATGTAGAGGTTGGACGGCTTGATGTCGAGATGCAGCAGCTTGTGGGTGTGCACTTCGCGCAGGCCGTTGAGCAACTGCGCGAACACGCGCCGGATGAAGCTCTCGCGGATGGTGCCGCGGTTGGCCTGGATGTGCTGCTGCAGGGTCTTGCCGCGCTCGAAGCGCATGACCATGTAGACGGTTTCGTTGGCGCGGAAGAAATTGACCACGCGCACCACGTTGGGGTGGTCGATGCGCGCCAGCGCCCGGCCTTCCTCGAAGAAGCACTTCATGCCGTGGCGGAAGATGTTGTTGTTCTCGGCCGAACTCGCCTGCACGATCACCGAGCCCTCGGTGCGCAGCACCAGCGCGCCGGGCAGGTATTCCTTGATCGCCACCGACTGGTTGTTGTCGTCGCGCGCGAGGTAGACGACGCTGAAGCCGCCGCCGCCGATCTTGCGCACGATGGTGTATTCGTTGAGCCGGTAACCGTTGGGCAGCGCCTGGTTGGGTTGAGTCGCCATAGTCGAACGTCTATTATCTTTGCGTATTATCCAGCGCCACCGCGTAATTGAAACCGGCAACGCCGGCCCGCCCATCCATTTACCGTTTCCTGCCCATCCATGACCGCCAGCATGACCGGGTTTGCCGCCCGCAGCCTCCAAGTCGACCACGCCAGTGTCAGCATCGACCTGCGCAGCGTCAACCAGCGCTATCTCGAACTGCACTTTCGCCTGGCCGACGAAGTCCGGCCCCTGGAACCGCAGCTGCGCGAACTGATCCAGCAGCGCCTGGGGCGCGGCAAGATCGAATGCCGCGTCGGCCTGGCGCCGCTGTCTGCCGATTCGCTGGATAACGGCGTCAACCCGGCCATTCTTGAGCGGCTGGCGCACTGGCAGGCGGAGGTCTTGCAACGCCTGCCGCACAGCGCGCCGCTCTCGGTGAACGAGATCCTGCGCTGGCCCGGCGCGGTCGGCGCCGGCGCCCTGCCGCCCGAGACGCTGGCCGAGCGGGTGCTCGCCGGGCTGCGCGAAACCCTGGACGAGCTGGTCGAAAGCCGGCTGCGCGAAGGCGCCAAGCTGCGCCAGCACATTCTCGACCGCCTGGCCGCCGCCGAGGCCCAGGTGGCCGGGCTCAGGCCCCTGTTGCCGGCGCTCGCCGCCGCCCAGCGCGACAAGCTCGCCGAACGCCTGCGCGAAGCGCTGGGCGAGGCCGGCCACGAGCGGCTGGCGCAGGAAGTCGCGCTGGCGGCGCAGAAGGCCGACATCGACGAGGAGCTCTCGCGCCTCGACACCCATTTCGCCGAGGTGCGCCGCGTGCTCGGCCAGCCGGGCGCGGCCGGCAAGCGGCTCGACTTCCTGATGCAGGAACTCCACCGCGAGGCGAATACCCTGGGCTCGAAGTCGATTGCGACGGAAACCTCGCGCGTGTCGCTCGAACTCAAGGTGCTGATCGAGCAGATGCGCGAGCAGGTGCAGAATATCGAGTAACTTTCTTATCCGCGAAGCACGCGAAGAGACGCGAAATCCAAGCCATCAGGGGTTACCCTTCGCGCAACTTCGCGTCCTTCGCGGACAATTTTTAACGTTTTGACAGGCCCACCATGACCCCGACCTCCAGCCAAGGCGTCCTCTACATCGTCAGTGCGCCGTCCGGCGCCGGCAAGACCAGCCTGGTCAAGGCGCTGCTGAAATCCAACCCGGCGATCCGCCTGTCGGTGTCCTACACGACGCGCCCGCCGCGGCCCGGCGAAACCGACGGCCGCGACTACCACTTCGTGGCCCGCCAGCGTTTCGAGGAAATGCTGGCCGACGGCGAGTTTCTCGAGCACGCCGAGGTCTACGGCAACTTCTACGGCACCTCCAAGGGCAGCATTTCCCGCGACCTGCTGGCCGGCCACGACGTCCTGCTCGAAATCGACTGGCAGGGCGCCGAGCAGGTGCGCGCGCATTTTCCGGAATCGGCGTCGATCTTCATCCTGCCGCCGTCGTTTTCCGCCCTGCGCACCCGGCTGGCCGGCCGCGGCCAGGACAGCGACGCGGTGATCGAGCGCCGGCTGGCCGCGGCCGCCCACGACGTCGCCCATGCCGAAGCGTTCGACTATATAATCGTCAACGATGATTTCGACCACGCCCTGCAGGATCTGGTCGCCGTCACCCGCAGCATTCGCCTCGAAGCGGCGCGCCAGATGAAGCGGCACGCCGCGCTGTTCGAGGAATTCCAGCGTATCTGACACTGCCCGAAGCAGGAGACTCCACATGGCCCGCATCACCGTCGACGACTGCATTGAACTCATCCCCAACCGTTTCGAGCTGACGCTTGCCGCGACCTACCGCGCGCGCCAGCTGGCGCAGGGTTCGCAGCCCATGGTCGAGTCGAAGGACAAGCCCATCGTCACCGCCCTGCGCGAAATCGCCGCAGGCAAGGTCGGCCGTGAAATCCTCAATCGGGGCCGCGCCTGAGGCGTCGCCCCCCCCAGCGCCGGCGCCCGGACCCCGCGCGCCGGCGATGACGCACGAATTCGACTCGCTGCGGCCGGCGCTGGCCTATCTGCCGGCGGATGAAATCGCCGTCGTCGAGCAGGCCTACGAATTCAGCCGCCTGGCCCACGAAGGCCAGTTCCGCAAGAGCGGCGAACCCTACATCTCGCACCCGCTGGCGGTCGCCGAGATCCTCTCCAGCTGGCATCTCGACGCGCAGACCCTGTGCGCCGCGCTGCTGCACGACGTGGTCGAGGACACCCCGGCCACCGCCGGCGAGATCGAATTGCGCTTCGGCAAGGCGGTGGCGCTGCTGGTCGAGGGCGTTTCCAAGCTCGACAAGCTGGCGTTCGCCTCCGAACAGCACGCGCAGGCGGAAAACTTCCGCAAGATGCTGCTGGCGATGGCGCAGGACGTGCGGGTGATCCTGGTCAAGCTCGCCGACCGCCTTCACAACATGCATACCATGGGCGCGATGCCGCCCGAAAAGCGCCGCCGCATCGCCGCCGAAACGCTGGAAATCTACGCGCCCATCGCCAACCGGCTGGGCCTGCACTCGGTCTATCAGGAACTCGAGGACCTCGGCTTCCGCTACAGCCATCCCAACCGCTACCAGGTGCTGGCGAAAGCGGTGAAGGCCGCACGCGGCAACCGTCGCGAGCTGGTCGACAAGGTCAAGATCGCGATCCAGGACAAGCTCGAACAGTGCAGCATCGAGGCCGCCATCAGCGGCCGCGAGAAACACCTCTACAGCATCTACCGCAAGATGCAGGAGAAGAACCTGGCGTTCTCCGAGGTGTTCGACATCTACGGCTTCCGCGTGGTGGTGCGCGACCAGCCCGCCTGCTACCTCGCGCTCGGCGCGCTGCACGCCCTGTACAAACCCATCCCCGGCAAGTTCAAGGATTACATCGCGATTCCCAAGGCGAACGGCTACCAGTCGCTGCACTCGATCCTGTTCGGCCCCAACGGCACGCCGATCGAGGTGCAGATCCGCACCACCGACATGAACCGCCTGGCCGAGTCCGGCGTCGCCTCGCACTGGATGTACAAGTCGGCCGACGCCGCGTTGAACGACGTGCAGACGCGCACCCACCGCTGGCTGCAATCGCTGCTGGACATCCAGGCCGACCACGGCGATTCGCCGGAATTCCTGGAACACATCAAGGTCGACCTGTTCCCCGACGAGGTCTACGTGTTCACGCCCAAGGGCAAGATCATGGCCTTGCCGCGCGGCGCGACCGCGGTCGACTTCGCCTTCGCCGTGCACACCGACGTCGGCCACCGCTGCATCGCGGTGAAGATCAACTACGAGCTGATGCCGCTGCGCACGCAACTCCGCAACGGCGACCACGTCGAGATCCTCACCGCGTCCAACGCCACGCCCAACGCAGCCTGGCTCAATTTCGTCGTCAGCGGCAAGGCGCGTTCGCACATTCGCAATTACCTGCGCAACGCACGCGTGGAAGAGGCCGCCGCGCTCGGCGAGCGCCTGTTGAACGGCGCGCTGGTCGCGCTCAACCCGGAAGCGCCGGTGCCCGACGAAACCGTGTGGGACCGCGTGATCAAGGACTACGGCCTGCAGACGAAGCAGGAACTGTTCGCCGGCATCGGCCTGGGACGCAAGCTGCCGCTGGTGGTCGCACACCAGTTGCTCCACGTGCAGGGCGAGAAGACGGGCGAACCGGCGCATCCGCACGCGATCAGCATCCGCGGCACCCGGGGCATCGCGATCGAGCTCGCGCAGTGCTGCCACCCGATTCCCGGCGATCCCATCCTCGGCTTCATCCACAAGGAGCGCGGGCTCATCATCCACACCCACGACTGCCCGTCGATCCGCGCCTTCCGCGCCGACCCCGACAAGTGGCTCGACGTCGAGTGGGAGGCCGAGCCCGGCCACATGTTCGACGTGTCGATCAAGGTCGTCGTCGGCAACCAGCGCGGCGTGCTCGCCAAGGTCGCGGCGGCGATTGCCGAGCAGGGCTCCAACATCGGCAACGTGTCGATGGAAGAGGAAGACGGCAGCCCCTACACCGTGCTGTTCTTCACCGTGCAGGTGGAAAACCGCATGCACCTCGCCCGCGTGATGCGCGGCCTGCGCGTGCTGCCCGACGTGGTGCGCATCTTCCGCATCAAGGGCAAGAAGGATGGACGCGCCACGCAAACCCAGTAACCCGTCACAGGACCCCGCATGAAAAAAACCATCATCCAGACCGCCGACGCCCCCGCCGCCATCGGCACCTATTCGCAGGCCGTGCGCGTCGACAAGACGGTTTATCTCTCCGGCCAGATCGGGCTCGATCCTGTCTCGATGCAGCTGGTCGACGGCATCGAGGGGCAGATCCACCAGGTGTTCAAGAACCTGTCCGCCGTGGCCAGGGCGGCCGGCGGCTCGCTCGATGACGTGGTCAAGCTCAACATGTATCTCACCGACCTCACCCACTTCCCCAAGGTCAACGAGATCATGGCAAGCTACTTCAGCCAGCCCTACCCGGCGCGCGCCGCGGTCGGCGTTGCCGAATTGCCGCGCGGCGCGCAGGTCGAGGCCGACGCGGTGATGATGCTCGGCTAGGACGTGTTAACACTAATTTCGCGTCCGCGTTACTGCGAGAAAGCGATGGATGCAAGGCGCGTCGCACCGGCAAGGGCCATCCCTTGCCAAGCAGCGCAACGCCGCCGCATTAATAAAAGCAGACGCGCTTTCTCGCAGCAACCCGAAGGGACGGGCCAATTCGAGCGCATCCCTTTGTCGCGAACCGCTTGCAGTGAACGACACTGCGGCGCGGCCCGCTTCGCGGGCTGCATCACGAATCGGCCTCGTCGCGGGCGTGAAATTAGTGTTAGCACGTCCTGAACCTCAATTGAAACCAGCGGCGTCGCCGTTTTCGTTTCCGGTCAGCCCCGCGCTCGCCGACAAGCTCGCCAAGCTCGGCCTCCAACGCGACGCCGACCTGGTGCTGCACCTGCCGCTGCGCTGGGAGGACGAAACCCGGCTGACGCCGATTCGCGACCTGCTGCCGGGCGAAACCGCACAGGTGCAGGCGACGGTGCGCGACGCCAAGATCGCCTACCGCCCGCGCCGCATGCTGACGGTGACGGTGGAAGACGCCGGCGGCGTGCTCGGCATCCGCTTCCTCAATTTCTACCCCAGCCATGTGAAGCTGTTCCAGCCGGGCGCGTGCTTCCGTTTCATCGGCGAAGTGCGCGGCGGCTTTCTCGGGCTGGAAATGGTGCACCCGCGTTTCATGAAGGCCGACGACGCCACGCCCCTGCCGGATCAGCTGACGCCGGTCTACCCCACCACCGCCGGCCTCGGCCAGGCAACGCTGCGCAAATGCGTGGAGCGTGCGCTCGCCGCGCCGATCGCCGACACCCTGCCCGCCGACTGGCTCGCCGAGCTCGGCCTGCCCGAATTCGAAGCCAGCATCCGGCTATTGCACCAGCCGCCGCTCGACGCGGCGATGCGCGAGCTCGAATCGCGCCGCCACCCGGCCTGGCAGCGGCTGGCCTTCGACGAACTGCTGGCGCAACAGTTGTCGCTCAGCGCGGCGCGCCGGCTGCGCACGCAGCAGCGCACGCAGCCGCTGCCCGCACGACAGCACCTGACGCGCAGCTTCGTCGACGCGCTGCCGTTCGCGCTCACCGCCGCGCAGGCGCGTGCCTGGCAGGAAATCAGCGCCGACCTCGGGCAAGCCCATCCGATGCGCCGCCTGCTGCAGGGCGACGTCGGCAGCGGCAAGACCGTCGTCGCCGCGCTCGCCTGCCTGCAGGCGATCGAGAACGGCATGCAGGCCGCCTTCATGGCGCCGACCGAGATCCTCGCCGAGCAGCACTACCGCAAGCTCGCCGCGCCGCTCGCCGCGCTCGGCGTGAAATCGGCGTGGGTATCGGGCAGCCAGCGCAAGGCCGAACGCAGCGCCGCGTGGCAGGCGATCGCCGAAGGCGAGGTCGACCTTGCCTTCGGCACCCACGCGCTGTTCCAGGAAGCAGGGGCCTTTGCACGCCTGGGCGTGGCGGTGGTCGACGAGCAGCACCGCTTCGGCGTCGGCCAGCGCCTCGCGCTGATCGAGAAAGGCCAGGAACCGCACCAGTTGATGATGAGCGCGACGCCGATCCCGCGCACGCTGGCGATGAGCTTCTTCGCCGACCTCGACGTCTCCACCCTCGACGAACTGCCACCGGGCCGCACCCCCATCGTCACCAAGCTCGTCAGCGCCGCGCGCCGCGACGACGTGCTGGCGCGGGTGCGCGCCGCCTGCCGCGAGGGCGGCCAGGCCTACTGGGTGTGCCCGCTGATCGAGGAATCGGAGAAATTGCAGTTGCAGACGGCCGAGGACACCTACGCCACGCTCGCCGCGCAGCTGCCCGACCTGCGCGTGGGCCTGGTGCACGGCCGCATGAAGCCCGACGCCAAACAGGCGGTGATGGCGGCATTCCAGGCGCACGAGGTCGACCTCCTGGTTGCCACCACGGTGATCGAAGTCGGCGTCGACGTGCCCAACGCGGCGCTGATGGTGATCGAGCACGCCGAGCGCATGGGATTGGCTCAATTGCATCAACTGCGGGGGCGCGTCGGGCGCGGCAGCCGCGAATCGGTGTGCGTGCTGCTGTATGAAAACCCCTTGTCCGAACTCGCGCGCGCACGGCTCAAGGTCATATTCGAGCACACCGACGGCTTCGAGATCGCGCGCCAGGATCTGCTGCTGCGCGGGCCGGGCGAACTCCTGGGCCACCGCCAGAGCGGCCTGCCGATGCTGCGCTTCGCCGATCTCGAGCGCGACGTCGCGCTGCTGGAAGCCGCGCGCGACCTCGCCCAGCGCTGCCTCGCGCAGCATCCCGACGTCGCCGCCCGCCACGTCGAGCGCTGGATCGGCCGGCGCGAGGCGCTGGCGTCGATATAATCCGGTTTTCCGTTTCCAAAGCGTTCGCCGTGCACGATCCCCGGCAGGGCTGGCTTGCCCACCCGCACCCGATACCGCGTCCGCTGCGCGCCTGGCTGAGCGACCACGGCTCGCTCACCGCGCGTCTCAAAACACGCTGCGCGCATTTTCGCGTGCTGCCGCTCGCGGTGGGGATCGCGCGGCCGAATGCCGACGAGGTCGAACTGCTGGGCCTCCGGCCCGGGATGCGTGCCTACGTGCGCGAGGTGCTGCTGCTGTGCAACGACATCCCGGTCGTGTTCGCGCACAGCGTGCTGCCGTGCGCGGGCCTGCGCGGCGGCTGGAACGGCATCACCCGACTCGGCACGCGCTCGCTCGGCGAGGCCCTGTTCAACGACCACCGCATCGCGCGCCAGCCGCTGGCCTACAAGGCCGTGCGGCGCGGCCACCCGCTGTTCGACCGCATTGCCGGCCCGCACGCCGCTGCCCCCCACGCACTGGCGCGCATGCTGTGGGCGCGGCGCTCGCTGTTCTGCCTCCACCGCCATCCGCTGCTGGTGACCGAAGTGTTCCTGCCCGCCATCGAATCCCTATGACGCTGACCGAACGCCTCACCCACTACGAAAAACTGATGCGGCTCGACAAGCCGATCGGCATCCTGCTGCTCTTGTGGCCGACGCTGTGGGGCCAGTGGCTCGCCAGCAACGGCGACCCGCACTGGCTGATCCTGTGGATTTTCGTGATGGGCGTGGTGCTGATGCGCTCGGCCGGCTGCGTGATCAACGACTACGCCGATCGCGACATCGATCCGCACGTGGCGCGCACGCGCGAGCGGCCGCTCGCCGCCGGCAAGGTGTCGCCGAAGGAGGCGCTGCTGCTGGCCGCCGGCCTGTCGCTCGTCGCCTTCCTGCTCATCCTGCCCTTGAACGCGCTGGTGCTGCAGCTGTCGGTCGTCGCGCTGTTCCTTGCCGCGAGCTACCCCTTCACCAAGCGCTTCTTCGCGATCCCGCAGGCCTATCTCGGCATCGCCTTCGGCTTCGGCATTCCCATGAGCTACGCCGCGCTGTGGGACAGCGTGCCGACCGAAGCCTGGGTGCTGCTCGCCGCCAACATGTTCTGGGCGATCGCCTACGACACGCAGTACGCGATGGTCGATCGCGAGGACGATCTCAAAATCGGCATCAAGACCTCGGCGATCACTTTCGGGCGCTTCGATCTTGCGGCCATCGCCGTCTGCTACGCGGCCGCGCTCGGCCTCATCGCCTGGGTCGGGTGGCAGCGCAGTCTGGGCTGGGCTTTCTACGCCGGGCTCGCCGTGGCGGCCGGCATTGCGCTCTATCACCTGTGGCTGATCCGCACCCGCGACCCGAAGCAGTGTTTCCGTGCCTTCCTGCACAACACCTGGTTCGGCGCCGCCGTGTTCGGCGGCATCGCGCTGCACTACCTGCTGCGCAGCTTATGACGGCCGGCAGGCCACGCGCGACTGCCGGCTGTTCGGATAGGGCTGCTTGAGCGCGTCCAGCCCTTTGAGCATCTCCGGATCCTCGCTGCGGATCACGAAATAGAAATCGGTCTCCGGCTTGGGCAGACGTTCAATGCGCGTGCCGAGCACGCCCTTGTCCTCGAGTTCGCGCACGCGCAGGCGCACGGCCTCGTCGGTATCGTACTGGCCGAGCGAAATCGCGTGCTGCCATTCGCCCGCCTGCACCACCTCGGCCCCCTGGATGCCCGCTGCAACGAGCTCGGTCAGCTTGGCGGTTGCCGACTGCGCGCTCGGCAAGGGCGGGAAGATCACCCAGCGCAGCGTGTCGATCGGCGTTTCGGCAAACGACATCGGCTGCTGCGTCACCATGGCCTTCAACTGCTCGCGCACCCGCGCGCGTTCGTCGGGCGTCAGGCCGCGCCATTCCACGCACAGCGCGGTTTCCACCGGCGGCTGCGGTGCCGGCTGCGGCGAAGCCGACTGGCTGCGCAGACTCAGGCGCTCGACATTGAGCGGCACGACACGGTCCGCTTCGCGCTGCGGCCAGTAATCGCCGCCCAGAAAATAGGCCGCCACCAGCACGTTCGCCAGCAGCAGCAACCAGGCCACCCATTTCATTCCGTGTTCTCCTCTGCGGCGACGCGTTCGATTCCTTCCAGCACCAGCGTCGGCACGATTTCCGCCGGCAACCCCAGGTGCGGACGGATGCGTTCCGCATCGCCGCCGCTCAGCAGGCAACGCGGCGCCACGCCGGCCTGCGCCGCCAGATAATCGTATTGCTGCCGGACCGCGCCGCACAAGGCGGCCACGAGCCCGCTTGCCACGGCGTCGGGCGTCGCGCGCGGAAACGCCTCCACGTTTCCATCCAGCGGTGCCACGCCGGCCGTGCCCGTCTGCAAGGCCTGCCGCATCAGGGCCAGGCCCGGCACGATCACGCCGCCGAGAAAACGGCCGTCCGCCGCCAGCGCATCGGCCGTCAGCGCCGTGCCCGCCGATACCACCAGCACCGCCTCGCGCGAGCGGGCGCGCGCCGCAATCAGCCCCATCCAGCGGTCGACGCCGAGCTGCTGCGGCACTTCATAGCCATTCTTCACATCGCCGAATGCGGCCGCAGCCGTGAGCCAGGTCGCACGCGCGCCGGCGGCCGCCAGCCTCCCTGCGAGCACCTGCACCTGCGCGGCGCCTGCCACGCTGGCGACGAAGCAGTCCGGCGCGCCGTCGAGTGCGCGTTCCAGTGCCGTCCAGTCCCGATAGTCGCCGCTGCCCTGCGCAGCCCAGCGGCCGCCCTCGACCCGGACCCATTTGAGTCGGGTATTGCCGGCATCGATCAGGACTCGTGCGGTACTCATCGCGTGTCCAGTCGCAGGCTCACTTCGCCGCCGCTGTAGGCGCGCGGCAACGGCCCGCCGTCGCGCAGCAGCAAGGCGCCGCTGGCGTCGACCCCGGCAGCCACGCCGGTCCGGGTATGCGACTCGGCGAGCGTGAGTATCACGGGGCGTCCGGCGTAGGCGTCGAGCGCCTCCCATTCCTCGCGCAACGCGGCAAATCCCTGGGTGCGGAAGATCTGCGTCACCGCATGCAGCTCGCGCAGGCAGTCGGCGAGGATGCGGTTGCGGCCCGCCGTGACGCCGAGTTCGGCGAGGTCGACGACGGCGCGATCGATCGCGTCGCGCTGTGCCGCGTTCAGCCGCACATTGAGCCCGATGCCGACCACCGCGAAGGCCGCGCCGTGCATGTCCCCCTGCACCTCGACCAGCACGCCGGCCAGTTTGCGGTAGCCCGCCAGGACGTCGTTCGGCCATTTCAGTTGCACCGGATGGGCGCTGTGGCGGTTGATCGCGCGTGCAATCGCCAGCCCCGCGGCGAGGCTCAGCCCGGCCATCGACTGCAGGCCGGTCTCGAAGCGCCACAGCACCGAAAACGTCAGACTGCCGCCGGGCACCGAATGCCAGCCACGCCCGCGCCGCCCCTTGCCCGCCGGCTGGTGTTCGGCACACACCAGCGTGCCGTCGGGCGCGCCGTCGAGCGCCGCCGCCATCAGCGCCGCGTTGGTCGACGCCAGGCTGTCGTGCAGGTGCAGCGCGTAGCTGCCGGCCATTTCGCCGAGGTCACGCGCGATCGTGTCGGCGTCCAGCCACTCGACCGGCTCGGCCAGCCGGTAGCCACGACCGCGCACCGCGTGCACTGCCAGCCCCATCGCCTCGGCCTGCGCCATCATGTTGAAAATCGACGCGCGCGACAGCCCGAACGCCTGCGCCAGCGCTTCGCCGGAATGGAAGCGGCCGTCGGACAGGCGACGCAGCAGGGGGAAGAGGGCTTGATCGGTTCGCGAGGGCACCGGCGAATTTTACATGCACGGGCCGGACCGCCGCCCCGAAACCAGGCCGGCATACGCGCAATAAAAAACCCCCTCCGTTTTGGGAGGGGGTTTTTGTAGTCCGTCAGGGTTGAGTCTGACGGGCGGCATAAGGAGTCTGACGATGACCTACTTTCACAGGCGGGAGCCTACTATCATTGGC
>JBFMET010000030.1:0-31756 GCA_040753235.1 Pseudomonadota bacterium
TATTTTTCCGCATGGCGGCGTTGCTCGTCGTTGCCATAGAGCACGCTATGTCGCCTCCTCGCGCCTTGCCCTGCGAAAAAATCCATCCGTTTCATCCTGTCACCTTATTTCGGAAGCAGACCACTAGATGTTGTGCCGCAGCGCGTCCACCACCGGTAGCCGTGCGGCGCGCCGGCCCGGCAGGATGGCGGCGAGCGTCGCCGCCAGCGCACCGGTGACGGCGGCGATCACGAGTACGTCCGGCACGACGCGGATCACCGCCGTGTAGCCGCTGTTCGATCCGGGCGGCGGCGGCATGTCCAGCCCCGCCGCGCTCAGCAGCCATGCGAGGCCCACCCCGACGACGACGCCGAGCGCCCCACCCAGCACGCCGAGCAGCGTGTTTTCCAGCAGCACCAGCTTGAACACCTGGCGCCGGCGCAGGCCCACTGCGAGCAGGGTGCCGAATTCGCCGGTGCGCTCGTGCACCACCATGTTGACCGTGCTCGCCACGCTCATCACCAGCATCAGCATCACGATGAACTGCAGCGCGCCGAACTGGCGGCGGTACAGCGCCACGGTCTTTTCGTAGAAATCCGCGAGTTCGTGCCAGGGCTTCACCTCGTAGCCCTGGCCGGCGAGAGCCTGGCGCGCGGCCGCCACCACGCCGTCGGTGGCGGCGGTATCAGTGAGCAGCACCACCACGGTGTGCACCGCGGGGGTGAACAGCAGTTCCTGCGCCGCCGTCTGCGGGATGCGCACCGCGCGGTCGTCGTAGTCCTTGGAGAAGCTGCGGAACACGCCCACCACCTCGAATTCGAGCGAGTTGAGCGCGCCGTCGGCCGTGTTCACCGTCAGGTTGAGCGGGCTGCCGGGTTCGAGTTTCAGCGCCTGCGCCACGCCCTCGCCGACAACCACGCCGAAGGCGTCGTCGTCGCGCAGGCTGCGCCCGGCAACGAAGCTCAGCGCCGATCCCAGGCGCGCCTCCTTGTCGGGCTCGACGCCTTCGCCGACGATCGCGAGGTCGGCGCGGCCGTTGTTGGCGAGGCCCGAGAAATTCAGGCGCGTCATCACCGCCTGCACCTGCGGCAGTTTGGCGAGCGCGTGCGTGACCGCCTGCGGATCCTGCATCAGGTAGCGGTTGGGCTCGCGGTTGCCCGCCTCGAAATAGCCCTCGCGCACCACCTGCGCGTGGCCGAGCTGGGAGTGGATGGTCGATTCGCGCAGCTGCACGAACACGTCCTCGACGAAGCCGCCGCTGACGATGATCGCCGCCACGCCGCAGACGATCGCGCCCAGCGTGAGCCCGGTGCGCAGGCGGTTGCGGAAGATGTTGCGGAAGGCGAGCTTGAGCATGGTCAGATGTTATGCCGCAACGCGTCGACCACCTGCAGGCGCGAGGCCTTCCAGGCGGGGTACAGGCCGGCCGCCGCGGTGGTGACGAAGGCGATCGCGAAGGCCTGCGCCACCACGCCGGCGGTGACGCGAATCTCGCCGGTGTAGCCTTCCTCCATGCCCGGCGGCGGCGGCATGGGGATGCCGACGAAGGAGATCAGTTCGCCGAGGCCGAAGCCCGCCGCCACCCCCACGCCGCCGCCGATGACGCCGAGCACCAGGCCCTCGATGGCGAACTGCTGCATCACGCGGCGGCGCTTGAAGCCGATCGCGAGCAGGGTGCCGATTTCGCCGGTGCGCTCGAGCACGTTCATGACCAGCAGGTTGGAAATCGACAGCACGATGATCACCGCGATGATCGCGCGCAGTACGCCCATCTGCTGCGAGAACAGCGCGACGGTCTTGTTGTAGAAATCGGCGCGTTCGTACCAGGGCACGAATTCGAGTTCGCCGGCGGCGTTCGCGTAGCGCGTGCGGAAGTCGCGCAGGCTGGCGTCGGTGCGCCCGGTATCGTCCAGCAGCACCAGCCAGGCGTGGGCGCCGTCGGCGCGGGTGAGTGTTTGCGCCAGGCCCAGCGGCAGGCGCAGCGCGGCGTTGTCGTAGGCCTGGCTGCCGGTGATGAAAATGCCCGCCACCCTCGCCTCGACGGCGTTGATGCCGCCGCTTTTCGTGTTCGCGAGCAGCGCCACCGTCGCGCCGGCTTCCACGCCCAGCGCCCGCGCCAGCCCGCGGCCGAGGATCACTTCCTGCGCGTCGAGGGCGGACAGATTCCTGCCCTGCACGATGCGGAAAGCCTTGCTGAGGTCTTCTTCCTTCGCGGGGTCGACGCCTTCGCCGATGAAGGCAACCGAGGTCTCAGTGTGACTCGCCAGCCCGGTGAGGCTCAAGCGTGGTGCGACGATCTTCACGCCGGGCGCCGCCTCGATCTGCGCGCGCTCGGGACGGTCCTGCGGAATCACGTAGGCAAAGGGGTCGGCGGCGCCGGACTGGAAATAGCCCGGCCGCACCACCTGCACGTGGCCGGTCTGCGACTGGATCGTGCCTTCGCGCATCGCCCACAGGATCCACTGCACGAAGCCGTCGGCGAGTACCATCGCGATCGCGGCGCCGCCGATGGTCAGCAGCGCGATCGCCGCGCGCCGGCGGTTGCGGATGAGATTGCGGGCGGCGATGAGGAAGTTGGTCATGGCATCAGCAGCACGGGCAACAGGCAACGCGACCAGAATGCACGCGTGGGTCCAGCCCGGCCGATGATACCATTCCGGTCAGCGCCTTCCGCAAACGTCCAGGACCTGCCCGCGTATGAAGCTGCTCGCGCTCCCCAATGCCCACGCCCTCGCCCACGTGTCGAGGTTGCTGGAAATCGCCAAGGTGTTGCGGACGCGCGGCCACGAGATCGTGTTCGCCGGCCATGGCAAGTACCTGCAGGTCGCCGGCTGGGACGGCTTCGAAACGCGCGAACTCGTCTACATGCCGGTGGAGCAGGTGGTGCGCGCGGTGCGCTCGGGCAAGCTGTGGGAGATCTACCGCGAGGACCAGCTCGAGCAGTTCATCGCCGCCGAACTCGCGCTCTACGACGCCGTCAAGCCCGACCTCCTGCTGCTCGACAACCGCCCCAGCGCGCGCGCCTCGGCCGAACAGGCGGGCCTCACCTGTGCGGCCGTCGTCAACGTCCACCTCGTCCCCTACCGGCGGCTGCCCTTCTTCAGCCCCGGCAACACCTTGGGCGAACACTTCCCCGGCGTCGCGCTCGCAGACCGGCTGGAAAACGCGAGCGAAAACTTCTTTTACGACCGCCTCGTCATGGGCGGGCTCGGACGCGTCCGCAAGCGGCTCGGCCTGCCCCGGCGCTATGGCTATGCCAACGAGGAAGGCGACCTGTCGCTGCTCTCCGACATCCCCGAATTCAGCCCGGTGCGCGAACTGCCCGCGCACGCCCGCTATGTGGGCCCGCTCACCTGGCACAACACCCTGCCGCCGCCCGCCTGCCTCGACCGGCTCGACCCGGCCAAGCCCACGGTGTATCTCTCGCTCGGCAGCGAAGGACTGGAAGACCTGCTCGCCCATCTGGGCACGCTCGCCGCCGAAGGCGTGCAGATCGTCGTCGCGCTGGGCGCGGCCGGTGCCGACCCGAACATGGCGGTGCCGCCGGGCGTGTTCCTCGAACGCTACGTCAACACCGACGCCCTCCTGCCCCACTGCACCCTGGTGTGCTGCCACGGCGGCAACGGCACCCTGTATCAGGCGCTGGCCTACGGCCTGCCGTGCGTGGTCGTCGCCACCCACCAGGAGCAGTACTACGGCGGCAAGCGCATCCGCGCGCTCGGCCTGGGCGAAGCGCTCACGCTCAAGCAGGTGAAGGCCCAGGGCCTTGCCGTGGTGGTGGCGGCGCTGCGCCGGGTGCTTGCCGATCCCGGCTACCGTGAACGCGGACAGGCCTTCTCCGCGCACTTCGCGCGCTGGCGGGGCGGCGAGGCGGGGGCCGACGCGGTGGAAGCGTTGCGCGCGCAGCGGTAAGGCGTCGTCCCGGCATGCCGGTCGTCCTTTCCAATCCGTTTGAACCGCCAGGGCACAAAGCGCGGCGGAAGTGGGGCAGGTCTTGCCCGCTCTGCCGGACGCACCCTGCGGGCGCGCGTTTGTTTTGAAGGGGGAATGTTCCGATCCCCGGATCGATTGGTGTCCTTCGTGTCGTGGAGGTGAGGGACTCAGCCGCCTTCGAGACCCTTTCCCGGGTGCCGGACCGAGAGAAAACCGGGCCACGGCCCGGTTTGAACACCCAATCGACCGACAATAAAAAAGCCGGGCACGAAGCCCGGCTCAAACGAAGGGTGCTGCCTGTGGCTTAAGCCTGCTTGCGCTGGCGGCGTCCGGCGAAGCCCAGACCGGCGAGACCGGCGCCCAGGAGGGCGAGGGTGGCGGGCTCGGGCACGCGGTAGACGCTCACCGAGGTCAGCGCGCTCAGCGTCAGGGTGTAGGTGCCGGCGGTCAGGCCCGACACGAAAATGCCGAACGGCAGGTTGCCGGCAATGTTTGCGCCGGGGCTGTGCGATTCGGTCGTATTGTTGACCGTGGTGCCGATGGTCAGGTTGAGATCCTCGCTGTCGGCGGTTTCGGCGCAGGTCACGCCCACCGCGATACAGTTGTTGGCGGCGGTGCCGTCCGGCGCCCACAGCACGAAGTTGCTGCCGCCGGTATTCTGGCTCAGGCTGACCGACCACGCGGCGTCGGCTTGCGAGCCGAAGACGCTGCCGAGTTCGTTGAAGATCTGGGCGACCATGTCGATGTCGGCGTTGAAGCCCAGCGCGAAGTTCACCGGGTCGTTGCCCACGGTGAAGTTCAGGGTCACACCGGTCACCGACTGGATCTGCGCGTTGGCGCTGGCCGAGGTGGCGTTGGTGATGTTGGCCTGGGCGATCTGGTCGGTATTGGTCAGGCCGCCGTTGGTCAGCTGCGAGCTGTAGATGACGCTGTCGGCGTTGGCCCAGTCGCCGCCGTTGGGGGCGAACCAGGTGAGGGTGCCGTCGCCGCTGGTCTGGTTGTTCACACGCGAGGTCGTGTTGCTGCCCGGCGCGTTGACCGCGGCGGCATCGAGCACCAGCGGTGTGGTACCGCAGTTGTTGGCGAGGGGGGTGCCGAAGCAGTTGGCGGTGCTGGCGTTGATCAGGCCATTCAGCGTGGAGGTGTTGGTCAACGTGTAGTTGAACGAGGTGATGGTCACCGCATTCAGGGCGGGGGCGCCTGCCGCGTTGAGGAAGGCCACCGACAGGTCGTCAAGTTCCATCGCGGAACCGGCGAACACGGTTGCCGAGGCCTGGCCGGCCATGCCCATGCTGAGGGCGGCGGCGACGGCACCGGTCAGCAGTTTGATCTTGTTGCTCATGTTGTTCCCCTTCGTGAAAGGATCGTTTGTCGGAAAAGCTACCGGGGGTTCCGGTTTGCCTCTAACAAAGCAGTGAGCGTGCCAAGATAAAAAAAACGCTTTAAAACAATTACTTGAAATTTTTGCCTTGGCGGCGGGCGGGCGAAGTGTAAATTTTTCCGACAGTCAATCAGGGTCCGGGGCAGGGCGCAGCAGCTTGGCCGGCACGCCGCCCCAGACCTCGCCCGCGCCGATGCGGGTGCCTTTCTTTACCACCGCGCCGGCGGAGACGATGGCGCCGTCGCCGATGGTGACGTCCGACATGACCACGGCGGTGGCGCCGATGGTGACGTTGTGCCCCATGCGGATTTTGCCCAGCGCGAAGTGCCGCCCCTCGATGGCGTGGCAGAACAGGGCGGCGTCGTGGCCGATGATGCAGTTGTCGCCCATTTCCACGAGCGGCGGGTCGAGCAGCGCGCCGGCGCTGTAGCTGTTGCGGCCGAAGCGGGTGCCGAGCGCCTGGTACACCAGGCGTAACAGCGGCACCGGCAGGAAATGGGTGCGGATGAGGCTGTTGAACAGCATCAGGTAAAAGAGGATGTTGACCTGGGCGGCGAACTCGGCGCGCGAGCCTTCCGGCAGTTCGCCTTCCTGCAGGGGGAAGGCGCGAAGGAACAGGCGGTAGACGAGGAAGGCCCACAGGTAGATGAACACGACGCCGGCCGCCACCAGCACCACGCCGCGGAAGTCGCCGAGCGGTGCGCGGCCGAGCAGCAGCCACGCGGTGGCGACGCCGAGGGCGAGCGCGAGCGCGAGCATGGCGAGGAAGCTGGCGATCTGGACGGGGGTGATCTGGCGCATGGGGGCTCCGTCAGGGCTGGGCGGCGGGCAGCAGGTCGGCGAGCAGGCCGCCGAGACGGCGCGCGGCGTCGTGGCCGGCGAACCTGGGGGCGAGCGCCTGCGCCGCCGCACGGTAGGCGGGGTCGTCGAGCACGCGCCGCACCGCATCATGGATCGCAGCGGTGGGCGCGGCGTCGGCGCGCAGCAGGATGCCGGCGCCGGCCGCCGCCACCGGCGCCATGTTGAGCATCTGGTCCATGTTGCCGCAGAGGCCGATGACCGGCACGCCGGCGCGCAAGGCCTGCTGCACCGTCATGCTGCCGCCGTTGCAGAGCACGAAGCGGGCGCGGGCGGTGGCGGCGCTGCCGGGCAGGTAAGGGGCGAGGCGGAGCCGGGGGGAAGGGGCGATGCCGGCGTCGGCACCCGCGGTGGCGACGAGCGAGACGCCGTTGAGTTCGCCGAGCACGTCGAGGATGCGCGGCAGCAGGCCGTGCTCGCCGGAACTGCCGAGGCTGGCGTAGCCGAGGACGGGCGTATCGTCGAGCGTATTCCACCATTCCGGCAGCGGCGTCGGCGGATCCCACAGCACCGGGCCGAGGTAGGCGTGGCGCGCGGGCAGGGGGGCGACCGGGTAGAGTTCGGGAATGTCGGGGTAGGCGACGGCGTCAGCGTCGGCGTAGTGGCGGCGCAGGTCGCCGCCCAGCGTCGGCAGGCCGTGCTCGCGCCGCAGCGCGTCGAAGGGCTGCGCGAAGTGGGCGATCGCAGCCTTGCGGGCGAACGCGAACACGGGGGAGAACAGGCGCGGGCCGATCAGGCGGGTGATCGGCAGCACCGGCATCGGGTAGTCGGCGTGGCGGTAGCCGGGGCTCCAGTGCGCGTTGAGCAGGGCCACGAACGGCACGCCGGCGCGGCGCGCGCTCACCGCGAGGCTGGGGCGGAAATCGCCCACCATCACGTCGGGCCGGAAGCGTTCGATGACGTCGAGGTCGCTCGCGGTGTAGCGGCGCAGGACGGGCAGATCGTAGAAGCGCGCGCCGCGCTCGACCGCGCGGCGGAATTCGGCAGGGGTGATGCTGTCGAGCGGCAGCAGATCGACGCCGGCGTCGGAGGCGAACTCGCGGTAGGCCGGCGCGCACGCCAGCGCGACCTCGAAACTGCCGCGCAGGGCCTGCGCGAGCACCAGCGGCCGCGCCAGATGCGCGAGGGTGACGGATTCGGCAAAGAACAGGACGCGCGGCAGACCCGGCATGCTCCCCTCGCGGGCGGAAACCAGCCGCGAGTATAGCCGCTCCGGGGCCGAAGGCGGCAGTGCGCGGCCGCTACAGCTGCGCGAGCAGGCGCTTGGCGTCCTCGATCTGCGGGAAGGGCTGGCCCTTGACCAGTTGCTGCAGCAGCGGCTTCGCCTTGACCTTGTTGCCGGCCTTCACCAGAGCGGCGGCGTAGTGGTACTGGATTTCCGGACTGTTCCTGGCGCGGGTGTGGGCCTGTTCGAGGAGCGGCAGGCCGCGCGCAAGATCGCCCTGCTGCACCAGCATCCAGCCGTAGGTGTCGATGATGCCGGCTTCCTCGGGGCGGAGTGTGTAGGCCTGCTCGGCCGCGCCGACCGAGCGGGGATCTCCACTCTTGAGGTAGAGCCAGGCAAGGTTGTTCCAGGCGATGGCGTGCTGCGGCCGCGCCTTGACGAGGAATTCGTACTGCTCGGTCGCCTGCCTGTCCTGCCCCATGCCCATGTAGATCTGCGCGAGGTAGAAGCGGGCGTCGAGGTCGTTGGGATGCTGCCGAAGCCAGGCGCCGATCCTGGCTTCGGCCTGGGCGCGCTGCCCGGCCGACATGTAGGCCTGGTGCAGGCGCACCGCAGTCTGCGTACTGGCGCCGCGGGCGTGGGCGGCCTCGTAGCTCTTGATCGCCGCGCCGAACTGCTTGAGCACCATTTCCGCGTCGCCCTGCAGCGTGAAGCCAAGCGGCGATTTGGGATGGTTCTGCTGGATGCGCCGGGCGGTTTTTTTCGCCTCTTCGTAGCCGCGGGTTTCGGCGTCGAGCAGGAACAGGGCACGCTGCGCCTCGAGATTGCCCGGTTGCAGGCTGAGCGCGGAATTGATCGCGTCGCGCGCCTGGTCGGCGTTGCCCGCGTCCTGCTGCGCCCGCGCCAGTTGCAACTGCACCTGCGGCGAATCGGGGGCTCGCTGCGCCAGCTGCTTGAAGGCCGCGAGCGCCTTGTCCTTGTTGCCTGCGGCCTGGTGCACTTGCGCGAGGAACTCCAGCGCCGGGTTGGAATCGGGGTTGGCCTTGCGGAAGCGCTCCGCCACCGCGAGCGCGCGGTCGAATTCGCTGTTGGCCACGAAGGTCTGAATCTGGACCTGGACCGGTTCGAGTGCCTGGGGATGGGCTTTTTCGGCGCGTTCGAGCAGCTTGAGCATGGCGGCTTCGTTTTTCTCCTGCGAGGCGATCGACGCCAGGCTCAGGAGCGCCGTGAGGTTGTCCTTGTTGCGGGTGAGCGCGGTCTCGTAGCGCTTTTTCGCCGCCGCGCGGTTGCCGTCGCGCAGATCGAGATTGGCGAGCGCCACTGCCGCGGGGATGTAGCCGGGATCGATGCTGACGGCTTTTTCGTAGCTCTTGCGCGCGAGGTCGAACTCGCTCTTGCCGACGTGGACGGTCGCGCGCAGGTAGGCGGGCTCGGGGCGGTTGGGCGCTTTCTGCGCCAGCCGGTCGATGGCGCGCATCGCATCGTCGAACTTGCCCTGGCGAACGTAGGCGGCGATGAGCGCGAAGTCGGACGGGGTCGCGCTGGGCTCGGGTACCGCCACCGCCTGCAGGTCGGCGAGGCCCTGCTCGTCCACGCCGCCCTGGCGGGCGAGCGCAAGACCGGCGGCCGGGCCGGCCGCTTCGCGCGCCTTGAGCGACGCCTCGAAATACTCCGCCGACTTGGCCGGCTGGCCGAGCGCGAGGTAGACGTGCCCCGCCATCGACAGCAGCGTGGGGTAGGTGGAGCCGGCGTCGAGCGCGGGCTTGAGGGCGTCGAGCGCGAGCTGCGGCTGGCCGAGGCTCAGTTCCGCGCTGGCGAGCATCGCGCGGGCGTGGGTGGTGCCCGGACTTTCCCGGACGACGACGCGCAGGTTCTGCGCCGCCTGCTCGTGCGAACCCAGGGCGAGGTTGGCCAAACCCAGCAGGTACTCCGCCGGCAGGAATTTGGGCGCGGCCTTCAGCACGTCCTGGGCGGCCTCGCGCGCCGCGGTGAACTTGAGCTCGCGCAGGCTGACCTGGCCGTCGAGGAAGCGGACGACCAGGTTGTCCGGGAGCTGCTTGCGCGAGCGGTCGACCTGTTCGCGGGCCTTGGCGAAGTTCTTCTCGGCGAGATGGAGCGAGACCAGGCCGCTGTGCGCGCGGATCTCGCGCGGGTCGATCGCCAGCACGGCCTGGTAGGCAGCGACGGCTTCGTCCGATTTTCCGCTGCCGCGCAACAGGGCAGCCTTGAGCAGGCCCGCCTCCTTGTGGCGCGGGTCGGCGGCCAGCGCGGCCCCGGTGAGCTTGAGCGCTTCGTCGTTCTTGCCTGCCTGCGCCGCCAGCCAGCCCTGGCCGACCAGCGCGTCGGGCTGGTTCGACACCAGCTTGAGCGCTTCGTCGAAGGCATCCCCGGCGCCTTCGCGATCGTTCTTGCCGAGCTTGGCCATGCCTTTCAGCGCGACGAGCTTGGCCTGGGCCTCGGGCTTGGCGTGGGCGGGAATGGTGACTTCGGTGAGCACCCGGTTGTATTCGCCCTGGCCGAGCAGGGCCAGCGCCAGCGCGGCGTTGCCGTCGGCGAGGTCGTAGCCCAGCGCGAGCGCGCGCTTGAGCTCCTTTTCCGCGTCGGCGTACTTGCCCAGCGCGTTGTGGGTGACACCCAGGAGGTAACGCGCCGTCGCGAGATTGGGGTCTTTCTGCACGGCGGACTTGAGCTGCAGCACGGCGGCGGTGTAGTCGCCCTTGTCGAAGGCTGCCCGGCCATCCTCGTACAGGCCTTCGGCCGACTTCAAACGGTCGCAACCCGCCGAGACGGCGGCGGCGAGGACGAGGGCCAGTACGAGGGGACGACGTGACATGCTTGACTCCTGTTGTGGGTCCTAAACCGGCGAACTTGAAAGACGCCGTTGGTCTTGGCTGAGTGGAAATGCTCGGCAATATGCGCCTGGCTTCCGATCAAGCGCTGGCCAGGCGCGGCGGATGAAGAATGGGGCATTCAGCTTCATGAATTTCGCCTCCATCGTCCAGCGTGTCCGGGCGCGGCGGCTCAGCGCCCGCTCTTCAGCTGCTCGAACAGTTTGCGCGCGTCCTGTTCTTCCGGGAAGGACGTGCCGCGCGCGAGCAGCCGGTCGAGCTCGGTTCGCGCCTTGGCGCGGTCGCCGGTCTTGGCCAGCGCCGCGGCCAGATGATAGTGGATGCTCGGATGTTGCGGCGCCTTGGCATGTGCCTGTTGCAGCAGTGCGAGGCCGCGCTTGGCGTCGCCCTGTTGCACCTGGATCCAGCCCAGGGTGTCGGCGACACTGGGCGAATCGGGACTGAGCTTGTAGGCGCGTTCCGCGGTGGCAAGCGCGCGCGGGTCCTTGTCCTGCTGATACAGCCAGGCGAGGTTGTTGAGCGCCAGGACGTTGTCGGGTGCTGCCTGCACGATCGCCTGATACTGGGCCATCGCCAGCGTGTTCTGCCCGGCCTTGAGGTAATGGTCGGCGAGGTAGCTGCGCAGGGCGAAGTCGCGCGGCTGGTCCTTCAGCCATTGCGCGGCCCTGGCCTCGGCTTCCGCGCCCTTGCCGGCGGCATGCAGGCTGCCGTGCAGCTTGATCAGGGCGAGCGTGGCCTTGCCGAGATCGAGGGCGCGCTGATACGCCGTCGCGGCGCCTGCGTGGTCCTTCTGGCTCGCGAGGATGTCGCCTTCCAGGGTGTGTCCGAGCGGCGACTTGGGCTGGCGGCTCTGGATCTGGCGGGCGCGGCGCAGGGCGTCCGCGCCGAGCTGTTCCTTGAGGTCGAGCTGGATCAGGCCGACGTGGGCCTCGCTCAGGTCCGGGTTGAGTTCGAGTGCCCGCGCGAGGGATCGGCGCGCGTCGGCGATGCTGTCCTTCGCCGCCTGGGCGGCGGCCAGGCGCACGTAGACGCCGGGCGAACGCGGCGCCATCTCCGCCAGCTTGGTGAAGGTGACGACGGCGTTGTCCTTTTCGCCGGCGGCAAGCTGGGCGATGCCGAGCAGTTCCATCGCCTCGGCCGCGGTCGGATTCGCGGTCTGGGCTTCGCGCGCGATGGCGAGGGCCTGGGTGGGCGCGTTCTTGCCGATGTGGTAGTGCACCAGCGCGCCGCGCGGCGCCAGCGCCTTGGGGTCGGCGGCGGCGGCCTTGTTGACCCAATCGAGCATGGCCTGTTCGTTGCCGGCTTCGCGATCCAGGGTGGCAAGCCCCATCATGGCCGGCACGCTTGCCTTGTTGGCGGCGAGCACGCCTTGGAAGCGTGCGCGTGCCGCCTTGGCGTTCTTGTCGCGCAGGTCGAGCTGGGCGAGATTGGCCGCGGCGGGGTAGTAGGCGGCGTCGATGGCAAGTGCCTTCTCGAACGCCTTGCGCGCAGCGGAAATGTCGTTCTTGCCAATGAGCGCGCCACCGCGCAGATTGTGCACCAGCGGGTTCTTGGGATCCTTCTTCTCCAGCGTGGCGATGGCGCCGAGCGCCTTGTCGAACTCGCGCCGCGCGAGGTAGGCGGTGATCAGTGCCAGATCGGTTTGCGCCGAGCTGCCTTCCAGCCCCGCGGCGGCCTCGAGTTCGACCATGCCGCGGTCGATGTCGCCGGCGGCGAGGCGGCTCAGGGCGAGTTCGGCGCGCAAGCCTGCGGCCTGCGGCACCACCTTGGCGGCCTTCTCCAGGTACTCGGCCGCCCGCGCGGGTTCCTGGCGCTGCATGTAGGCCTCGCCGGCCAGCGCCAGCGCCGCAGCGTTGGGCGGATCGGCGGTCACCAGCGGTCGCACCGTATCCAGCGCCTTGTCCGGCCGGCGGGTCTTGATGTAGACCGAGGCCAGCAGGGTGCGCGCGTACACGCTGGCGGGCACCGCGTTAAGGAAAGCGGCGAGATGCGTTTCGGCCTGCTCGAAGGCGCCGAGCGCGTACTGGGTGGCGCCCATCAGCAGAATCGCCTGACCGAGGTTGGGCGCCACCTTCAGCACTTCCTGCAGCTGATCGCGTGCCTCCGGGAATTTCTGCTGGGCGAAATGTAGCTGGCCCCGGGCCAGGCGCAGTTGCAGCGAGCCCGGCTCGACCTTGTGCGCTGCGTCGATCGAGCGCTGCGCCGCATCGAACTGCTTCGTGCGCACGTACAGCGTGGCCAGACTGAGGTGACTGGCGAGGTCGTCCGGCTTGCGCTTGAGCGCTTCCTGGTAGGCCTGGATCGCCTCGTCGTTCTTGCCGCTGGCATTCAGCAGGTCGGCCTTGAGTACCCACGCTTCGAGTCGATTGGGGGATTTCTCGATGGCTTTGTTCGCCAGCGCCATGGCTGCGTCGGGCTGCTGGCGCCCCAGCGCGATCAGGGCCAGGCCGCGCAGCGCCTCGATGGAATTCGGGTCGAGGCGGCGCGCTTCTTCGTAGCTCAGCGCCGCGTCGTCCAGGTGACCACGGCCGAGCTGGGCCTCGGCGCGCAGCGTCAGCAAGGCTGCGACCTCGGCGGGTTGACCGCCCGGCCGCGAGGGAATTTCCTCGAGCGCCTTGTCGAACTCGCGCTGCAGCAGCAGGGCGCGTCCCAGATAGGCCAGCGCCTTGTCCCGGGCGAGGCCTAGATCGAGCGCGCGGCGCAGCTCCTTTTCCGCCGAGGCGCCGTCGCCCATGTCGACGTAGACCTTGCCGAGCGCGAAGCGCGCCTCGGCATTCTTGTCGTCTTCCTGGATCGCGCTTTTCAACTGAATGATGGCGGCTTTGCGGTCGCCGGCGTCGAGACTTTGCCGGGCTTTCTGCACCAGCGTTTCGCTCGATTCGCCGCCGCAGGCGGCCAGGCTGGCGCCGAGAATCAGGGCGGACAAGAGTCGGCCGGGAAGACGCAGGGTCGAATTCGGTAACGGGCGCATGGGTGACGAGCCTCATAGAGAGTGGAGGTTACAAGAACAGGCCGGGCCGGGTTATGGAGGCGGCGGCCTGGCAGCCTGTCGTCGATCGGGTGTATCGAAGCATTCGGGCCAGGATACGTCAATCGCGGGCGGTCGAGGCCAGGTGCTCATTTCAGCCCGATCTTCGCCATCAGGTCGTACAGCGTAGGCCGTGTGACGCCGAGCAGTTCGGCGGCCTGAGCGACGCTGCCGTTGGCCTGCGCGAGCGCGCGGCCGACGGCCTGGCGCTCGGCGTCTTCGCGCGCCTGGCGCAGGTTGAAGGGCTGCGGTTCGGCGCCCGCATCGAGGCCGAGGTCGTCGGCGGTGATCTGGCTGCCGTCGGCCATGATCGCGGCGCGCTTGATGAGGTTTTCCATTTCGCGCACGTTGCCGGGCCAGCCGTGCGCCTCCAGCGCGGCCAGCGCGTCGGCCGAGAATCCGCGGATCGTGCGTCCGAGTTCGCGCGCGTTGCGCTCGAGAAAGGCCTGCGCCAGCAGCACGGCGTCGCCGGGACGCTCGCGCAGCGGCGGGATGCGGATGGTGATTTCGGACAGCCGGTAATAGAGGTCCTCGCGGAAGCTGCCTTCGCGGATCATGCCGGCGAGGTCGCGGTGGGTGGCGCACACCACGCGCACGTCGACCGGAATCTCGCCGCGCCCGCCCAGGCGCTCGATCACCCGCTCCTGCAGGAAGCGCAGGAGCTTGGCCTGCAGCGGCATCGGCAGGTCGCCGATCTCGTCGAGGAAGAGCGTGCCTTCGCTGGCGTATTCGATGCGGCCGATAGTCTGCTTGGCGGCGCCGGTGAAGGCGCCTTTTTCATAGCCGAACAGTTCGGATTCGAGCAGGGTGTCCGGAATCGCCGCGCAGTTGATGGCGACGAAGCGCTTGTCGACGCGCGGCGACAGTTCGTGCACGGCGCGCGCCAGCACTTCCTTGCCGGTGCCGGATTCGCCCTGCAGCAGGACGGTCGCGTTGGCGGGCGCGACTTTTTCCACGGTGCGGCAGACTTTCAGCATCGGCTCGCTGCAGGTGATGAGGCCGGCCAGCGGCGAGGCCTGCTGGCGCGCGGCAAGCTGGCGGTTTTCGCGTTCGAGCGCGTGGACGTGCAGCGCGCGCGAGATCATCAGGGCCAGCACCTCGGGCTCGAAGGGCTTCTGGAAGAAGTCGTAGGCGCCGAGCTGGATTGCCTTCACCGCGTTCGCGCGGTCGAGGTTGCCGGTGACGACGATGACCTTGGTCGCCGGGGCGAGAGTCAGGATCTGCTGCAGGGTGGCCAGGCCCTCGGTCGCGCCGTCGGCATCGGGCGGCAGGCCGAGATCGAGCAGCACCACCGGCGGCTCGTGGCGGCGCAGTTGCGCGATCGCGCTGTCGCGGTCGGCGGCGATGACGAGTTCATAGTCGGCGAGACTCCATTTCAGCTGCTTCTGCAGCCCGGGGTCGTCCTCGACCAGCAGGATTTTTTGTTTGGCGTCGCTCATGCGGCGTCTCCTCTAGCATTGTCATTATTGTCCAGCGGCAGGCGGATGCGGAACCGCGTGCCGCGCCCCGGCGCGCTGTCCACCTCCAGGCTGCCGCCCAGGGCGTGGATGGTCTCGCGGCATTCGTAGGCGCCGATGCCCATGCCGGCGCCCTTGGTCGAATCGAAAGGCGCAAACAGGCGGGTGCGGATGAATGCCTCGTCCATGCCGCTGCCGGTGTCGGCGATCTCGATGACTGCGCGATCATTTTCCTCGAATCCGCGCAGCGCGACCTGCCCGTCGTTCGGCGTGGCTTCCAGTGCGTTCTGCAGCAGGTGGCCGACCGCGCGGGTGAGGCGCTCGCGCTCGGCGCGGATTTTCAGCGACGGCGGCGGCAATTCGAGCACGGGGCGCAGCTTGAACGCCCGCTTGCTGGCGGCTGCGTCGGCCAGCACGTCGGCTATCGCGACCGCTTGCGCCGGTGCAGCGTCGCTGCCGCGGCGCAGCTGCGCCAGCACCTTGTTCATGCGCGCCACGGCGTTTTCCACAGTGCCCAGCATGTCGGCCTGGAACTCGGGGTTGTGCTTGTGCTTCTCGGCGTTGGCGAGCAGCAGCGACAGCTGCGCGATCAGGTTTTTCAGGTCATGGATGACGAAAGTGGTAGTGCGGTTGAACGATTCGAACTGGCGCGCGACGATGAGCTGGTTCGATGCGCGCATCTGCGCCAGGTGCGCGGCGGCCTGGCGCGAGGCGACCTTGAGCAGGTCGCTCACTTCCCAGTTGAAGGCGAGCTTGCCAAGCGAGTGTTTCAGCACGACGAAGCCGATCAGTTCCTCGTGCAGCATCAGCGGCACCACCAGCCAGGCGTCGTCGGCGTCGCGGATCCACGGCGGCAGGCCAAGGTCGCCGTAGAGGTCGCGACGGGTTTTCAGTTCGTCGAGGTCGACGACCCACTGCTTGTCGGCGAGCCAGGTGATGAAGGGCGAGTTGGCCGGTTCGCTGCCGTCGAGGTCGCTCCAGTTCCAGTAGCCCGCGCGCTGGTAGCCCGCCTGTCCCTCGTTCAGCCACAGCGCGCCGGCCGGGCTCTCGACCAGCCGGCCGAGCGCCTCGACCGCGCGCTCGCACAGCCGCGTGCCGGATTCGCCCTCGGTCAGCGTGCGGGTGAATTTCAGCCACTCTTCGCGGTAGTCGTAGCGGTAACTGAAGAAGTGCTTGGACAGGAATACCCGCAGGCGCGCGCGCAGGGTGCCGGAAAACATCAGCAGCGCCAGCCCCAGCACGGCAGCGAAGACGAACACGGTCTGCACCACGTCGCCCCACTCGCCGCCGAACAGGCGCAGGTAATAACCGGCGCCGGCCATCAGCAGCAGGTAGAGGCCGGCGCCGAGCAGGCTCGCGGTGTGGAAGGCCATGCTGCGCGAGACGCCGACCGGCGCGGCCCATTCCGGGTTGCGCGCGGCCGATACGGCGATCAGCGGGGCTGCCAGCGCGGCGGCGTAGCCGCGCGCGGCCCAGGTGTGGGCGTCCACGACATTGAACAGCGCGACGTTGGCGTAGAGATAGAGATCGTAGGCAAACAGGCCGCCCAGCCCCAGGCAGAGGAACTTGATCGCCCAGCGGTCCTCGGGGCGGGTGCTGCGGTAGACCTGCTCGACCAGCACCAGGCCGATGACGCTCAGGAGGACGAAGCCGAGATTGCTTGCCCAGCGCGCGAGCCTGGGCAGGTCGGGGGCGAGCCAGGACAGCAGGTGGGCGACGAAGAGGCCGCCGACCAGGAGGGCCGCAAGCGCGCGGACCAGCCGCAGCGGCGTTGGCAGCGTGGCGCCGGCCGGCAGCCGCAGCTGCAGGATGAAGAGCAGCAGGCCGAGCCAGGCGCCGTCGCGCGCTACTTCGGCGATCAGGCCAAGGCTCGGCCCGGCCGAGCGTTCCCAGGCCGCGAGTGCCGAAATCGCGCCCCAGATGCCGCTCAGGGCCGTGGCGAGCACCAGGAGCCGCCCCTGCGGACGACGGCGCCAGCTGGCGACGATGAGCCCCGACAGGCCGAGGTAGGCCGCTGCCGCCAGTCCGTAACCGAGGGCAGCGAGCAGGATCAGGGTATCGGGCATGGCCGGGGTGCTGGCGCCGGCCGCTCAACGCACGCCCTTGCCCCACACCACCACCTGCGCGGTCTGGAACAGGATCATGAGGTCGAGGAACAGGCTGTGGTTCTTGACGTAGTACAGGTCGTACTGCAGCTTGTGCATGGCGTCCTCGTCGGTGGCGCCGTAAGGATAGCGTACCTGGGCCCAGCCGGTGATGCCGGGCTTCACCGTGTGGCGTATGCCGTAGTAGGGGATTTTCTGGGTCAGGTCCTGCACGAAATAGGAACGTTCGGGGCGCGGGCCGACGAAGCTCATGTCGCCGAAGAACACGTTGAAGATCTGCGGCAATTCGTCGATGCGTGTGCGG
The DNA here is from genome assembly GCA_040753235.1 of Pseudomonadota bacterium. GTDB lineage: Bacteria > Pseudomonadota > Gammaproteobacteria > Burkholderiales > Thiobacillaceae > Thiobacillus. The sequence goes on from JBFMET010000030.1 coordinate 17,060, forward strand.
CGAATGAAGCGGCCGGTGAGCGTGACGCGGCTGTCGTTCTGGCCGGCCCAGCGCGGCTTGCCGTCCTTCTCGGCGTCGACGCACATGCTGCGGAACTTGAGAATGGTGAAGTTGCGTCCGCCCTGGCCGACGCGCTCCTGGCGGTAGAGCACCGGGCCGGGACTCTCGAGTTTGATGAGTACGGCGGTGAGCAGCATGATCGGCAGGGTGAACGCCAGCATCGCGGTGCTCACCACGAGATCGAACAGGCGTTTGATGGTGTCGCGCAGGATGCCCTGGTGGAAACCCTCGGCGAGGATCATCCAGCTGGCATTCATCGAATCGATCTGCAGGTGGCCGTTCTCGCGCTCGAAGAAGCTCGACAACTCGGTGATGCGGATGCCGCGCAGCTTGCAGTCGAGCAGTTCCTGCACCGGCAGGCCGCCGCCGCGGCGGTCGCGCACGGCCAGGATGAGCTCGCCGACCTGCAGACGCGTGGCGAGCCGGGGCAGGGTTTCGCCGGTGTCGAGAATGCGGGCATGATCGACGAAATGATGACTGCCGCCCATGGGAACGTAGCCGACGATCTGGGTGTTGCTGACCTGGCCGCGCCTGGCGAGCAGGGCTTCGATGTGGGCCGCGCGGCTGCCGGTGCCGATCACCAGCGCGCGTGTTTTCAGCATGCCGGCGCGCGCCCAGCCGGTGAAAAAGGCGCGACTCGCCAGGATGCCGATCAGCGCGAGCCCGAACGCCAGCAGGAAAGCGCCGCGCTCGACCAGCAGCATCGGGAAAAGGTAGAACACCCCGCTCATGATGATGAGGCCGAGCCCGAAACTCAGCCCCAGGCGCTGCAGCAGCGCCAGCAGGCCCTCGCGCTGTTCGAGGTCGTAGAGGCCGCTCGCCGTCATCAGGCCGAGCATGACGAGCGCGAAGGTCAGGGATTTGGCCAGCAGGCCCTCGTGTACGCTCACCTCCGGCAGGGTCGCGCCGATGCCGACATAGACTGCGCCGCCGAGGATGAAGGCCTCGAACAACACCAGCAGCAGCAGATTCAGGGGCACGTAGTGCCGGAAAAAACGGATCAAGGTCGAGCCTCAGCCAGGATGTTGCTCAGGTTCGTCGAGCAGCTTTTGTGCCAGGACATCGGGTGGTGTCGTTCAGTCTAGCGTGCGAACGTGGGGCAGCCGCGCCCGTCGCGGACTGCCGTCGGCCTGCAGGCGCTTCATGCTGCGCAGTTCGGCGGCGGGAAACACGGTCAGCTCGACGCTTGCGCGCGGGTCGTCGATGACGAAATGCGGGCAGGTCCGGGACGGCGTCTCGACCGGGCGATATTCCCCGGTCTGGTAGGGCAGCCCCAGGCCCATCAGCAGAAACTCGACGTCTTTCTGGCGGTCGGTGAACAACTGCAGCTGGATGCCGGCATGGCGCGCAGCGGTGCCGTTCAGCACCGGGCCGGTGAGATGGGGGTCGAAATCGGCGAGCCGCTCCATGTACTCGATCGCGATCCGGCGCAGATGGACCAGCAGGCTGCGGGTCGCATCGGCCTGGTACAGCGCCTGATAACTGCGCAAGGCCTCCTCGATTTCCTGGTTGTCGGGCAGGCTGCCGCTGCCGGGCGCGCCGAGCTGGCGTGCCGCCTTGCGCTTGGCGCTGCCGTAGTCGAGGCTGCCGTCTTCGGCAAGGATGCGCGCCGCCGCATGGGCGATGCGGCGGCGCATGTCCTGGTGTCTCATGGCTGCGGGCCCGCTGGGGCGGGGGGCGCGCCGTTGGCCGGGGTGTCTTCCCAGGCCGGCGGGACGCGCTCGGGCGGCGGGAATTCCTGGTAGAAGTGCTCGACCATGCCGGGCGTTCCCTCGCTCAGCAGCGTGTTCAGCAGGTCCTCGAGCAGGCCCTCGGACACGCGGGTGCCGGTCGCCGGATCGATGCGTACGCTGAGGATGCCCGGCGGCATCGCCCAGCCGCGTTGCGGCTTGTCCTTGAGTGTCACACTCATGAAGTTGATCCAGATCGGCAGCGCGGCCTGGCCCCCGGTTTCGCGGCGGCCGAGCGAGCGCGGCTGATCGAAGCCCATCCATGAGATCGCCACCAGGTCGGGGGTGTAGCCGGCGAACCAGGTGTCGCGCGCGTCGTTGGTGGTGCCGGTCTTGCCGGCGACATCGCTGCGCCCCAACTGGGCCGCGCGTGCGGCGGTGCCGCTGCGGGTGACGTCCTGCATCATGCTGGTCATGAGCCAGGCGTTGCGCGGGTCGATCACGCGCGGTGCGGAGCTGCCGGCCTGCTGGGGCTGGGCCTGCATCAGCAGGCGGCCGTCCTTGTCGTAGACCTTGTCGATGAGGTAGGGGTTGACGCCGTAGCCGCCGTTGGCGAACACGCCGTACGCCGCCGCGAGTTGCAGCGGGGTGACGCTGCCGGCGCCGAGCGCCATGGTGAGGTAGGGCGGGTGGCGCGCCGGATCGAAGCCGAAGCGGCGGATGTAGTCGCGCGCGTAATACGGGCCGACGCCCTGCAGGATGCGGATCGATACCAGGTTGAGCGACTTGGTGAGCGCCACCCGCATGCGTGTCGGTCCGCTGGTGGTGCCGTCGTAGTTCTGCGGTTCCCAGGCGGTGCTGCCGGTTTCCGCGGCGGTGAGCGCAATCGGCGCGTCGTCGATCAGGCTGGCCGGCGTGTAGCCCTTTTCCAGCGCGGCGGAATAGATGAAGGGCTTGAAGCTCGAGCCCGGCTGGCGCCAGGCCTGCGTGACGCGGTTGAACTTGTTGCGATTGAAGTCGAAACCGCCGACCAGCGCATTGATGGCGCCGCTGTTGGGGTTGAGCGCAACCAGCGCCGCTTCGACCTCGGGCAGCTGGGCCAGCCGCCATTGCGGCTTGGCGCCGACGGCCTGCACGCGCACCACGGCGCCGGGCCCGAACTGCCGGCCTTTCTTGGCGGCGACCCATTGCGCGACCCACTTGAGCGAATTGCCGGCGATTTCCACTTCCCGATCATCGTCGAGCCGGGCGCGGATCAGCTTGGGCGTCGCGCTCACCACCACTGCGGGCAGCATGTCGCTGACCGGCACGAGGTCTTCGAGCGCCTGCGTGATCGCGGCCTCGCGCTGCGCCTTGTCGGCAGGCAGGGTGATCTGCTTTTCCGGGCCGCGATAGCCGTAGCGCTGGTCGTAGTCGGCGATGCCCTGCCACACCGAGCGGTTGGCCGCTTCCTGCTGCGCCCGCACCAGGGTGGTGACGACCTTGTAGCCCGAGCTGTAGATCGATTCGCCGTATTTCTCGAACAGCGTCTGGCGCACCATCTCGGCCGCGTAGTCGGCCGAAACGTCGGTGTGACGGCGCGCCTGGCGTATGAGGAGTTTTTCCTTGACCGCCGCCTCCCAGGTCGGCGGGTCGATGAACTTGAGCGTCTTCATGCGCCCGAGCACATATTCCTGGCGCGCCTTGGCGCGCGGGAAGTTGACCACCGGGTTGTAGCGCGACGGCGCCTTGGGCAGGCCGGCGAGCATGGCGACCTCGGCCAGCGTCAGTTCGCGCATCGGCTTGCCGAAGTAGGTGCGCGCGGCGGCCTCGAAGCCGTAGGCGCGCTGGCCCAGGTAGATCTGGTTGATATAGAGCTCGAGGATCTTGTCCTTCGACAGATTGTGTTCGATCTTCATCGCCAGCATGGCTTCGGAGAGCTTGCGGGTGAGCGTCTTCTCGTTGGACAGGAAGAAATTGCGCGCGACCTGCATGGTGATGGTCGAAGCGCCCTCCTTGACGCCGCCCGACACCAGGTTCGACGTTGCGGCGCGCAGCACGCCCAGGGTGTCGACGCCGCCGTGCGAATAGAAGCGCTCGTCCTCGGCGGCGATGATCGCCTGCTTCATGTAGTCCGGAACCTGGCCGATGGCGATGAAGGCGCGACGCTCCTCGCCGAATTCGCCCATCAGCGCGCCGTCCGCCGTGTAGATGCGCAGCGGCAGCTTGGGCTTGTAGTCGGTCAGCGCTTCAAGCGGCGGCAGATTGGGGTAGATGAGCGCGGCCGCCAGCCCGGCCAGCGCCACGCTGACCAGACCGAGGCTCAACACGAGCGCGAGTGCGTAATGCCACCATTTGGAAAACATCCGGTTCCTTAAATTGCCTGCCTAAAGTTTTCGCCGATTATAGGCGTTAGTGGTGTTGGAAATTGGACACACATGTTCATTTCATGCGGCGTCGCAAGGAAAAAACTGTTAAAAACCGTGTGTTGTTGCTAGCATCTAAAAACGATAACAAGAAAAAGCGCCAACTCACAGAAGCGTAAAGGAAATTCTCTTGCACCTGAATATCAATCTGGACTGGCTGTCGGCGAAAGGTCTGCCCATGCTCGGGCTCGACATCAGCACGACCGCGGTCAAGCTGGTCGAGTTGTCGGACGCCGGCAAGGGCAAGCTGCGCGTCGAGCGCTATGTCATCCAGCCGCTGCCCAAGGACGCGGTGACCGACGGCAATATCGCCAACATCGACCAGGTGGCCGACGCGCTTCGCACCGCCTGGCGGCAGATGGGCACCCGCATCAAGAACGTGGCGCTCGCCCTGCCGTCCTCGGCGGTGATCACCAAGAAGATTCTGGCGCCGGCGAGCCTCAAGGGCGTCGATCTGGAAAACCAGGTCGAGACCGAGGCCAATCAGGTCATCCCCTTCTCGCTCGACGAAGTGAATCTCGATTTCCAGGAACTCGGCCCTTCGCCCGCCAGCCCCGACGACGTGCAGATCCTGCTCGCCGCCGCGCGCAAGGAAAAGGTCGAGGATCGCGTGGCGGTGGTCGAGGCGTCCGGTCTCAAGGCGCTGATCATGGATGTCGAGTCGTTCGCCACCCAGACCGCCTACGAACAGATCGCGCACCTGCTGCCGAACGGCGGTGCGGGCATGACGGTCGCGATTGTCGACGTCGGCGCGCAGAACATGCACATCAACGTCCTGCACGACAACGAGTCGGTCTACCTGCGCGAACACGGCTTCGGCGGCAACCAGCTCAACAACGAAATTTCCCGTCGCTACGGCATGAGCAGCGAGGAGGCCGAAAACGCCAAACGCCGCGGCACGCTGCCAGAAAGCTACGACGTCGAGGTGCTGCAGCCCTACAGCGAGACGCTGGCGATGGAAATCGGTCGCGCCCTGCAACTCTTCACGACTTCTACCCAATATCGCCAGGTCGACCAGATTTTGCTGGCGGGGGGCGGCGCCATGCTTCCCGGCATCGAGGACGTTGTGTCGCAGCGTACCGGCACCCCGGCGATGGTGGTCAACCCCTTCGCCAACATGGCGGTCAATTCCAAGATCCGGCCGCAGGAGCTCACTGCCGACGCGCCGTCGCTTTTCGTCGCCTGCGGCCTTGCCATGCGGAGGTTCGACCCCCAATGATCCGCATCAATCTGCTTCCCCATCGCGAACTTGCGCGTGCCGCGCGGCGGCGCCAGTTCAACATCCTGCTCGGCATTGCCGTCGCAGCCGGCGTGGCGGTCGTCGTGCTCGGCCATACCGTGATTGCCACCCGGCAGGCGGCCCAGGATGCCCGCAATGCCTACCTTGAACAGGAAATCGCCAAGCTGGATGCCCAGATCGGCGAGATCAAGAAGATCCGCGAACAGACCCAGGCGTTGCTGTCGCGCAAGCAGGTCGTCGAAACGCTGCAATCGAACCGCACCGAAGTCGTTCAACTGTTCGATCAGATGATCCGCGTCCTGCCGGACGGGCTGTATCTGAAATCGTTCAAACAGACGGGCAACACGATCACGATCACGGGCTACACGCAATCGAGCGCGCGCGTGTCTACGCTGATGCGCAGCCTGGACGCTTCGCCCTGGTTCGAATCCGCGCGCCTTGTCGAGATCAAGGCGGTCACCGTGAACAATCTGCGTGCCAACGAGTTTGTATTGTCGATCCAGCAGACTCGGCAAAACCCTGAGGGCAGCCAGAATCAAGGGGGCCAATCATGACCTTCGACGAACTCAACAAGCTGGACTTGAAAACCCTGGCAGATTGGCCGCTTTCGACCAAGCTGGCCGCGCTGGCGGTGTTGGCGGCGGCCATTGTGGCTGCGGGCTGGTGGTTCGACTGGCGTGACGGCATGGAGACCCTCGACGCCTCGAAGCAGAAAGAAACTGAATTGCGCAGCGCGTTCACGACCAAGAAAAACCAGGCCATCAACCTGGAGGCTTACAAGCAGCAACTGGCGGACATCGAACAGGCTTTTGGCGCCTTGCTCAAGCAGTTGCCCAACAAGCAGGAAATGGACGCGCTGATTACGGATATCAACCAGGCGGGCCTGGGGCGGGGGCTGCAGTTCGACCTGTTCAAACCCGAAGGCGAGACCCAGACCGAGTTTTACGCTGAGACGCCTATCCGGGTGAAGGTGAACGGCGGCTACCATGACATGGCAGCCTTCGTCAGCGACGTTTCCAAGCTGTCTCGCATTGTCACGCTACATGACGTCGCGCTTGAGCCTTCCAAGGATGGCGTGTTGATCATGGATGCGGTCGTCAAAACGTATCGCTACCTGGACGACGAAGAGATCATTACCCAAAAGCAGCAGGCGGGAGGTAAGCAATGAAACGCCTGGCCGTATTTCTGATGGCGATAGGTCTCTCCGCTTGCGGGGGAGACGGCATGGAAGACCTCAAGTCCTTTGTCGAAAATTCCGGCAAGGATGTACAGGGCAAAATCGAGCCCTTGCCGGAAATCAAGGCATACGAGCCTTTCACCTACAGCGCGTTCGACCTGCCGGACCCCTTCAAGCCCAGAAAGCTCTCGACTGGCGGCGGAGGCGGGGTTCAGCCCGACCTCACTCGCCCGCGCGAGCCGTTGGAGGCTTTTTCCCTCGAAACCCTCAGCATGGTTGGCATGGTGTCCAAACAGGGCGTGATTCACGCCGTGGTTCGGACGCCGGACAAAGCGATCTACCACGTAAGAAAAGGTAATTACATGGGCCAGAACTTTGGCCTGGTTACGCAGATTACCGACAGCGAGGTGACGCTGCGCGAAATCGTTCAGGACAGCGCTGGCGACTGGGCCGAACGTGTCAGCACCCTGATTTTGCAAGAGTAATACGCAGCCCAGAAACCAAAGAGGTTCACGATGAACGCATTGCATAAAATTGCCCAAAAGTACTCCCGTCACCTGTTCGGGGTTGCCCTCTTTGCCGGTCTTGTCTTGCCGTCCGCCGTCAGCGCCAATCCGCCGCCTACCGCCAACTCCATTCAGAACGTGGAAACGACGACCCTGCCCGGAGGCAAGGTCATGGTGCGCGTCAATCTCAAGCAAGCCTTGACCGATACACCGGCGGGCTTCACGGTTGCCAATCCGCCTCGCATTGCGCTTGACCTGCCCGATACCGGTAACGCCATTGGGCGCAACACGGTCCAGGCCAACCTGGGTCCTTTGACGAGTGTCAATGTCGTTCAGGCAGGCACCCGTACCCGTCTGGTGCTCAATCTGAACAAATCTGTCGAATACGATACGAAGGTTGAAGGCAATGCGCTGCTCATCGCACTGGGCGAGGTCGGTGCGGGAGTGGCCCCTGTCAACGTCAGCCCGCAGTTTGCCGAACCAGGGCCTACCCAGGCGCGTCACGCTATTCGTGACGTGGATTTCCGCCGCGGCGATCGGGGGGAGGCCCGCATTGTCGCCGCGCTGTCCGATCCGCAGGTAGGGATCAATATCCGTCAGCAGGCCGTTGGCATCGTGGTCGACTTCATCGGTACCGATTTGCCCAAGGCGTTGCAGCGCCGCATGGACGTGTCGGATTTTGGCACTACCGTTCAGGCGATCGAGACCTACGCCCTTGGGGACAACGTCCGCATGGTGATCCAGCCTCGCGGGGGATGGGAATACTCGGCTTACCAGACAGACAGCAATTTCATTGTCGAGGTCAAGCCGGCCGATGATGGCCAGAAAAAGACCACTGACGGCAAAGTGAAATACGTCGGCGACAAGCTCTCGCTGAATTTCCAGAATGTCGAAGTGCGCTCGGTCCTGCAGGTCATTGCCGATTTCACCGGACTCAACATCATCGCCAGCGACACCGTGACAGGTAGCCTGACGCTGCGCCTGAAAGACGTGCCGTGGGATCAGGCGCTCGATCTGATCATGCAGACCAAGGGCCTCGACAAGCGCCAGAACGGCAACGTGATATGGGTCGCGCCCAGAGACGAACTGCTCGCTAAGGAGAAGCAGGAGCTCGAAGCCAAGTCGGCTGTGGTCGACCTGGAGCCTCTGGTGACCGAATACGTTCCGCTCAGTTACATGCGGGCGGATGAAGCGCAGACTATGCTGTACGGTCGTCCGGCCAGCCTGGTTTCGGCGGGAAACAATTCTGTGACTTGCAATGCGCAGTCTCAGGGACTTGGTGGTACAAGCCAGACAAGGCAGCAAGGCGCCACCACTGCCGGCGGTACGTCCGACACTGATCAGAAAATACTGACAAAGCGTGGGCGTGCAACCTACGAGCTGAAGACTAATACGCTCATCATTACTGACACGGCGCGCAAGATCCTCGAAATTCGGGAGTTGCTGGCTCGTCTCGATGTGCCCGCGCGCCAGGTCATGATCGAGGCGCGGGTCGTGGTGGCGACCGATGGCTGGAGCCGTGACCTGGGGGTGCGCCTGGGCTTCCGGGCGGCCAAAGACTTTGGCGACTACAGGCTGGGTGGCGTCGATGGAACTGGAGACGCCACTGGAAGCGGGCAGGCCCTTCCGATTGCTTCCGGGGCGGCCAACCTGGCACTGGGCTTGCTGAGTCTCAATAATGGCAATCTTCTCAGCCTGGAATTGCGTGCTCTCGAAGCCGATAATCGTGGCAAGGTGATTTCCAACCCGCGCGTGTTAACCTCCAACCAAAAGCCGGCGGTCATTCTGAATGGCACGCAGATTCCCTACGTCACCCCGGAAACGGCCAATTCCCCGCCGACGGTGACATTCAAGGACGCTTTCCTGTGCTTGCTGGTCGATCCGCAGATCCTCAACAACGACTCCGTGATCCTGACTGTCGAAGTCCAGAAGGACGCGGTGCGCTTTATCACGGGTATTACTGATCCCGCGATTGACACCAAGCGGATCAAAACCCAGATTCGGGTGGGCAATGGGGAAACGCTGGTTCTTGGCGGAATCTATGATGGAGACGAAAACACGACCGTGAGCAAGGTGCCGCTTTTGGGTGATGTGCCGGTGCTTGGCAATCTGTTCAAGACGACCAACAAGGAGAACAGCAAGACCGAGCTGATCATCTTCCTGACGCCGCGCATTCTCGACGAGCGCCTGTCGCTTCGCTGATTGCACGAGCACATCGAAAGCGCGGGCACGGCCCGCGCTTTTTTTCGGTGCGCTCGTTATCATGGCGGCATGAAAAACGATCCCCCCGACCTCACCGAAACCGAGCTGGCCAGCGAAACCGTCTTCCAGGGCCGGCTCATGCACGTCAAGCGCGACCGCGTGCGCCTGCCCAACGGCAAGGAATCCAGCCGCGAATACATCGTCCACCCCGGCGCCGTCGTCGTCATCCCGGTGTTCGACAACGGCGACCTGCTGCTCGAGCGCCAGCACCGCTACCCGCTGCACCGCGACTTCATCGAACTGCCGGCCGGCAAGATCGACCCGGGCGAGGACGACCTCAGCTGCGCGAAACGCGAACTGGAAGAGGAAACCGGCTACACCGCCGCCGAGTGGCGCGAGGTCACCACCATCTACCCCTGCATCGGCTACTCGGACGAGCGCCTGGCGTTCTATTTCGCGAAGGGCTTGCAGGACGGCACCCACGGCCGCGACCACGACGAATTCCTGGAAATCTTCCGCCTGCCGTTCGCCGAGGCGATGCAGTGGGTGCGGGACGGCCGGATTTGCGAGACCAAGACCGTGATCGGGCTGTTCTGGCTGGAGAAGATGCTGGAGCGGGGCTGGTAATAAGCCCTGATCATTGAGGAGACTCTGAGAAAGTTCAGTTGCCCGTCATTGCGAGCAAAGCGAAGAAATCCAGTGTTTTGACGGGAGCAATTTCTGGATTGCCGCGTCGCTACGCTCCTCGCAATGACGGTTTGTTCAGGGCTTCAATCCGGCTGGTACGCCAAATTCGGCGCCAGCCACCGTTCCGCCGTCTTCAGATCCCAGCCCTTGCGGCGCGCGTAGTCCTCGACCTGGTCGCGCTCGATCTTCGCCACCGCGAAATACTGGCTGTCGGGGTGCGAGAGGTAGAAGCCCGACACCGCGGCGCCCGGCCACATGGCGTAGTTCTCGGTGAGCTTCACGCCGATGCTTTCAGTGGCGTTCAGGACCTCGAACAGGCCGGCTTTCTCGCTGTGCTCGGGGCAGGCGGGGTAGCCCGGCGCGGGGCGGATGCCCTGGTATTTTTCCGCGATCAGGTCGTCGTTGGCGAGCGCTTCCTCGCTGGTATAGCCCCAGTATTCCTTGCGCACGCGCAGGTGCAGGTGCTCGGCGAAGGCCTCGGCTAAGCGGTCGCACAGGGCCTTGAACAGGATCGCCGAGTAGTCGTCGTGCGCGGCTTCGAAGGCCTTGGCGCGTTCGTCCTCGCCGATGCCGGCGGTGACGACGAAGGCGCCGAGGTAGTCCGGCTTGCCGCTTGATTTAGGCGCGACGAAGTCGGCGAGGCAGAGGTTGGCGCGGTCGGCCGGCTTCTTCATCTGCTGGCGCAGGTTGTGCCAGGTCATCAGCGTGCTGGTGCGTGATTCGTCGGCGTAGATGGCGATGTCGTCGTCGTTCACGGTGTTGGCGGGGAAGAGGCCGAACACCGCGCGCGCCTCGACCCAGTGCTCGTCGATCATCTTCTTCAGCATCGCCAGGGCGTCGGCGTAGAGCTTCTTGGCCTCGACGCCGACGACCTCGTCGTCGAGGATTTTCGGAAACCTGCCGTGCAGCTCCCACGACGCGAAGAACGGCGTCCAGTCGATCACTTCGGCGAGCCTGGCGAGATCGTAGGCTTTCAGCACATGTATGCCGGGCTGCTTCGGCACCGGCGGCGTGTAGGCCGCCCAGTCGATCTTCACCTTGTTGGCGCGCGCCTCGGCAAGCGGCACCCGCGAGGTCTCGGACTTGTTCTTCAGGTGCCGCTCGCGGGTCTTGTCGTAGTCGGCGCGAATCTCGGCGGCGTAGGCGTCGCGCATGTCCTTCGACAGCAACTGGGTGCACACGCCGACCGCGCGCGAGGCGTCCTTGACGTAGACGACCGGCGATTCGTAGTTCGGCGCGATCTTCACCGCGGTGTGGGCGAGCGAGGTTGTCGCGCCGCCGATCAGCAGCGGAATCGTGAAGCCCTGGCGCTGCATCTCCTTCGCCACGTGCGCCATTTCCTCCAGTGACGGGGTGATGAGGCCTGACAGGCCGATGATGTCGGCCTTGTGCTCCTTCGCCGCGTCGAGGATCTTCTGCGCCGGCACCATCACGCCCAGATCGACGATGTCGTAGCCGTTGCAGCCGAGCACCACGCCGACGATGTTCTTGCCGATGTCGTGGACGTCGCCCTTGACCGTCGCCATGATGATCTTGCCGGCGCTCTGCGCGTCGCCGGCGCGCTTGTCGGCCTCGATGTAGGGGATCAGGTGGGCCACCGCCTGCTTCATCACGCGTGCCGACTTCACCACCTGCGGCAGGAACATCTTGCCCGCGCCGAAGAGGTCGCCGACCACGTTCATGCCGGCCATCAGCGGGCCTTCGATCACGTGCAGGGGGCGCTCGGCTTCGAGCCGCGCGGCTTCGGTGTCTTCGACGATGAATTCGGTAATGCCCTGGACCAATGCGTGGCTCAACCGCTCGTTCACCGGCAGGCTGCGCCAGGCCAGGTCGACGACCTTTTCCCTGGCGCCGCCTTTGACGTTTTCGGCAAAGCTCACCAGGCGTTCGGTGGAGTCTTCACGCCGGTTCAGCAGCACGTCTTCGACGCGCTCCTTCAATTCCGGATCGAGATTGGCGTAGACGCCCAACTGGCCGGCGTTGACGATGCCCATGTCCATCCCGGCCTGGATTGCGTGGTACAGGAAGGCGGTGTGGATCGCCTCGCGCACCGCGTCGTTGCCGCGGAACGAGAAGCTCACGTTCGACACGCCGCCGGAGACGTGCGCATGCGGCAGGTTCTGGCGGATCCAGCGCGTCGCCTCGATGAAGTCCACCGCGTAGTTGGCGTGCTCCTCGATGCCGGTGGCGACCGCGAAGATGTTGGGGTCGAAGATGATGTCCTCGGGCGGGAAGCCGACGGTTTCGGTGAGCAGCTTATAGGCGCGGGCGCAGATCTCGGTCTTGCGCGCGTAGGTGTCGGCCTGGCCGGTCTCGTCGAAGGCCATCACGATCACCGCGGCGCCGTAGCGCAGGCACAGCTTCGCGCGCTCGATGAACTCGGCCTCGCCTTCCTTCATCGAGATGGAATTGACGATGCCCTTGCCCTGGATGCACTTGAGGCCGGCTTCGATGACGTTCCACTTCGACGAGTCGAGCATGATCGGCACCCGCGCGATGTCGGGTTCCGAGGCGATCAGGTGGAGGAAGCGCACCATCGCCGCCTCGGCGTCGAGCATGCCTTCGTCCATGTTGATGTCGATCACCTGCGCGCCGTTTTCGACCTGCTGGCGCGCGACCGACAGCGCGTCGTCGTAGCGACCTTCGAGGATCATGCGGGCGAAGGCCTTGGAACCGGTGACGTTGGTACGCTCGCCGACGTTGACGAAGAGACTGTCCTTGCCGACGTTGAACGGTTCGAGGCCCGACAGGCGCATCGCCGGCTCGAGCACCGGCGGCACGCGCGGCGCGACGCCTTCGACCGCTTTCGCAATGGCGGCGATGTGCGCCGGCGAGGTCCCGCAGCAGCCGCCGACGATGTTCAGCAGCCCCGAGCGCGCCCATTCGCCGATGTGCACCGCCATTTCCGCGCCGTCCATGTCGTATTCGCCGAAGGCGTTCGGCAGGCCGGCGTTGGGGTGGGCCGAAATGAAGACGTCGGCCTTGCTGGAGAGCTCCTCGACATACTGGCGCAAGAGATCGGGGCCGAGCGCGCAGTTGAGACCGATCGACAGGGGCCGGGCGTGGCGCACCGAATTCCAGAATGCCTCGCCCGTCTGGCCCGAGAGCGTGCGGCCGGAGGCATCGGTGATGGTGCCGGAGATCATTACCGGCAGCCGCATGGCGTGGACGTCGAAGTATTCCTCGATGGCGAACAGGGCCGCTTTGGCATTGAGCGTGTCGAAAATCGTCTCGACCATCAGGATGTCGGCGCCACCCTTCACCAGGCCGTCGATCGCTTCCAGATAGGCCACCCGCAGCTGGTCGAAGGTCACGTTGCGGTAGCCGGGGTCGTTGACGTCGGGCGAGATCGTCGCGGTGCGCGAGGTCGGGCCGAGCACGCCGGCGACGAAGCGCGGCTTGGCGGGGTTGGCCGCGGTCGCCTCGTCGGCAGCCTCGCGCGCGAGCCTTGCGGCGGCGAAGTTCAGCTCCGGCACCAGGTGTTCCATGTGGTAGTCCGCCATCGAGATCGACGTGGCGTTGAAACTGTTGGTCTCCAGGATGTCGGCGCCCGCGGCCAGATACTTGGCGTGGATTTCCTTGATGATGTGCGGCTGCGTCAGGCACAGCAGGTCATTGTTGCCCTTGAGATCGTGCGCGAAATCGGCGAAGCGTTCGCCGCGATAGTCCGCTTCGCCCAGCTTGTACGACTGGATCATCGTCCCCATCGCGCCGTCGAGGACGAGGATGCGCTGGGTCAGCAGGGAGCGGAGCAGATCGGTGCGGGACATGGCAAGCTAATGGCGGCGGATCGATCGCGCATTATATCGGTTGGCACCGGCCCCGCCGGCAGTGCTATGGTGCGTTTATCGCCGCCTCTCCGGAACCGTCATGAAACATCTCGAACCCGCCGAAGCCCATGCTTTCCTGCAGGAACATCCCGAAGCCGTCTTCATCGACTGCCGCTCGGAAATCGAATACCTGTTCGTCGGCCATCCGGTAGGCGCCATACATATAGCCTGGCAGGACGGCCCGGACTGGGACGTCAATCCAGACTTCCTCGGCCACGCGCGCAAGGCGGCGTCGGCCAACCGTCCGGTGGTGCTGATCTGCCGCTCCGGCCGGCGCTCGGCCGACGCCGGGCGCTACCTTGAGAAATATGGCTTCCCCGAGGTGTACAACGTCAAGCACGGCTTCGAGGGCGACATGGACGAAACGCGCCACCGCAGCACGAAGAACGGTTGGCGGTTTGAGGGCTTGCCTTGGGAGCAGACTTGAGGGGCGCGCGCGCGAAGCGCGGGGATGATCGAGCGCCGAGTTCAGGCAGGTTTTATCTGGCCCTAAGCAGACATAGGATCATTCAACGTAGAGTTGACCGGCGCTGCGCGGCTTCATCGCGCAGCGTCCAGCGGCCGCAGGGAGCGAGGTCGGCCGGGTTAGCCACCTGCGGCACCCAGTTTAGAAACGAGTTCTTCGATGCTTAGAACGTTCTCACCACGATGGAGCATTGCGTGACAGTTCGGGCAGACGGGCCGTAGGTCAGCGATCGGGTCTAGCTCATACGCCCCATCTGTGAGAGCGAGCGGTTTGAGGTGGTGGACGTGAATAAAATCTTTTCCAAGTTCCCCATAGCGGGATTGGAAATCATGCCTCTAAACCATTTTCAGTTTGATCTGAGTGTGCGTCAGGCAGGCGTTGAGCAGGCGGAATGGCAACTCGGCCTCCCGCTCGCGTCGGTTGAATCGGTAGCAGAACTCATTGAGATACTCTT
>JBFMET010000031.1:0-29218 GCA_040753235.1 Pseudomonadota bacterium
GCGCAAGGCCCGCGGTTACGGCCGTTTCTCGACCATCCGCACCGTCCTCTTCCTCATCGCCGGCAAGCTCGACTTCTCGCGCTTCAACCCGCATGCAGCTTAACCCACTCGAAATTCAAAAGAGCCATAAATGTCCTGGCCCTTGATCCGCATGAGGACCGCCCAGCCTTTTCCGTCGAGGTAAGCTTTAGCCATGACGCACCTCCCCGGCCGAACCGAAGGCAATGGGCATGAAGGAAGTGGCGGGCAGGGTGCCGCCGATGAGGCTGGATAAAACGAGGGGATACATGATGCAACTCCTTCTGGTTGGGAGTTGCGTATAGCTCGTGGTTTTGGATTTCGGGTCTGCTGCCGCAGCTGTTCGCCGTGGCGCGCACTGGACCGATCGAAGCCATCCTGGAGACCGGCAAGGCGCGCAAACTCGACCGTGACATTCGCCTGATGGCGGGCACCGTGCTCACCCGCGAGTACCAGGGGATCGAGCATCGGGTGGCCTTGGAGTTGCGTCCCGAGCCGACTCCAGAGCGTGAGGAGGCCCTGGCATGAACGAAATTCTGATCGACAAGACCGGCCAGGCGGAAATGATCACCGCGAGCGACGGCAGCATCACCATCTCAGTGCCGATCCGGATAAAACGGCGGGGCAGCCGGAAGGCCGTGACCCTGCCGGATGGCGAAACCGTGAAGCCGCGCCCCTGGGATGACACGCCGATGCCGATCCAGCTTGCGCTCGCCCGCGGCCACCGCTGGCTCGCCATGCTGGAGTCAGGCGAAGCGCGTTCGCTGACCGAGGTGGCCGAACGCGAAGGAATGGATCGGGCCTACGTGAGCCGGATGGTGAACCTCACCACCCTGGCGCCCGACATCGTCGCCGCCATCCTCGACGAGACCTTGCCGCCCGAGGTGACCCTGTTCGAATTGGCATCGGGGACGCCGTTGTTGTGGGAGGAGCAGCGGGCCATCATCGATCGCTGATTATGGGCAGGAAGAGTTGCTCCAGGATATCGCCAGCGACACGATCTTATCGGCCAGATTCCTCGCTGCCCGACCTCCATCCGCTACTGGCACGCCATACCAGCGGAAAATCGGCAGCTTGCCGGAGCGCGTCCAGCGGGAAAGACAGGAACGCAAGCAGACCGGCAACGACCTCGGAAAGCCGAATCTCGTCCAAGGCATTCTTCCTCAAGAATGCCTGCCACTGCGTCTGCTTCTGCCGATCCTGCGCGAATTCGTCGCTCAGTCCGAGCGGGACGCCGTTCGGCAGCGGCGTCCTGCGGCGCTCGAAGGTCGCGTGGATCGCCTTGCACAGGAGTTCGCCGTCGAAGTCGGTGTAGCGCGACAAGATCCAGAGATCGAAGTAATCCTTCATGCGGCTGTTGGCGATGCCGAGCGACACCAGTGCCTCCAGCTTCTCGGCGACGACCGTGTACCGTGGGTAGGCACGCAGCCTCGGGCCCGGCATGTCCGGCAGCATCACCGGGTAATCGACGGTCTCGGGGCCGGGTGTCACGGCGTCGCCAAACCCCACGTCGATCTGCACGTGGCATCGGGCACCGTCCAGCATCCCGACGAGCGTGACCCGGACACCGGAATAGTTGGCCTCCTTGCGAATCTCTTCCGCGTGCACCGAGTCGGCTTGAAAGCGTATGCCGTCGTCCAGTTCGGCCGCGCAGATGTCCCTGAACACCGCCTCAACGTGTGGAATCTCGGCTGAGCCGAAGCCCAGCAGGTCGGCGTCGCGCGTCGGGCGGTGCGGAACGTCGAACCACAGATCGAACAACAGCGCCCCCTTCAGGAGGAAAAGGTCGGCATGAGCGGAGACGCTCAGGCGATTCAGGAACCGCTCCAAGGCGTAGCGGGTGAGGACGAGGTTGAAATCCTGTTTGCTGTTGCGTGCCTTGTCGAGCAGTCGTGCTCGCACCGAGGCGGCGATGTTCCTCCCTCTCACGTCAGGCTCTCCAGGTAGGGACGCATGACGTTGGCCACCCGGCACAGCTTGGCAAACTGCCATAGTTCGTCCATGCCGACACGCCTTCCTTTCCAGGCATCGCGCAGCGCCTCCAGGGCGACATCCAGACCGATCTTGTTGCGGTACTTGAAGCAATCGGCCACCGTCCTCGCGATGCCGGTGATGCGTACCGGGACACCATCGATCAGGTGCTCCTCGACACCTTCGCTAAGCAGCGGATCAGAGAAGCGGACGATGCGCAGCGGCGGATAGTCGATCCGGGGCGCGCGGGCCTTGTTGGGAATGGCGAGCCAGACCTGGAACGGCGACTGGGTGGTGAGATCGTGGAACCGCAGCGCCGAGAGCAGACACACGATTGCGCGAGGATGTTTGCGCGCCACCTCGGCCAGTGCCGCGTGTTCGGAAACAGCCCTGTCCGGCAGCGCATAGAGCCCTCGCCCGACCCTGGTGAGCGCGCCTTGCCGAACGAGCCGCGTCAGGCTGACCCTGGGTAGCCCAAGGGGCTCCAGATCACGCGGCCGGATAAGGCCGCACTTGCGCGCCAGTTCGACGATGGCTTGGGGTCTCGTGTCCATGCCGGGATGATGTTCCATTACGCCGGCAGTTGTCAATAATAACCGACATAATGAAACATGCCGGCACCCTGCAAACACCCTCGGCGTGTAGGTTGTTTCCCTTGGCTAGGCAATGCCGTTATCCAACCGCTTGAACGGTCAGCACGTAACTGCTTGTTCCCTCTGGATGCCGACAGAAAGCTTTGTGGACTTCGGCCGTTCGGCGGGTGGCAAGGCGGGAGAGAAAAAGCGAGCGGAGAGAGCAAAATGTCGGCCGGCGTCGTCGAGACGACCGGGGAAGGAAGTCCACACGGATTCGCGGGAACCCGCGCAGGCACGCGGGAGTGCGCAAGAAAAAAGGCCAACCGAGAACGGTTGACCTTTAGGAATTGGTGGCCAGTCTCGGAATCGAACCAAGGACACGCGGATTTTCAATCCGCTGCTCTACCAACTGAGCTAACTGGCCAAAAGAGGCGGCAATTTAACCGCTTTGGGCTGTGCGCGTCAAGCCGGAAGGACGTTGAGACGGGGCTCAGCAGGCCAGCCCGTGCAGGACGCACAGGTGGCGCTTGGCGATGGCGAGCGCGATCCACAGCCAAAACAGCAGGAAGAAGGTGAGCACGGGCACGTGGGCGTCGAGGATGAAGCGCGGGGTGACGAAGCGCACGACGCGGACCGCGGGGCTGGCGATCAGGCGCAGCAGGCGGTAGAACAGGTTCTGCTCGCGGGTTTTGCCGGCCAGCAGCGCGACGGCGCCCTGACCGAGCAGGGCGAAGCCGGCGACCTCGACCAGGGTGCGTGCAATCGATACCAGCAGGAGGTCGAGCGGCATGGCGGGGCTTCCGGAAGGGGTACGAGATTCTAGCGCAGCTTGTCAGGCCGGCACCGTGCCGGGACAATGCGGACTGACTTCGCTGTGCGTGACCCCCATGAACCGATTCGACCGCATGCGGCACGGCCTGCGCGGCATGTTCCTCAACATGCTGGGCAAGCCGGAGGCCGCGATCCGCGCCTATCGCGACAGCCTTGCGGCCGATCCCGGCCACGTGCCGACGCTGTGCATGCTCGGCTGGCTGGAGGCGCGCCAGGAACGCTGGAGTGCGTCCGAGTCGTGGCTCACGCTCGCCCTCGAGCTCGACCCGAACGATGCCCATACCTGGTTCAACCTGGCCTACGCGCGCGACAAGGGCGGCCAGGACGAGGCGGCGGTCGCAGCCTTCAAGCGGGCCGCCGAGCTCGACCCCAACAACGACCGCGCCTGGTACGGCCTCGGCATGCTGCACGCGCGCCGCGGCCGCCATCGCGAGGCCGCGCAGGCCTTGACCGAGGCGGGGCGCCTGCAGCCGATGAACGGCCTGGCCTGGTATGCGCTGGGCATGGCCTGGCACCACTGCAACGAGCCGGACAAGGTGACCGGGGTGATCGAGCACACCCTGAAGCATGATCCGCAGACCGCGCAGCGGCTGATCCGCGACGCCGGGCGCAGCGATTACGCGCATCATCTGAACTGATTGCCCGGGGGAAAAAATCCCGCCGGGCGGCGGGACGGAAAGAGCGGGATACGCATTGAAGCGTGTACCGACTCTAGGCAAGCCGCGCGCCGCGCACAATTGGACAAATTGTCGCAGGGCGCGGCGCCTGCCGGCGCGGGCAGTACAATCCCGCCATGCCGGCACCGCCTGATTCCACGCTGCTTTCCACCCTGCCCGCGCGCGCGCTGCTGGGGCGGCTGCTGGCCGTCCGGGTGTCGTTGATCGCCGGCTGGGCGGCCGGCACGGCCTGGCTGCACTGGGGGCTCGGCATCCGCATGCCGCTGTTCGAGATGGCCGCGGTGCTGGTGCTGATGGCGCTGTTTTCGCTGTCGACCGCATGGCGGCTGCGGCTCGACGTGCCGGCCACGCAGATCGAATTTCTCGCCCACCTGCTGGCCGACCTCACCGCGTTCGCGGTGCTGGTGTTCTTCAGCGGCGGCGCGACCAATCCCTTCGTCTCGCTGATGCTGGTGCCGGTCATCATCGCCGCGATCAGCCTGCGCCCGCGCTGGGTGTGGCTGCTGGCGGCGGTGGCCGGCGGCTACTACGCGCTGCTGCTGTTCGTCTACCAGCCGCTGGCGGTGGTCGATCCGGTCGCCGCCTACGGCATGCACCTCGGCGGCATGTGGTTCAACTTCCTCATCAGCGCCGGGCTGATCGCCTTCTTCGTCACCCGCATGCACGCCGCGCTGCGCGTGCGCGACCGCGAGCTCGCCGACCTGCGCGAAAGACAGTTGCGCGACGAGCGCATCGTCGCGCTCGGCACCCAGGCCGCGCTCGCCGCGCACGAGCTGGCCACCCCGCTCGCCACGATCCAGACCACGGCGCACGAGCTCGCGCTCGAGTTCGCCAACGACCCCGACATCGGCGAAGACTGCCGCCTGCTCGAAAAACAGGCGCAGGCCTGCAAGGCCATCCTCACCCAGCTCGCCGCGCGCGCGCAGGACACCCCGCCCGCCGCGCAGCCGCTCGATGCCTGGCTGGGCGCGGTGGTCGAACGCTGGCAGGTGCTGCGCCCGGACGCGCGCATCGCGATCGGACTGCCCGCCGACCGCCGCGACTTCGTCCCGCCCGACGGGCTGGAGCAGGCGATCCACAACCTTCTCAACAATGCCGCCGATGCCTCGCCCGACGCTGTCGAACTCGACGCGGACGCGCAGCCGGACCGGCTCGTCGTCGACATCGCCGACCGCGGCACGGGCTTCACCGCCGAGCAGAAGGCGCGCGCCGGCCGCGTGCAGTTCAGCGGCAAGCTGGGGCCCGGCTGGGGCATGGGGCTCGCGCTCACCCACGCCACGCTGGAGCGGCTCGGCGGCAACGTGACCCTCACCGAACGCGCAGGCGGCGGCACCCGCATGCGCATCACCCTCCCCTGGAGCGCACCCGAATGAGCGCCGTTGCTATGAAGCTCCTGATCGTCGAGGACGACGCCGACTTCGCCGCGGCGTTGGCGCGCGCGATGGGCAAACGCGGCTGCGAGGTCGCGCTGGCGCACGACGCCGCCGAGGCGCAGGCGGTGGCGCAGACCTTCGCCCCCAGCCATGCCGTCGTCGACTTGAAGCTGCCCGGCGAGTCCGGGCTCAAGGTCGTCGAGCAGCTCGCCGCCCGCAGCCCCGCGCCGGCCATCGTCGTGCTCACCGGCTACGCCAGCATCGCCACCGCGGTCGAGGCGGTGCGCCTCGGCGCGCGTCACTACCTGGCGAAACCGGCCGACGCCGACGAGATCCTCGCCGCGCTGCTGCGCGACCAGCCGGACGCGGCACTCGACGTGAATCCCGAACCGCTGTCGGTGGCGCGGCTGGAATGGGAACACATCCAGAAAGTGCTCAACGAACACGACGGCAACATCTCGGCCACGGCGCGCGCGCTGAAAATGCACCGCCGCACGCTGCAACGGAAACTCGACAAACGCCCGCCCAAGGGGAGCTGAAGGCGCGAACGGCTCAGGCGCGCATCATTCTGCTGAAAGATTCGAGGACTACGGTGACCGTGTCGGCGTTGCCGACCGCCCCGTTCACCCTCGAAGGAGCCACCATGTTGCCCACTGTCGTTTCCCGGCAGGCCGCCGTTACCGCCCTGCTGATCCTGACCACCGTACCTGCCTGGGCCGCCGAACCGCCGGCCCGCGACCCTCATCGCGGCGACGCCCGCAACGCCCGCAGCGTTCAGCTCGGCCCCCGCCCCTATTTCCTCGTCGAGGACATGCAAGACGGCGCGCTCAAGCGCACGCTGCAGCAATGCGCCAACGGCCCGTTCCGCAAGCGCGATTTCTCGATTGGCCACCGCGGCGCGCCCTTGCAGTTCCCCGAGCATACGCGCGAATCCTACGAGGCCGCCGCGCGCATGGGCGCCGGCATCGTCGAATGCGACGTGACCTTCACCCGGGACAAGCAGTTGGTGTGCCGCCACGCGCAGAACGACCTGCATACTTCCACCAACATTCTCGCCACGCCGCTCGCCGCCAAATGCACCAAGCCGTTCACGCCGGCCGTGTTCGACGCGGACGGCAAGCTGCTCGCGCCGGCATCGGCCGAGTGCCGCACCAGCGACATCACCCTGGCCGAGTTCAAGACGCTGCGCGGCAAGATGGATGCGTCGAACCCCCGCGCGCGCACCGTTGCCGAGTATCTGGACGGCACCGCCAGCTGGCGCACCGATCTCTACGCCGGCCCGACCAGCGGCACCCTGATGACGCACAAGGAGAGCATCGCGCTGTTCAGGAAGCTGGGCGTGAAGATGACCCCCGAACTCAAGGGCGCCAGCGTGCCCATGCCGTACGACAGCGATGGCGACGGCGTCGGCGACTACACGCAGGCGGATTACGCGCAGCAGATGATCGACGAATACAAGGCGGCAGGCGTGCGCCCGCAGGACGTGTGGCCGCAGTCCTTCGACATCCGCGACGTGCGCTACTGGATCGCGAACGCGCCCGCCTTCGGCAAGCAGGCGGTCTATCTCGACGACGCCGAGACGCCCGCCGAGCTGCCGAGCGCCGCCGAGTTGCAAGGCTACAAGGACGAGGGCATCAACATCGTCGCCCCGGCCATGTATGCGCTGCTTGACGTCGACAGCAACGGCAGGATCGTGCCTTCCGCCTATGCGCACAACGCCAGGAACGCCGGGCTCGACATCATCACCTGGACGCTGGAACGTTCGGGCATCCTGGCCGACGGCAACAACGGCTTCTACTACCAGACCATCGATTCGGCGATCCAGCGCGAAGGCGACATGATGACTGTGCTCGACGTACTGGCGAAGGATGTCGGCATCCTCGGCATCTTCAGCGACTGGCCGGCCACGACGACCTACTACGCCAACTGCATGAACCTGAAATAAGCGGGCCGGCCGCCGCAAGCGGTCCCTGTCGTCCCCTTCTTCCGGCCGTGCCTGCGGCCGTTTTTTTTGGGTGCGCCGGGGTGGCGCGGGCGTATCAGTGGCCGGCGCCCCAGTCGACCAGACCGAAATACGCGGTCGCGAGCACCACGCCGCCGAACACGATGCGGTACCAGGCGAACACGGTGTAGTCGTGGCGGCTGACGAACTTGATCAGCGTGCGCACCGCGATCAGCGCGCTGACGAAGGAGGCGACGCCGCCGATGGCGAACAGCGGAATGTCGCCGGCGTCGAAGAGGTGCCAGTTCTTGTAGAGGTCGTAGGCCGTCGCCGCGAACATGGTCGGGATGGCGAGGAAGAACGAGAACTCGGCCGCCGCCTTGCGTGACAGGCCGAGAAAGAGGCCGCCGATGATGGTCGCGCCCGAGCGCGAGGTGCCCGGGATCATCGCCAGCGCCTGCGCGAAGCCCACCGCCAGCGCGCGCCGCCAGCCGATGTCGTCGATCGTCTCGGCGCTGACGGTATGCTTGCGGCGCTCCGCCCACAGGATCAGGAGGCCGCCGATCACCAGCGCGGAGGCCACCACCAGCGGGTCGAACAGGTAGGCCTTGATCTCCTTGTAGAACAGGAAGCCCAGCACCGCCGCCGGCAGGAAGCCCGCCATCAGGTTGACCGCCAGCCGCTGCGAGGCCGGGTCGCGGGTGAGCGTCGTCGCCACATGCGAAAGCCGCACCCGGTATTCCCACACCACTGCGAGGATCGCCGCCAACTGGATGGCGATCATGAACACCTTGGCCTTTTCCCCGGTGAAGCCCAGCAACTGCCCGGCAATGATGAGATGCCCGGTGCTGGAGATCGGCAGGAATTCGGTGACGCCCTCGATGATGCCGAGGATGAGCGCGTAGAGGATCAGGGTCGGGTCGGCCATGGGTATCGTCGGGCACAAAAAAAGCGCGCCCAGGTGGCGCGCACGTGATTATAGGGGTAACGGATTTCAAATCAGGGTCATCGGCCCTTCTCGCCCGCCTTGACGAAAGCCAGAATCACCTCGCGCACCACCTTGCGCTGCGCCACAGGCAGCTTGAGAAAGGCCTCGAACACTTCGCGTTCCGAATTGACCGCCACATATCGAGCTGGGCCCACTGCGTTCGGATGCGACATGCCTATACCCAGTTTTCCAGTTTCAATCCCGGCACCCGCTCGAATTCACTGACATTGGTGCTGATCAGCGCCACGCCCAGCGCGCGGGCGTGGGCCGCAATCCACAGGTCGTTGTTGCCGATGGGTGTGCCTGCACGTTCCAGCGTTGCACGAATCTCGCCGTAGTGCAGCCCCGCGTCCGGGGCCGGGACGCATACGGGTACGTCGGCAACGAAACGGGCGAGCCGCTCGTGGGCACGGATGGGGTCGTTGCTTTTGTCCGCGCCGAAACACAACTCGCCCCACGTGATCAGCGAAATGCCCAGGCTGCCGGGCATGGCCCGGGCAAACCGCTCAGCGACCGCAGGCGGCCGGTTGCGGGCAATGTAGATGCAGATGTTGGTGTCGAGCAGGGCCTGCAGCGCCATTACAGGCCTTCGCGCGTTTGCGGCAGGGCGTCCTGGCGACCTCCGGCAAAAAAGTCTTCCGGCATGTCCGCCAATGCAGCGAAAGCTGCCGAGAGATTGCGCGCGGGTGGGCGCAGGACAATTTCGTCGCCATGCCGCTCGATTTCAACTTCGGCGACATCGAACTGGAATTCCCGCGGTATGCGGACCGCCTGCGAATTGCCGCTTTGAAAGACTTTAGTGGTCGCCATGTCCACCCCCGACAAAAAATATACACCACAAGTATATACATCGTCGCTGGGTGTGCAAGTGAGCCCAACCCATACCATTGAAAACCACGCCAGCCCTAGCGGCGAGCCATGCCTTGCGGCTACTTGCCATTCCTGGTTGGCTGTTTGGGCAAGGCCTGGCGCAGCCACGCCAGTCCACCGCTCTGCCGCCACACATCGAGGTTGGCTTCGCGGTAATACCAGGCTTCGTCCTTGCCGCCGAGCGTGCTGAAGCCGGGATTCAGCGCGGGGCGGCGCGGGCTGGCGCTGAGCAGCATGCGGGCGATTTCGGGGTAGGCACGGGCAGTCTGCTTGAGTTGCCGCGCGGCCGCTTCGATCTTGCCGGCCATGAACAGGGCCAGTATGCCGCCGTACTGCATGGCGGGCAGGTCGTCAGGGTAACGCGCGGCCAGACGGAGGGCGTCGTCGATGCGATTGACGCGCAGGTAATGATGGATCAGCGGGTCGCGCAGACCCTGATTGTCGTTCGGGTTGAGCGTGAGCACGCACCACGCCAGCAGATCGACGGCGCGTTCCGGGTCGTCATGTTCGGCATGGTAGAAGGCCAGGCTGGCGAGCAGGCTGAGCGCCGGGCGGTTTTCGCGCCAGCCCCACTCGAGCGTCCGGCCTTCGGCGTGATGCTGCCCGATGACAAGCCGCAGCAAGGCTTCGGCGCGCTGCAGCAGCGGCAGCACCATGTCATTTCCCATCCCGCTGATGCGTGGCTCGGTGTCGTTCAGCGCCTGAACAATATCCAGCAGGATCTCGAAGCTTTGCCAGGCGAGTGGATTCTTTTCCAGCCAGGCCAGCCAGGGCAGGCGCGCATCCCACTGGATGGCGGGACTCGCCTCCGCCATGACTTGCGCATACGGCGCCCATTGCGCGTGCAGCCGTCGCAGGGTCGGGTCAGGCTCGAGCGGGCCGGCATCCTGTGCGTCCATGCCGAGCGTGTAATGGCAGGCGATAGCCGGCAGTCGCGTCATCAGATCGGCGTACTGCTGCAGGGCAGGGTGGTTTTCCTGCAGCAGGTTCAGCATGGAGCCGCCCAGATCGTCGGCGGCCTGACGCAGGAACGTGATCAGATCCGCGTATTGCCCCGTCTTGTCTTTGGACAGGCGGGCAATCCAGAACGCGGCGCGTTCCCTGGCGCGCGCATGATCGCCCTGGCTTTTGAGGATCAGGATTTCGAGGTGCGACAGGCCGGGATCGTCGGGGGCAAGGCGCTGCGCCTGCTGAAACAAGGTCCAGGCGAGGTCGTATTCGCCACGGTCGGCATGAATGCTGCACTGGCGCTGCATGGCGCTGACGCGCAGCGCTTTGTCGGGCGCGGCCATGGCACGTTCCAGCAGACGTTTTTTCTTGAGCGGGTTGTTCAACCGCTCGTAACAATCCAGCAGGCAATAGAGCGCGGGCTCGGCGCGTTCGTCAAGCTTCGCCCAATCGGCAAATAACCCTTCCAGCAGTTTGGCGGCCTCTTTGGCACTGCCATTGCTCATCCAGGTATTCGCCACATAAGCCAGCTCGTCCAGATTCAGGTACGCGAAGGGCAGCGCCGCCCACGCCTTTGCGGGCGTGTTGTCCAGCACATGCAGCAGCATGCTGAATTCGGGCAGGCCCTGCTCCAGGCTTTCAAGCGCGTGACAGCACTGCTTGTATTTTTTGCCGGAGCCGCACAGACAGGGCTGGTTGCGCTCGGGTTTGGGGATGGGGCGCGGCTGATAGCGGTTGCCGGGCAACGGCGTCTTGTTCCAGATCAGCCGGGAAAACTGTGTGAGAAATGCGCGCCGGAACGCCGCGTCGTCCGGTAACTGGCCGATGAACTGCGGTGCAAGCTGCGGGGTGGCGAACTGAAACCACGCCATGAAGTCGGCCGGATTCTCGTCGCGCAGAATACGCCGCGCAGCGCTATCGAACAGAAAACCCAGTTCGTCCGCCGCGCTGCCGGCATCGTCAATATCGAAATCTTCCATCAGCTTTTCAGACCTTGCGGTAAACCTCGGCGCCCTGCTTGACGAACTCCACCGCCTTCACTTCCATGCCCTTCGCCAATGCGTCGGCCTCGTTCAAGCCTTCCTTCGCGGCGAACTCGCGCACATCCTGGGTGATTTTCATCGAGCAGAAATGCGGGCCGCACATCGAGCAGAAGTGCGCGACCTTGGCCGATTCCTTGGGCAGCGTCTCGTCGTGGAAGGACTTCGCCTTGTCGGGGTCGAGGCCGAGGTTGAACTGGTCGTCCCAGCGGAATTCGAAGCGCGCCTTGGAGAGCGCGTTGTCGCGGATCTGCGCGCCGGGGTGGCCCTTCGCGAGGTCGGCCGCGTGCGCGGCGAGCTTGTAGGTGATGATGCCTTCCTTCACATCATCTTTATCCGGCAGGCCCAGATGCTCCTTCGGCGTGACGTAGCACAGCATCGCGGTGCCGTACCAGCCGATCATCGCGGCGCCAATGCCGGAGGTGATGTGGTCATAGCCGGGGGCGATGTCGGTGGTGAGCGGGCCCAGCGTATAGAACGGCGCCTCGGAACAGGACTCGAGCTGTATGTCCATGTTCTCCTTGATCAGCTGCATCGGCACGTGGCCGGGGCCTTCGATCATCACCTGCACGTCGTGCTTCCACGCGACCTGGGTCAGTTCGCCGAGCGTGCGCAGTTCGCTCAATTGCGCTTCGTCGTTGGCGTCGTAGATCGAGCCGGGACGCAGGCCGTCGCCCAGCGAGAAGGCGACGTCGTAGGCCTTCATGATGTCGCAGATGTCCTCGAAGTGCGTGTAGAGGAAGCTCTCCTTGTGATGCGCGAGGCACCACTTCGCCATGATCGAGCCGCCGCGCGACACGATCCCGGTCATGCGGTTGGCGGTCATCGGCACGTAGCGCAGCAGGACGCCGGCGTGGATGGTGAAGTAGTCGACACCCTGCTCGGCCTGCTCGATCAGCGTGTCGCGGAACATCTCCCAGGTCAGCTCTTCGGCCTTGCCGTCGACCTTCTCCAGCGCCTGGTAGATCGGCACGGTGCCGATGGGTACCGGCGAATTGCGGATGATCCATTCGCGCGTCTCGTGGATGTTCTTGCCGGTAGACAGGTCCATCACGGTGTCGCCGCCCCAGCGGATCGCCCAGGTCATCTTCTCGACCTCTTCCTGGATGCTGGAGCCGAGCGCCGAGTTACCGATGTTGGCGTTGATTTTGACGAGAAAATTCCGGCCGATGATCATCGGCTCGGATTCCGGGTGGTTGATGTTGTTGGGGATGATGGCGCGGCCGCGCGCGACTTCGCTGCGCACGAACTCGGGGGTGATCTCGTTCTGCAGCATCGCGCCGAAGTTCTGGCCGGGATGCTGGCGGGCCATCAGCGCGGCGAGCTTCGCGCCCTGCGGGCCGGACGCCTTCAGCGACTCCAGATAGGCAGCGCGGTTATTGTTCTCGCGGATGGCGATGAACTCCATCTCGGGCGTGATGATGCCTTTGCGTGCGTAATGCATCTGCGTCACGTTCATGCCGGCCCTGGCGCGGCGCGGCGTGCGGTGCAGGCCGGGGAAGCGCATGGTCGCGAGTTCGGGGTTGGCTGCCTGCCGGCGACCATATTCGGACGACAGGTCGGCCAGCACCTCGGTGTCGCCGCGCGCCTCGATCCATTGCGTGCGCAGCGCGGGCAGACCGGTGCGGATGTCGATCTTGGCCGCGGGGTCGGTGTAGGGGCCGGAGCAGTCGTAGACGAAGATCGGCGGGTTGGGCTCGGTGCGCGCGCCGCCGGCGCCGTTGTCGCCGCTGAACATCAGGGGCGTGTCGGCCTGGCTGATTTCGCGCATCGGCACGCGGATGTCGGGCGTGCTGCCTTCGACGTAGATCTTGCGCGAATTGGGCAGGGGGTGCACCGCTGCCTCGTCGACGTGGGCCGTGGCGGCAAGGAATTTTGGGTTGGCGTTCATGGGCGCTCCAAAGTCAGGAGGCCGGGGTCAGCCTCGCTGCAAAATGTGATATGGAGGCTGTGGCTACACGGGCCTCCCTACGGCGGTTTGGAGCCTGCTTCAGTAGGAATCATGTCCCGCGCCGGCTGCCTGCGGGATGCAGGGCAAGGCGCGGGGCACGACGTTTGGTCATTCCAAACGAGTGACCCGCAACACGGCCATGCGCCCGCAGGCAGCCGGCCCGTTGGGTTGAAACCAGAATCGGCGCCTGCGGCGTTGCGGCACTTGGCAAGGGACAGCCCTTGCCGGCGCACCGCGCCTTGCATTCATCCGATCCTGGTTTCAACGCGGGATATGATTCCTACTGAAGCAGGCTCTTCCGCATCAGGTTCGAAGGGTATGTCTCACTCCGCGCGGCATATGCCATTCGGAGACCCCTGGCGAGCGGCCAAGGTATCGGAATTGTGGAATAATTGCAAGGCAAGACCCCATCTAACTTATTGAAATAAAAGGGCAGCGCATGAACATCGAGCAGACTCGCTTCAACATGGTGGAACAGCAGATCCGTCCCTGGGACGTGCTGGATCAGGACGTGCTGGACCTGCTGTTCAAGGTGCGGCGCGAGGACTTCGTGCCGCAGCCGCACCAGGCGCTGGCCTTCGTCGACATGGAAATCCCGCTCGGCCACGGCCAGGCCATGTGGACGCCCAAGCTGGAAGCGCGGGCCATCCAGGAGCTCGACCTTCGCCCCGCCGACCGCGTGCTCGAAATCGGCACCGGCAGCGGCTATCTCACCGCGCTGCTCGCCTCGAAGGCGGCCGAAGTGGTGTCGGTCGACATCGTGCCCGAATTCACCGCATCGGCCACGCACAAGCTGCGCGCCCACGGCTTCGACAACGTGGCGCTGCACACCGGCGACGCCGCGCGCGACTGGGCCGACGACGCCGGCTTCGACGTCATCGTGCTCACCGGCTCGACGCCGCTCCTGTCCGACGCGCTGGTGCGCCGCCTCAAGGTCGGCGGGCGCCTGTTCGCCATCACCGGCGAGGCGCCGGTGATGGAAGCGCGGCTCGTCACCTGCACCGCGCCCGGCACCACCCGCAGCGTCACCCTGTTCGAAACCTGCGTCGCGCCGCTGGTCAACGCGCCCAGGCCTGCCGCTTTCGTTTTCTGAGCGAACGCATGCGCCAGTTCCGCCCCGCCGAACTCGCCGACTATCTCAAGGCCGGCCACACGCCGGTGCTGCTCGACGTGCGCGAGCCCTGGGAATGGAACGTGTGCCGCCTGCCCGGCGCGACCCTGGTTCCCATGCGCGACCTGCCGGCCCGGCTGGCCGAATTGAACAAAGATGCGGAGACCGTGGTCATCTGTCATCACGGCGTTCGCAGTTATCACGCGGCGCGCTATCTTGAAACGACAGGTTTCGCTAATGTCATCAACCTGTCGGGCGGTGTCGCCGCCTGGGCCGACGAAGTCGACCCGGCGATGCCGCGCTACTGAACGTCACTCTGGAAACCGGACCACCATGCACCTGAAGCCGCTGATTCTTGCCCTGACGCTGGCGCTGACGCCCACCGCGCAGGCGGCCAACCTGTCCGACGTCTATCGCGACGCGCAGGCCTACGACGCGCAATACGCCGCCGCCCGCGCCGCCTGGCAGGCGGGGCAGGAGAAGGCGGTGCAGGGCCGCGCCGGCCTTTTGCCCAGCGTGAACCTCGGCGGCAACGTGCGCTACAACAGTGTCGACTCCAGCCTCGCCGGCGGCGACGCCGACTACAGTTCCAACGGCGGCGCGCTCACCGCCACCCAGCCGCTCTACCGCCGCCAGAATCAGGTGGCCTACGAACAGGCGAAGAACCAGGTGAGAATCGCCGAGATGCAGTTCCGCGCCGCCGAGCAGGATCTCATCCTGCGCGTGGCGCAGGCCTACTTCGACGTGCTGCAGTCGCAGGACAACCTCGCCTTCATCCATTCGCAGAAGGCGGCGATCACCGAGCAGCTCGCCGCCGCCAAACGCAATTTCGAGGTCGGCACCGCGACCATCACCGACACCCACGAGGCGCAGGCGCGCTTCGACCTCGCCGTGGCGCAGGAAATCGCCGAGGAAAACAGCCTCAACATCCGTCTGCGCGCGCTGGAAAAACTCATCGGCAAGCCCGCCGGCGCGCTCGACGCCCTGGCCGAAAACAAGATCCTGAAAACCGAGGCCGGCCACATCGACGAGTGGGCGCAGCGCGCCGCGCAGGGCAACCTGCAGGCCGAAATCCAGCGCATCGCCAAGGCCATCGCCGACCAGGAAGTCGAGCGCAACCGCGCCGGCCACCACCCCACGCTGGATGCGGTTGCCGGCTACACCATCAGCAACAACCAGAACTTCGGCGTGCAGCAGGTCGACACCCGCACCGCCAGCATCGGGCTCGAGCTGAACCTGCCGCTCTACCAGGGCGGGCTCACCAGCTCGCGCGTGCGCGAGGCGGTGGCCAACCAGGAGAAGGCGCGCCACGATCTCGAAGCCGCCAGCCGCGAAGCCGGCCTCTCGGCGCGCCAGGCCTGGCTCAACGTCAACAGCGGCGCGGCGCGCGTGCGCGCGCTGGAGCAGGCGCTGGTGTCGACGAAGGCGCAGCTCGACTCGACCAAGCTCGGGCTGGATGTCGGCGTGCGCACCAACCTCGACGTGCTCGACGCCGAGCAGCAGGTGTTCTCCGCCCGCCGCGACCTCGCCGGCGCGCGCTACGCCTACCTGCTCGCCGGCCTGTCGCTCAAGGCCGCGGTCGGCACGCTCGCCCCGGCCGATCTGGCCGAGATCGACCAGCATCTGAAACCGGCTGCGGCACGGTAACAACGTTCACTGGCGCCACATGGTGAGTCCTAGTTGCATGGCACCGCTTAGGGCATTTGCACTCCTACTTACCGCAGCGTTTGCATCTGGCTATTTCTTCGAATGGTTATGGCGAGAATGGCTGTTAGCGGCCGTCACCTTGTTCGCATTGTTCTTGTCGGGTGGCAATTTGTTATTTTCAGACAGGAATCCGGTCTTACATGCTGTGGTCATCGGGACGGCGATTGGGGCCTTCGTCGGAAGTGCCATCGGGATAACCGCCCACTTGTAATTCCCCAGCGCGCATACGATAAAGCTGACATTCCCAGCCAAAGCTAAAGCAGCGGCACGACCAGCCCCGCCACCCGCGCCGCCGCGCCGCGATGCTGCGCGGCAAAATCCCGCCCCGCCTCGCCCATGCGCGTGCGCGCGGGCGCATCGCTCAATAGCTTCAAGCTCGCTGCCAGCAGCGCGTCCGCATCGTCCACCCGCAGCGCAGCGCCGGCGTCGATCGCGTCGCGCGTCGCCGCCTCGAAGTTGAACGTGTGCGGGCCGACCAGGATCGGCTTGCCCACGCTCGCCGCCTCGATGAGGTTCTGCCCGCCGAGCGGCGCCAGGCTGCCGCCGACGAAGGCGACGTCGCACGCGGCGTAGTAGGCGAAGAGCTCGCCCAGGCTGTCGCCGAGCAGCACGCGCGTGTCCGATTGCAGGGCCTGGCCGTCGAGCGTGCTGCGCCGCTGGTATTTCAGGCCGGCCGACTCGATCAGGCCCGCCGCTTCGCCGAAGCGCTGCGGGTGGCGCGGCACCAGCACCAGCAATACCTCGGGAGCCGCAGTGTCGGCGAACGCGCGCAGCAGCGGCGCCTCCTCGCCTTCGCGCGTGCTCGCCGCGAGCAGCACCGGCCGCGGCCCCCATTGCACCCGCCATGCCGCACCGCGTTCGAGTTGTGCGGCGGGCGGCGCGATGTCGAACTTGAGGTTGCCGGTGACGTGCACCGGCGCGGCGCCCAACTTCAGCAGGCGGGCCGCATCGGCTTCGGTCTGCGCGGCGACGAGGTCGATTTTGCGCAGGCTGGCGCGCGTCAGCGCCGGCAGCCGCGCGTAGCCGCGCGCCGAGCGCCCGGACAGGCGCGCGTTCGCCAGCGCGAGCGGCACGCCCCGCCGCGCCGCGGCGTGGACGAGGTTGGGCCACAGCTCGGTTTCCATCAGCACGCCCAGGCGCGGCTGCGCGCGGCGCATAAAGCGACGCATCAGCCACGCGTAGTCATAGGGCAGGTAGACGATGCGGGCAAAGCTGCCGTAGAGCGCTTCGGCGGTGGCGCGCCCGGTCGGCGTCATGCAGGTGAGCAGCACCGGCGCGTCCGGGTGTGCCTCGCGCAGCGCCGCGATCAGCGGCTGGGCCGCGCGCATCTCGCCCACCGACACCGCATGAATCCACAGCGCCCCGGACACCGGCGCCGGGCCAAGCGCCAGCCGCTCGCCCCAGTGTTCCAGGTAGCCCCGCTCGCGCCGACCGCGCCACAGCAGGCGCAGCGGAATCAGCGGCGCGGCGACCAGCAGGGCCAGTTTGTAGAGGCTCCAGTCGAGCAGCAGGCGAAGCGTCGGCATGGCGAGATTGTAAAGGCCGCGGTGCTAGAATCGGCGCGACCCTGGAGGAGAAACAATGAAAATCCTGCTCACCGGCGCGGCCGGGTTTATCGGCATGCACGTCGCGCAAATCCTGCTCAAGCGCGGCGACGAAGTGGTCGGCATCGACAGCCTCAACGACTACTACGACCCGGCCTTGAAACTCGCGCGGCTGGAACAGCTGAAGCCCTACCCCAACTTCCGCTTCGTCAAGGACGACATCTCCGACCGCATGGTGATGGAAGACCTGTTCGAGAAGGGCCACTTCGACGCCGTCATCAACCTCGCCGCGCAGGCCGGCGTGCGCTACTCGCTGAAGAATCCGCACGCCTACGTGCAGTCCAACCTCGTCGGCTTCGCCAACCTGCTCGAAGGCTGCCGCCACCACGGCGTCAAGCACTTCGTCTACGCCAGCTCGTCCTCCGTGTACGGCGCCAACACCAAAATCCCGTTCTCCACCCACGACCCGGTCAACCACCCGGTGAGCCTGTACGCCGCGAGCAAGAAGGCCAACGAGCTGATGGCGCACACCTACTCGCACCTCTACGGCCTGCCCACCACCGGGCTGCGCTACTTCACCGTGTATGGTCCCTGGGGTAGGCCCGACATGTCGCCGTGGCTGTTTACTTCAGCAATATTGGAAAACCGCACCATCGACGTCTTCAACCACGGCGACATGATGCGCGACTTCACCTACATCGACGACATCGCCGACGGCACCGTCAAAGTGCTCGACCGCATCCCGCAGGGCAACCCCGACTTCGACCACAAGAATCCCGACCCCGCTACCAGCCACGCGCCCTACCGCCTCTACAACATCGGCAACCACACCCCGGTGCAGCTGATGGACTTCATCGGCACCATCGAGAAGGCGCTGGGACAGGAGGCGAAGAAGAACTTCCTGCCGATGCAGGACGGCGATGTGCAGGCGACCTACGCGGACGTCGACGACCTCATCCGCGACACGGGGTTCAAGCCGGCGACGACGCTGGAATACGGGATCGGGAAATGGGTGGAGTGGTATCGGGGGTATAAGCAGCTGGCTTGATTTTCCAGTCGCGTTCACCACAACAAATGGGATTAGAATTTCCACAAGGCCATCACAAGGAGTGACCATGAGCGCGATTGTCGAACAGGCTTTGATCGAGAAACTGCAGAAGCTGCCGCCGCAACGCCAGGCGGAGGTGCGGGATTTCGTGGAATTTCTGGCTGCGCGCGAGGAGCGTGCCGCCGCTGGCGCGCATCTCGGGGAGTCGCTGGCCAGACTCGACGCCTTGAACCTGCCACCACTCTCCGATGAGGAAATCGAAGCCGAGATTCAGGCGGCACGCCAGGATCGCACCGTCCGGCGCGCCTGATCGTGCGGGTAGTGCTGGATACGAACACGCTGGTCTCGGGAATCATTTCGCCAGGCGGCCCGCCGCGGATACTGCTTGACGGCGCACGCACGCAGACTTTCGAGTTGTGCAGCAGCGCAACCCTGTTGGCAGAATTGCTCGATGTGCTCGCACGGGAGAAATTTTCAACGCGGCTGGCGCAAGCCGGATTGGCACCCCAAGGCATCGTGGCAGATTTGCTGCCGCCTGGCCTATATGGCCACCCCTCAGGAAGTGCCACGCGTAATCGAACAGGATGCCGACGACGATCATGTGATCGCATGCGCCGTCGCCGGACAGGCAGGGTTGATCGTCTCGGGCGACAAGCATTTGCACAGCCTGGGCGGCCAGCACGCAGATCACGGGGTCAGGTCTTGCCTTTTGCCCCCACGCAGATCACGGGGTCAGGTCTTGCCTTTTGCCCCTAATTACGCTGCCGCTGCCAGCGGATGGATCGCCGCCAGGTTCTCGGCCAGCGCCTCGCGCGTGATCGCGAGGTCGTAGTGCGCTTGCAGGTTCAGCCAGAACTCGGCTTCCATGCCAAAGAAGACACCCAGGCGCGCGGCGGTATCGGCGGTGATGCTGCGCTTGCCGGCGACGATTTCCCCGATGCGGCGCTGCGGCACGCCGATTTCCTTGGCCAGCCGGTATTGGGTCACGCCCAGCGGCTTGAGAAATTCTTCCAGCAGGATTTCGCCGGGGGTGGCGAGCGGAATTTGACGTTTTGCCATGATGCCTCCTAGTGATAATCGACGATTTCCACGTCCCACGCCGCGCCGTCCTTCCAGACGAAGCACACGCGCCACTGGTCGTTGACGCGGATGCTCCATTGACCCTTGCGGTCGCCCTTGAGCGCTTCGAGCCGGTTTTGCGGCGGAATGCGCAAGGACTCCAGGCGCTCGACGGCGTGCAGCATCTGCAATTTGCGGATCGCTACACTGGCGATGTTGGCAAACCGGGGGGAGCGTTTCCCCTCAAACAACGCTTGTGTTTCGCGACACTTGAATCGCTTGATCATGCCGCAACACTAACGCCTCGCGTTAGTAACGTCAAGCCGTGCGGTTAAGAGGGCGCATCGCTTTTTCAGCCCACCCCTGACTTTGTAACAACTGGGCTCGCCACGGTTTCCCATCACACGTGCTAGGGGCGCCGCTCGAACTAAAAAGGGTCTGCTTCGGTTTACACGCACGCAAGCAGCCCGGCCCGAATTACTATAAGCACCGGGGCGGCCTCTGGAGGCTTCCCCCATCCATCCAGCAACGCATTCAAACAATATTCCAACCGCCAAGGGAGGCTGTATGAAAACCAGAAATCCGTTCTTTGTTTATGCCGCATTGCTGTTTGCCACGCTGGTGAGCGGCTGCGCTTCGGTGCCGATGGCCTCGCTCGACGAGGACGCCAAGGCCAAAACCTTCGCCGTGCGCGAAGGCAAGGCCAACATCTACGTGTACCGCAATGAATCCTTCGGCGGCGCGATTCCGCTGACGGTTGCGCTGAACGGCAAGGTCGCCGGGCAGACCGGGCCGCAGACCTATTTCCTGTTCGAGGTGGATCCGGGTGCGCATGAGGTGAGCTCGATCGCGGAAAACACGTCCGCGCTCAAGCTGGATGCGGCGGCGGGGAAATCCTATTACGTCTGGCAGGAGGTGAAGATGGGCGTGTGGATGGCGCGCAGCCAACTGTAGCAGGTCGACGAGGCGACCGGCAAAAAGGGCGTGGCCGAATGCAAACGCGCGCAGGCCAACTTCTAGCGCGCTGACTACCGAGTACTCTCGGGGGAGCGGCCGGAGAGAAAGACCAAGACAAGGCAGCCCGGCTGCGCTGCCCACCCCAATGTCTGGCAATCGAGGGAAAAACAGGGTCTCAGGCACAATTGTTTCAGGCAGGTTTCCAGACCCGCCTCACTCAATATGGCATCTATTGATGCTATATTGAGGCATCATTTTAAGTGGGATATCCTATGCGAACCACCATCAACCTTGATGACGCCTTGCTGGAACGCGCCCACTCGCTGTCTGGCGTAGCGGAGCGCTCGGCTTTGCTGCGCGAAGCGCTGTCTGCACTGATTCAGCGCGAGAGCGCACGGCGGCTGGCGCGACTGGGCGGCAGCGAGCCTGATCTGAGGCCTGTCCCCCGACGCCGCAGCGACAGCGCAGCGTGATCCTGCTTGATACATCTGTCTGGATCGACCACCTGCGGCAAGGTGATGCGCAGGTGGCTTCGGTTCTGGAAACCGGTCTGGTGCTCAGCCACCCCTTCGTGATCGGCGAACTGGCGTGCGGGCAGTTGAAAGCGCGTGCCGAGATCCTGGGGCTGCTGGCCGCCTTGCCGCAGGCACGGGTGGCACAGGAGCAGGAGGTGTTGTTCTTTATCGAACGCCGTAGCCTGATGGGGCGCGGCATCGGCTACATCGATGCACACTTGCTGACTGCAACCGCCCTGACTGAAGGTGCCCGGCTTTGGACGCGGGATAAGCGACTCGACGCACTGGCACGCGAGCTTGAAATCGCTCGCGAAAAGCCTGCGCACTAAACACGGACCACCGCCAATACCAACTTCGGGGTCTTGCCTTTTGCCGCCCCGACTTACGCTGTCGCCAGCTCGCGGCAGGCTGTGTGGCGCCAATCGCCGCGAGGTGAAACATTATGTCCAAAGCGTCTAAACGCCCTGCCGTGGCGATGCCCACGGTGGGAGAAGACAAGGCGATCACTGCGGCGGCCCGCAACGATCCGGACGCGCAACCGCTCACGCCGAGGCAGTTGAAGGAAATGGCGCCCATGCGCACGCTGCGTGGCCGGCCCAAGTCGGACAACAAGAAGCTGCTGGTTTCGGTGCGCTACAGCCCCGAGGTCGTGGGGTGTTTCAAATCCACGGGCGCGGGCTGGCAATCGCGCATGGATGAGGCCTTGCGCGACTACGTCGAGCGACATCGTATGGAGTAGCAAACCCCGGCACGCTCTTGGCCGGGGTTGCGCTCAATGCCTGTCGCCAACCTGCGACAGGCATGCTTGTTTTCAAGTCTTTGTTTTGCCGGGACTTCATGCCCGACAAGTCATCTTGCCGTCGTCACAGGGCGACGATTTTGCGGCCGGATGCCGGGCCGAAAACCGCGGCCCACGGCTATACCCCTGTTCAATAAAGGATTTCGCCTGCTGGCACGCTCGCTGCTGTAGAGGTTCCGCGGCCGCTCCCGGCCGCGACCACACCAGAGCGTTTCAACCCATTTTTGAAAGAGTGCCCACCATGCTCAAGACATTCATGCAGCCCGGCCAGACCGGCACCGCCCGTAGCGAATCGCAGCGCCATCACGCCGCACCGCTTGCGTCCGCCCGAACGAACGAGCCCCCGAAGGCGGAGGCGGCTCCGGAGGCGCCGGTCGAAGCGGGCAGCAAGCTCATCGTCGGCCCGAACATCAAGCTGAAGGGCTCGGAAATCACCGACTGCGAAATCCTGGTGGTGGAAGGCCGCGTGGAGGCTTCGATGAACAGCCGGGTGATCCGCATCGCCGAAGGCGGCGTGTTCGCCGGCAAGGCGGAAATCGACGTGGCGGAAATCCACGGCCGCTTCGAGGGCGAG
This sequence comes from Pseudomonadota bacterium, assembly GCA_040753235.1. Taxonomy (GTDB): domain Bacteria; phylum Pseudomonadota; class Gammaproteobacteria; order Burkholderiales; family Thiobacillaceae; genus Thiobacillus. The sequence continues at coordinate 22,499 of JBFMET010000031.1, forward strand.
CTCACCGCACGCAAGCGGCTGGTGATCCACGCCACCGGCAAGGTGACCGGCACGATCCGCTACGGCGCGATGAGCGTCGAGGAAGGCGGCACGCTGGCGGGCGACGTGGCGACGCTGGCAGGCGGCCCCAGCCTGGTGAAGGTGGACACGCCGCAATCGGTCGAGCCGGACGGCGAGACGGTCGACACGGCGGACGCTTCGCCGACGACGGTGTTCGGCCGCCACCAATCCGTCCGCCGCTGAACCGCGCCGCCGCTGACCGCATACGGGGCTCGCGCACGCCGCTGTCGTTGCAGGACGACAGCGGCGTTGTCTTTTCAGAGCTTGGCGCTGCGCCCGCCGTCGACCGCCAGGATCTGGCCGGTGACGTAGTGGGTGTCCATGGCGAAGAAGCGCACGGCGAGCGCAATGTCGTGCGGGTCGCCGGCGCGCTTGAGCATGGTGTGCGAGACGATGCGCTGGCGCGAGACTTCGTCGAAGTTGGAATCGTCCTCGGGCCACATGATGGGGCCGGGCGCGATGCCGTTGACGCGCACTTCCGGCGCGAGTTCACGCGCCATGGACTTGGTGAGCCCGACCAGCCCGGCCTTGGCGACGGAATAGACGACGTAGCTCTTCATCGGCCGCTCGGCGTGGATGTCGGTGATGTTGATGATGCAGCCGCGCCGCTTCTTCAGCTCGTGCGCGGCGGCCTGCGACAGGAACATCGGCGCCTTGAGGTTGCTGCCCATCAGGTCGACCCAGTCCTTTTCGGTGATGCTGCCCACCGGCGTGGGGTAGAAGCTCGACGCGTTGTTGAGCAGCACGTCGAGCCCGCCGAAGGTGGCGACGGTCTGGTTCACCAGCGCGGGCAGGCCGCCGATGTCGAGCAGATCGGCCTGGATCAGCGCGACCGAATCGGGGCGGATGGCGTTGAGCTCGGCCTGCAGCGCGCGCGCCTCGGCGGCCGAGCTGCGATAGTGGATCATCAGGTTGGCGCCGGCCGCGTGCAGCAGGCGCGCCGACGCCGCGCCCACGCGCCTGGCCCCGCCGGTAATCAATACGACTTTGCCTTGCATCGGGATTCGCCTTTATATTCCGTGGATTCTGCATTATCCATGAACCCGATGCTGCCCGTCCCGTCCGCCGACGCCCTTGCCCACAGCCAGCGCGTGGCCGCCCACCTGCGCTCGCTGATCGCGGCGGCCGGCGGCTGGGTGCCGTTCTCGCGCTACATGGAGGCCGCGCTCTACGCACCGGGGCTGGGCTACTACGCGGCCGGCGCAGCGAAGTTCGGCGCCGCCGGCGACTTCGTCACCGCGCCCGAACTGACGCCGCTGTTCGGCCGCACGCTGGCGCACGCGATCGCGCCGGTGCTCGCTGCAACCGGCGGCGAGGTGCTGGAACTGGGCGCCGGCAGCGGCAAGCTGGCGGCGGACGTGCTGGGCGAACTCGAGCGGCTCGGCGCGCTGCCGGCGCGCTATGCGATCCTGGATGTGAGCGCCGACCTGCGCGAACGGCAACAGGCCGCGCTCACGCGCGCGGTACCGCATCTGGCCGAGCGCGTGCAGTGGCTGGACGCCCTGCCCGCACGCTTCACCGGCGTGATCCTCGGCAACGAGGTGCTCGACGCGCTGCCGGCGGAGATGGTGCACTGGACCGACGCCGGCCCGCAGGTGCGGGGCGTGGTGGCGGCAGGTGACGGCTTCGCCTGGCAGGACCGGTCCATCGCCGACCCGGTGCTGCGCGCGCGCGCCGAGGCGCTCGATCGGGTGCCGGACTACGTCTCCGAAATCAACCTCGCCGCCGACGCGCTGATCGCCTCGCTCGCCGCCAGCCTCGACCGCGGCCTGATCCTGATGATCGACTACGGTTTTGCCGCCAGCGAGTACTACCACCCGCAGCGCCACATGGGCACGCTGCGCGCGCATTATCGCCACCACGCGCTCGACGATCCCTTCTATCTGCCGGGCTTGTGCGACCTCACCGCGCACGTCGACTTCAGCGCCGTGGCGCGCGCCGGCATGGCGGCGGGGCTCACGCTCGCCGGCTTCACCAGCCAGGCGGGTTTCCTGCTGAACAGCGGCCTGACCGAACTGCTGATGCAGACGCCGCCGACCGACGCGGCCGCCTACCTGCCGCAGGCGAACGCGGTGCAGCGGCTGGTGTCGCCGGCCGAAATGGGGGAATTGTTCAAGGTGATCGGCCTGGCCAGGGGCGAGGTGCCCCCGCTCGCGGGCTTTGCGCGCGGCGACCGGCAGCACACGCTTTAGGGCACTTCTATAAATGGTCATCGCGAGGAGCGAAGCGACGTGGCGATCCAGAAAGATCGTTGATACGTCAGCGATTCTGGATTGCTTCGCTACGCTCGCAATGACGGAAATTGAATTTAAAGAAGTGCCCTTTAATTCAAGCTGTCTTTGCGAGCGGAGCGAAGCAAACCGGTCGAGCGTGCACGCAAGCTGGATGCTTCCCACCACGGCCTTCGGCCTCGTGGCCCAAGGCAACAGCGCTCGCAATGACGGGGTTTACACCAGCGGCAACTGGGCGTCCTCTTCTTCCGGCGCCAGCCGGGTCACGCGCAGCGCGTGCACGCGGCGGCTGTCGGCGCGCAGCACGCTGAACTGGAAGCCGTCGAACTTCACCGACTCGCCGCGCTTGGGCAGGTGGCCGAAGCGCGAAATCACCAGCCCGCCGACGGTGTCGAATTCCTCGTCGGAGAACTGCGCGCCCAGCATCTGGTTGAAATCGTCGATCTCGGTGCCGGCCTTCACGCGGAACACGCCTTCGTGCTCGCGGATGATGTTGTCCTCGGTCTCGTCGAAGTCGTATTCGTCCTCGATGTCGCCGACGATCTGCTCCAGCACGTCCTCGATCGTCACCAGCCCGGCCACGCCGCCGTATTCGTCGACGACGATGGCGATGTGGTTGCGGTTGGAGCGGAACTCCTTCAGCAGCACGTTGAGCCGCTTCGATTCCGGAATGAACACGGCCGGGCGCAGCATGCCGCGGATGTCGGTGTCGGATTCGGCGTAGTGGCGCAGCAGATCCTTCGCCAGCAGGATGCCGATGACGTCGTCGCGGTCCTTGTCGATGACCGGGAAGCGCGAGTGCGCGGTCTCGATCACGAAGGGGATGAAGGTTTCGGGCGCGTCGTTGATGTCGACGACGTCCATCTGTGCGCGCGGGATCATGATCTCGCCGACGCGCATTTCGGACACCTGCAGCACGCCCTCGATCATCGCCAGGGCGTCGGCGTCCATCAGGCTGTTTTCGTAGGCGCCGTGCAAAAGCTCGATGAGCTGTTCACGGTCTTCGGGTTCGCGCATCAGCCAGTGGGAGAGGCGCTCGAGCAAATTAGAGCCTGCCGCCATTTATTTCGCACCTGCGGCAAGTTCGATTCGGAGAACAGCCCGCGAAGCGAGACGCGCAACCGGGTTATTCACAGTAAGCGGATCGCGACAAAGGGATGACCCCGAATCGACCCGCCCCGAAGGGTTGCTGCGATAAAGCGCGTCTGCTGCGTTGCGCCGCTTGGCAAGGGATGGCCCTTGCCGGTGCGACACGCCTTGCATCCATCGCTTTATCGCAGCAACGCAGGCGTGAAATAAATGGCGGCAGGCTCTGGGTTTGGGACTACTGTCAGACTCCATTTTCGTATCAGGAAGTGTAGGGATTGGGGATGTGAAACCGCTTCAGTATAGCGATTTCGCGTGATTCCATGATATCGGCCCCGGCCGGGTCGAGGTGATCGTAGCCCTGCAGGTGCAGCACGCCGTGGACGGTCATGTGGGCGTAATGATCCTTCAGCGGCCTGCCCTGCTCGCGCGCCTCGCGCGCCACCACCGGCGCACAGATCACCACGTCGCCGCCGAGCACGCCGGGCGCCACTTCGCCGTATTCGAAGGTCAGCACATTGGGCACGTAAGCCTTCTTGCGAAAGTCCTGGTTGAGCGCCTGCGCCTCGTCGGCGTCGACGATGCGCACGGTGATCTCGGCGTCGTGTTCGAGCGCGGCGGCAACCCAGCGGCGCACCTGCGCGCGGCCGGGCAGTTCGCCCGCCTCGCTGGCGAACTGCACCGACAGGCTTAACGCGGGCTCAGGCATCGGCTTTTGCGCGGCGCGCGGCGTAGGCGTCGACGATGCGGCCGACCAGCGGGTGGCGCACCACGTCTTCGGACAGGAAGTGGGTGAAGGCGATGCCGCGCACGCCTTCGAGAACATCGACGGCGTCAAGCAGGCCGGACTTCACATGCTTGGGCAGGTCGATCTGCGTCGGGTCGCCGGTCACCACGGCGCGCGCGCCGAAACCGATGCGGGTGAGGAACATCTGCATCTGCTCGGGGGTGGTGTTCTGCGCCTCGTCGAGGATGATGAAGGCGTGGTTCAGGGTACGCCCGCGCATGAAGGCGAGCGGCGCGACCTCGATGGCGTGGCGTTCGATCAGGCGCGTCACCTTGTCGAAGCCCATCAGGTCGTAGAGCGCGTCGTACAGCGGGCGCAGGTAGGGGTCGACCTTCTGGGTGAGGTCGCCCGGCAAAAAACCCAGCCGTTCGCCGGCTTCCACCGCCGGGCGCGTCAGCACGATGCGCTTGACCTGCTCGCGCTCCAGCGCGTCGACCGCGCAGGCGACGGCAAGATAGGTCTTGCCGGTGCCGGCGGGGCCGACGCCGAAAGTGATGTCGTGGCCGCGGATCTGCTCGATGTAGTCACCCTGGCGCGGGGTACGCGCGCGCAGGTCGGCGCGCCGCGTGCGCAGCGCAGGACCCTCCTCGTCGCCACGGCCGCGCGTGAGTTCGACGAGACCCAGCTGGATGTCGTCGAGCGAGAGTTCGTCGTGCGCGCGGTTGTAGAAATGCTCGATCGCCTGCGCGCCCTTCTCCGCCTGCGCGGCGTCGCCGCTGAAACGGAAGCTGGACCCGCGGCGCCCGATGGTGACGTCGAACGCCGCCTCGATCTGGCGCAGGTTCTCGTCCATCGGCCCGCACAGGTTGGCGAGCCGCCGGTTGTCTTCCGGCGCCAGCCGCAGTTCGACGATGTCGGTCTTCAAGCGGTCTCGCTTTCGGTGACGGTCACTTCACCGCGCAGGCTGTGCGGATAGGCGTCGGTGATGACGACGTCGACGAATTGTCCGATCAGGCGCGCGTGACCGGGGAAGTTGACGATGCGGTTGTTGTCGGTGCGCCCCGCCAGTTCGTCGGCGTTCTTGCGCGCACGGCCCTCGACCAGCACGCGCTGCACGCTGCCGACCATGGCCTGGTTCACCTTTTGCGCCTGCGCCTCGATCTGCGCCTGCAGCTTCATCAATCGCCGGGTCTTGAGTTCCGCGCTCACATCGTCAGGATAGTCCGCCGCCGGGGTGCCGGGGCGCTTGCTGTAGATGAAGGAGAAGCTGGCGTCGAAGTCGAGCTCGACGATGAGCTTCATGGTCGCCTCGAAATCGGCCTCGGTCTCGCCCGGGAAGCCGACGATGAAGTCGGACGACAGGCAGAGACCGGGGCGCTGCTCGCGCAGTTTCCGCACGATGGACTTGAATTCGAGCACGGTGTGGCCGCGCTTCATCGCCGCCAGGATGCGATCCGAGCCCGACTGCACCGGCAGATGCAGATGCGACACCAGCTTGGGCAGCTTGCCGTAGCACTCGATCAGGCGCTGCGTCATTTCGCGCGGGTGGCTGGTCGTGTACCGGATGCGCTCGATGCCGGGAATCTCGTGCACCATCTCCAGCAGGAAGGCGAAGTCGGCGGTGCCGCCGTCGTGCAGCGCGCCCTGGTAGGCGTTGACGTTCTGCCCGAGCAGCGTGACTTCCTTCACGCCATGCTCCGCGAGCCGAGCGACCTCGGCGATGACGTCATCGAACGGACGCGAGACCTCCTCGCCGCGGGTGTAGGGCACGACGCAGAAGGTGCAGTACTTGGAGCAGCCTTCCATGATCGAGACGAAGGCCGCGCCGCCCTCGACGCGCGCCGGCGGCAGGTGATCGAACTTCTCGATTTCGGGAAAGCTGATGTCGACCTGGGCGCGGCCGGTCTCGCGACGCTGCGCGATCAGTTCGGGCAGGCGGTGCAGCGTCTGCGGGCCGAACACCACGTCGACGAAGGGCGCGCGCGCGACGATGGCCGCGCCTTCCTGCGAGGCGACGCAGCCGCCGACGCCGATGATGAGATTCGGGTTCGCCTGCTTCAGGTGACGCACCCGGCCGAGGTCGTGGAACACCTTTTCCTGCGCCTTCTCGCGCACCGAGCAGGTGTTGAACAGGATGACGTCGGCGTCGTCCGGCGTCGCGGTCGGCGCGAGGCCCTCGGCGACGCCGAGCACGTCGGCCATCCTGTCCGAGTCGTACTCGTTCATCTGGCAGCCGAAGGTTTTGATGTAGAGCTTTTTCATGAGATCGCCGGGGCAGTGAATAGACTGGGGGCGGGAACCGACGCCCGGGAAAAGGCGGCGGCAGGCGGGAATCTGGTGGTGATGGGCAGACTTGAACTGCCGACCCCCGGATTATGAATCCGATGCTCTAACCGACTGAGCTACATCACCTTTTTTCGGCGGAAGACCGCAGGAAAGCCGCGCATTGTAGACGAGCCGGCGCGACACTGTCAAAAGTCGGCGCCCGGCTAGGAGTCTGGGCGGCAGAAGCGCCGATCTGATATAAATGGGAGATGGCTGCCAACTATCTCCCCTATGACCCCCAGCAGTTGATGCTGCTGCCCGAAGCGCTGCAGGAATGGTTGCCCGAAGGGC
>JBFMET010000032.1:0-26261 GCA_040753235.1 Pseudomonadota bacterium
CCCTAGCCCCTAGCCCCTAGCCCCTAGCCCCTAGCCCCTAGCCCCTAGCCCCTAGCCCCTAGCCCCTAGCCCCTAGCCCCTAGCCCCTAGCCCCTAGCCCCTAGTCCAGCAAGCCCTGCTTGATCGCGTAGTGGGTCAGTTCGGCGTTGTTCTTCAGCTGCATCTTCTTCAGCAAGCGGGCGCGATACATGCTGATGGTCTTGACCGAGAGCGCGAGCTTGTCGGCGATGGCGGATACCGGCAGGCCGGAGGCGATCAGGCACAGGGTCTGGTATTCGCGGTTGGACAGGGTTTCGTGCGGCGCGACGTCGCGTTCGCCGCTGACCTGGCTGGCGAGTTCCTGGGCGACTTCGGCGCTGATGTATTTTTTGCCGGCGGCGACCATGCGGATGGCGTCGATGAGCTGGGCGGGCGCGCTCTGCTTGTTGAGGTAGCCGGCGGCGCCGGTTTTCAGCGCCCGCACGGCGTACTGGGTTTCGCGGTGCATGGAGAGCATGAGCACCGGCAGGTCCGGGTATTCCTTCTTCATCAGCTCCAGCGTTTCGAGGCCGCTGCGGTCGGGCATGGAAATGTCCATCAGCACCATGTCGTAGGGCTGCTGGCGGACGGTGCGCAGGGCCGCGCTGGCGCAGTCGGCCTCGCCGGCGACTTCGATGTCGTCGACTTCGGCGAGGATCTGTTTCAGGCCTTCGCGCACGATGGCGTGGTCGTCGACGATGAGGATGCGGGTGAGGCGGGCGGCGGGCACGGGGGTTTCAGGTCGGGGGACGCCGGAATTATGCCGTCATTTGCGGGCGCCGGGCAGCGGGACGCGCAGGCTGACGCGGGTGCCGCGGCGGCCGGCCGGCGCGACGCTCAATTCGCCGCCCAGCGTGGTGGCGCGCTCGATCATGCCGAGCACGCCGAAACTGTCGCCACCTTTTCGCTCGGCGCCGGGCGGGATGCCGCCGCCGTTGTCGGTGACCGTGAGCTTGAGCGCCGCGCGCGAGACGCTCAGCGTGACCTTCACGCGGCTGGCGTGGGCGTGCTTGGCGACGTTGGTCAGCGCCTCCTGCACGATACGGAACACGGCGATGTCGACGTCGGGCCCGAGCTGGATCTTTTGTTCCGGCGCGCGGAATTCGCAGGCGATGTCGGTGTAGGACTGGAAGCGCTTCAACATCCACTCGATCGCCGACACGATCCCGAAGTCGAGCGCGGGCGGCCGCAGGCTGGCCGCGATGCGGTGGGTGGCATCGATGGTCTGGTCGACGACCTTGTCGAGGTAGGCGGTGCGCCTGGCGAGCTCGGACGCCTCGTCCGGCAGGTGACGCATCAGCCAGGCGAGGCCGATCTTGATCGCGGTGAGGTTGCCGCCGAGGTCGTCGTGCACTTCGCGGGCCAGGTGCAGGCGTTCGCGCTCGCGCACGGTCTCGACGTGGGCGGCGAGCGCGGCGAGCTGGGCGCGGGACTCGCGGATTTCGGCCTCGGCCAGCTTGCTGTGGGTGACGTTGAGCATGATGCCGTCCCAGATCGGCCCCGCCGGGGTGTCGCGCCGGCTCACCCGCAGGTTGACCCATTTCACGTCCTTCCAGGCTTCCATCCAGATGCGGCCGACCCAGTTGAAGGTCAGGTGGACGCCGCCGGCTTCGGCGAGGCTGGCTTCGTAGTCCGGCTTGTCCTCGTCGAGGATCAGTTTATAGAACAGGCCGGGGTCGGTGCGCAGCGCGGCGGGCTTGATGCCGAGCAGTTGCGCCGACTGGGCGCTGACGTAGCGCAGGACCGCGCTGCCGTCGGGCGCGCGCTGCACCTGATAGGCCATGCCCGGAATATGCGCCACGATGGCGCGCAGGTCGGAGGCGGAATGCGCCAGCGCCCGGCGGGTGGCCTCGCGCTCGCTGGCGTCGGTGGCGATCCAGATGAAGACGGCCTTGCCGTCCGCCGTGCTGTGGAACAGGCGGATGTCGGCCGGATAGAGGCTGCCGTCGCGGCGGCGGCATTGCGCCTGGAAGCGCATTCGCTGACGTGGACTGTCCTGCAGCGCCGCGAGCCGGTCGGGCAGTGCCGCGGCGTCGGCGTCGGCGAGGCAGTCGCGCAGCGTCAGGGTCTTGAAGGTCCTGAGCGGGTAGTGCAGGTTGTGCACGGCGGCCGGGTTGGCCTGGACGATGCGCAGGCTGGCGGCGTCGAACACCAGCACCTCGTCGGGGGATTCCTGCAGAATGGATTTCAGGAGCGCGCCCGCGCCGCTTGCTTGCCTGGATAACACCCTATGCCTCCCGTGATGGCTGTTTTTTTCCAATATTACCGGGGATGACGCACAGGGTGCGCTGCGTTGGGCGCGGGCGCGACGCGGAGCGGGAGCGGCGACCCCGCCGCGATCGTCGTGCCGCTATCTGTCGCCGGACTGAGGGCGGCTCTCCCACAGGGTGCCGCCCCCAACTCGCCGTAACAGTACGCCACCTTGAATGCGAGCAATCCCCCCGCATTGACTAGACTGAACAGTGAGGGACCTGCCATGACTGCCATCCGACCCGCCGCCGTTGCCGGAATGTTCTATCCGGACGATCCCCGCATGCTCGCGCACACCGTGTCCGACCTGCTGGCGCACGCGCCGGCCGGCGGTACAGCGGGCGTGCCCAAGGCGATCATCGTGCCGCACGCCGGCTACATCTATTCGGGGCCGGTCGCCGCCAGCGCCTATGCCCGGCTTGCCGCCTTGCGCGGCCGCATCCGCCGGGTGGTGCTGCTGGGGCCCGCGCACCGCGTGTACGTGCGCGGGCTGGCGCTGCCCGGCGCGGCGCGTTTCGCCACGCCGCTCGGCGAGGTGGAACTCGACAGGGCGGGCATGCAGGCGCTCGCCGGGCTGCCCCAGGTGGTGACGAGCGCCGCCGCGCACCAGATGGAGCATTCGCTGGAAGTGCAGCTGCCCTTCCTGCAGCAGGTGCTGGGCGACTTCAGCCTGCTGCCGCTGGCAGTGGGCGAAGCCACGGCGGCAGAGGTCGCCGAAGTGCTGGAAACCGTGTGGGGCGGCGACGAGACGCTGATCGTGATCAGTTCCGACCTCTCGCATTTCCTGCCGGCAAAGCTGGCGCGGCAGATCGACCGCGGCACCGCGAACGCGATCCTGGCAATGAATCCGCATTTGAACCACGAGCAGGCCTGCGGCGCGACGCCGGTGAACGGACTGCTGCTCGCCGCCAGGCGGCACGGCCTGCGCCCGGTCGAGCTCGATCTGCGCAATTCCGCCGATACCGCGGGCGACCCCGAGCGGGTGGTCGGCTACGCGGCGTTCGCCTTCGTGCCCGGGACGGCGTCGGTCCATCCGGACGCGGACGCACAGGGCGAAACCCTGCTTGCGCTGGCGCGTTCGGAAATCGCCGGCAAGCTCGGCGGGCCCGCGACCAAGCCCGCCGACGCGGCGTGGCTCTCCGAACCCGGCGCGACCTTCGTCACGCTCACCCGCTTCGGCGACCTGCGCGGCTGCATCGGCAGTCTCGAAGCGCGCCGGCCGCTCGGCCTCGACGTGCGCGAGAACGCGGTGGCGGCGGCTTTCCACGACCCGCGCTTCCGGCCGCTCACGCGCGACGAATTCGACGGCATCCTGGTCGAGGTGTCGCTGCTGTCGCCCGCGCAGGCGCTCGACGTGAAGGGCGAGGCCGAGGCGCGCGCCGCACTGCGCCCGGAAGTCGACGGCGTGGTGTTCGAGTACGGCCCCCACCGCAGCACCTTCCTGCCGCAGGTGTGGGCGCAGTTGCCCGATCCCGCCGAATTCCTCGCGCACCTCAAGCGCAAGGCGGGGCTGCCGGCCGATTTCTGGCACGACGACGTGCGCCTGTCGCGCTACACCGTCGCCAAATGGAAAGAGAAGGAGGCCGCCCGTGTCCATTCCTGAATCGCACTATCCCGCGCGCTGGTGGCACGTGCTGCCCGACGGCCGCATCCAGTGCGACCTCTGCCCGCGCTACTGCAAGCTGCACGAAGGCCAGCGCGGCCTGTGCTTCGTGCGCAAGATGGAAGGCGGCAAGCTGGTGCTGACGACCTACGGCCGCTCGTCCGGCTTCTGCGTCGATCCCATCGAGAAAAAGCCGCTCAATCATTTCTATCCCGGCAGCTCGGTGTTCTCTTTCGGCACCGCCGGCTGCAACCTCGCGTGCAAGTTCTGCCAGAACTGGGACATGAGCAAGTCGCGCGAGACCGACACCCTGGTCGACCGCGCGATGCCCGACGAGATCGCCCGCGCGGCGGAAGAGGCGGGCTGCAGGAGCGTCGCCTTCACCTACAACGACCCGGTGATCTTCGCCGAATACGCGATGGACGTCGCCGACGCCTGCCGCGCACGTGGCATCCAGACCGTGGCGGTGACCGCCGGCTACATCACCGAGGCACCGCGTCGGGCGTTTTACGCGAAGATGGACGCCGCCAACGTCGACCTCAAGGGCTTCACCGAGGATTTCTACGTCAAGCTCACCGGCGGCCATCTGCAGCCGGTGCTCGACACGCTGGTGTATCTGAAGCACGAGACCGACGTCTGGCTGGAGATCACCACGCTGCTGATCCCCGGCCACAACGACTCCGACGCCGAGGTCGAGGCGCTCTCCGCGTGGATCATGAAGGCGCTCGGCCCCGACGTGCCGCTGCACTTTTCCGCCTTCCACCCCGACTGGAAAATGATGGACGTGCCGGCGACGCCGCCTTCGACGCTGACCCGCGCGCGCGCGATCGCGCTGAAGGCCGGGCTGCATTATGTGTACACCGGCAACGTGCACGACGTGACCGGCGGCACCACTTTTTGCCCCGGCTGCGGCAAGCCGCTGATCGTGCGCGACTGGTACCGCATCGACGACTACCAGCTCACGCCCGACGGCCACTGCCCGCACTGCGGCACCGCGATCGCCGGTCGCTTCGGCGCCTTCTCGCATCCTTTCGGCAATCGCCGCATCCCGGTCGCCCTGCACCGGTCGCATCGCGCATGAGCCACGCGAGCCTGGTTCATATTCCCGCCGGCCGCGTCACCGTCGAGGGCATGCTGGAGTTGCCGGACGATGCCGTCGGTCTGGTGCTGTTCGCCCACGGCAGCGGCTCGTCGCGCCATTCGCCGCGCAACACCTATGTCGCCAGCGTATTGCGCGCGGCGAAGGTCGGCACGCTGCTGATGGATTTGCTCACCCCCGAGGAAGACACGGACTACGCACGCCGCTTCGACATCGGCCTGTTGACCCGGCGCCTGCTCGATGCCGCGCACTGGGCGGGCAAAGAGGCGGCGACCCGGGCGTTGCCGCTCGGCTTTTTCGGCGCCAGCACCGGTGCCGCCGCCGCGCTCGAAGCGGCCGCGGCGCTGGGGCCGCAGGCGCGCGCCGTCGTCTCGCGCGGCGGCCGGCCGGACCTCGCGAGCCCGCAGGCGTTGGCGAAGGTGACCGCGCCGACGCTGCTGCTGGTCGGCGGCTACGACGACGGCGTGATCGACCTCAACCAGCAGGCCTACGACCGGCTGCGCTGCAAAAAGGAACTCGTCATCGTGCCCGGCGCGACGCACCTGTTCGAGGAGCCCGGCACGCTGGAAGCGGTGGCGACGCGCGCGGCGGGGTGGTTCGCGGAGTACCTGCCGGCGGCGCCAGATTGACACGATATCGGCTCGATGAAACGTCATTGCGAGGAGCGTAGCGACGCGGCAATCCAGGAGGCACGCTGAACCGCTCAACTGGATTGCTTCGCTTCGCTCGCAATGACGATGCAGAGCGCCAACGCGCATGGCAAGATAGATTCCATGCCTGCCGACACCGCCCAGCCCGTCTTCGTCGCCCGCGGCCTCACCAAGGTCTACCGCATGGGCGAGGTCGAGGTGCACGCGCTGCGCGGCATCGACCTCACGCTCTATCGCGGCGAACTCGTCGTGCTGCTGGGGCCGTCGGGCAGCGGCAAGTCGACGTTGCTCAACATCCTCGGCGGGCTCGACGCGCCGACCGGCGGCGAGGTGCGCTACCTCGACCACGCGCTCACCGGCGCCTCGGAGACCGAGCTCACGCGCTTCCGCCGCGAGCACGTCGGCTTCGTGTTCCAGTTCTACAACCTCATTCCCAGCCTCACCGCGCGCGAGAACGTCGCCGCGGTGACTGAGATCGCCGATGCGCCGATGCGGCCCGAGGACGCGCTCGCGCTGGTGGGCCTGGGCAACCGTCTCGACCACTTCCCGGCGCAGCTCTCGGGCGGCGAGCAGCAGCGGGTGGCGATCGCGCGGGCGGTGGCGAAGAACCCGGCGGTGCTGCTGTGCGACGAGCCGACCGGCGCGCTCGATTCCGCCACCGGCGTGGTGGTGCTCGAAGTGCTGGAAAAAGTGAACCGTGAACTCGGCACGCTGACGGTTCTGATCACCCACAACGCCGGCATCGCCGACATGGCCGACCGCGTGATCCGCCTGTCCGACGGGCGCATCGCCGAGATCCACGCCAACGCCGCGAAGAAGTCGGCGCACGAACTCAGCTGGTGACGCCGGCCCTGCCATGAAGGCGCTCGACCGCAAGCTCTTCCGCGACCTCTGGCATCTGCGCGGGCAGGTGCTGGCGATCGCGGCGGTGATCATGGGCGGGGTGGCGACCCTGGTGATGTCGCTCTCCACTTACGATTCGCTGGCGACGACGCGCGACCGCTTCTACGCCGAATACCGCTTCGCCGAGGTCTTCGCCGCGCTGAAGCGCGCGCCCGAGCCGGTGGCCGAGCGCATCGCCGCGATTCCCGGCGTCGAGCGGCTGGAGACGCGGGTGAAGGCGGGCGTGAAGCTGGAAGTGGAGGGCTTCTCCGACCCCATCACCGGACAGCTGCTGTCGCTGCCCGACGTCGGCGAACCGGTGCTCAACGGACTGCACCTCAAGCGCGGCCGCAGCGTGCAGCCCTGGAGCGCGGACGAAGTGGTGCTGTCCGACACCTTCGCCGATGCGCACGGCTTCCAGCCCGGCGACCGGCTTGCCGCGATCATCCACGGCAAGCGCAAGCAACTCACCGTGGTGGGGGTCGCGGTGTCGCCGGAATACGTCTACCAGATCGCGCCGGGCTCGATGTTCCCCGACTTCAAGCGCTACGGCGTGCTGTGGATGGGGCGCAGCGCGCTCGCCGCCGCGTTCGACATGGAGGGTGCGTTCAACCACGCGAGCCTCACGCTCGCGCGCGGCGCCAAGCTGCAGGACGTGGTCGACCGCGTCGACGCGGTGCTCGCGCCCTACGGCGGCACCGGCGCCTACGGCCGCCGCGACCAGTTCTCCAACCGCTTCCTCGACGAGGAAATGAAGCAGCTGCAGACGATGGCGACGATCTTCCCCGCCATCTTCCTCGGCGTCGCCGCCTTCCTGCTCAACGTGGTGCTGAGCCGGCTGATTGCGCTGCAGCGCGACCAGATCGCCATCCTCAAGGCCTTCGGCTATTCGTACGCGGCGATCGGCCTGCACTACCTGAAGCTGGTGCTGTTGATGGCGGCGCTCGGGGTGGCCGCCGGCATCGCGCTCGGCGCCTGGTTCGGCCAGGGTCTCGCCAATGTGTACACCGAGACGACCTTCCGTTTTCCCTACCTCGACTATCTGCTGCCGCCGGGCGTGATCGCGGTGGCCTTCGGGGTCGGCGCGGTGGCGGCGGTCGGCGGCACCGCGTTTGCGGTGGCGCGCGCGGTGCGGCTGTCGCCGGCCGAGGGCATGCGCCCGGAGACGCCCGAGGTCTATCGCGCCACGCTCGCCGAGCGTGTGGGCCTTGCGCACGGGTTCGCCGCGCCGACGCGCATGATCCTGCGCCACATCGAGCGGCGGCCGCTGAAGGCGTTGCTGTCGGTGCTCGGCATCGCCTGCGCCGGCGGGCTGATGATGGTCGGCAACTATCAGCGCGGCGCGATCGACTTCATCGTCGACGTGCAGTTCAAGTACGCCGCGCGCGAGGACCTGGCGCTCACCTTCATCGAGCCGACCTCGGGGCGCGCCCTGCACGAGCTCGCCGCGCTGCCGGGTGTGGATCACGTCGAAGGCTTTCGCGACGTGCCGGCGATCCTGCGCTTCGGGCAATATCGCCACCGCGGCGCGATCTTCGGCATCCAGCCCGAGGGCACGCTGCATCGCTCGCTCGACAGCACGCTCGAGCCGGTGGCGGTGCCGCCGGGCGGCGTGGTGCTCACCGACCACCTGGCGAACGAAATCCTGCACGTGAAGCCGGGCGACTTCCTCACCGTGGAAGTGCTCGAAGGCAGCCGCCCGGTGCGGCAGGTGCCGGTGCTCGGCATCACCAGGCAGTTCCTCGGCGTGTCGGCCTACATGCAGCAGGACTCGCTCAACGCACTGATGCGCGAAGGGCCGACGATTTCGGGCGCCTATCTGGCGGTGCAGCCGGGCAGCGAGGCCGCGCTCTACGCGCAGCTGCACGAGCGGCCGCGCGTGCTCGGCATGGTCGCCAACCAGGCGGCGATCCAGAGCTTCTACGCCACCATCGGCGAGTTCATCCTGTTCTACAACCTGGTGGCGACGCTGCTCGCCGGCGCGATCGGCTTCGGCGTGGTGTACAACGCCGCGCGCATCAGCCTCTCGGAACGCGGCCGCGAGCTTGCCAGTCTGCGCGTGCTGGGCTTCACCCGCGGCGAGATCGCTTATATCCTGCTGGGAGAGCTGGCCTTGCTGACGCTGGCGGCGATCCCGGTCGGCTTCCTGGTCGGCATCGGGCTGGTCAGCATCCTGGTGTCGGCGTTCCAGAACGAGCTCTACCGGCTGCCGCTGCTGCTCACGCCGCAGAACTACGCCATGGGGGCGAGCGTCATCCTCGCGTCGGCGCTGCTGTCGGGCCTGCTGTTGTGGCGGCGTCTGGGGCGGCTCGACCTGGTGGCGGTATTGAAGACACGCGAATAGGGTGGGCATGCACATACGCGGAAAAATCGGCATCCTGGTGACGGTCGCGCTCGTCGCGGCCGGGCTCGTCTACGGTTTCCTGCCGCGCGCGGTGCCGGTCGACGTCGCCGAGGTGAGGCGCGGCCCGCTCGCGGTGACGGTGGAGGAAGAAGGCAAGACCCGCGTCAGCGAGCGCTATCTGGTGTCGGCGCCGGTGGCGGGCTTCGTCCGGCGCAGCACGCTCAAGGCCGGCGACGCGGTGACCGAGGGCCAGGTGATCGCGGTGATCGAGCCGGCGCGCTCGGTCGCGCTCGACCCGCGCACCCGGTTGCAGGCGCAGGCGCAGGTGAGCGCCGCCCAGGCCGCGCTCGCCGCGGCGCAGGAAAATGCCCGCGCCGCGACGGCCGCCGCCGAACTCGCAGCGCAGGAGCGCGTGCGTGCCGAATCGCTCAGGCAGTCCAACTTCATTTCCGCGCAGGCGCTCGATACCGCGCGCACCGGCGAGACGCGCGCCCGCGCCGCCGAGGCCGCCGCGCAGCACGCGGTGCGGGTGGCGCGCTTTGATCTGGAGACGGCACGCGCGGCGCTGGCCAGCACCGCGCAGCTGAAAAACGGCGGCGCGGCGAGCCGGATCGAGGTGCGCGCGCCGGTTGACGCGCATGTGCTGAAACTGGTGCACGAAAGCGAAGGCGCGGTCGCGGCCGGCCAGCCGCTGCTGGAAATCGGCGACCCCGCCAGCCTCGAAGTCGAGGTCGAGGTGCTGTCGACCCACGCGGTGAAGATCGCGCCCGGTTCGAAAGTCGTGCTCGACCGCTGGGGCGGCGTCGAAGCGGTGGCGGGCACGGTGCGCGTCGTCGAACCGAGCGGCTTCACCAAGATTTCCGCGCTCGGCGTCGAGGAACAGCGGGTCCGCGTCATCGTCGACTTCGCCTCGCCGCGCGAGGCCTGGGCGCAGCTCGGCGACGGCTACCGCGTCGAGGCGCGCTTCGTGCTGTGGGAAGCCGACGAGGTGCTGCAGCTGCCGACCAGCGCGCTGTTCCGCCAGGGCGAGGGCTGGGCGGTGTTCGCCATCGACAGAGGGCGGGCGCGTCTGACGCCGGTCGAGATCGGCCAGCGCGCCGGGCTGGCGACGCAGGTGGTTTCAGGCGTCGCAGCCGGGGCCCGCGTGGTGTCGCATCCGGACGAGGCGATCGCCGACGGCGGGCGGGTGAAGCCGCGCTGAGTCAGGCGGCAGCCTGTCCGGTCAGCCTGAGAATCTCGATCACCTCGCTGTCGTCCACCTGCGGAAACGCCGCGTAGAACTGCCCCACCGCGCGGAAATTTTCCGGCGCTTCCAGGCACACCACCTCGTCGGCGTAGGCGCGGATCTTCTCCAGCGTGTCGGGCGGCGCCACCGGCACCGCGCAGATCAGCCGCGCCGGATTTTTCGCGCGCAGCGCGTGCAGCGCGGAAATCATGGTGGCGCCGGTCGCGAGCCCGTCGTCGACCACGATGACGATGCGCCCCGCCGGGTCGATCGGCGGCCGCAGCGGCGTGTACTGCGCGCGCCGCTGACGGATCGTCGCGAGTTGCGCGGCCTTTTCCTGTTCCAGATAGGCAGGCGTGCCGCCGGCCGATTCGGCGTAGTCGGCGACATAGGTCCAGCCCGATTCGTCGACCGAGCCGATGGCGAATTCCGGATTGAAGGGCGCGCGCAGCTTGCGCACCAGCACGACGTCGAGCTCGCCGCCCAGGGCTTTTGCGAGACGCTGCCCCATCGGCACCGCGCCGCGCGGGATGGCGAGAATCAGCGGGTGTTTCCCCCTGTAGGCGTCGAGGGCGGCGGCGAGGCGGTCGGCGGCGTGCGTGCGGTTGGCGAACATCATGGCGTATCCTCCTGGCGGTTCATTTCGGGCCGCGGCAGGCCGGCTCAACTGAGGCCGGCAGTCGCGCTTGCGGCAGGCGGAGCAGGCGCGGGAGCGCCACCGAGGGTGAAGTGGAAACAGGCGCCCATGCCGGGTGCCGACTTTGCCCAGATGCGTCCGCCGTGACGCTGGACGATGCGTTGCACCAGGGCCAGGCCGATGCCGGCGCCCGGGAAATCGCTGCCGTGCAGACGGTGAAACGGCTTGAACAGCTTGTCGGCGTAGCGCATGTCGAAGCCGGTGCCGTTGTCGCACACGTAGTAGACGGTTTCGCCGTTCTCCGCCCTGGCGCCGAATTCGATGCGCGCATCCGGGTTGCGGGCGCTGTATTTCCAGGCGTTGCCGAGCAGGTTGTCGAGGGCGATGCGCATCAGCGCGACGTCGACCTTGGCGACCAGACCGTCGGCGACGACGCATCCCACCTGGCGCTGCGGTTCCTGTTGCGCCAGATGCTTGAAGCTTTCGACCGCCAGCGCGCCGAGGTCGGTCTCGACCGGCTGCAGGGCACGGTGCGAGGTGCGCGCGAGCTCCAGCAGGTCGTCGATCAGTTCGCCCATGCGCTGCGCGGCGGCGCGCATGCGGGCGAGGTAGTTGCGGCCCTCGGCATCGAGCGCCTGGGCGTAGTCTTCCTCGATCACCAGGCTGAAGCCGTCGATCGCGCGCAGCGGCGCGCGCAGGTCGTGCGAGACCGAGTAGCTGAAGGTTTCCAGTTCGCGCAGCGCGGTTTCGAGTTCCGCCGTGCGCAGCCGCAACTCATGCTCCTTCTGCTCGCGTGCGGTGATCTCGATTTCCAGCGGGCGGAGGGCGATGCGCTGCAGGATGCCCCACATCACCCAGCCGAGGAGCGTGACCAGCAGCGCAGCGGTGAGGGCGACGTTGAGGGCGATGGTGGTGACGGCTTTCTCGCGCGCGGACACGTCGGTCACAGCCTGCAGGGTCAGCAGCGTCGTGTCGTCGAACGTCACCGGCAGGTCGACGGCGAGCGAGTTTTCCACCGATTCGCGGTTTTGCGCGCTGGCGAGAACGAAGCCGTTCGGCGTGATCGCGGTGACTTGCAGCGGCTCGGGCCGGCGCTGCACCCAGGATTCGATCAGGCGCTCGACGGTGGTGTAGTCGGAACGCAGCAGCGGCTCGACCGACAGTTCGCCCAGCAGGCCGAGCTCGGTGAGAAAGCGCGTCTGCGATTCCACACGCAGAAAGCGGCCCTGCAACATGCCCACCACCACGCCGGTCGCCGTGACCAGCAGCGCCAGGGCGAGCACGAAGACGAGCAGCGCACGGCGGTTGAGCCTGCGGTGGAGGTCGCTGTGCGCCATCAGATGCGCACGCCGAGTTCCTGCAACGTCTGCATCACCGCGCGCAGGCTGTCGTAGTCGCTGTCCTCGACCGGCACCAGCGCGCTGATGCCGGCGGTGATCGCGTGCAGCGCGGCGCGCCCTTCCGCATCCTGGTGCATGCCCAGCAGCAGCGCGCGCAATTGCTGCACCTGCGCCGGCTTCATGCGGTGGCTGGCGACGAAGAGGTGATCGGATATCGGCGCCGAGGTGGCGAGCGCGCGCAGGCCGCGCTTCTCGTACTGGTAGTACACGTCTTCCTTGACCGCGCCGGCGTCGAATTCGCCGGCCAGCACGCCGAGCGCGATGTTGAGATGGTCGCCGACGAACTTGTGGGCGGCGAATTGCTCGACCCTGACGCCGGCCTGCCACAGCATGTGGCGCGGCACCAGATGGCCCATGGTCGAACGCGGGTCGCTGAAGGCGAAACGCTTGCCGGCGAGTTCATCGAGGCGCTTCACCGGACTGTCGGCGCGCACGAAGATCTTGCCGCGGAACACCGGGCTGTTGCCGATCTGCTGGCGCGCCAGCAGCGGACGCGCGCCGTGCAGGCTGCGCAGTTGGACATAGAGGCTGGGGCCCATGTAGGCAAAGTCGTAGCGGCCGATTGCCGTGGCGTCGATATGTTCCTGGTAGTCGCGGGCGATGTGCAGGCGGACCGGCTCCCCCAGTCGGGCAGACAGGTACTGCGTCAGCGGCGTGAAAGCTTCCACCAGACGGGTGGCGGGCTTGAAGGGGTGCATCCCGAGCACGAGATCGGCGTGCGCCGGCGACGCCAGGCAAAGCACGCCGGCAAGGCATGCGGACAGGCTGCTTAGCCAGGGCCTGTTCATGACGGTTCCTCCGGCGGCTGTGCGAACGCTGTTTCGCCCAGCGTGAAATGGAAGCTCGCGCCCTGGTCGGGCGCCGCCTCGGCCCATATGCGTCCGCCGTGGCGATGGACGATGCGGCGTGCCGTGGCCAGGCCGATGCCGCTGCCTTCGAACGGGTCCTGGCGGTGCAGGCGCTGGAAGGCGCCGAACAGCTTGTCGGCATGTTTCATGTCGAAGCCGACGCCGTTGTCGCGTATGCGGAACACAATGTCGCCTGCCTGCCGGACCGCGTCGAACACGATGTGCGCGGCCGGACGCGTGGCGGAATATTTCCAGGCGTTGCCGAGCAGGTTGTCGAGCAGGATGCGCAGCAGCCCGGGGTCGCCGTAAGCGCGCAGCGCCGGTGAGATCTCGATATGCACCTGGCGATCCGGCAGGCTCTGGCGCAGCGATTCGACGATGTCCTGTGCCAGGCTGCCGAGGTCGACCTCCGTCGGTTCGAGTGGCGCGCGGGCGATGCGCGACAATCTCAGCAGATCGTCGATCAGGATCCCCATGTGGCGCGTGCCGTTGCGTACCCGCTGCAGGTGGCCGTGGCCGCCTGCGTCGAGCTGGTTGCCGTAATCCTCGAGCAGCGCCTGGCTGAAACCGTCGATCGCGCGCAGCGGTGCACGCAGGTCGTGCGAGACCGAGTAGGCGAAGGCCTCCAGTTCCTGGTTGGCCGCTTCCAGTTCCCGTGTGCGCTGCCGCACACGCTGCTCAAGCGTGGCGTTGAGCTCCATCAGGTTGTCGTGTGCTGCCTTGCGTTCGAGCTCGACCGCCACGCGCGAGGCGAACACGCCGAGAATGGGCGCGGTCCAGTGCGTCAGTTCCATGGGCCGGGTATCCATCACGGAAATCAGGCCGATCATCTCGCCGTTCGAGGCGATGAGCGGCGTGCCGAAATAGCTGTCGATGGCCATCTGGGCCAGCTTCGCGTCGTCCGGGTAGAGGCGCACGGCGTCGCGCGGCACCAGTTCCTTCTTCAGATCGAGGATGTCCTTGCAGGGCGTGCCGTCGAGCGAATACGCGAAATTCGGGACAATGGTGCCGCCCGCGCACACCGCCACCGTTTGCACCGATTGCCGGCAGGGCTGCAGCAGGCCGATGAAGGCATAGCGCGCATCGTAGGCGCGGGCCAGATTGCGGACGCAGGCCTGGAAGAAGGCATCGGTATCGTCGGTGCCGCTGGTGCGCGCGAGCATTTCCATCACGCCTTGCGCCTGCTTCTGCTCGGTGATGTCGAGCAGAAGGCCGCGCAGGCATGGCGCGTCGCCGCTGTCGGCGACGCAGCCGACATATTCGCGAAGCCAGACCGTGCGTCCGTCGGCGGCGATCATGCGGTATTCGAATTCGCGATCGCCGTTGTACCGGACCGCTTGGGCGCGGAAATCCGGCGCCCGGTGGCGGTCGTCGGGATGCAGGTGCGCCGGCCAGAAGCCCGCTGCCAGCCAGTCCGCGGCCGGATAGCCCAGAAGCGCCTCGACGTGCGGGTTGATGCGCGTGAAACGATCCCTGGCCAGGCTGTATTCCCAGTCGACCAGGCGCGAGGGTGCGACCGCGGGTGGAGCGGCTTCGAGCGGCGCGCTGTCGGCAGGCGCGCGCATCGGATGTGCGAAAGGGGCGGGTTCATCCATGGCGGCACCGTGTTGCGGCTGGGGGGCGGGGCAGGCGGCGGGACATCGGGGCGCGCCAGGCGGGTCAGGCGGCGTGCAGGGGCTCGGGCCAGTGGATGCCGTAGCCCTGCGCGTAATCGACGCCGATTTCGACGAGCCGGGAACGAATGGCATCCGATTCCACGAACTCGGCGATCGTCTTGAGGCCGGCAACGTGGCCGATGTTGTTCACTGACTCGACGATCGCCGCGTCCATCGGATCGTCGAGCATGTCGCGCACGAAGGCGCCGTCGATCTTCAGGTAGTCGGCGGGCAGCGTCTTCAGGTAGGAAAACGAACTCAGGCCGGCGCCGAAGTCGTCGAGTGCGACGCGGCAGCCCAGCATCTTCACGCCGTCGATAAAGGCGAGCGCGTGCTTGAGGTTGGAAATGGCGGCAGTTTCGGTGATCTCGAAGCAGATGCTCGAGGCCGCGATGCCGAATTCGTCGAGCCTGGCCTTGACATAGCCGAGGAACTGCTCGTCGTTCAGCGTGCCGCCCGAGAGATTGATGAAGGCCATGCTGCGGCCCAGCTCGCTGTTGCGCGTGCGGCAGTCCGCGAGGTCGCGCAGGCAGCGCGCTACCACCCAGCGGTCGAGCGCCGGCATCAAGCCATAGCGCTCGGCGGCAGGAATGAACGTGCCCGGCAGGATCAGCCGGCTGCCGCCGGGCTCGCGCATGCGCAGCAGAAACTCGCAGCAGTCGAGTGGTTCGGCGCCATTGAGCGAGACGATGCGCTGGTGGTGCAGAGTGAACAAGTCGTTCTCCAGCGCATGGTTCAGGCGGCCGATCCACTCCATTTCGCTATGCCGCTGCCGCAATTCCAGGTCGTCGGGCAGATACAGTTGCAGGCGATTGCGTCCCTTGTCCTTCGCGGCATAGCAGGCGATGTCGGCCTGCCGGAGCACGTCGCCGAGCGTGAGGCCCGGGCGGTCGAGCATGACGAGGCCGACGCTCGCGCCGATGTTGAAGTTCTTTCCCTGCCAGGAGAACCGGAAGTCGCGGATGCGTTCGAGCATGTGCTCGCCGATGCGCATGGCCTGGCTGAGCGGACAGTCCTTGAGCAGCACGCCGAATTCGTCGCCGCCGAGGCGCGCCAGCGTGTCTGCGCCGCGGATGGGGTCCTTGAGCAGCAGGGCGACTTGCCGCAGCAGTTCGTCGCCGGCGATGTGGCCGCTGGTGTCGTTGATGATCTTGAACTGGTCGAGATCGACATAGAGCAGGGCGTGCTCGTGTCCATGCGAGATGATCTCGATCGCCCGCCTCAACTGGTGCTCGAACTCGAAGCGGTTGGCCAGTCCGGTCAGCGCGTCGTGGTAGGCCATGTGCTCGATGGTTTCGCGCGCCTGCCGGTGCGCCCGCCGCGTCTCGGCGTCGCGCAGCTCGCGCTTGATGGCAGGCGCCAGCCGGGCCAGGCTGCCTTTCATGATGTAGTCGTGCGCGCCGTCCTTCATCGCGGCCACGGCGATCTCCTCGCCGATGCTGCCCGAGACGATGATGACCGGCAGATCGACGTTGCATTCGCGCACGATGGTCAGCGCCTCGCTCGAATTGAAGCCTGGCAGGTTGTGGTCGGTGATGACCAGATCCCAGTCGTTGCCGCTGAGCGCGGAGCGCAGCGTGGCGGCGGTGTCGACGCGCAACGCTTCAGGCGCGAAGCCGCCGCGGTCCAGCGCTCGCAGAATCAGCAGGGCGTCGTCTTCCGAATCCTCGACCAGCAGCAGACGAAGCGGCTGGGCCACGGTTCAGGCCCTCTGCGGCGGCGGAACGTTGAGAACCAGCCAGTAAAGACCAAGTTGCCGCACCGCTTCCATGAACTGCTCGAAATCGACCGGCTTGCGGATGAAGCTGTTGGCGCCGAGCTGATAGCTCGAAAGGATGTCGCGTTCCTCGTTGGACGTCGTGAGGATCGCAACGGGTTGCTGCGCGGTGCGCGGATCGGCGCGAAGCTGGCGCAGCACCTCGAGGCCATCGATGCGCGGCAGCTTGAGGTCGAGCAAAACGACTTGCGGCTGGACGCGGGTGTCTCGGCCCGCGTGGGGACCGGTACCGAACAGGTAATCGAGCGCCTCGACGCCGTCGCGCGCCACGACCACCGCGTTCTGGATATTGTTTTTCTTCAGGGCGCGAAGCGTCAGGGCCTCGTCGTCCGGATTGTCTTCCACCAACAGTATGACCTTGTCGGACAACATGCGGCTCACCCCCGAATTATTATTGAATCGTGCCGCACAAACCCGCAGGGCCTGGCGGATCACGTACCGTCAATATAAGCGCATTGCGCGCGGAGCGACAAGCTGAAGGCGATAAAAACCATTTATTGAATATGGTTTGGCGCGCCCCGCAATCGCGGCGCGGCAGGCGGGTATGCAAAAGGCCCGCATCGCTGCGGGCCTTGCTATGTCTGGCTCCCCGACCTGGGCTCGAACCAGGGACCTGCGGATTAACAGTCCGTCGCTCTACCGACTGAGCTATCGGGGAATAAGGAAGCGCGCATTCTAGAGACGACGCGGCTTCCGGTCAACCCTCAACCGTCGCTTTCGACCTGCAGTTCGGGCACGTGGGAGAAGGCGATGCGCATCGGCGCGGCGCCGCGGCCCTTGTGCGCGCCGCCGAAGTAGAGTGTGTTGGGGCCGTAGCGCTGGTTGATGCGGTCGAGCACGTCGTTGAGGGGGTCGTGGCGGTCGTCGGGGTCGAACAGGTCGCGCGTGGCCTGGCTGCGTTCGACGAGCTCGCCGAGGACGACGCCGACCTTGAGGATCGGTCCGGGGTCGGATGGGCGGCGCTGCCACAGTTCGGCGAGCACGGGGTTGAATTTCAGCGTGTCGGCGTGCGGGGCGAAGCGCGCCTGGTCGACCCAGTGCGTGCGTCCTTGCGGGTTGTCGAGATAGCGCAGGTGCAGGACGAGGCTGCCGGCGCAGCAGCCATAGTGGCGCAGCCGCATCGCGGCCTTGTGCAGCAGGCGGAACAGCACGGCGAGCGCGGACACCGGATCGCGCAGCTCGGGCGCGAGCACGTGCGAATGGCCGACGCTGGACCGCTGCGTGGGCGCGGACGCGAGCACTTCGCCGCGCAGCTTGGCGTAATAGCGCTCGCCCTCGATGCCGCCCCAGGCGCGGCGCAGGGTGTCGCGACTGGCGGCGCAGAGCTGTTCGACGGTGTGGATGCCGAGCCGGTTGAGGCGCTGCTCCATGGCGCGGCCGATGCCGTTGAGGTCGCCGAGTCTGAGGCCGTACAGTCGCTGCGGCAGGTCGTCCTGGCGGATGACGACCAGCCCGTCGGGTTTCTGCATGTTGGACGCGGTCTTGGCGAGGAAGCGGTTGGGTGCGATGCCGACCGAACTGTGCAGCACCTCGCCGACCTGCGCGTAGATCGCCTGCTTGATGCGCTTGCCGAGCGCGACGGCGCGCGCTTCCTCGCGCTCGCTGCCCATCAGCTCGCAGGCCATTTCGTCGATCGAGAGCACCTCGCCGACCGGCGTGCACGATTCGACCGCGGCGACGATGCGGTGGTGGATCTCGACGTAGACGGCCGGGCGCGCCTGCACGAAGACGACGTCGCGGCACAGCTTTTTCGCCTGCCACACCGGGGTGCCGGTCTTGATGCCGTGGCGCTTGGCGTCGATGCTGGCGGCGATGCAGCAGGTGGTGTCGGCCAGCACCGGCAGCACGCCGACCGCGCGGCCGCGCAGTTCGGGCCGCAGCTGCTGCTCGACCGAGGCGAAGAAGGAATTGAGATCGACGTAGAGCGAGTGCAGGGCCATGGCGTGCGCCGCGCGTCCTTCCGGCAACCGCCGGAATCCAGTTGAATCAGGTGCTGGACCCCGATATCCACCGGGGAGACGACCGACAAAATACTGTATATGCGTACAGTATATCCGGTCAGCCCGGATTCGCCAGGTTCATGCGCTCCAGGCGCTGGCACAGGGTGCCGATGATGCGCCGCGACAGCGGCGCCGAATGGCGCATCAGCTCTTCCAGCGTGTGCGGCGGCAGGGCGAGCACGGTGAGCTCGGTGTCGGCGACGACCGAGGCGGTGCGCGGCTCGTTGAGCAGGTAGGCCATTTCGCCGAACAGCTGGCCTTCGGTCAGCTCGCCGAGGCGGCGGCGGCCGCCGTCGGTCTGCTTGTACACGCCGGCGCGGCCGGCGTAGAGGAAATAGGCCGTTTTCGAATCGCTGCCTTCCTCGATCAGGGTGTCGCCGGCCGGGTGCACCTCGCCGTATTTTTCCAGCAGGCGGTGGGTGTCGCCGAACACGTAGCCTTCGAGCCGGCTGGCCCCTTCGCCGCTGCCGCCGAGGAAGAGCTTTTCGAGCGCGGTGATGTCGGCCTTGCCCCAGGCATAGAGCGCCTGGGCCCACAGGTAGAGCAGCAGGAAGGCGAAGTAGCCCGCGATCAGCACGAACACCACGCCGCCGAGCGCGCCGTACAGGCTGCGGTAGTTCTCCAGCTTGAAGAAGGCGCCGAACAGCGCGAGCAGCAGCGCCAGGCTGATCGCCGCCAGCAGCGCGAACAGCGCGGCGTCGCGCGCGCGCGGATGCTGGCGCGGCATGCGCCAGTAGGCGGCGAACAGCAGCGCCCATACCATGGCGAAGCCGAACAACGAGTTGAGCGCCTGCAGCACGTGGGCGTTGCCGGTGCCGATGAAGTCGTGTTGCGCGAGGAAGCTCAGCGTGGTTTGCGCCAGCGCCGCCAGGCCCATGAGCAGGAACAGCACCGGCAGGATGACGAGCGGCAGCACCCACGACATCACCAGGTTGTGTGTGTGCGGGCTGGGGAAGATGACGCGGAAGGCGTTGTGCACCGCGTGCACCAGCCCGCGCGACGACAGCACCAGGGTGACGAGGCCGACGCCGCCGGCGGCGAGCTGCGCCTGGCGCGGGATGAAACCGAGCTCGGTCAGCGTTTCCAGTTGCAGTTGCTGATACAGCGCCGCCATCAGGATGGTCGCCGGCACCGAGTTCTCGGCGACCGTGCCGAGCCACTGCACGGCGTAGCTCAGCAACAGCAGCAGCGGCGTGGCCGAGAGCAGGAAGTAGAACGAGGTCGCCGCCGCGTGATTCTGCAGGCCGTTCTGCTTGAACAGTCGAAGGGTGGTGTAGCCGAGCTGCAGCAGCCAGGCGAGGCTGCCATGGACGGGGGGCAGGGCGGGGAGGCGCATGGCGCTAGCCTACCTGCGACGTGGCAGGGACGCCACTTCCGCCATTGCGAGCACCCGGGGGGCATAAACTCCGCGCGGCAATCCAGCGTTCATGCCACGTCGGCATATCTGGATTGCCGCGTCGCGGCGCGCCTCGCAATGACGGCTTTTACAGTCATTGCGAGCAACGCGAAGCAATCCAGAATGCAGACAGAGTTGGGAGATCAGGCGTTATCGGGAGCCTCATTGCTTCGCATTAGGAGTGCGAGCCGTTGTTCGCCACTGGCTTCTGGATTGCTTCGGCTGCGCCTCGCACTGACCCGGTGGGCCGTCATTGCGAGCAACGCGAAGCAATCCAGCAGGCGGAGGGGATTGTTGGACTCCATTCCAGATGGGTGTTCACTGTTTCGCATGGGCTGCTCGGACCATGGCTCACTCGGCGTGCGGCGCTCTGGATTGCTTCGGCTGCGCCTCGCATGACGGGCTCTGGATGATTCAGCCTGTTCAGGCCATCGCCTGCGCGATGCGCTTGAGCGCCTTTTCCAGGTTGGCCTGCGAGGTGGCGAAGGACAGGCGGATGTAGCCTTCGGCGCCGAAGGCCGAGCCGGGGACGACGGCGACGTCGGCCGATTCCAGCAGGTATTCGGAGAAGGCGATGTCGGTGCCCTGCTCGATGACGTCGCGCGCCAGCAGGTTCTGGATCGCCTGACGCACGTCGGGGAAGGCGTAGAAGGCGCCGCCGCTGTCGACGCACTTGAAGCCGGGAATGGCGTTGAGCGCATCGACGACGTAGCGGTGGCGCGCCTTGAAGGCGTCGAGCATGGGCGTGATGCAGGCCTGGTCGCCGTTGAGCGCGGCCTCGGCCGCGACCTGCGAGATCGAGGTCGGGTTGGAGGTCGACTGCGACTGCACGTTGGTCATCGCGCGCAGGATGGCTTCGGGGCCGGCGGCGTAGCCGATGCGCCAGCCGGTCATCGAGTAGGCCTTCGACACGCCGTTCAGCACCAGGGTGCGGTCGTAGAGGTCGGGGCAGGCGTTGAGGATGTTGACGAAGGGCGCACCGTCGAGGCGGATGTGCTCGTACATGTCGTCGCTGGCGATCAGCACCTGCGGGTGCTTCCTCAGCACCTCGCCGAGCGCGGCGAGTTCGGCCTTCGTGTACACCGCGCCGGTCGGGTTCGACGGGCTGTTGATGACGAACAGGCGCGTCCGGGGCGTGATCGCCGCTTCGAGCTGCGCCGGGGTGATCTTGAAGCCCTGCTCGATGCCGGCCTCGACGATCACCGGCTTGCCGTCGGCGAGGATGACGATGTCGGGATACGAGACCCAGAACGGTGCGGGGATGATGACCTCGTCGCCGGCGTTGATGACGGCCTGCACCAGGTTGAAGAAGCTCTGCTTGCCGCCGCACGACACCAGGATCTGCTTGGGCGTGTAGTCGAGGCCGTTGTCGCGCTTGAACTTGGCGATGATCGCGGCCTTGAGGCCGGGCGTGCCGTCCACCGCGGTGTACTTGGTGAAGCCCGCGTTGATGGCCCCGATCGCCGCGTCCTTGATGTGCTGCGGGGTGTCGAAATCGGGCTCGCCGGCGCCGAGGCCGACGATGTCGCGGCCGGAGGCCTTCAATGCGGCGGCGCGGGCGGTGACGGCGAGGGTGGGCGAAGGCTTGATGGCCTGGACGCGACGGGAGAGTTCCACGGGGGTTCCTTGAAATGCGCCTAATTAAAAGAAGTCTAGAAAAGTCCGCTTTCGTCATTCCGGCAAAAGCCGGAATCCAGTTAAATCAAGCATCTGGACCCCGGCTTTCGCCGGGGTGACGTCTTGTTCAGGGCTTCCTTGAGGCGAGTGCTACACTCAACAAGTTTTTTGGCCGCGCGATTTTACCCTTGATTGTAACCTTCCCCAATAGCCCCTTCCGGCTCTTCCAGCCGTTCCCGCCGGCCGGCGACCAGCCGGCCGCGATCGACCAGCTGGTCGAGGGGATCGAGGACGGTCTGTCGTTCCAGACCCTGCTCGGCGTGACCGGCTCGGGCAAGACCTACACCATGGCCAACGTCATCGCCCGTACCGGGCGGCCGGCGCTGATCATGGCGCCGAACAAGACGCTGGCGGCGCAGCTGTATTCCGAGATGCGCGAGTTTTTCCCGGAAAACGCGGTCGAGTATTTCGTTTCCTACTACGACTACTACCAGCCGGAGGCCTACGTGCCGGCGCGCGATTTATTCATTGAAAAAGACTCCAGCATCAACGAGCACATCGAGCAGATGCGCTTGAGTGCGACCAAGTCGCTGCTGGAGCGGCGCGACACCGTGATCGTGTGCACCGTGTCGGCGATCTACGGTATCGGCGACCCCTCCGACTACCACAGCATGATCCTGCTGCTGCGCCAGGACGAGAAGATGAGCCAGCGCGACGTCATCACGCGGCTGACGCAGATGCAGTACGACCGCAACGACATCGAATTCAAGCGCGGCGTGTTCCGCGTGCGCGGCGACGTCATCGACATCTTCCCGGCGGAACACGCCGAAACGGCGATCCGCGTCGAGCTGTTCGACGACGTGGTGGAAACGCTGCACCTGTTCGACCCGCTGACCGGGCAGATCCTGCAGAAGGTGTCGCGCTTCACCGTGTTCCCGTCCAGCCACTACGTCACGCCGCGCGAGACCACGCTGCGCGCCATCGAGCAGATCAAGGCCGAGCTGCGCGAGCGGCTGGAGTGGTATTACGCCAATGGCAAGCTGGTCGAAGCGCAGCGGCTGGAGCAGCGCACCCGCTTCGACCTCGAAATGATGGTCGAGCTGGGCTTCTGCAAGGGCATCGAGAACTACTCGCGTCACCTCTCGGGGCGCAAGGCGGGCGAACCGCCGCCGACGCTGATCGACTACCTGGCGAAGGACGCGCTGATGTTCATGGACGAGTCGCACGTCACCGTCACGCAGGTCGGCGGCATGTACAAGGGCGACCGCTCGCGCAAGGAAAACCTGGTCGATTACGGGTTCAGATTGCCGTCGGCGCTCGACAACCGGCCGCTGAAGTTCGAGGAATTCGAGGCGCTGATGCCGCAGACCGTGTTCGTCTCGGCGACCCCGGCCAAGTACGAGGCCGAGCACGCCGGCCAGGTCGTCGAGCAGGTGGTACGGCCGACCGGGCTCGTCGACCCCATCGTCGAGGTGCGCCCGGTCGCGACCCAGGTCGACGACCTGATGAGCGAGGCGCGCAAGCGCATCGCCGTCGGCGAGCGCGTGCTGGTGACGACGCTGACCAAGCGCATGGCCGAAGACCTCACCGACTACCTCGCCGAGCACGGCGTCCGTGTGCGCTATCTGCATTCGGACATCGACACCGTCGAGCGCGTGGAGATCATCCGGGATTTGAGATTGGGCGAGTTCGACGTGCTGGTCGGCATCAACCTGCTGCGCGAAGGCCTCGACATTCCCGAGGTGTCGCTGGTCGCGATCCTCGACGCCGACAAGGAAGGCTTCCTGCGCTCCGAGCGCTCGCTGATCCAGACCATCGGCCGCGCCGCGCGCCACCTCAACGGCACCGCGATCCTCTACGCCGACAGGATCACCGACTCGATGCAGCGCGCAATGGGCGAGACCGAACGCCGCCGCAACAAGCAGATCGCCTTCAACACCGAACACGGCATCACGCCGCGCGGCGTGGTCAAGCGCATCAAGGACATCATCGACGGCGTCTACGACGCCGACGCCACGCGCCAGGAACTCAAGGCCGCGCAGACCGCCGCGGAATACAAGGTCATGGACGAAAAGTCCCTGACGAAGAAGGTGAAGAAGATCGAGAAGGAAATGCAGGACGCGGCGAAGAACCTGGAGTTCGAGAAGGCCGCCGTGCTGCGCGATCAGCTGAAGGAACTGAAGGCGCTGTTGTTCGGGGTGGAGGAGCGGGAGTAGGGGCTGTCGGCGGCGCTTACCTGACGGGCACTTCTTTAAATTCAATTTCCGTCATTGCGAGCGTAGCGAAGCAATCCAGAATCGCTGACGTATCAACGATCTTTCTGGATCGCCGCGTCGCTTCGCTCCTCGCGATGACAATTTATAGAAGTGCCCTGACGCAAGCTAAAGTCGATCAGGCGGTCAGGGTCAGCCCTGCGCGCTCTGCCGCCGTGCGCAGGCCGCCGTCGAAGCAGGCCAGCGGCAGTCCGCGCCGCAGGGCGAGTTCGAGGTAGGTCGCGTCGTAGGCGGAAAGACCGTACTGATGCGCCAACTGGAACAGGCGTTCAGGCGTGACCGGGTTGCGGTCGATCTCCAGCCCCAGTTCCCCGATGGCGCGAACTGCGTCGTGCGCCGCATCGGGGTCGAGCCGTTTCTACCGGGCGAGCCTGAGAAACACGTTCGCACATTCCGAAACGAACAGCGGCGGCACGACCGCATCGCGCGTACCGAGCAGTTCGAATACCGCGTCGGTGTAGGGCGTCGACTCGTCCGGCAACAGCCAGCGCGCGGCGACCGAACAATCGACCACAAAGCTCAAGGCCTGTCCTCGGCGATCAGCGCTTCGATATCGATCTTGCCGGTTCGGCAACGGGCACGCAGGGCACGCACCGTTTCCATGGCGCGCAACCGGTCATGAATGACTTCGCTCGGCGGAACGAGCAGCGCGGCGGCCGCACCGCGACGCGTGATGAGCACCGACTCGCCCGCTGCGACGCGGTCGAGCAGTTCGGCGATCTTGGCCTTGGCTTCGAAAGCACCCACCGTCTGCATGATGGCCTCCGTTGAACTGGTTAACCAGATTCTAGCCGCGGATCGGCTGGTGCGACTGCGGCGACCGGATTGGCCCGGATCGCCAATCTTCTGCACAATGCCGTTTTTGCCTCACAGGAGTCCCCCATGGCTTCGGGACAAATCCATATCGCCATCCTGAACCCCGGCGTCGAGATCACGCCGCTGCGCCTGCGCGGCTGGCTGCAGAAGGAGGCGGCGGCGATCAGCAAGCGCGCCAATCCGGGCGACGGGGCGATCCTGCGGCTGTTTCTCACCAAGACGCTGCGCTACGGCCTGCCCGCGAAGAAGCTCGACGCGATCCTGCAGGCGCTGACCGAAAAGTATCCGGTGATCCTGCGTATCGAGACGCAGCTGGTCGAGGCGCCGCTGACCGAGGATGAGATGGCGGAACAGACCCGCATCGCGAATGTCCATGTGGAGAAGTTCAGGCAGCGGGCGGAAGCATACGCCCAGCGCAAGCAGGCCGAGGCTGAGGCCGAAGCCTTGCAGAACGCGCGGCCCGCGCCGATCCAGTGGCACAACCTGAAGAGTGCGCTGGATTGAGTTCGTCTGCGCCGGCTTTCCCGGCGCGTTTTTTTGAGTTTCGTTGATCAGGAATTGACATGGCTGTCAGGGTTTTATTCGTTTGCATGGGCAACATTTGCAGATCGCCGATGGCGGAAGGCATGTTCCGCAAGGCGGTGCGCGAGGCGGGGCTGGAAAGCCACGTCGAGATCGATTCGGCAGGTACGCACGCCTACCACGTGGGCTCGCCGCCCGACCCGCGCGCGCAGCAGGCGATCCGCCAGCGCGGCGTGGACATCAGCGATCTGCGCGGGCGCAAGGTGGCCGACGTCGATTTCGAGCGCTTCGATTACATCCTGGCGATGGATGGCGACAACGTCGACCGTCTGGTCGAGCGCGCGCCGGCGCGTCACCACGGCAAGATCCGCCGCCTGCTGTCGTTCAGCCGCAAGTACCCGAACCTCGACGTGATGGACCCGTATTACGGCGGACCGCAGGGCTTCGAGGAAAACCTCGACATGATCGAGGACGCGGTGCGGGGCCTGATTCGTGAAATCACCGGCGAGAACAAGGTGAGGATGCGCCCGGGCAACTGAGCGCGGCAATCGCGCATGAAAAAGGGCCGCAAGCGCGGCCCTTTTTCATGGCTCGGCGGATTTACTCGCCGCGCGTTTCCACCTGCACCAGCGGCTCCTGCGGCGGCATGACCTGCGGGCGCTGACGGCGGCGGGTGGGATGCGGCGCGGTGGGCGCAGGCGCGGCTTCGGCCGCCGGCGCGGCCGGCGCCGTGGTTTCCACCTGCATCAGGCTCACCGGCTCGGCCTCGGCCTGCACGGTCGGCCGACGGCGGCGGCGCGGACGCTCCATTTCGATGCCGGCTTCCGCCGGCGCAACGGCCGCACCCTGGGTTTCGACCTGCTGCAGGTCGGCGCGGCTGGCGGCGAGGTCGGCGAGCACCTGCGCGGGCGACGCGGTCACCGCACCCGGCAGCGGCGCGGCGGCCGCGGGCGCTTCGAGTTGCAGGGCCTGCTGTGCGGGCGCGGCAGGCGCCGCCTGCGCCGGACGCGCGACTTCGATGATGGCACGGAAGCGCTTGGGCTGCGGCGCGGCAGGCCTGGGCGCACCGGCGATTTCGATGATGGCGTGCGGCGCGGTCGAACCGTTGGCGCCTTCCGCACGGCCTTCGCCACGCCCGCGGCGGCCGCGGCCGCGACGGTTGCGGCCTTCGCGCTTCTCTTCGCCGGCCGCTTCGCGCGGGGCTTCGACAGCCTCGGTCACGCGCGGCGTGGCTTCGGCCTCCGGCTTG
>JBFMET010000033.1:0-24366 GCA_040753235.1 Pseudomonadota bacterium
AACAAAGTGCTGGTCGAGCAATTCATCGCCGCGCAAGGCAGGGCGCCGCGCGAACTGATCCTCGACGTCGACGCTTCCGACGTGCCGCTCTTCGGCGGGCAGGAACTGTCGCAGTTCCACGGCTATTCCTGGGACGTCGAGCGCCGCGTCGTCACGCGCCTCGAATACGGCAGCCAGGGCACCAACCCGCGTTTCGTCGTCACCAACCTCGATGCGCCGGCTGCCGATCTGTACGACAGGCTCTACTGTCAGCGCGGCGAGGCCGAGAACCGCATCAAGGAGGCGCAGCTCGACCTCTTCGGCACCCGCGCCAGTTGCCACAAGTTCCTCGCCAACTGGCTGCGCCTGATGTTCGCTGCGCTCGCCTATACGCTGATGCAGCGTCTGCGCGAGATCGCGCTTGCCGGCACGGAACTGGCCCGGGCAACCGCCGGCACGATCCGCGTCAGGTTGCTCAAGATCGGCGCCGCGATCCTGCGCAATACCCGCCGCGTGCGCATCATGCTCGCCTCGAACCATCCGCTGCGCGCCGTGTTCCTTCATGCCGCCGGCGCGCTGTCTCCGTAAGGGTCCCTGAGTGCTGCCCCGGCACGATGACAAACAATGGGGGTAAGGGGGAAGTCCGTCCTCAAGTCGGCCAAACGTCTATCTCTTGGGCAGCATCGCCGTTCCGCTCGTTCTACGGCTCATGTGGCGCCCATGACGAGCCCTCAGCGAAGGACTGGTGAAATATCCGGGCTAACCCGAAATGGCCTGCAAGCTCTCCACCGCGATCTCGCGCACGTCCGCATCCTCGTCGTCGAGCCGCGCCTCTAACAAGGCTTTCGCCGCTGCATCGCCAGTCAGCCCGAGATAATGGCAGGCATCCGTCCGCACCCGCGCGTCGGCATGCTGCGACAGGGCGCCCAACCGCGGCAGCAGCGCGCGCAGGGTGTCGGTTCCGGCGAATGTCTCCAGCAGCACGCCGGCGCCAAGCCGCACGTTGAGGCTGGCGTCGACGTTGCCGACGATCGGAAGCACTGCGGCGAGCAGCGCCGGGTCGGCCTCGATCGCCGCCTGTGCGCGCGGCAGCTGGCCTTCCTTCAGCAGCAGGTGGAACCAGTCGGCGACGCCTTCCTCGCTGTCCGCCTTGGCCGCCCACTCGGCGAGTTCGGCCTTGCCGTGCGCGCCGGCCAACTCGATGCGGCCGATGCGGGTCCACGGCACCGAGCGCACGCCGAGCGTCTGGCCGACTTCGGGGCGCTGCTCGAGGTTGACCACTTCGAGCGTGCCGACCTCGCCCTGCTTCACCAGGTCGACGAGCGCGGCGAGCACCGCCGGGCAGTGCGGGCAGTGGGTCGAGAGCAGCAGCAGGGCGTCGGGTGCGGACATGGAAGCGAAGCGGGATAATGGCGTGCATGGAATTTACCATCCTCCCCGTCACCCCGTATCAACAGAACTGCTCGCTGGTGTGGGACGCGGCCGGGCGCGCCGCGCTGATCGATCCCGGCGGCGAGGCCGGGCGGCTGCTGGCCGAAGTGAGCCGGCGCAGCCTCACGCTGGAGAAAACCCTGCTCACCCACGGCCACCTCGACCACGTCGGCGCCGCTGCGGAGATTCGCGACGTGCTCGGCGTGCCCATCGTCGGCCCGCAGCAGGACGAGCAGTTCTGGCTCGACGCGCTGCCGCAACAGGCGGAACTGTTCGGTTTTCCGCCCGCGGCGGCGTTCACGCCGGACCGGTGGCTGGAGGACGGCGACACCGTCGAGGTCGGGGCGATCC
Source organism: Pseudomonadota bacterium (assembly GCA_040753235.1). GTDB lineage: Bacteria > Pseudomonadota > Gammaproteobacteria > Burkholderiales > Thiobacillaceae > Thiobacillus. The sequence goes on from JBFMET010000033.1 coordinate 1,762, forward strand.
GCTTCGCGGTGCTGCACTGCCCCGGCCACACGCCGGGCCACGTGGTGTTCTATGCACCCGAGGCGCGGCTGGCCTTCGTCGGCGACGTGCTGTTCAAGGGTTCGATCGGCCGCACTGATTTTCCGCGCGGCGACCATGCGGCGCTGATCCGCGCCATTCGCGAGAAGCTGTTTCCGCTCGGCGACGACGTGCGCTTCGTGCCGGGGCACGGCGCGATGTCGAGCTTCGGCCACGAGCGCATCGAGAACCCTTTTGTCGGCATGGCGTCGGAATGATGCATGCCCTCATAAAACACCAGGAGACTGCCATGATCCCCAGCCTGATTCTGCGCGCGCTGTTGCCTGCCGCCCTGCTGCTGAGCCCGGCCGCGCAGGCGCAAAACCTGTCCGCCGTCGTGCTGCCGATACCGGAGGCGCCGTCGCTCACGCAAGGCGCGCAGCGCGTGCTCGACGCGGCGAACAAGCGGGTGCGGCAGATCGATACCGCGGGCCTGGTGGCGCAGCTGAAGGCGCAGCCGCACACCGTGGTCATCGATGTGCGCACGCCAAGCGAGCTGAACGTGTTTGGCGGCTACATCGACGCGCCGCGCTTCTTCAACATCACCCGCGGCTGGCTGGAGTTCCAGGTCGAAACCGCCGTGCCGGACAAGAACACGCCCATCGTCGTCTACTGCGGCGCCAACCAGCGCAGCCCGCTTGCCGCCGACACGCTGATGAAGCTCGGCTACCGGAACGTGAAGAATTACCGCGACGGCTTCTTCAACTGGAAGCGTGCGGGCCTGCCTCTGCAATACCCCGACAAGGCGCTCGCGTCCTTGCTCTACGACCTGCCGCAGGAAGTCATCCCCGGCGTGTGGTCGGCGATCGGCGCCACCGCGCCGGGCACCTACGAGAATTCCGGCCACAACAACAACCTCTCCTTCATCATCACCGGCGAAGGCGTGGTGGTGGTCAACGCCGGCGACAATTATCTGCTCGCGCAAAGCCTGCACGAGGAGATCAAGAAGCGCACCGACCAGCCGGTGAAATACGTGGTGCTGGAAAACGGCCAGGGCCACGCCATGCTCGGCTCCGGCTACTGGAAGGCGCAGGGGGCCAAGATCGTCGCGCACCGCGATACCGCGGCCTATATGGAAAAGGTCGGCTACGACGTGCTGGCGACCATGCGCAACCGCGCGCGCGACAAGGCCTTCAAGACCGAGTTCGCCATGCCCGACATCGTCTACGACGACACCTACGACCTGTCGATGGGCGGCTGGAAGATCCAGGCCGTGCACCTGGGCAACGCGCACCATCACGGCGACACCATGGTGTGGCTGCCGGAGAAAAAGCTGGTGATCGCCGGCGACACCGCCTTCCACATCCGCATGCTGCCCATTTTCGAGGACACCGACACCGCCCAATGGATCCGGGTGTGGGACAAGTTCGAGGCGCTTGGCGCCGGGATCGTCGTGCCCGGCCACGGCGGCCCGACCGACATGGCCACCGTGCGCAAATGGACGCTCGACTACCTGGTGCATCTGCGCGCGAAAGTCGCCGAGGTCATCAAGCGCGGCGGCTCGCTCGACGAGGCCTACAAGGTCGACCAGTCGGCCTACATGCACCTGCACACCGCCGACGAGCTGGCGCGCAGCAATGCCGGCCGCGTGTACCGGGCGATGGAGTTCGAATAGCGGTCTGCCGGGCCGCCTTATTTCGGCGGCGCGATGGCATCGACCAGCGCGCCGGCCGCCTCCGCCGTGGCGTGGCCGCGGTCGCGGCGCGGGTTGTATTCGACGATTTCCATCGCGATGAAGGCGGGGTCGTCGGCAAGGCGGGTAAGTGCGGCAGCGAGTTCCGCGCGCTGGAGCCCGCCTGGCACCGGCGTGCCGGTACCGGGCGCTTCCTCCGGGTCGAGCGCGTCGAGGTCGATGCTCACGCCATAGCCGGCCGTGCCGTTTTTCACGATGGCGAGCGCCTCGTCGAACACGGCGGCGAGCCCGCGCCGCCGTACTTCATCCATGTCGAATACCCGCACGCCCAGTTGGTGCAGCAGCGCGGCTTCGCCTGCCTCGAAGCTGCGCACGCCGACCAGGCAAACCTGCCCGGGACGCAGCTTGGCCCCGGGCCCGTCGATGCCGGTGAGCGTTGCGTCGCCGTGGCCGAGGAGTGCGGCGAGCGGCATGCCGTGGATCTGCCCGCTCGGCGTGGTGGCAAAGGTGTGGCTGTCCATGTGGGCGTCGATCCAGATCAGGCCGACAGGGCCGCGCGTGGCCAGCGCGTGGCATACGCCGCTCCAGGTGCCGATGGCGCAGGCGTGGTCGCCGCCGACGACCAGCGGAAAAAGCCCCGCCTGCAGCACGGATTCGACTTCGTGGGCCAGCCGTTCGCCGAGCGCCGCGACGGCGTGCAACGGCGTGTCGCGCGCCGCGCGCAGCACGCGCAGGATCGCGTCCCACTCGACGCGCTGCAGCGGTGCGTCGTGAAAGGCCTGATAGCGACGCAGTGCCGCCGGCGCCGCGGCCGTCGCCGGATCGGGCGCCCCGGCGCCGCTGGCAGCGCCGATGACGACGACGTGGCGCATCGCAACACGCATCCCGCTAACCCAGGCCGCCCATCGCCACGTACTTGATCTCGAGGTAGGCGTCGATGCCGCTGCGCCCGCCCTCGCGGCCCAGGCCCGATTGCTTGACGCCACCGAACGCCGCCTCGGCGGTCGAGATCACCCCGGCGTTGATGCCGACCATGCCGTAATCGAGCCGCTCCGCCAGCCGCCAGGCGCGGCCGAGGTCGCGCGTCCAGGCGTAGGCGGCCAGGCCGTAGTCGGTGTCGTTCGCCAGGCGGATGACTTCGGCCTCATCGGCAAAGCGGATCAGCGGCGCCACCGGGCCGAAGGTCTCGTCGCGACACACCTGCATCGCGGTCGAGCAGCCGGCGAGCACCGTCGGCTGGAAAAACCGGCCGCCGAGCGCGTGGCGCGTGCCGCCGGCGAGCAGCGTCGCGCCGCGGGCGAGCGCGTCGGCGACGTGGGCTTCGACCTTTTCGAGTGCGGCGGATGAAATTAGCGGCCCGGTCTCGACGCCCGGCGTGAAGCCGTCGCCGACTTTCAGTTGGGCAACGGCCGCAGCGAATTTTTCGGCGAAGGCGTCGTAAATCCCCTCCTGCACGAAAATGCGGTTCGCGCACACGCAGGTCTGCCCGCTGTTGCGGTATTTGCTCGTGAGCGCGCCGGCCACCGCCGCGTCGAGGTCGGCGTCGTCGAACACGATGAAGGGCGCGTTGCCGCCGAGTTCGAGCGACACGTGCTTGAGCGTGGCAGCGGATTGCGCGAGCAACTGCTTGCCGACGGCGGTCGAGCCGGTGAATGAGACCTTGCGCACCAGCGGGTGCGAAGTCAGCACGCCGCCGATCGTCGCGGCGTCGCCGGTGACGACGTTGAGCACCCCGGGCGGCAGGCCCGCGCGCTGCGCGAGTTCCGCCAGCGCCAGTGCGGTGAACGGCGTCTGCGACGCCGGCTTGGCCACCACCGTGCAGCCGGCGGCGAGCGCCGCACCGGCCTTGCGCGTGAGCATCGCGGCGGGAAAATTCCACGGCGTGATCAGCGCTGCCACGCCGACCGGCTGCCTGAGCGTGAACATCCGCCGGTCCGCCCATGGCGACGGTATCACGTCGCCATAGACGCGCCGCGCCTCCTCGGCGAACCACTCGATGAAACTCGCCGCGTATTCGATCTCGCCGCGCGCCTCGCTCAGCGGCTTGCCCTGTTCGCTCACCATGATCGCGGCGAGGTCGTCGCGGTGGGCGAGGATCAGGTCGAACCAGCGGCGCAATAACTGCGCGCGGGATTTTGCGGTCAGGTCGCGCCAGGCGGGGAAGGCGGCGTGGGCGGCTTCGACGGCGCGTTCGGTGTCGGCGGTGGTGCAGCGCGGGGCGTGGCCGATGGTTACCGCATTGGCCGGGTTGAGGACGGTGAAGTGCGCCCGATCGGCGGCGTCATGCCATTCGCCGCCGATCAGTGCCTTCTCCCGGAATAAGATGGGGTCAATTAGCTTCACTGTGGCCACCTGCGGGGTTAACGTGAAGTTTGTAGGATGCAATTATGAGAATCGCGCAGGATCAAGGCTCTTCATATTCGAGGCGGTCGTATTGCTTGGTGACAATGACCCCGAACTTCCGTGTGATGTAGTTTTCACACATTTCAATCAGGCGTTTCAGGTTAACTATAGCGTCGCTGAAATCAATGAGGAGGCGATCTGCGTAAGCCATCCTTTCAGCTTGCCCAAGAGCACCTGAAAGGCGTTTGGAGTTGCGATATATTTCTTCAAGAAGTCCATCGGTGGCTTCCATCGTATAGCAGAGTCCTTCGATAGCGCGGCGTTGGTCGAGCGTGAGGTGATCGAGAATCTCTGCCGAAAGTTGACGTATTAGAGCGGTGTTGAATTTGAGAATTGGGGCTGGCTCGATTTGGTTTTGTTCGCGTGCCAATGACCGATTGCGACGAACTGTCTCCAGTTTGCTTTTTGCATGGGCTAAGTTCATCTCTATTTCAGCACTTAGATTCCTTACTTTTTTCCGGTCACGACGCCAGTCATTCAGCATTACAAGAATAAAAGCCGAAAATGCGCCGAGAAAGGCACCAACCGATTGGTTGTTAAAGAAACGCTCGATGCATGATAGCCAGTCCATATCCATGCTCTAGACCTTAGGTTTAACCTCAACCAGCGCTTCGAGCAGTCCGATCAGTGCCTGCCCGGGTGCATCACTCGCAGGTAAATGTTTCACAGCAATTCCGCGCGCCTTGCACTTATTGCCATCGACCACGGCCGGCCCGGTGACGACGATGCGGGTGAGCTTGTGCAGCTGTCCGATCATGTCCGAATCGATCGGACAGGCATGGGTAATCGCAATCGTCGCCCAGAACAGCCGCGGCACGACATCGGCGGGGTCGCTCGCCGGGTACTCGCTCCAGTTGTGGTCGAAGGCCGGGATCGGCAGCTCGCCTGCGGTGAAGGCGGCGCGGTCGAGGAAGACGACGCGTTCCTTGCCGCTCACTTGCCGTTGCCGACCAGGCGTTCCAGCGCGCGCATGATGGCGGAGGAGTCGAGCTCGCTGTCGCCGGCGCCCATGAGCGCGTTCATCTGCTGCGCGATCAGCGCGGCGCCGGGCAGGGGCGTGGCGGTTTCCTGCGCGTTGTCCATGACGATGGCCATGTCCTTGTGGTGCAGCTTCACCTTGAAGCCGGGCTTGTAGTTGGCGTCGAGCATGCGCTGGCCGTGCACGTCGAGGATGCGGCTGCCGGCGAAGCCGCCCATCAGCGCCTCGCGCATTTTCACCGGGTCGACGCCGTTGCGACGCGCCAGCAGGATGGCTTCGGCGACGCCCTCGAAGGTGAGGCCGACGACGATCTGGTTGCAGCATTTGACGACCTGGCCGGCGCCGTGGCCGCCGACGTGGACGACGTTCTTGCCGAGCACGTCGAACAGCGGGCGCACCTTGTCGTAGATCGGTGCTTCGCCGCCGACCATGATCGACAGCGTGCCTTCCTTGGCGCCGGTCTCGCCGCCCGACACCGGGGCGTCGAGCATGTGCACGCCGCGTTCGGCCAGCGCGGCGGCGATGCGGCGGGTGGCGGCGGGCGCCACGGTGCTCATGTCGACGATGATGTGGCCGGGTTTGGCGCCGTGCACCAGGCCGCGGTCGCCGAGGATGATCTGCTCGACGTCGGTGGTGTCGGAGACGACGGTGAAGGTGATGTCGGTTTCGGCGGCGACCTCCGCCGGCGTGCCCTTGCCGAGCGCGCCCATGACGAGGATGGGTTCGATGCGGTCGAAGCGGCGGCCGAAGACGGTGAGCTGGTGGCCGGCGCGCAGCAGGTTTTCCGCCATGGGGCGGCCCATGATGCCGCTGCCGATGAATCCGATCTTCATGATGCGATGCCTTTCAACAGCCATAACCAGAATGGCAGCGTAACCAATCCCGCCAGCGTTGACCAGCCCATGATCAGGCCCGCCAGCCGGGTGTCGAGACCGAAGCGGTCGGCGAGCGCGATGACCATCACCATGGTCGGCATCGCGGCCTCCAGGATCGCCGCTTCGGCCGGTTCGGAGAGCGGGCCGGGCCAGGCGAGCGCGAGGCCGAGGGCGAACAGCGGCATCAGCGCGAGCTTGATCGTCATCGCCACCAGCACCGCCTTCTGCGGGCGCAGGTCGTGCCAGGGAATGGTGAGCCCGAGCACGAACAGCATCAGCGGAATCGTCGGGCTGCCGGCCCAGCGCGCAGCCTCGACCAGCGGTTCGAGCGCGACGCCCGAGAGATTGACCGCGATGCCGGCGGCGAAGCCCCATACCGGCGGCAGTTTCAGCCACATCGAGAAGAAGGAGGTGCGCTCGGCGTGGTGGCCGCAGCGGAAGGCGATCCATACGCCGAGCGACCACACCAGCGGCGTGGTGGCGAGCATGTCGGCGAAGAAGGGATAGCGTGCGCCGGATTCGCCGTACACCGTGGTGAGGAAGGGGTAGCCGAAGAACAGCACGTTGCCGAAGCCCGAGGCGAGCATGATCGCGCCGCACTGCGGGCGCGTGAGGCCGCGTCCGAGCGGGGTGGCGAGCAGGGCGAGCGCGGCGAGCCCGAGACCGAACAGGGTGGCGGCGCCGAGGATGAGCGGCACCTTGAGAATGGCCAGATCGACCGTGGCCGAGGCGCCCGCGGCGAAGAACAGCATGGGCGCGAAGAAGTTGAGCACCAGCCGGTTGATTTCGCCGCGCAGGCCGACGATGGAAATGCCGGTCTGCCAGCGCGGCCAGATGGCGCCGGCGGCGATCAGCAGCGACAGCGGCAGCAGGGTTTTCAGCAGCAGTTGCTGGGCGAGCTCGGGCGACATGCGGCGGGGGTGTCAGGGAATGAGGGCCATCATACCGCCGCGGGGCGGGGTGCCGGCCAAAGCAATCGGGCCTTCGCGGTCGTCGTCCGCGAAGGCCCGATGCGGGAGCAGCCGTGGCTCAGGTGCGGGAGGCGGCCCCGCGTGCATCGGCGCGCGATGCCGGCAGGGTCGATTCCAGCCAGTCCTTGATGCGGGTGGCGTCGCCGGCGCGGCTGTTCTTGCCCTGCGCGTCGAGCAGCACGATGATCACGTCGCGCTCGGCCACCTGCGCCTGCATCACCAGGCAATGGCCGGCCTCGTTGATGAAGCCGGTCTTCGACAGGCCGATCTGCCAGTCGTCGGCGCGGGTGAAGCGGTTGGTGTTGTTGAAGGCGACCGGGCGGTACTGCACCTGCTTCTTGCGTTTCTTCTTGACGACGACGCGCTGGGTGCCGAGCGTGTACTGGCCGGCGGTGCTCATTTCGCGGATTTCGGGGTAGTTCTGGTAAGCGTAGTCGGCGAGCCGGGCGAGGTCGATCGCGGTCGAACGGTTGCCGCTCGACAGCCCGGTGGGTTCGACGTACACGGTGTCCTGCATGCCCAGCGCCAGCGCCATGCGGTTCATGTTGGCGACGAAACGGTCGAGGCCGCCCGGATAGCTGCGGCCGAGCGCATGTGCGGCGCGGTTGTCGGAGGCGATCAGCGCCAGATGCAGCAACTGGCCGCGGGTGTAGCTCGATCCGATGGCAAGCCGCGAGCCGGTGCCCTTCAGCATGTCGCGGTCGTCATGGGTGAGGGTGACTGTCTCGTCCAGCGGCTGGCCGGCGTCGAGCACCAGGATCGCCGTCATCAGCTTGGTGATCGAGGCGATCGGGGTCTGCTCGGTGGCGTTCTTCGCCAGCAGCGGCTGGCCGCTGATGCGGTCGAACACCAGGACCGACTGCGAGCTCAGTGCCGGAATCTCGGGGTAATCGACCTGGACCTGCGGGGCGGGCAGAACGGCGCCCATCTGCTCGCTCCATTGCAGGGAGGCGCGCCCGTCGGCGGCGAGGGCGCTCGCGCTCAGGCACATCAATCCGGTCAGTACGGCAGTTTTCATGGGCATCGACTTCATGGTCAGGCGGCTGGAATGTAACACCATGCGCACACAACGGACATCTCCGGGCCAATCTTAAGCATGGCCTGCAAACAACAGTTCGCGAAAAGTCCAGGTCCGTTTGTACCGGCTCGATTGACTGTGTAGCAAAAATCGATATATATAGCAAATAGATGGGAGGGTTTTTGAATATTTTACTGCAGCAATCCAGGCTAACGAGCGGCGTCTGCGCCCCCGGCGTGGTGGCCGAAGCACTCGAACACCTGATGCACGGCGAAGCCGGCCAGGCCGAGCTGGCGGCCTGCCTGCGCTGCGATCCGGTGCTGGCGATGCGGCGCTGGACGCTGGCGGCGGACTTCGATCGGCGCAAGCCCGACCTGCTGCGCGCCCTGCTGCTGGCCGCGCCCGTCGCGTCCGGCGCGGCGCAGGCCGGTTACGCGGCGAACTGGCGACGCTCGATCACCGTGGCGCATCTGGCGCAGACCCTCGCCGCGCGCACCGGCCTGGCCGACCCCGAGGCAGCCTGGCTGGCGGGGCTGGCCCACAATCTCGGCGACTACGTGGCGCTCGAGAGCGCCCTGCCGGCGAATCTCGCCGGGGCGGGGCACGCCGCCGACTGGCTGGGCGGCATCGATGCGGACGGCTGGGTGGCGGACGCCGTGCGTTATCACGCCGAGCCGCTGGCGCGCGGCCGCACCGCGCATCCGCTGGTGCGCATCGTCCAGCTGGCTTACCAGTTGGCGAGCCGCGTCGACGCCGTCGACAGCGTGGACGTGCGGGCGGCGCTCGCCACCCTGGACGTCGGCGCGGGGGAATCGGCGCGCCTGCTGGGCGAGGCGCAGGCGCAGGCGCGCCAGCTGGCCGCCCGTTTCGGGTTGGCCGACGCCGCGACGCAGTCGGCCGGCGGCTTCGAGCGCCTGGCCCGACTGTACGCGGTGCAGGCGGCGCAGTCGGCCCTGCATGCGCATTTCCGCACCGCCGGGGACGATCGCCAGGCCTGGGCGCTGCTCATGGACGCCTTGCAGGCCTTGTTCGGCATCAGCCGGGCCTGCCTGTTCGTGCCGTCGCCGGACGGCGCGCTGCGCCCGAGCGCCTGGATTCCGGCGGCGCCCGCCCTGCATGCCCTGGCGGTGGCGCCCGACGACGGCCATTCGGCGCTGGCGCGCGCCCTGGTGCGCCAGGCCCCGCAGCGCTTCGTGCGCGGGGAAGCCGACGGCGCGCTGATCGACGAGCAGATCGCGCGCCTGCTCGGCGTGCCGAATTTCATCAGCCAGCCGCTGACGCTTCCCGGCGGCACCGCGGGCGTGCTGGTGGCGGGCGACGCGGCGTCCGACGCCGCGACCACGCCGCTGTGGCAATTCACCCTGTCCGAATGCGCCGAGGCGCTGCGCCCGGCCGCGGCGCCTGCCGTCGCGGTCGCGCCTGCGGCGCCCGCCGCGCCGGGCGATGCGATTCCGCGCGACCGGGTGCGGCGCGCGGTGCACGAGGTGGCCAACCCCCTCACCATCATGCGCAACTACGTCAACCTGCTGTCCGAGAAGCTCGGCGCGGATTCGTCGGTGCAGCGCGACCTCGGCATCATCAGCGACGAAATCGAGCGCGTCGCGCGCATCGTGCGCGGCGTCACCGCGGCCGAGGAGGATGCGGCCTCGCCGGCTTCGCTCGACATGGTCTCGGTCAACAGCATCGTGTCCGAGCTGGTGCGCATGTCGCTCGGCACCCTGTTCGCGCCGAACCGGGTGAAGGTGCAGATCGACCTCAACCCCAACGTGCCGCCGCTGCCGCTGCAGAAGGATCTGCTCAAGCAGGTGCTGTTCAACCTCGCCAAGAACGCGGTCGAGGCGATGCACGGCGGCGGCCAACTCGTCTTTTCCACGCGGCTGGCCAGCATCGAGGGCCAGCGCCTGATCGAGATCGAAATCGCCGACACCGGCCCCGGCCTGCCGGAAGCGGTGTCGGCCCACCTGTTCGAACCGGTGACGAGCGAGAAGGGCGGCGATCACGCCGGCCTCGGTCTTGCCATCAGCCGCAGCCTGGTCGAGCGCATGCAGGGCCAGTTGAGCTGCACCAGTTCGCCGCAAGGCACACGTTTTCTCATCCGCCTGCCCGCGCAGCAAAACGGCACGGCACCGCTCAGCACAACGACACGCTACGGGTCCATGTAACCCGAGTCCCTGGAGAACTTCATGTCCGACAACACCCTAGACCCCACGATGCCGCGCAGCACGGTCAGCGCCTTCCCGGTGCGCCCCCACATCCTGGTGGTCGACGACGAGCCGCTGATCCTGGAGGGACTCATGCGGCTGCTCGAAACCCGCCAGTACCAGGTGATGACCGCGGGCGGCGGCTGCGAGGCGCTGATCGCGATCGGCAAGCAGCAGTTCGACGCCATCCTGCTCGATCTCGGCATGCCCGATCTCGACGGTAACGAAGTGCTGCGCTTCGTCACCGAGCGCAGTCCCGGCACGCCGGTGATCGTCGTGTCCGGCGACAGCACCATCGACGCGGCGATCCGCGCGCTGCGCGGCGGCGCCACCGACTTCGTGCGCAAGCCCTACGAGCCGGAGGAACTGCTGCGCCGCATCGACAACACGCTCAGGCGGCGGCAACTGGAAATGGAGAACAACGCCATCCTGCAGCGCCTGCAGCAGTCGGAAAAATGGCACCGCTTCCTCGTCAACAGTTCGCCGGATTTCATCTACACCCTCGACGGCGACGGCCGCTTCACCTTCGTCAACGAGCGCGTCGAAAGCCTCGTCGGTTACCGCCCCGACGAACTGCTCGGCCAGCACTACAGCCTCATCATCCACGAGGACGATCTGCCGCGCGCCGAGCACGTGTTCAACGAGCGCCGCGCCGGCGATCGCAGCGCGCGCAACATCGAAATCCGGCTCAAGTGCAATCCGGGCATGCGGCGCCCGCGCCTGATGAACGGCCGCTGCAGGTCGGTCGAGCTCACCGCCACCGGCATGTACGACGAGAACGCCAGCCCCTTCGAGCAGCGCTTCATCGGCAGCTACGGCGTCGCCAAGGACATCACCGAGCGCAAGCAGGCCGAGGAGACGGTGCATTACCAGGCCTACCACGACCTGCTCACCGGCCTGCCCAACCGCGCGCTGTTCCGCGACCACCTGGGCCTGATGCTGGCGCAGGCGCGCCGCAACCAGAAGCCGCTGGCGGTGCTGAGCCTCGATCTCGACCACTTCAAGGTCATCAACGACTCGCTCGGCCATACCATCGGCGACGACCTGCTGCTGGCCGTCGGCGCGCGTCTGCGCCAGTGCCTGCGCGAGGGCGACACGCTCGCGCGCCTGGGGGGCGACGAGTTCGCCGTGCTGCTGCCCACGCTGGTGTCGCGCAGCGATGTCGAGCACATCAGCCGCAAAATCATCCAGGTGCTGTCGAAGCCGGTGTACGTGAAGGGTCACGAGATCTACATTTCGGTGAGCATCGGCGCCTGCGTGTCGCCGGAAGACGGCGACATGATCGACGCGCTGATCCGCCAGGCCGAGATCGCCATGTACCAGGCCAAGTCGCAGGGCCGCAGCCGGCTGCAGTTCTGGGAACCCGGCATGCAGGCGCCCTACTCCGAGCGCATGCAGCTCGAAGCCGACCTGCGCCGTGCACTGGCGCGCAACGAGTTCGTGCTGTTCTACCAGCCGCAGGTCGACGCCCACAGCGGCGAAGTGCGCGGCTTCGAGGCGCTGCTGCGCTGGTGGCATCCGCAGCGCGGCCTGCTGACGCCGGCGGATTTCATCCCGATCGCCGAGGAGTCCGGCGTCATCGTGCCGATCGGCGACTGGGTGCTGCGCCAGGCCGGCGCGCAGATGGCCGAGTGGCGCAAGGCCGGCCTGCCGCCGGTGCGGGTGTCGATGAACATCTCGGCACGCCAGCTCGAAAGCACCGATTTCGTCGACAGCGTGATGCGCGCGCTGCAGGTGTACGCCGTCGATGGCCACATGATCGAGCTGGAAATCACCGAGAGCCTCCTGATGCGCGACTTCGAGGCCAACGCGATGAAGCTCGGCCGGCTGTCGGCGTCCGGCATCCGTCTCGCCATCGACGACTTCGGCACCGGCTACAGCTCGTTCAAGTATCTGTCGCGCTTCCCCATCCACACGCTCAAGATCGACCAGTCCTTCGTGCAGGATCTGGAACGCGAGGAAAACCAGTCCATCGTCAACGCCATGATCGCGATGGGCCGCGGGATGAACCTGAATGTCGTCGCGGAAGGCGTGGAGTCGGCGTCGCAGCTGGCCCGTCTGCAGCAGATGCAGTGCCACGAAATCCAGGGGCATTACTACAGTGCGCCGGTTTCCAGCCACGCAGCGGGCGTGCTGCTGCGCGACAGCGGGCGGGGTTTCGGCGGAATCGAGACGCTCGCGGCCGGCTAGGCGCTGCGGTCATTGTTGCGCGGGCTGCGCGCCGCGCCGTCTTGATTGTGTCGGCTCAGTCGCCGCGCTGTCTTGATTGTGTCGCGGCTCAGTCGCCGCGCAGGGCCGCCTTGAACTGGCGCCGCCGGCGGTGCAGGGTGGGCTCGGTATAGCCGTTGGGCGCGCGGCGGCCGTGGAAGATCATGTCCTGCGCCGCCTGGAAGGCGAGGCTGATGTAGTGCGGCGCCATGGCGATGTAGCGCGGGTCGCCCGCGTTCTGCCGGTCGACCAGCGTGGCCATGCGCTTGAGCGTTTCCATCACCTGGGTTTCGCTGACCACGCCGTGGTGCAGCCAGTTGGCGACGTGCTGGCTGGCAATGCGCAGCGTCGCGCGATCCTCCATCAACCCGACGTTGTGGATGTCGGGCACCTTGGACGCCCCCATGCCCTGGTCGATCCAGCGCACCACGTAGCCCAGCAGGCCCTGCAGGTTGTTGTCGAGCTCCTGCTGGATGGCTTCGGCGCTCCAGGCAGGCGTCGCCACCACCGGGATCGCGAGCAGGTCGTCGAGCGCGGCGCGCGGGCGCATGCGCAGCACCGCCTGGCGCTCGAACACGTCGACGCGGTGATAGTGCAGCGCGTGCAGCGTGGCCGCGGTCGGCGACGGCACCCAGGCGCAATTGGCGCCGGCTTCGGGGTGGGCCTGCTTGGTCGCCAGCATGTCGGCCATGCGGTCGGGCTGGGTCCACATGCCCTTGCCGATCTGCGCGCGGCCGGACAGGCCGCAGGCGAGCCCGATATCGACGTTCCAGTCCTCGTAGGCGCGCAGCCAGGCGGCGGATTTCATGTCGCCCTTGCGCAGCATGGGGCCCGCCTCCATCGAGGTGTGGATTTCGTCGCCGGTGCGGTCGAGAAAACCGGTGTTGATGAAGATGAGGCGCTCGCGCGCGGCGCGGATGCAGGCCTTGAGATTGAGCGTGGTGCGCCGTTCCTCGTCCATCACGCCGAGCTTGAGCGTGTTCGTCGGCAGATCGAGAATCTCCTCGATCCGGCGGCACAGCGCCACCGTGAACGCGACCTCGTCCGGTCCGTGCTGCTTGGGCTTGACGATGTAGACGCTGCCTGTGCGGCTGTTCCGGAGCGGGCTGGTGCCCTTGAGGTCGTGCAGCGCGCAGTAGCTGGCGACGAAGCTGTCGAGCATGCCTTCGAACACTTCGTTGCCGGCCGCGTCGAGCACCGCGTCGGTCGTCATCAGGTGGCCGACGGTGCGCACCAGCATCAGGCTGCGGCCGGGAATTTCGAAATAGCGGCCGTCGGGCGAAAGATAGCGGCGGTCCGGGCTGAGCGTGCGGGTGAGCGTCTTGCCGCCCTTGTCGAAACTGGCCGCCAGTTCGCCCTTCATCAGGCCCAGCCAGTTGCGGTAGACCGCGACCTTGTCGTCGGCGTCGACCGCGGCGACCGAGTCCTCGCAGTCCATGATGGTGGTGAGCGCCGCTTCCAGGTAGATGTCGCGGATGCCGGTCGGGTGCAGTTCGTGGATGGGGTGGTCGGTATCGAAGTGGATCTCGATATGCAGACCGTGGTGACGCAGCAGGATCGAGGAAAGGCCGCCGGCCCTTTCCTGGTGGCCGCGGAATTGCACGGGATCCCTGAGCCCGGTGCGCGCGCCGCTGGAGAGCGTGACCGACAACTGGCCGTCCTTCACCGAATAGGCGATGGCGTCGAGGTAGCTGCCCTCGACCAGCGGCGCGGCGTCGTCCAGGAAAGCCTTGGCGGTGGCGATGACCCGGGCGCCGCGTACCGGATTGAATGCGCCCTTTTTTTCCGCGCCGCCGGTTTCGGCAATCGCGTCGGTACCGTAGAGCGCATCGAACAGACTGCCCCAGCGCGCGTTGGCGGCGTTCAACGCGTAGCGCGCGTTGCTCATCGGCACCACCAGTTGCGGGCCGGCGATGCGCGCGATCTCGTCGTCGACGTTGTCGGTCGCGATGCTGAAGTCCTCGCCCTCGGGCAGCAGGTAGGCGATGTCGATCAGGTACTGTTTGTAGGCCGCGGCGTCGTGCGGCCGCCCGCGGTGTTCCAGATGCCAGGCGTCGATCTTTGCCTGCAGTTCGTCGCGCCGCGCGAGCAGCGCCCGGTTCAGCGGCGTGAAGTCGCGCACCAGCGCGGCAAAGCCTTCCCAGGCGCGCTCGGCGCCGATGCCGGTGCCGGGCGCGACGGCGTCACGCACCAGGTCGAACAGCGGCCGGGCGATCGAAAGGCCGGCGAAATCGACGCGTTCGGTCATGGCGGCTCCGGTTCAGGTGACGACGTTGCGCGGCGTGCCGGCGGCGAAGGCGTCGATGTTGCCGACCAGCTGGTCGGCGAGGCCCTGCATCGCTTCGCGGCTCGACCATGCGACGTGGGGGGTGAGAATGAAGTTCGGCAGATCCAGATCCAGCAGCGGGTTGCCGTCGCGCGGCGGTTCCACCGCCAGCACGTCGAAGCCGGCGCCGGCGATGCGGCCGGAGCTCAGCGCGTCGACCAGCGCCGCCTCGTCGACCAGGTTGCCGCGCGCAGTGTTGATGAGGATGGCGGTGGGTTTCATCAGGCCGAATTCGCGCGCGCCGATCAGGTGGCGCGTCTCGGCGGTGAGCGGCGTGTGCAATGAGATCACGTCGGCTTCCCGCAGCACTGCATCGAACGCCGTGTGGCCGTCGCGCACTGTCCCGGCGCCGCGGTGTTCGGCGACCAGCACGCGCATGCCGAAGGCTTCGGCGAGCCTGTGCATGCCGTGGCCGAGCGAGCCGTAGCCGACCAGCCCCAGTGTGCTGCCGTAGAGGTCGTTGACCGGGCGGGTGAACAGGCAGAACTGGTCGGTCTGCTGCCACAGCCCGGCGTGCACGTCCGCGCGCCAGCCCAGCAGGTTGCGGCGCAGCGCCAGCATCAGCATGAAGGCGTGCTCGGGCACGGTGTGCGCCGCGTAGCCGCGGATGTTGGAAACAACGATGCCGCGGGCGCGGCAATAGGCGAGGTCGACGTTGTCGGTACCGGTCGCGGCGACCGCGATCATCTTCACCGACGGCGCCTGCGCGAGGATGTCGGCGGAAAGCTTCACCTTGTTGACGATCGCGATGTCCGCGCCTGCGAGGCGTGCAATGACCTCGTCGGGCCGCGTCGCCGCATGGTCGATCCATTCGTGCGGGAAGACCGGCGCGCGCATCTCGGCGATCAGGCTCGCGCGGTCGAGAAAGACGATGCGCCGCATCACCGCTCCATGCCGCATTCGCGCTCGATGATCTTCATCACCGCCGCCGAGTCGAGATCGCCGTTGCCGGTGCCCATCAGCGCGTTGAGATGCTGCATGACGAGCGCCGCGCCGGGCAGCGACAGGCCGAGTTCCTTCGCCGTCTGCATCACGATGTTGATGTCCTTCTGGTGCAGGCGGGTCTTGAAGCCGGGCGTGTAGTCGTTGTCGAGCATGCGCTTGCCGTGCACTTCCAGGATGCGGCTGCCGGCGAAGCCGCCCATCAGCGCGTCGCGCACCTTCGCCGGGTCGACGCCGTTCCTGCGCGCGAACACCAGCGCCTCGGCGACGCCCTCGATGGTGACCGCGACGACGATCTGGTTGCAGGCCTTGGCGACCTGGCCGGCGCCGTGGTCGCCTACGCGCACGATGTTCTTGCCCATCGCCTCGAACACCGGCTTCACGCGCTCGAACACTGCGGGCTCGCCGCCGACCATGATGGAGAGCGTGGCGTTGATCGCGCCGACCTCGCCGCCCGACACTGGCGCGTCGAGCATGTCGACGCCGCGCGCGCGCAGGCGGTCGGCGAAAGCCCGGGTGGCGACCGGCGAGATCGTGCTCATGTCGACCACGACTGAGCCGGGCTTCGCGCCTTCGGCGACGCCGTGTTCGCCGAACAGCACCTGCTCGACGTCCGGCGTGTCGGACACCATGACGATGACGATGTCGGCCTGCGCGGCGGCCTCGGCGATGCTGCCGCAGCCGGCGCAGCCCGCCGCCACCGGGCCGGCCATGGTCTCGGGGCGGCGGCCGTGCACGAACACCGTGTGCCCGGCCTTCCTGAGGTTGACGGCCATGGGCCGGCCCATGATGCCCATGCCGATGAATGCGATGTTCACCTTGTCTTCTCCATCACGACACGCGTTGTCTAGTTATAGAGCTTTGCCGGCAGCCACAGCGCGATTTCCGGCCAGATGTAGAGCATGGCCATGGCGACGATCACGATGCCGAGGAAGGGCATCGAGCCGAGGAAGATCTGCGCCAGCGTCACGTTCGGCGGCGCCACCCCTTTCAGATAGAAGGCCGACGGCGCCATCGGCGGCGACAGGAAGGAAGTCTGCAGGTTGAGCGCGACCAGGATGCCGAAGAACAGCGGATCGATGCCGAAATGCGGCAGGAGCGGCACGAAGATCGGCATGAAGATGACGATGATCTCGGTCCATTCCAGCGGCCAGCCGAGCAGGAAGATGATGAGCTGGGTGAGGATGAGGAACTGGATCGGCGTCATGTTGAGCGACAGCACCCATTCCTCGACGACCTGGTGGCCGCCCAGCAGCGAAAAGGCCGCCGAGTAGATGCTCGCGCCGACGAACAGCCAGCACACCATGGTCGAGGTCTTGGCGGTGAGAAAGACCGATTCCCTCAGCATGGGAATGAGCTTCGCGTGCCAGCACGCCAGCACCGCCCACAGCAGGAAGGCCGACATCGAGATCCAGCCGAGCACGTGCGGCACGGGGTGGCGCGTGATCTGCGCCTTGTACAGCACGAACCACACGATGGACGAAAGGAACACCGCCCACAGGACGAGCCAGATTGGCCAGTAACGGCGCCGCACCTCGCGCGGCTGGTCCATCGCGAGGTAGACCGCGGCGAGGATGAAGCCGCCGAGCGCGCCGATCGCCGCCGCCTCGGACGGCGTGGCGAGCCCGAACACGATCGAGCCGAGCACGCCCAGGATCATCACCGCGAGCGGGAAGAACGAGGTCAGCAGCATGCGGAAAACGACGAGCCGCGGGAAGCTCAGGAAGAAATACAGCACCGCCAGCGCGGCGAAGCCGATCGCGAGCGTTTCCCAGAACGCGGCGGGTGCCGGCGTGCGCGCGGTCGCATCGGCTTCCGCCGCGGCGTCCTCGAGGGTTTCGAGCGGCGGCGGTTGCAGCGCGTGGGTGTCGTCGACAGGCGGTTCGGCCAGCGCGGGGGGGGATTCAAGCGGCGGCGGCTCGGACAGCGCCTGGGGCGACGCCTCCGCCGGAGGCGTTTCCAGCGCGGGCGGTTCCGCGAGTGCCGGGAGCGCCTCCAGCGGCGGCGGCTCCGCGATCGCCGGCGCGGCTGCCTCTTCGGGCGGCTCCGAAATGCCCGGGCCGACGTTTTCATCGATACGGTCGGGCGTTGCCGTTCCCGAATCGAAGCCCATTTCCACCAGGCCCGAGGTGTCGTGGATTTCCTGCGGCTGGGTCAGCGCATTCCACGCCAGCCCCATGACGAAGACGAAGACCAGCGCGGGCAGCGCGGCCAGCAGCAGTTCGCGCGCGGCGAGCCGGCGCGGCACGTCTGCGTCCGGCGCGACGACGGCGCGCAGCAGGGCAGGCAGGGCGAAGCGGCTGTGGCGCGCGGCCAGCCGTTCCAGGTGCGCCGGCAACTGCACCCGCCGGCCCGCGTCGCTCAGGCGCGGCGCCCAGTGCGGCTTGAGCTTGGCGACGATGATGACGTAGACGATGTAGAGGCCCGCCAGCAGCAGGCCGGGAAAGAAGGCGCCGGCGTAGAGGCGCACCACCGATTCGCCGGCGGTCGCCCCGTAGACGATGAGCATGATCGACGGCGGAATCAGGATGCCGAGCGTGCCGCCGGCGGCGATCACGCCCGACGACAGCTTGGTGTCGTAGCCGGCGCGCAGCATCGCCGGCAGCGCCAAGAGGCCCATCAGCGTGACGACCGCGCCGACGATGCCGGTGGCGGTGGCGAAGATCGCGCAGGTGACCAGCGTCGCCACCGCCAGCGAGCCGGGAATGCGCGACGTGGCGATGTGGATCGCGTGGAACAGCTTCTTGATGAGATTCGCGCGCTCGACCAGGTAGCCCATGAAGAGGAACAGCGGCACCGCGATCAGCACGTCGCTCGTCATCACGCCGTAGGTGCGCTGCACGGCGAGGTCGAGTGTCTGCTGCACCGCGGTGCCGGGATCGACCGAATGGTAGGCGTACCAGGTGAACAGCACGCCCATGCCCATGAGGGTGAACGCGCTGGGAAAGCCCATCATCATCGCCACCACGATCAGCGCCAGCATGATCATGCCGATGTGGCCGTTGTTGAGTTCGCTCCAGGGGGTGAACACGGCGATCAGCAGCAGGATCGCCGCCATCAGGCCGAAGCCGAAAGCCATTTCCTTTCTCACGGCTTCACCTCCGCTTCGCCGTCCTCGCGGACCATGGCCTTGAGCTCCTCGACGTCGATTTCCTCGACGTCCTTCTGCCGCGGCGGCCAGGCGCCGTCAAGCAGGCAGACCACGCAGCGCAGGATCTCGACCACGCCCTGGAGCAAGAGCAGCGCGCCGGCGATGGGAATGACGAACTTGAACGGGTAGAGCGGCAGCGGGTCGGGGCTGAAGGTGTTTTCGCGGATCGCCAGCGACTCGTTGGCGTAGGTCCAGCCGGCCCAGGTGAGCGCGAGCACGCCGGGCAGGTAGAACAGGACGAACAGCACCAGGTCGACCGCGGCCTGCCCGCGCGGGGAAAAGCCGCTGTAGAGAATGTCGCCGCGCACGTGGCCCTGGTGGGCGAGCGTGTACGCCCCGGCCATCATGAACAGGATGCCGTAGAGCATGATCTGGGCGTCGAGCGCCCACGGGTGGGGGTGGTTCAGCACGTAGCGCGAGAACACCTCCCATGACACCAGGAGCGTGAGCAGCACGATCGACCACGCGAAAGCGCGGCCCACGAAGGTGGACAGGCGGTCGACCGCCAGAAACAGTTTCTGCATCGATAGCACCCGCACAAAAAACCGCCGGCAGAAGCCGGCGGCACACAGGGGAGGTCAGCCCTTCCTTCTGCCGAAGAAATGGTTGTAGGCCATCTTGTAGTCGACGTTGGTGTCGTTCTGCCAGCGCGCCGCGCGACCGGCAAAGGCGCGCATCGAGTCGAGCACCTTTTTGAACACGGGATTCTCCGCGCTCTTCGTCTTCATGATGCTGTCCCAGGACTGCAGCTGCTTCCTCAGGATGGCATCCGGCGTCTTGTAGAACTTCACGCCCTTCTTGGTGCTCATGTCGATGTAGTCCTTGGAGTAGCGGTCGATCGCCTTCCACGACATGTCGGCCGACGACGCCTCGATCGCGTGCTTGATGATGGCCTTGTGCTCCGCATTGAGCGCGTCGTATCGCTTCTTGTTGAAGAGGATCTCGAACTGTTCGCTGCACTGGTGGAAGCTTTGCAGCATGCAGACCTTGGCCACGTCGGGGAAGCCGAGCAGGTTGTCGGAGGACGCATTGTTGAACTCGGCCGCATCGAGCAGGCCGCGGTCCATCGCCGGCACGATCTCGCCGCCGGGCAAGGGGTTCACCGCCGCGCCGAGATCCTTGTACATGTCGACCGCCAGGCCCACGGTGCGGAACTTGAGACCCTTCATCTGATCGGCGCTGGTGACGGGCTTCTTGAACCAGCCGAAAGGCTGGGTCGGCATCGGGCCGTAGAGCATCGACACCACGTCCATGTTCATGCTCTTGTAGATTTCGTCGAGCAACTCCTTGCCGCCGCCGTAGTAGTGCCAGGCCAGCAGCATGTTGGGGTCCATGCCGAAGGCCGGGCCCGAGCCCCACAGCGCCACCGCCGAGTTCTTGCCGTACCAGTAGGCCACCACGCCGTGGCCGCCGTCGAGCGTGCCCTTGCTCACCGCGTCGAGCAGGTCGAAAGCCTTCACCACCGCGCCCGCCGGCAGCACCTCGATGCGCAGTTCCTTGCCCGACATCGCGTTCACCTTGCCGGCGAAATCCTGCGCGTACTCGTGGAAGATGTCCTTCGCCGGCCAGGTGCTCTGGAAGCGCAGGCTGATCGGCGTCTGCGCCTTGACGATCGTGGGGAACCCCAGCGCCGCCGCGCCGGTCGCCGAGGCGGCCGCTGCGCCGAGGAATTTTCGACGGCTCAGTTTGGGCGTAGCCTGCTTCGACGGCTTGCTGTCTTCTTTGCTCATGGCTGTCTCCTGTTGTTGTGTCGTGGGGAAAAGCCGGTTCACACTAGACCAATTTGCGTGCACCACAAAATGGCCAAATACTAATGTTCACGGGGCTCGGGAGGCGGGCCGGCGTGGAATGGAGCGCAAGTTTCGGGCAATGAAAAACGGCTTCCGGCGGGGAAACCCCACGGGAAGCCGTTCGAATTTGGTGGCAGCTTGAAATATGAGCGCCACCATAAAGGCAATCCCGAGGCGACGTCAGACCGCCATCCGCGTTCCTCGCCTCGCACCTGAAGCCTTGCGCTGGGGCTTGGATTCCCCCCCCCCCAGGTGCTCGATCACCACCGGCGGCCGGTTCGGAAACTGTGCGACGAGATCCAGCCTGCCGCCCATGCTCTCCACGTAGTGCCGCAAGGTGGACAGCAGCATGTCGCTGCGCTTTTCAAGCCGGGAGATGGTGTCCTGCCCGACCCCGAGCGCCTCGGCCAGTTGCTCCTGCGTCCTCTCGGCTGCCAGGCGCAGGTCTTTGAGCGTGGCCATAGCCCCAGGCTATGCCGGCCGAGGGTACATACTGGCTGTCCGTAGTGAAGGCGAACCACTTCTTGGCCTCAACGGCCTTACCAGGATGCAGCGGTGGCGTGTATGAACTACTGTCCATCTCAGCCTCATGATCTATATCGATAAACTACAAATCCTACACAGCGCTTGCATGGCATGACGTGCGCTGCAGTTGTCGTTATCAATCCTTGCTCAGAACCACAAATTTAGCGTCCAACAGGGTGGCAAGAGCGTCCTCGCCTTTACCGTGTAGCAACCGAGAGCATCCTTCGTGCTCCGTGGGCGAGCTGTCCAGTCAATTAGACGTTTATCCTGAGTTGACGCTGATCAAGGGCATGGGAAGGGCTTAGACGGCTGATGCCGCGCCAGGGCCCTTTTTTGGGTGTTTTTTCGCGCGAGATGGTCATTGCAACGGCGGGGGCAACGCTGATTGGGGCGCCGACTACTATTCCTCACCGCTGCACCAGCCATCCCGATAAAGCCGGGAGCTATTGCCCGTGTCGCCGGAGATAGTCCATAAGCCGCTGATAGCGACGGTCTTCCGCGAGGGCCAATTGGTGACTCGGCGCACTGGCCTCAATGTCGGTCAGGCAGTTCTTCAGCTGTGTTGGCGGCCATGGAGTCGGGCTCAGCGGCACCTCGCGGCCACCCGCTTTGGCTGTTTTGACTTGAGGATGCAGCGCGCCATGTCGACGTCCTGCCAATGCGCCGTGAGGAGCAGTTCGGACGAGCGCATGGTCGTGTCGAGCAGCAGCGCCAGCGCGGGAAGGATGTAGCGACGCTTCTTGGCATGCTGCAACGCTTCAACGATCAGCGCCCATTCCGCGTTGGTGAGCACGCGTTGGCGTTTGTTGTCGATTTCCGGCATGTCGAGGCCAACCGCGGGGTTGCGGAGGGGCTCAGGCCACCACCAGCGGTTGCGCGCGTGATTGAACAGCGTCCGCAACAGCGAACCCTCGAGCTCGAGGGTCGCCGCGCAGTAATTCCCCCTCATTTCATTCATCAGGGCTTGCACGTGGTAGGCGGCCACATCGGCCATCATAGTTCGTGCCAGACGAGCGCGATGCTCGTCCGGTTTCGTGGCCCGGCGCGCCTGCTTCTCGCGATGCATGTGAAGACCCTTCGGGACCGGGCGGGCGTCGGGGCAGGGCACGAGCTCGACGATCCAGTACGGGCCCTTGTCGGCGTCCTTGTCGTCTTCCGGCGGTCGCCTTGTCAGTTTGAACAGCTCGAGCCCGAGCGTGCGCAGGTAACGGTTGATGCGGTTCGCTTCCTGCTGGCCGCCCTTCATGTGCGCGAGGCGTTCGGCCGTAGTCCTGCAGGGCTTGTCCGACACTGGTGCGCCACGGGCCTAGTCCCAGGGGCTTGCCGGTCCCGTCGATCGCGCGCTTCTTTTCGGCTGCGGCCTTTTTCGCGGCAGCCTCGGTCGCGAAGCCGGAGAGATAAATGTGCCTCATTTGAAAAGCGAGTGGGTAATGCCGCCCCGAGGCCGCGGGTCAAGGGCGGGCGAAGCCCGGCGGAGCGAACCCTTGACGTGCGGAATCGGGAAATACGCTGGCCCGTGGCTGGAT
>JBFMET010000034.1:0-2422 GCA_040753235.1 Pseudomonadota bacterium
GATTTTTTCGCAGGGCAAGGCGCGAGGAGGCGACATAGCGTGCTCTATGGCAACGACGAGCAACGCCGCCATGCGGAAAAATACGCCGTTTCATGTTGCGTTATTTCGGAAGCAGACCACTAGCCCCTAAATCCTAGCCCCTGACCCCTATAGTCCCTTCGCGACCTTCGCGGATAAATGTTCATGACCCACGCCCTGTTCTCCCAGCGCAAGCACTGGGCGGCACGCTTCGGCACCGCCCCCTTCCTGCCGATGTCGCGCTTTGAGATGGACGCGCTCGGCTGGGACGCGTGCGACGTCATCCTCGTCACCGGCGACGCCTACATCGACCACCCGAGCTTCGGCATGGCGCTGGTCGGGCGGCTGCTGGAAGCGCAGGGCTACCGCGTCGGCATCATCAGCCAGCCCGACTGGCACTCGGCCGATCCGTTCCGGGCGCTCGGCCAACCGACGCTGTATTTCGGCGTGACCGCGGGCAACATGGACTCGATGGTCAACCGCTACACCTCGGACCGAAAAATCCGCTCCGACGACGCCTACACCGCCAACGCCGAGCCGAACAAGCGCCCCGACCGTGCCGTCACCGTCTACGCGCAGCGCTGCCGCGAGGCCTTCCCCGGCACGCCGGTCATCATCGGCTCGATCGAAGCGAGCCTGCGTCGCATCGCGCACTACGACTACTGGTCCGACACGGTGCGCCGTTCGGTGCTGATGGACTCGAAGGCCGACCTGCTCATCTTCGGCAACGCCGAGCGCGCCCTGCTCGACGTCACCCACCGGCTGGCCAAGGGCGAAAAGATCGGCGATATCCGCAACCTGCGCGGCACCGGCTTCGTCGTGCCGCGCGACTGGTTTCCACCCTCTCCCCAACCCTCTCCCCTCAAGGGAGAGGGGGAAAACGCTGAGCCCAAACCGATTAACCACTGGATCGAGGTGCTCTCGACCGAGCTCGACACGCCGGGCGCGATCGACGCGCATGTCGACCCGTATGCGATGACCCCGACGCCGCTCAAGGCAGGCGGTGAGCAGGAGGCGGGCACAGCGTCCGTCGACACGGCGGCGGTCGAACCCTCGCCGGCCTCGCCTCCGCTGCTGAATACGCCCGCGGCAAGTGTGCGCCCGCTCCGCTTCGTCTCGAAAGTCGAGCGCCTGGCGATCAGGCAGGCCCTCCGCGAACGCACCGTCGTGCGCCTGCCCGACTACGACCAGGTGAAGAACAACCCGGTGCTGTACGCGCATGCCTCGCGCGTCTTCCACCTCGAATCCAATCCCGGCAACGCCAGAGCTTTAAGGCAAGCGCACGGCGACCGCGACGTCTGGCTCAACCCGCCGCCGATTCCGCTTTCCACCGCGGAAATGGACGCGGTGTACGACCTGCCCTACGCGCGCGCGCCGCACCCGAGCTACGGCGACGCCAGGATCCCCGCGTGGGAGATGATCCGCTTCTCGGTCAACATCATGCGCGGCTGCTTCGGCGGCTGCACCTTCTGCTCGATCACCGAGCACGAGGGCCGCATCATCCAGAGCCGCAGCGAGGATTCGGTGATCAAGGAAATCGAGGCCATCCGCGACAAGACGCCGGGCTTCACCGGCGTGATCTCCGACCTCGGCGGCCCCACCGCGAACATGTACCGCATGGCGTGCAAGTCGAAGAAGATCGAGCACGCCTGCCGCAGGCTCTCGTGCGTGTTCCCCGACATCTGCGACAACCTCGACACCGACCACACGCCGCTCATCCACATGTACCGCCGCGCGCGCCAGTTGCCGGGGATCAAGAAGATCCTCATCAGCTCGGGTCTGCGCTACGACCTCGCGGTGCGCTCGCCCGAGTATGTGAAGGAGCTGGTGCAGCATCACGTCGGCGGCTACCTCAAGATCGCGCCCGAGCACACCGAGGCCGGGCCGCTATCGAAGATGATGAAGCCCGGCATGGGCGCCTACGACCGCTTCAAGGAGATGTTCGAGGCGGCGTCCAAGGCGGCGGGCAAGAAGCAGTACCTCATCCCCTACTTCATCGCCGCGCACCCCGGCACCACCGACGAGGACATGCTCAACCTCGCGCTATGGCTGAAGAAGCACGACTTCCGCCTCGACCAGGTGCAGACCTTCCTGCCGACGCCGATGGCGCTGGCGACCGCGATGTACCACACGGAGAAGAACCCGCTGAAGAAGGTGCTCGGCGGCAAGGCCGAAGCCGTGCCCATCGTGAAGCAGGGCCGCGTGCGGCGTCTGCACAAGGCCTTTTTGCGCTACCACGATCCCGACAACTGGCCGCTGCTGCGCGAAGCGCTCCGGGACATGGGCCGCGAGGACCTCATCGGCAACGGCAAGAAGCACCTGATCCCCGCCTACCAGCCGGCGGGCACCGGCAGGCAGCCGGAAGGCACGCGCACGCCGCGCGGCGAGGAGAAGCGGACGAAAC
>JBFMET010000034.1:2432-24104 GCA_040753235.1 Pseudomonadota bacterium
GCACAAGCCGGCCAAGCCCGCGCCTGCCAGCGACGGCCGCCCCCACCAGGTGCCCAAGCACCCGCTCAGCCAGCGCCGCGGCGGCGGCAAGGCCCGCTAGACCCGAAGGACGGGACAACACGGAAACAGGCGAAGGCACGCCGGCTTTCTTCCATTGCCTCTGCGTCCTCTTTGTTCAATCGCTTTTCAACGCCAAACCATGACCCCCCCCAGCGAAATCCTCCGCGCCAAGCTCAACCTCGAAACCGCCCAGCTCGCCTGGCCCGAGATTGAGCGTCATTTCGCGCGCGGCGTGGTGGTCAAGGTCGCCGCCGGCATGGACCTCGTCGACGCCGCGCTGCAGGTCGCCGAAAACAACACCGCCGCGGTGCAGGCCTGGCTCGCCGACGGCCGCCTCGCCAAGGCCGAGCTCGCCGACGCCGAGGACTGGCATGCGCGCAAGCCGATGTTCTGGGCGGTCGTGGTCGCGCCGTGGGTGCTGGTGCAGGAAGTGTCCAGGCAACTGGATTCGTAGTCCGGACGTCATCGCGAGGCGCGAAGCGGCGCGGCGATCCAGCTGCGTGCAATCGCTGAATGCAAGGCTGGTTTGCTTCGCTCGCAATGACACGGACGGTCTCACCCACCTACGCCATGCCGCCATGAGGACCGACAAAAAGCCCGCACGAAGCGGGCTTTTTTTAACTGACGTCGGACGACTCAGGCCGCCAGCGCGTCCTTCACCCGCAGCAGCCGCGCGCGCGCTTCGCTCGCCACGCCGTGCACGGCGGTGTTGGCCACCAGCTTGACCATGATGCCGGGGTCGAGGAAGGACACGGTGATCTTGCCGTCGGCTTCCTCGCGCACCACGACGTTGCACGGCAGCAGCATGCCGACGTCAGGCTCGGCGCCGATCGCCTGGTTGGCCAGCGGCGGGTTGCACGCACCAAGGATGCGGTAGGGGCGCATGTCGACGTCGAGCTTGGCCTTCATGGTGCTCTTCACGTCGATGTCGGTCAGCACGCCGAAGCCTTCGGCTTTCAGCGCGGCGGTGACTTTGTCGATGGCGTCGTCGAAGGGGCCGCTGATCTGGGTGTCGAATCCGTAGTCGCTCATAGGGTAACTCCTGAAAAAGATGGGGAAATGCGTGTGGCAGGGAAACGGGTGCGTCCTGCATTTTAACCGCTCCGGCCCGGTAGAGCCCTTGCGCCGATCAGGGTTCCAGCGACTGCTTTTCCATCTTCCACCAGAGCTGGTACGCCTCGTCCGACCACAGCGACTTGATGTAGGCCACGGTGTCCTGCATTTGCGCCTCGGTGAGCGTGCCCTTCCACGCCGGCATGTTGCCCAGCCCGCCGGGACTGCCCTCGCGGATCATTTCCAAGAGGTCGGCCGTGGGGTGGTGCCAGGCGTGCGCGCTGGAGTCGAGCGGCGGCGGCGGGAAGCGGCCGTCTGCGTCGCGGATGCGCCAGTCGCCGGGCGGCCCCTTGCCGTCGGTGCCGTGGCACGCCATGCAATGCTGTTCGTAGACCGCCTTGCCGCGCGCGATCTGCTCGGGATGGGCGTAGCGGTCGGGCGGGGTGTCGCCGAGCAGGGCGAGCGGCGACTGCTCGCAGGCGCTCAGCAGCAGCATGGCAGCGGCGGCAAGCAGGGGGATGCGGATCATGGCGTCTCCTCGTGATGATGGAAGCAGAGCGCGCAAACGCGCTCAGGTTCCCGGATGGTTGAGCACGCCGTCGAGCAGGCGCCGCATGTTGCGGAAGTGCGAACCCTCCCAGTACACGCGGCCGCATGCATCGCAAGTGGAGAAGCGCTCGTAGAGCTCGCGCACCCTGGGCGGCAACTGCTCCAGCACATCCGCCTTGTCCACCGGCCGCAGCGGCACGTTGCAATGCAGGCACAGCGTGAAGGGCCTGGCGTTGCGGGCCAGATCGAGCCGCTCGACGACCTCGCGCAGCTGGTCTTCGGACTTCAGCGCATGCACGTAGCAGCCGTGCGTCACCGTGCGGCGCTTCAATAATTCACGATCCCGCGTCAGCACGATGCGGCCGTCGGCCTCGCAGATTGCCACGATCTCGTCGTCGTCGATTTGGTTGTCGTAGAGCGTGTCGAAGCCCAGCATGCGCAGCATGTGCGCGAGCCCGCCCAGATGCGCGTCGGCGACGAAGCGCGTCTCGCGCAGCGGATAGTCGCGCACCTTCAACAGCGGCGTCACGTCCATCGCCTCGAAGCGCGGATACACCGCCACCCGGTCGCCGTCCTCGAGGATGCGCTCGAAGCCCACCGACTCGCCGTTGACCAGGATCAGCTCCACCTCGGTGTGCGGCACCCCCAGCGCCTCGATCATGTGCTTGGTCGTCGCCCGCCGCGCGCACGGCACGCTGAATGCCTGCCTGCGCCGCTTCGGCGCGAGGAAGTCGTTCAGTTCTTCGTAGAAGCGGAAGGTGGCGGTGACCATAGCAAGGAAGCAGCAGGTTGTCTGCGACGGTCGGAAACTTGCTGGCTTCCCAATGGGAAATCAATGCGCACGAAAGTTTATGGCGGCACCAAGCTTCACTGACGACATAAGGCGATTGCTCCCTCCGTGTCGCCATTGGCGTCAAATTCGGCGGCGGTCCTCCAGCAATCTGGGGAATTAGGGGCCGACACCATAAGCTCCGATCACCACAAGACCCGGCACTCGACCCCCGTAAAAACTGGGTCGAGCGTGACCAGTACCGCTTTTTCCAGATCGGCCTGGGCCGCCAGCATGCGGTCGAACGGATCGCGGTGCTCGCTTGAGTGCGCGCCCGCTTTCAGACTGTGCAGGTAGCTGATCGGCAGGTGCTCGAAACCGTCCGCCGCCACCAATTCATTGAATCGTTCGATCGCCTGTGCGGCGTGCGGCAATTTTCCGAGCCGGTGCTTGGTGGCGATTTCCCACGCGCTGGCCGCGCTGACCAGAACCTGATTGTCCTCATCCGCGATGGCGCGCCGGGCGGCGTCAGACAACTTGGGGTCGTTGGTCCACCACCATAACAAGGCATGGGTATCGAGCAGGAGCTTCAAGGCTTTTCCCAGGCGTCGAGTTCGGCAGCGGGCAGCGGTTCGAAAAAGGCCTCGTCAAGATGCCCGGCGAGCCTGCCGGGCATGCGCCTGGGTTTTGCCTGCTGCGCCAGCGGAACCATGCGCGCGTAAGGCTTGCCGGCTTTCGACAGGATGATTTCCTGGCCGGCGTGCGCCTGTTCCAGCAAGCGGGAAAACTGGGTTTTGGCTTCGTGGACGTTGACGGTGATGGTCATGGCAAGCCCCTATGGACTAACTAGTGGACCAAGTCTAGTCTCCGGACACGCTTCCCGCAAGCCGGCATCGCGCCAAGTCCGGCTAAATCCGGCTTGCCGTCTGCCGCATCACATCCGCCGCAAACCGCATCGCCTGCTTGACCGGCATCGGCAGCGGCGCGCCGCCGTGGTCGACGGCGGTCTGGGCGTGGCGGGCTTCGTCGAGCTTCATCTGTTCGACGACGGCGCGGCTCCTGGCATCGGCTACCGGCAGCTGCTGCAGGTGGCCGTCGAGATGCGCTTCGACCTGGCGCTCGGTTTCGGCGAGGAAGCCGAGGTTCCATTTGTCGCCGAGCAGGCCGGCGACGACGCCCATGCCGAACGCGCCGCCGAACCACAGCGGGTTCAAGAGGCTCTTGCGGCCGCCGAGTTCGTTGATGCGCTGCTCGCACCAGGCGAGGTGGTCGGTCTCCTCACGCGCGGCCTGTTCGAGTTCGGCGCGCACTTTGTCGTTCTTCGCGGTGAGCGCCTGGCCGGCGTAAAGCGCCTGGGCGCAGACTTCGCCGACGTGGTTGACGCGCATGAGGGCCGCGGCCTGGGCCTTTTCGGCTTCGCCGAGTTCGGCTTCCGGCCCGCTGGCGGGATACGGACGGCCGGCGTGGGGGCTGGCGAAGACGGTGCGCAGGCCGAGGTCGAAGGTGGTGATGAGCTGGTCGAGTCGATTCATGGGGGTCAGCCTTTCGTTATCAAGGGTGCCTAAACACGCAAAGCATGGGTGCCGTCATTGCGAGCACCCGAAGGGCATAAACTCAGCGAAGCAATCCAGTTGTTGTGCCTGAGCGAGCAAACTGGATTGCTTCGGCTGCGCCTCGCAATGACGAACATGCGTGAATGCGGCGACAGGCCCTCGATCATTTCACGTAATAGTTGAAATTGGCATACGCCGCTTCATTGACCTTGAACCACTGGAAGGCGGTGTCGCGGAAGGCCTTCCACGGGCGGTAGATGGCGGCGAAGTCGGGGTTGGTCTTCGCTTCCTGCTCGTACAGTTCGAACGTGGCGCGGCGCGCGGCGAGCATGACGTCCTTGGGGAAGGGGTGCAGTTGCACGCCCTGCCCGACCAGGCGCAGGAGCGCGGGCGGGTTCTTGGCGTCGTACTCGGCGAGCATGGACTGGTTGGCTTCGGCGGTGGCGACTTCGAAGGCCTGGCGGTAGACCTCGGGCAGCGCGCGCCAGGCGGCCTGGTTGACGTAGAAACTCAGCTGCGGCCCGCCTTCCCACCAGCCGGGGTAGTAGTAGTGCTTGGCGATCTTGTGGAAGCCGAGCTTCTCGTCGTCGTAGGGGCCGACCCATTCGGCGGCGTCGAGCGCGCCGCGTTCGAGCGCGGGATAGATGTCGCCGCCGGGCAGGGTCTGCGGCACGGCACCGAGTTTCGCCATGATCTGGCCGCCGATGCCGGGGATGCGCATCTTGAGGCCCTTGAGGTCGGCGAGCGACTTGATCGGCTTTCTGAACCAGCCGCCCATCTGGGTGCCGGTGTTGCCGCCGGGGAACTGCAGCACGTTGTATTTGGCGTAGAGCGCGCGCATCGCCGAGAGGCCGCCGCCGGCGTACATCCAGGCGTTCTGCTGGCGCGAGGTCAAGCCGAAGGGCACGGCGGTGTCGAAGGCGAGCGCGAGGTTCTTGCCGACGTAGTAGTAGCCTGCGGAGTGGCCGCATTCGGCGGTGCCGTTGCCGACGGCGTCGAGCACCTGCAGGCCGGGGACGAGTTCGCCGCCGGCGAAGACGCGGATCTGGAAACGGCCAGAGGTGAGCGCGGCGACGCGTTTGGCCAGCGTTTCGCCGGCGCCGTAGATGGTGTCGAGGCTCTTGGGAAAGCTCGACGCCAGCCGCCAGCGCACGGCCGGCAGCTGTTTCAATTCCTCGGGGGCCGCCTGCGCCGCGCCCAGCGGCAGCAGGGCGGCGACACCGGCACCGCTGAGAAAGTCTCGTCTTTGCATGGTGGGCCTCGGGTTTTGGCCGATTATACGGTCCGCCGGGAGATGGCTGAAAAACACCGGGCGCGTCATTCCGGCGCACGCCGGAATCCAGCCAAATCAAACAGCTGGACCCCGGCGTGCGCCGGGGTGACGGCTTGCGGGAGCCGCTGGCCGGGCACGGCCGCGTGTTAAAATCCGGCCTTTTCCAGCCCTGCCCGATTGCCATGTTCAACCGCCAAGACACCCTCGCCAAGACCGATCCCGACCTGTGGGCCGCCATCCAGCAGGAAGACCGCCGCCAGCAGGACCACATCGAGCTGATCGCGTCGGAGAACTACACCAGCCCGGCGGTGATGCAGGCGCAGGGCTCGCAGCTCACCAACAAGTACGCCGAGGGCTACCCCGGCAAGCGCTACTACGGCGGCTGCGAGTACGTCGACATCGTCGAGCAACTGGCGATCGACCGGGTGAAAGCGCTGTTCGGCGCCGAGGCCGCCAACGTGCAGCCCAATTCCGGTTCGCAGGCCAACCAGGCGGTGTTCATGGCCTTCTTGAAGCCCGGCGACACCATCATGGGCATGAGCCTCGCCGAAGGCGGCCATCTCACCCACGGCATGGCGCTCAACATGTCGGGCAAATGGTTCAACGTGGTCGCCTACGGCCTCAACGAAAAGCAGGAAATCGACTACGACAGGATGGAGCTGCTTGCGCGCGAGTACAAGCCCAAGCTCATCATCGCCGGCGCCTCGGCCTACGCGCTCAGGATCGACTTCGAGCGCTTCGCCAGGGTGGCGAAGGAAATCGGCGCGATCTTCATGGTGGACATGGCGCACTACGCGGGCCTCATTGCCGCCGGCGTGTACCCCAACCCGGTGCCGCACGCCGACGTCGTCACCTCGACCACCCACAAGACGCTGCGCGGCCCGCGCGGCGGCATCATTTTGATGCGCGCCGAGCACGAGAAGGCGATCAACTCCGCGATCTTCCCCGGCCTGCAAGGCGGCCCGCTGATGCACGTCATCGCCGGCAAGGCCACCGCCTTCAAGGAAGCCGCGAGCAAGGAATTCAAGCACTACCAGGAGCAGGTGCTCGCCAACGCGCTGGTGATGTGCAAGGTGCTGGTCGAGCGCGGACTCGCCATCGTCTCCGGCCGCACCGAGAGCCACGTCTTCCTGGTCGACCTGCGCGCCAAGAACCTCACCGGCAAGGAAGCCGAAGCGCTCCTCGGCCGCGCCCACATCACCGTCAACAAGAACTCGATTCCGAACGACCCGCAAAAGCCCTTCGTCACCAGCGGCATCCGCATCGGCACCCCGGCGATGACCACCCGCGGCTTCAAGGAACTCGAAGCCGAGCAGCTCGCGCATCTCATCGCCGACGTGCTCGACGCACCGACCGACGAGACCGTGATCGAGCGCGTGAAGGGCGACGTGGCGAAGCTGACCGCGAAGTTTCCGGTGTACGGCTGAGGATCTAGGAGCTAGGGGCTAGGGATTAGGGGATGAGCGGCCTTTGGCCGCGCAATTACAAAAGCGCGAAGCGACATCCCCTAGATCCTAGCCCCTAGCCCCTAACCCCTAACCATGAAATGTCCCTTCTGCGGCTCTCTGGACACCCAGGTCATCGACTCCCGCGTCAACGAGGCGGGTGACGCGATCCGTCGCCGGCGCCGCTGCACGGCGTGCGACAAGCGTTTCACCACCTGGGAGACCGCCGAGCTGCGGCCGCCGCAGATCGTCAAGACCAACGGCACGCGGGAAGACTTTTCCGAAACCAAGCTGCGCGAGAGCTTCCGCCGTGCGCTGCACAAGCGGCCGGTGCCGACCGAGCTGGTCGACGCGGCGGTCGAGCGCATCCGGCAACTGCTGCTGACGCGCGGCGCGCGCGAGGTGCCGGCGCGCGAGATCGGCGAACGGGTGATGCACGAGCTGAAGAAGCTCGACAAGGTCGCCTACATCCGCTTCGCGTCCGTCTACAAGAGCTTCCAGGACCCCGACGATTTCCGCGACGTGCTGCAGGATCTTGAGCACGTGCCGCCGCAGGGCGTCGACGACCTGTTCAAGTAATGCACCCGCGGTCATTCCGGCGCAGGCCGGAATCCAGCACAATTAAAATCTCTGGGCCCCGGCATGCGCCGGGGTGACGACTGAGCCCACGCCGCCGATGACTTCCGCCGCCTTTTCCGCCGCCGACCACGCCCACATGGCGCGCGCGCTGCAGCTCGCGGCGAAGGGCCTCACCACCACCACGCCCAACCCGCGCGTCGGCTGCGTCATCGTCAAGGATGGGATCGTCGTCGGCGAGGGCTGGCACGCGCGCGCCGGCACGCCGCACGCCGAGATCCATGCGCTCAAGGCTGCAGGCGAGGCCGCGCGCGGCGCGACGGTGTACGTGACACTGGAGCCCTGCTCGCACCACGGCCGCACGCCGCCGTGCGCCGAGGCGCTGGTGAACGCGGGCGTGGCGCGCGTGGTGGCGGCGATGCGCGACCCCAACCCGCTCGTCGCCGGTGCCGGCATCGACATGCTCACGCTCGCCGGCATCGACGCGGAAGTCGGGCTGATGGAGGCCGAGGCGCGCGCGTTGAATGCCGGCTTCATTTCGCGCATGACGCGCGGCCGTCCGTGGGTGAGGCTGAAGACCGCATCCACGCTCGACGGCAAGACCGCGCTCGCCAACGGGCAATCGCAATGGATCACCGGCGAGGCCGCACGCGCCGACGTGCAGCGCCTGCGCGCCCGTGCCTGCGCGATCCTCACCGGCAGCGGCACGGTGCGCGCCGACGATCCGAAAATGACCGTGCGCGACCTCGACATCGGCCGCCAGCCTTTGCGTGTCGTCGTCGATTCCGCGCTGCGCACGCCGGCGAACGCGGCCATCCTGCCCGCGCTCGTCGCCTGTCACCATGCGGATCCTGCCGCGCGCGCGGCGCTCGAAGCCGCCGGCGCCGAGGTGCTCGAACTGCCCGGTGCCGACGGCCGCGTCGACCTCGCCGCCCTGCTCGCGCTGCTGGCGCAGCGCGGCGTCAACGAGCTGCACGTCGAGGCCGGCGCGGCGCTCGACGGCGCGCTGCTCACGGCAGGACTCGTCGACGAATGGGTCGCCTACGTCGCGCCGATGGCGGTCGGCGACGCCGCGCGCGGGCTGTTCGCGCAGCCCGCGCTGACGGCGCTCGCCGATGCGGCGCGCTTCCGGCTGACCGACGTGCGCCAGATCGGCGACGACCTGCGCCTCACGCTTGCGCGGGCGTGAGCGCGTTCAAGGACCACTTCTCGGCGGGGTCCGACCGCTACGCCGCCTGCCGGCCCGACTATCCCGCCGCACTGTTCGCCTGGCTGGCCGCGCAATGCACGACGCGCGACGCGGCGTGGGACTGCGCGACCGGCAGCGGTCAGGCGGCGCGGGGATTGGCGACGCACTTCCGCCGCGTGATCGCGACCGACGCCTCGGCCGAGCAGATCGGCCACGCCGCGCCGCATCCGGCCATCGAGTATCGCGTGGCACCGGCCGAAGCGAGCATGCTGGATGATGCCAGCGTCGACCTCGTCGCCGTCGCGCAGGCGGCGCACTGGTTCGACCTGCCGCGCTTCTACGCGGAGGTCGAACGCGTGCTCAAGCCCGGCGGCGTGCTGGCGCTGTGGGGCTACGGCCGCATGGTGCTGCCGGGCGATCTGGACGCGCCCTTCCTGCGTTTCTACGCGGAAACCGTCGGCCCCTGGTGGCCCGCGGAGAGAAAACTCATCGACGACGCCTACCGCAGCCTCGACTTTCCCTTCGCTGAAATCGACGCGCCCGAATTCTTCATCGAGGTGGAGTGGACGCTCGACCGCCTGCTCGATTACGTGTCGACCTGGTCGGCGGCGAAACGCTTTCAGGCAGCGCGGGGACGCGACCCGCTGCCCGCGCTGCGCGCCGAACTCGCGTCGGCATGGGGCGATGCGGCGGCGGCACGGCGACTTGCGTGGCCGCTGTTCCTGCGCGCCGGCCGCCTGCCCGCTACTTGCCCTTGAAGGTATTCCCGACCAGGCTCTTCACGTCGGCCTGCGGTGCGTGGCACTGCGTGCAGTTGTAGCGCCCCATGTGCAGCGCGTTGTTCCGCACGTCGGTGTAGTGGCTCTTCGGCAGCGGCGTCGGCTGCCCCTTCACCTTCCGCTTGCCGACCTGGTCCGGCTGCTGATGGCAGCTGATGCAGGCGTTCGAGTCGCGGGTAATGGGCACGAGGCCGTCCACGCTATGCGGCACCTGCGGCGGCGCGCCGACGAAGGCGCGCGGCAGCACGCCGCCGCTGTAGGGGTCGGCCTGGCGGTATTCGAAGGCGTCGGGCACTCCGTCGGCGTTGACGCCGGTGCGCGACAAGCCCATCTGCGCCTCGCTCACGCCCTTGTCCGCCGCCGACGCGCCGCCAACGGCGCACGCCAGCAGTGCCGCGATCCATGTCGATGTTTTCATGTCATCCTCCTCGTGTGGATTGGTTGGATTGGTCGGGATTGTCGGACCGCACGCGGACCGGCCAGCGCAGGCCGAACGCAAGGCTGCCCTCGGGACACAGGGCGGTGCAGCGGCCGCAATTGCTGCACTCGCCCGCGGTCACCCAGCCGCTCTGGTCCAGTTTCTTCAGGTTGAGCACCTGCGGCTCGGGGCACACGCGGGCGCATTCGCCGCAGCGGGTGCAACTGTCGGCGTCGAAGCGCACGCGCAGCGGCGCCGCCTTGCCGACCAGCGACCAGAACGCGCCGAGCGGGCACAGATGGCCGCACCAGCCGTTCCTGAGTATGAGCAGGTCGAACAGGAAGATCGCGGTCAGCGCGAGGAAACCCAGACCCATGCCGAAAACGATCTCGCGGTGCATCATGCCGATGGGGCTGACCCATTCGAACGCGGCCACGCCGGTGATGACCGAAATGAACAGCGCAGCGGCCAGCACGAAGTAGCGCGTCGTGCGGCTGAGCGCGAACAGCGTCGCCACCGGCAGGCGCTGGCGCAGCCAGCCGGCAAGATCGGTCACTGCGTTCACCGGGCAGACCCAGGCGCAATAGACCCGGCCGCCGACCAGCATATAGAAGCCGAACACGATGGCGGCGCCGGTCCAGACCTCGGCCTGCAATACGTGCCCCGCAAGGAGGATCTGCAGCGCGGCGAACGGGTCGGCCATGGGAAACAGGCCCATGAATTCCGATGCCGACAGATTGCCGCTGAGCAGGGGCACGTCCCTGGACGCCTCCCAGCCCCAGTGCGCGGTGCCGAAGAACATCAGCAGAATGCCGAACTGGGTGAGGCGGCGCAGCACCAGGGTGCGCCACGACCACAGGCGCGCCGACAGCGTGCGTGCGCGCAGCCTGGCGAGCGAGGCCTGGGCGTCGGCGCGCGGGAAGTCGGTACTCACAGCCCCCCCTCATTCAGGTAATCCATGCCGGGCGCTTTCCGGGGCGCAGCCTCGGGCGCCGCGTCGGGCGCGGCCGACGGCTGGAATTCCTGCGTGATCTCGGTCTCGCTGGTCCAGCCGAGGCGGTAATGCTCGCCGATTTTTCCCTGCACCATCTTGTGCGGCAGGATGCGGATCGCCGCCTCGGCGGTCGGGCAGGCCTTCTCGCAAATGCCGCAGCCGGTGCAATGCTCGGAATGGACGATGGGCATGAACATGGCATGCCGGGAAATCCGGCGCGGATGCGTTTCGAGCACGATGGCCTTGCCCTTGAGCGGGCATTCGCGATGGCAGATCTCGCAGCGCAGGCCCTTCCATGAGAGGCAGTTCTCCAGGTCGATCACCGCCAGCCCCATGCGCGAGTCGTTGATGTCGGCGAGCGCCGGCGACAGGGCGCCGGTGGGGCAGGCCTTCATGCAGGGAATGTCCGGACACAGGTAGCAGGGGATGTCGCGCGGCGTGAAGTGGGGTGTGCCGATGGGGATGTCGCCGCCGGCGCCGGCCAGCGTGAGCGTGTCGTAGGGGCAGGCGTTCACGCACTGGCCGCACTTGATGCACGCGGCGTTGAAGTCGCGCTCAGCGCGCGCCCCGGGCGGACGCAACGCGAACGGATGCGCGCGCACCTCCTGCTTCAGGAGGTAGGCCCAGAGCGTGCCGGCGGTGGCCGCCAGCGCCGAGCCCTGGGCCAGCTTCACCAGGAAATCGCGGCGGGAAGCGCTGCGCGTGTCGGACATGACTGTTCTCTCGGTCGGCGTGTGCGTCCACCCAGCCTGCGGCCGCGCCCTCTTTCAAGCGTCGTGCGAAGAGGGGCGATCGTCAGGCCTTGTATACCTTCACCGCGCATTTCTTGAAGTCGGTCTCCTTCGACAGCGGACAGGTGGCATCCAGCGTCACCCTGTTGATCAGCACGCCCTCGTCGAACCAGGGCACGTAGACCATGCCGCGCGGCATGCGGTTGCGACCCCCGGTTTCGAGGCGGACCTTGATCTTGCCGCGGCGCGACTCCACCCACACCAGGTCGTTGCGCTTGAGCCCGCGGGACTCCGCATCCTTCGGGTGGATCCAGCACACGGCCGCCGGCACGGCGCGGTGCAGCTCGGGCACGCGCCGCGTCATTGTGCCGGAGTGCCAGTGTTCGAGCACGCGGCCGGTGCACAGCCACAAATCCCATTTGGCATCCGGCTTCTCGACCGGCGAGGCGTAGGGGCGGAAATAGATCTTGGCCTTGTGCGAAATGTCGACCTTCCTGCTGCCGTCGCCCGGCTTGTCGAGGTCGCCCACCACCAGCGAGAGGCCGTTGTTGCCGTAGAAGTCGAAGCCGCGGCCCTTCTCGACATAGGGGTCGTACTGCTCGTTGTTGCGCCAGGCAGTCTCCACCCACTTGCCTTCCTTCTGCACCACCGGCCACTTCATGCCGCGCACCTTGTCGTGGTGATAGACGTCGAAGGGCGCAAGGTCGTGCGCCTTGCCGGTGCCGAACTGGCGGTATTCCTCGAACAGCGCCTTTTCCGGGAACCAGCCGTCCTTGAGCAGCGTGGCGGTGATGTTGGGATGGCCCTTGGCGATGGGGTCGGGCCACTTCGCCTTCTTGTTCTCGGGCGTGGCGAACAGCACCTCGTACAGCGTGCTCTCCGGGCTGTAGCCCAGCTTGACCGCCTCGTCCAGCACGCTCGGCAGCTTGCCGTCCTCGAAGCCCTCGGCCTTGAGGCCGGGGATCTTCTGCTCGCCCCACACCTCCTTGAGCTTGAAGCGCTTCGACAGCTCCAGGATCATCCACAGGTCGGGACGCGCCTGCCCCGGCGGCGGCACCTGCTGCCGCCACACCTGCGTGCGCCGCTCGGCGTTGCCGTACGCCCCCCACTTTTCGTTGATCATCGCCGCCGGCAGGATCAGATCGGCGACCTTGGCGGACACGCTGGGGTAGGCGTCGGAAACGACGATGAAGTTGTTCATCTCGCGTCCCGCCTTGATCCAGTGGTTGAGGTTGGCGGTGTTCTGCCAGGGATTGTTGACCTGAGTCCAGTTGAACAGGATCGAGCCGTCCTCCAGGTCGCGCATGATTTTCACGTAGTGGCTGCCCATCTGCGGATTGATGGTTTTGGCCGGCAGTTTCCAGATTTTTTCCGCCAGCGCGCGGTGCTTCGGATTCATCACCACCATGTCGGCCGGCAGGCGGTGGGCGAAGGTGCCGACCTCGCGCGCGGTGCCGCAGGCCGAGGGCTGGCCGGTGAGCGAGAAGGCGCCGTTGCCGGGCTTGCACTGGCGTCCGGTCAGCAGGTGGTTCATGTAGGCCTGCTCATTCACCCAGGTGCCGCGCTGGTGCTGGTTGAAGCCCATGGTCCAGTACGACACCAGCTTGCGATTGCGATCGCAGTAGTAGTCGGCCAGTTGCTTGAGCTTGGCCTTGAACGCGTCCATCGGCTCGTCGGGGTCGCCCTTGGCGACTTCGGCGGTGAAATCGAGGGTGTAGGGGTCGAGCGCCTTCCTGAAATCCTCGAAGCCGATCGCCCAGTCCTTCATCGGGGTCGCGGCGTTCTTCTGTTCGACGGCGTCGCCCTCCTTCCGGCGCTGCGCGATCGCTTCCCACTTGTCGAGAATCCGCACCTTCTCGTTCCTGAAGGTTTCCATCTCGGCGGCGGAGGCGTATTTCTCGGCGTTGGCCGGGCGGAAGCCGTAGCCGATGTCGTAGGGGCCGGTGGCGAACACCGTGTGCTTGTTGACGAAATCCCAGTCCACCGCGTTGCGCGCGACGATCTCGCGCGCGATGTAATTCTGGATCGCCAGGTCGCCGTTGGGCGCGAAGACGATCTCGAGATCGGCGATGTCGGACGACATGTTGCCGTACACCGTGAGGTTGACCACGCGCATCTTGTCGTGGGTGAGCCGCCGGTCGGTGATGCGCGACCACAGAATGGGGTGCATCTCGGCCATGTTGGCGCCCCACAGCACGGCGGTATCGGTGTGCTCGATGTCGTCGTAGTTGCCCTGCGGCTCGTCGATGCCGAAAGTCTGCATGAAGGCGACCACGGCGGAGGCCATGCAGTGGCGCGCGTTGGGATCGAGGTTGTTGGAGCGGAAGCCGGCCTTCATCAGTTTGGCGGCGGCGTAGCCCTCATGGATGGTGTACTGGCCGGAACCGAAGATGGAAATGCCGTGCGGCCCTTTTTCCCTGAGCGCCCAGCGCATTTTCTCTTCCATGACGTCGAGCGCCTGCTCCCAGCTCACCGGCTGGAACTTGCCCTGCTTGTCGAACTTGCCGTTGGTCATGCGCAGCAGCGGCTGGGTCAGGCGGTCGGCGCCGTAGATGATCTTGCCGTTGAAATAGCCCTTCACGCAGTTGAGTCCGCGGTTGACCGGCGCGTCCGGATCGCCCTTGGTGGCGACGATGCGCCCGCCCTTGGTGGCAACCAGGATGCCGCAGCCGGTGCCGCAGAAGCGGCAGACCGACTTGTCCCACTGCCAGCCTTTTTCGAGTTCCCGGGCGGCGGCTTCGGCCAGCCGCGTGAGCGGCAGGCTCATGGTGCTGGCGGCGACGCCGGCGACGGCGGTCTTGAGAAATTCGCGGCGATTGACGGTCATGGCGGTCTCCTGGAATGGGTTATTGGCAGGCGTTGAGGCCGGGCAGTGCGGCAATGTCGGGCGGCAACTCGGTGAGTGCCTCGTCGTCGTTCTCGAAATAGTGGACGACCATCTCGGCCATCAGCACCCCCGGCACCCGCTGGATCTGGCGCAGGCCGTCAGCCTCGGCGCGCACGCTGTCGGCCTCGAGCACCACCACCACCCGCCCGGCGGGGTCCTGCTGGTGGACTTCCACCCCGGGCAGGGCACCGAGTTCGGCCACCACGCCGGACAGGTGCTCCGGACGGGCCATGACGAGAATTCCGGACAGATTCATGTGCATTCCCCCTCGCTTGCGTTGATTTCGGGCACGCACGCCCACGGTAGTCATTGTTCCCGCCCTGCCGGGCGGCCGCCTTGACGCAGATCAAGCGCCGCAGGCACTCATCCCATCCTAGGCAAGTCCGCCGGAAAACCGCAGGGCGGACAGGCGCCCCCCACTCAAAAGAGCGTCGAGGGGTTCTCCAGCACTGCCTTCAGGCGCGCCCCGTCGCGCACCTGCAGCCACTCGTCGTGCACCTCGAGGATGCCTGCGTCCTTGAGCCGCGCCAGCAGGCGCGAAAGCGTTTCCGGCTTGACGCCGATGCGCGAGGCGATCACGTTTTTCGGCGCACGCAGATGGATGCGCTGCGGGTCCGGCGCCTCGCGCAGCAGGTCCAGCAGGTAGTAGACCAGCCGCTGGCCGGCGCTGCCGCTGGCCAGATGGTCAATTTCGTTGACCAGGCCGTGGATGCGCATCGCCATGCTGCCCATCATGCGGAACGCGAGGCCGGGGCTCTCGTGCAGCGCGCGGTCGAGATCCTCGAAGGCGAAGCTCACCAGGCGCACCTGATCGACCGCCGCCGCGTGCACGGGGTAGTACCCGCCCATGAACGACACCGCCTCGGCGAACAGCGCGCCGGGACCGATCAGCTCGATGATCTTTTCCTCGCCGAGCGGGGAAATGCGGTACAGCCGGACCTGCCCCGAGGTGACCAGGAAAAAGTGGGCGGCCGCCTCGCCCTGGCGAAACACGGTATCGCCGGGCGCCAGTTGTCGCGCCGCCGCCCGCGCCAGCACGGTGGACAGTTCGTCCGCCGTGAGCTGGCTGAAAAGATAGTTCTGCACAACCTGCATGCGGGTCAGATCGTCGAGCGGCCGATGCGCCGCCGCCGGCGCCGGGCGATCAGGGTGCGCGCCGGTCATTTCACGCAGCCACAGCATGCGCGGCTTTCACGCCGGTGAGGAAGTAGTCGATCACATCCTGCAGCGGGCGGATCTCTCTGCCGTAGGGGAGCGACTCCGAGCCCCGGAAGAACAGGCCCTTGGAAACGTCGCCCTTCAGGGCGGCGACGAGCTGCTGGTCGATGCAGAACTGGCCGGCCTTCGCAATGCCATCGCGCAGTCCGCACTGGGTGAGGCAGTGCAGGCCCGACGCGCAGCGATCCGGATCGGCCTTGGCGCAGCCCTGCAGTTTGGCCTCGCGGCGCAGGTAGTTGGCGAGCCAGGGCGTCTTCACCGCGCGCGCCGGCAGGCCGGCCACGCTCATGAAGGTGACGATGTCCTCGGGCCTGGCCTCGGCGAGCACGCGCTTGAAATTGGGGTGCGCGTCGCCCTCGACGGTGACGGCGAAGGGCGTGCCGATCTGCACCGCGGCCGCGCCGAGCGCCAGCGCGGCAAGCAGCTTTTCGTGGGTGTTGATGCCGCCGCCGACGATGAGCGGGATCTGCTCGCGCGCGATGCCGAGTTCGTCGAACAGCTGGAAGATGCCCGGCAGCACCTGCGCAAAATCGAATTTCTCGTTTTCCAGGTCGGCCGGGTTGGGCGCGCCGAGGTGGCCGCCGGCGTAGCGCGGATGCTCGATGACGATGGCGTCGGGCAGGCGCCCCTTCCGCATCCACTTCTTCAGCACGATGGCGACGCCGCGCGCGTCGGACAGGATGGGGATCAGGGCGACGTCCGGATAGCCCTCGGTCATTTCCGGCAGGTCGAGCGGCAGCCCGGCGCCCATGACGATGGCCTGCGCGCCCGAAGCACAGGCCTGGCGCACGTAGTCGGCGTGGTCGGCGACGGCCTTCATCACGTTCACCGCGACGAGGCCGTGGCCGTCGGCGATCCCGAGCGCGGCGCGCACTTCACGATCCAGTGCAATCAGGTTGAGCCGGTTCAGCGCGTCCTTGTCGCGGCAATGCTTGCCGGCTTCGACGAGGTCGGCGTGGTGGTGCCGCAGGTCGATGCTCGCGATGGTGCCCACGCAACCCGCACGCGCCACCGCGCCGGCGAGCCGGTGCGCCGAAATGCCCACGCCCATGCCGCCCTGCACGATGGGCTGCAGACGGTGGCCGCGGATGGAAAAGGAAGGAAGCATGGTCATGGCAGCCCTCGCTCGACAACGAAAAGTCCCAGCATAACACTTCAGGACCCGTATATCTGCTAATAAGCCCCAATGTGTCCGCAAAACCGGGCCGCGGGGTTCACCGGCCAGGCCTAAACCCCTACAATGCAGGGTCCGTCACGCAGGTTCCCGCTCTTTATCCATGTTCACCGGCATCATCCAGGCGATCGGCCGCATCCACGATTACGAAGCCCGCGGCGCCGACGCCCGCATGGTCATCCATGGCGGCGGCCTGGACTTCTCCGACGTCGCGCTCGGCGACAGCATCGCCGTCAACGGCGTCTGCCTCACCGCCGTCGCCCTCACCCCGGACAGCTTCAGCGTCGACGTCTCCGCCGAGACGCTGCGCGTGACCGAAGGCTTCGTGCCGGGCGCCGAGGTGAATCTGGAAAAAGCCCTGCGGCTGGCCGACCGCCTCGGCGGCCATCTCGTCTCCGGCCACGTCGACGGTGTCGGCAGCGTGCACGCCTTCGCGCCGGTCGGCGAATCGTATTTGCTCGAGATCGACGCGCCCCCCGCGCTTGCGCGCTACATCCTCCGCAAGGGATCGATCACGGTGAACGGCGTGTCGCTGACGGTCAACCGGGTCGAGGGCACGCGTTTCGCGCTGAACCTGATTCCGCACACCCTCGAGATGACCACGCTCAAGCACCTGAAAGCCGGCAGCCGGGTCAACCTCGAAGTCGACATGATCGCGCGCTACGTCGAGCGCATGCTGCAATTCACCCAACCCACGGACAAAGACTGATGAGCCTCGCCTCCACCCTGGAAATCATCGAAGAACTCAAGGCCGGCCGCATGGTCGTGCTGGTCGACGAGGAGGACCGCGAAAACGAGGGCGACCTCGTGATGGCCGCCGAGCACGTCACCCCCGACGCGATCAACTTCATGGCCAAGTACGGCCGCGGCCTCATCTGCCTGACGCTCACCGACGCGCGCTGCCGCCAGTTGGGCTTGAAGCAGATGGTCTCCGACAACCAGACCCCGCATGGCACCGCGTTCACGGTGTCGATCGAGGCGGCGGCGGGCGTGACCACAGGCATCTCCGCCGCCGACCGCGCGGTGACGATCCAGGCCGCGGTGAAGAAGGACGCGAAGCCGACCGACATCATCCAGCCCGGCCACATCTTCCCGCTGCGCGCGCAGCCCGGCGGCGTGCTGGTGCGCGCCGGCCACACCGAAGCCGGCTGCGATCTCGCGGGCCTGGCCGGGCTCGAACCCGCCGCCGTCATCTGCGAAATCCTCAAGGACGACGGCAGCATGGCGCGCCTGCCGGACCTGGTGCCGTTCGCGCAGGAACACGGCCTCAAGATCGGCGCCATCGCCGACCTCATCCACTACCGCAGCCAGACCGAAAGCCTGGTCGAGCGCGCCGCCGACCGCCTGATCCAGACCGTGTACGGCGCCTTCCGCCTCATCGCCTACCGCGACACCAGCGCGCGCGAGACCCACCTCGCGCTGGTCAAGGGCGAGATCCACGCCGACCGGGAAACGCTGGTGCGCGTGCACGAGCCCTTGAGCGTGATGGATTTCCTCGACGTCACCGGCGGCGGCCACTCCTGGCCCATCCTCGGCGCGATGGAGCGCATCGCCGAAGCGCAGTCGGGCGTGCTCGTCCTGCTGCACCGCCCGGAAACTGCCGACGCTTTGCTCGATCGAATCAATCCGGCGCCGGTCGCGCCGCGCAAGTACGACCTGCGCGACTACGGCATCGGCGCGCAGATCCTGCGCGACCTCGGCGTGGGCAAGATGCGGCTGCTCGCCAGCCCGCGCAAGATGCCGGCGATGGACGGCTTCGGGCTGGAAGTCACCGGCCATTCCGAAAAAGCATGATCCTCTGACCAGAAAGGGATACACCATGGGCACCACCGACAACATCAACGAACTCGACCCGGTCTACCAGGGCAAGGGCCTCAGGATCGGCATGGTCATGAGCCGCTTCAACAAGGACATCTGCGAAGGCCTGCTCTCCGCCTGCGAGATCGAACTCGCGCGGCTGGGCGTGGCGAAGGACGACATCCTGCTGGTCGACGTGCCCGGCGCACTCGAGCACCCGCTCGCATTGCAGAAGATGGCGCAGTCCGGCAAATTCGACGCACTCATCGCCATTGGCGCCGTCGTGCGCGGCGACACCTACCATTTCGAGGTCGTCTCCAACGAGTCCGCGCGCGGCATTCTCGACGTGCAACTCGAAACCGGCGTGCCCATCGCCAACGCCATCCTCACGCTCGACACCGAGGAGCAGGGTCACCACCGCATGGGTGAAAAAGGCCGCGACGCCGCGCGCGTGGCGATCGAAATGGCCAACTTGCTGAAACGGCTGTGACGACGATGTCGACCAAGTTCGATTGCGCGCGTGCGCCTCACCCTCTCCCCGCCCTCTCCCCTCAAGGGAGAGGGGGACAAGGCTTCGCTGCGCGAGGTGAAATTTAATGGCCGGTTCCCGCAAAGTCGCGCGCGAGTTCACCCTGCAGGGCGTGTACGCCTGGCTGGTCGGCGGCGCCGACGTCACGCTGATCGCGGCCAACCTCAAGGACGACGAGCAGTTCAAGCGCGCCGACGAGGCCTACTTCCGCACCCTGCTCTACGGCGTGCTGAAGGAAGAAGACCTGCTGAGCACGCACATCACCCCCCTGCTCGACCGCCCGCTCGCCGAGCTGTCGCCGGTCGAGCGCGGCATCCTG
Source organism: Pseudomonadota bacterium (assembly GCA_040753235.1). Classification (GTDB taxonomy): domain Bacteria; phylum Pseudomonadota; class Gammaproteobacteria; order Burkholderiales; family Thiobacillaceae; genus Thiobacillus. The sequence continues at coordinate 21,746 of JBFMET010000034.1, forward strand.
CTCATCGGCGCCTACGAACTGCTGCATTGCCCCGACGTGCCCTGGCGCGTCGCCATCAACGAAGGCGTCGAACTGGCGAAGAAATTCGGCGGCACCGACGGCCACAAGTACATCAACGGCGTGCTCGACAAACTGGCGCAGGACGTGCGCGCAGTGGAGATCGAGGCGGCTAAGAGCAGGGGCTAGGGGCTAGGATTTAGGGGCTAGGGGTCAAGGGAAGGCATGCGGAAATTTCCGAATTCATAAAACGCGGCGCAGCCGCACAAAGCCCCCTAAATCCTAGCCCCTAGATCCCAGCCCCTAAAAAATGGAATTCGACCTCATCGCCCGCCACTTCACCCGCGCCACCCCCGGCGCGGTGCTCGGCGTGGGCGACGATTGCGCGCTGCTGGCGCCGACGCCGGGGATGCAGCTCGCGGTGTCGTCGGACATGCTGCTCGAAGGGCGCCACTTTTCGCCGCAGGACGGTCCTGCCGGGCTCGGCCACAAATGCCTCGCGGTGAATCTCTCGGATCTCGCCGCGATGGGCGCGACGCCGCGCTGGGCGACGCTGTCGATCGCGCTGCCGGCGGCGGACGACGGCTGGCTCGCGGCGTTCGCGCGCGGCTTCTTCCGCATCGCCGACCAATACGGCATCGAGCTCGTCGGCGGCGACACCACGCGCGGCCCGCTGACCTTGTCGATCACCGTCATCGGCGAAGTGCCGCCGGGGCAGGCGCTGCGTCGCGACGGCGCCCGGCCCGGCGACGAGGTGTGGGTGTCGGGCACGCTCGGTTCGGCGGCGCTGGCGCTCGCCTACCGCCAGGGGCGACTCTTCATGGAACAGGTCGACGCCGCCCGCGTGCTGCCTGCGCTCTACCTGCCGACGCCGCGTATCGAGCTCGGCGTCGCGCTGCGCGGCGTCGCCACCAGCGCGATCGACATTTCGGATGGACTGCTCGGCGACCTCGGCCACATTCTCGAACGGTCCAAGGTCGGTGCGGAGCTCGACTTCGCTGCGCTGCCCACGCATCCGGTCACACAGACTTATCTGCACGAAGCCGTCGCACGCGACTGCGTGCTCGCCGGCGGCGACGACTACGAACTCTGCTTCACCGCGCCCCCGGAACGCTGCGACGCCGTGCGTGCAGCGGCCACCAGCGCGGGCGTCGCCGTCACGCGCATCGGTTGCATCACCGCCGACCCCGGCCTCGCTGTTCTCGGCCCCGACGGCGCCCTGCTCACGATCGAACACACGGGCTATGACCACTTCGCGGCCTGATCTCAAGTTTCTCTTCGCCCACCCCGCGCATCTGGTCGCCTTCGGCTTCGGCAGCGGGCTCGCGCCCAGGGCGCCCGGCACCGTCGGCACCCTGCTCGGCCTGCCGCTGTACTGGGCGATCCTCGCCGTCGCGCCCGACCTGCCGAACCAGATCATCCTGCTGATCGCCGCCTTCCTCGTCGGCATCTGGGCCTGCGCGCGCACCGGCCGCGCGCTCGGCGTGCCTGACCACGGCGGCATCGTATGGGACGAAATCGTCGCCTTCGCGCTGGTGCTGGTGTTCACGCCGGCGGCGTGGGTGTGGGTGGCGATCGCGTTTGCCTTGTTCCGCCTGTTCGATATCCTGAAACCCTGGCCGATCCGGCTTGCCGACCGCCGGCTGAAAAACGGTTTCGGCGTGATGTTCGACGACCTGCTGGCGGCGGGCTACGCCATCGCCGCCCTGAAAGGATTGCAATGGCTCGCGTGAGCGACGAAGAACTGCACCAGTTGGCCGAAGAACTCGGCGACAAGTTGCGCGCGCGCGGCTGGATGCTCGCCACCGCCGAATCGTGCACCGGCGGCTGGGTCGGGCAACTCCTGACGGCGCTGCCCGGCAGTTCGCACTGGTACGAGCGCGGCTTCATCACCTACGCCAACGCCGCCAAGGTCGAGATGCTCGGCGTGCCGCCGGACATCCTCGAAGCGCACGGCGCCGTCTCCGAGGAAACCGCAATGGCAATGGCCGTCGGCGCCCTGAAGCATAGCCACGCCCAGGCCGCGCTCGCCATTTCCGGCATCGCCGGCCCCGGCGGCGGCACCCCGCAAAAGCCCGTCGGCCTGGTGTGCTACGGCTGGGCGCTCGAAGACGGCACGGTGCTGTCCTCGACCTGCCGCCTCGACGGCGACCGCGAGGAAGTCCGCTCGCGCGCGGTGGCGGCGGCGTTGCGGGGCTTGATCGAGCTGGTCGCTTAGGAGTTAGGGACTAGGATTTAGGGGCTAGGAGTCTGGGCGGCAGAGGATATTTAGCAGGTTGATGGGTGCAAGTCGAACGGCGCGACGACATTTGTGCGGTCCGATGGCAGGTAGAGCGGTAGGTGATATTGTGATGGCAGTGTT
>JBFMET010000035.1:0-22266 GCA_040753235.1 Pseudomonadota bacterium
GCCTTCTGCGTTTCGGCGAGCTTGGCCGCCTCGCGTGCGGCTTCGGCCTGCTTGCGCAGGGCCTCGCGCTCGGCGCGGTCGGATGCCTGGCGTTCGAGCAGGGCCTGGTGGCGGCGGTTCTCCTCTTCGCGCGCCTTCACTTCGGCTTCATTGAGGATCGAAGCCTTCTTGACGCGGGTGGTCTTCCTGGCCGCCGGTGCGGCTTCCGGCGCAGCCTCGGCGGCGGGCGCTTCCGCTTCCGCCACCGTTTCGACGACCGGCTCGGCCGCCTTTTTCGTCTTGCGCGCAGGCGCCTTTTCAACCACCGGCTCGACCGCGGCCTCCACGACCGGAGCCGGCGCGGGTTCGGCCACCGGCGTCGGCTCGGGCATGGGGGCTTCCGGCACGGGGGCGGCGGCTTCCGGGGCGAGCTGGGCCTCGGCGGCGAGCGCGGCGGGGTCGCGCTTCACGTAGGTGCGCGACTTGCGCACCTCGACCTGAATGGTGCGCGACTTGCCGGTGCTGTCGGTCTTGCGGATCTCGCCCGTCTGCTTGCGGGTGATGGTGATCTTGGTCTTGCCGGTTTCGGCGCCGGCACCGTGCATCTTGCGCAGGTAGTCGAGCAGGTGCGCCTTGTCCGCCTCGGTGACGGAGTCGGCCACATCGCTTTTGCTCACGCCTGCCGCCTTCAGCTGTTCAAGCAACAGCTGCGGCGGCAGTTTCAATTCCTGGGCGAATTGTTCAACGTTCATGCAATCCTCTTAGCCTTGGGCGAACCAGGGCGCGCGTGCGGCCATGATCAGTTGTTTGGCGCGCTCGGCGTCCATGGCCGACATTTCGGTCAGCTCATCGACGGCCAGCTCGGCCAGATCTTCGGTGGTGTGCACGCCCTTGCTGGCGAGCAGGCGTGCGGTCTCGGCGTCCATGCCTTCGAGCGAGAGCAGGTCGCCGGCGGAAGCCTCGACCTGTTCCTCGCCGACGATGGCGGCGGTCAACAGGGCGTTGCGGGCGCGGTTGCGCAGCTCGTTGACGAGCGCCTCGTCGAAAGCCTCGATTTCGAGCATTTCGTTCAAGGGCACGTAGGCGACTTCTTCCAGCGTGGAGAAACCTTCGTCGACCAGGATCTGGGCGACTTCCTCGTCCACGTCGAGCTTCTGGATGAAGAGGTTGAGCGTCTTCTCGCTTTCGCTCTTCTGCTTCTCCTCGGCCGTCTCGCGCGACATGATGTTGAGTTCCCAGCCGGTCAGCTCGGACGCCAGGCGCACGTTCTGGCCGCCGCGGCCGATCGCCATCGCCAGCTGCTCCTCGTCGACCACCACGTCCATGCTGTGCTTGTCTTCGTCGACCACGATGGAGCTGACCTCGGCCGGCGCAAGCGCGTTGATCACGTACTGCGCGGGGTCGGCCGACCAGTGGATGATGTCGACGCGCTCGCCGGCGAGCTCGTTGGTCACCGAGGTGACGCGCGAGCCCCGGAGGCCGATGCAGGTGCCGATCGGGTCGATGCGCGGGTCGTGCGAGACGACGGCGATCTTGGCCCGGAGGCCGGGGTCGCGGGCGGCGGCCTTGATCTCGAGCAGGCCTTCCTCGATCTCGGGCACTTCGAGCTCGAACAGCTTCATGATGAATTCGGGCGCGGTGCGCGACAGCACCACCTGCGGGCCGCGGGCGCCGCGGTCGATGCGCAGCAGGTAGGCGCGCACGCGGTCGCCGACGCGCAGGTTCTCGCGCGGGATCATCTGGTCGCGGTGCAGGAAACCCTCGACGCGACCCGATTCGATGATCGCGTTGCCGCGGTCGATGCGCTTGACGACGCCGTTGACGAGGTGCTCCTTGCGGGCGAGGAAGTCCTGGATGATCTGCTCGCGCTCGGCGTCGCGGATCTTCTGCAGGATGACCTGCTTGGCGGCCTGGGCGCCGATGCGGCCGAACTCGATGTTCTCGAGCGGCTCTTCGATGTAGTCGCCGATTTCGATGTCGGGGTGTTTGTCCTGGGCGTCGATCAGCAGGATCTGGTAACCCTCGGATTCCAGATCGGCTTCGGTGACGACCTGCCAGCGGCGGAAGGATTCGTAGTCGCCGGTCTCGCGGTCGATCGACACGCGCACGTCGGACTCTTCCTTGAAGCGCTTCTTGGTGGCGGACGCGAGCGCCTGCTCGAGCGCCTCGAACACCACGTCCTTGTCCACGTTCTTTTCGCGTGCCAGCGCATCGGCCAGCATCAACAGTTCACGACTCATCTTCCGTCCTCCGGCCCAGCCTAAACATTCGGTTTCAGGCGGGCGCCATCCACATTTCTCAAATCGACCGACACTTCCGCGCCGTTCACGACCAGCTTCACGGCCTCGCCTTCCAGGCCGACCAGCGTGCCGCTGAGGCGGCGCCGGTTGTCCACCGGCACGCGCAGCTTCAGCGTCACTTCCTCGCCGGCAAAGCGCGTGTAGTCCTGCGGCTTGACCAGCGGCCGGTCGAGGCCGGGCGAAGAGACCTCCAGCCTGTCGTAGTCGATGTTCTCGACCGTGAACAGATGGGTCAGGTGGTTGCTCACCGCCACGCAATCGTCGATCGTGATGCCGCCCGGCTTGTCGATGAAAATCCGGACCAGGCCGCGGCCGGCGCGCTCCAGCAGCACCAGCTCGTAACCGAGACCGGCGAGCACAGGCTCGAGACGCGCGGACAGATCCATCATTCCAATTCCATCGTCGTGCCGGGGCGCGGCACAAATAAAAAATGGGCGAACCGCCCATCTGAAAATCGCAAAAATTATACCACTCGGGCCAGCGAACTGGAAGGTGGTGCCCGGAACCGGAATCGAACCGGTACGCCATCGCTGGCGAGGGATTTTAAGTCCCTTGTGTCTACCAATTTCACCATCCGGGCGAAGCGGACGGCCAGAATTCTGGAGGCGCGTGCCGGAGTCGAACCGACCTAAACGGATTTGCAATCCGCTGCATAACCGCTTTGCTAACGCGCCGTCGCGGTAAACCACTGCAAACGAAAAGGGGAAAACGTCCGGCTAAGCCATCTGTTTTCCCCGGAATGCTGGAGCGGGAAACGAGGTTCGAACTCGCGACCTCAACCTTGGCAAGGTTGCGCTCTACCAGCTGAGCTATTCCCGCGTTGAAGGCTGCGCATTATGGGGATTCCGGTTTTGGCTGTCAACACCGCTCAGGGAGTTTTTTGCAGCGCGCGGGCGGCCATCACGAGGTAGTACGCCATCGACACCAGGGTGAGCAGCGCGGCGACCCAGATCAGCACCGTGCCGATCGTCGCGATGGGCAGGCCGGCGACCGGATGGAACCACAGCAGCAGCACGATGGCGATCATCTGCGCGGTGGTCTTGAGCTTGCCGACGAAGGACACGGCGACGCTGGCCGACTTGCCGGCCTTGGCCATCCATTCGCGCAGCGCCGAAATCGTGATTTCGCGGCCGATGATGATGAGCGCGACCAGCGGCGCGACGCGGCCGAGGTCGATCAGCACGATGAGCGCGGCGGCGACCATGAGCTTGTCGGCGACCGGGTCGAGAAAGGCGCCGAAGGCCGAGGTCTGGCCGAGCGCCCGCGCGAGGTAGCCGTCGAGCCAGTCGGTCAGCGCCGCCACGCCGAAGAAGGCGGCGGCGAGGACGTTGGCCTGCGTCGGGGTGACCCAGCCGTCCGGCAGGTAGAACACGCCGGCCATCAGCGGAATGAACAGGATGCGCAGCCAGGTGAGCAGGTTGGGGAGATTGAAGGGCATCAGTGCAATGCACCGTAAATGGTTTCCGCCAATTCTCGGCTGATACCGTTGACGCTGGCAAGCGCGTCGACGCCGGCGTCCCTCACGCCCTGCAGGCCGCCGAAGTGTTCCAGCAGCTGTTTGCGCCGTTTCGGACCGATGCCCGGGATGTCTTCCAGGGTCGACTGCATGCGCGCCTTGCCGCGTTTGGCGCGGTGGCCGGCGATGGCGAAGCGGTGCGCCTCGTCGCGCACCTGCTGGATCAGATGAAATCCCGGGTGGTCCTTGGCGAGCTTCAGTTCGCGGCCGTCGGCGAAGATCAGCGTTTCCAGCCCAGGCTTGCGCGACTCGCCCTTGGCGACGCCGAGCAGCAGCACCTCGCCGAGCCCGAGTTCGGTCATCGCCTCGACCGCGCTGGAGATCTGCCCCTTGCCGCCGTCGATCAGCAGCAGGTCGGGCAGCACGCCGTTTTCCTCGACGCTCTTGTAGAAGCGCTTGACGAGCGCGGCGCGCATGGCCGCGTAGTCGTCGCCCGGGGTGATGCCGGCGATGTTGTAGCGGCGGTAGTCGGCTTTCTTCAGGTCGTCGCCTTCGTAGACCACGCACGACGCGACGGTCGCCTCGCCCATCGTATGCGAGATGTCGAAGCATTCGATGCGCTTGAGCGCGGGCAGGTCGAGCGTGTCGGCGAGCGCGGCGAGACGCTGCGACTGCTGGGTGCGGTCGGCGCTGCGGCGCTCGGCCGACAGGCGCGCGTTGGCCTGCGCCATCGCGATCCACACGCGGCGCTCGCCGGTGGCGCGGTGCCGGACGACGACTTTCCTGCCGGCCTGCCCGGAGAGCAGGGCTTCGAGCGCATCGGCCTCGATCGCCTCGCTGACGAAGATGCGCGCGGGAATCGGGTGGTCGAGGTAGTGCTGGACGAGGAAGGCGTCGAGCGCTTCGGCCAGCGTCGCGCCTTCGCCGTGCTGCGGGAAGAAGCTGCGGTCGCCGAGATGGCGGCCGCCGCGGATCATGGTGAGGTTGACTGCGATCACGCCGCCGGCCTCGGCGACCGCGACGACGTCGGCGTCCGCCTCACTCCCCGTGGTGTCGACGAACTGCTTCTCGCGCACGGTGGCGAGCATGCGAAGGCGGTCGCGCAGGAAGGCGGCGGTCTCGAAATCGAGCGCATCCGCCGCGGCGTTCATCTGCGCGGTGAGCGTCTCGGTCAGCGCGCTGGCTTCGCCCTTGAGCAGTTGCGCGGCCTCGGCGACGTCGCGCGCGTAGGCTTCAGGCGTGACGAGGTTCACGCAGGGCGCGGTGCAGCGCTTGATCTGGTGCAGCAGACACGGGCGCGAACGGTTGGCGAACACCGTGTCCTCGCAGGTGCGCAGCTGGAAAACCTTCTGCAGCAGCTGGATGCTCTCGCGCACCGCGTAGCTGTTGGGGTAGGGGCCGAACGCCTGGTCGCGCTTCTTCGGCGTGCCGCGAAAATAGGCCAGACGCGGGAAGCGGTGGCCGGTCAAGAGCAGGTAGGGATAGGACTTGTCGTCGCGGAAGAGGATGTTGAAGCGCGGCTTCAGCCCCTTGATGAGGTTGTTCTCCAGCAGCAGCGCCTCGGCCTCGGTGCGCGTCACCGTGGTGTCGATGCGATCGACGCTCCGCAACATCAATTGAATGCGCGGGCTCTGGTCGGACTTCTGGAAATAGCTGGAGACGCGCTTTTTGAGGTCCTTCGCCTTGCCGACGTAGAGCACCGCGCCGGCGGCGTCGATCATGCGGTAGACGCCGGGCAGGGTGGGCAGCGAGGCGAGAAAGTCGCGGTCGACGCTCAAGGTGTATTCCGCTTGAAAATCAAAAGAATCGAGAAGGCGAGCCGCAGACGGTACTCGCAGTACGGCAAGGCGAAGCCGACAAAGAGTATTCTGGTTTTCAAGCGGAATCAGTCTTCGTCGAGCAGCTTGCCGGCGATGGCCCAGTTCTCGTCCGGCAGCTCCTCGAACGCGATGTAGGTGTACGACGCCGGCTTGTTGGCGTGGCGCTCCAGCGTGGCGGTGATTTCCTCGGCGACTTTCTGCTTCTGCTCGCGGGTGAGGCTGCCGGCGAGCTTGATGGTGACGACGGGCATGGTCAGTCCTCGCGTTGAAGGGTCTCGAACACGGCCTCGAACATCTCCTGGGTGAGGCGGCGCGTCTGGGTATTGTAGCGAGAGCAGTGGTAGCTGCTGACGAGCCGCCGGCCGCCGGGCAGGCGATGCTCGCTGGCGTGCGCGAAGGGGTAGTCCTTGAGCTTCAGACCCAGCGCGCGCAGCACGGCCTGGTGGGCGATCTGGCCGAGTGCGAGGATGCGGGCGCGGTCCGGCAAGGCTGCGATCTCGGCAGCGAGAAAACCGTTGCACTGGCGGATTTCGGCAGGCTCCGGCTTGTTGGCGGGCGGCAGGCATTTCACCGCATTGGTGATGCGGCAGCCACTCAGCACCAGGCCGTCGTCGGCCGACAGCGATTGCGGTGCGCTGGCATAGCCGAATTTGTGCAGGGTCTCGTACAGCAGCACGCCGGCGTAGTCGCCGGTGAATGGCCGCCCGCTGCGATTGGCGCCGTGCATGCCGGGCGCGAGGCCGACGATCAGCAGACCGGGGGCAGGATCGCCGAAGGCGGGCACCGGCCGCGCATGGTAGGCGGGATGGCGAACGCGCACCTCGTCCAGAAACGTGGCGAGGCGCGGGCAGGCGCGGCAGTCGGGATCGAAGTGCATCGTATGAAACAAAAAAAACGCCCCACGGCGGGGGCGTTCATTGTACGCGCGGCGGCGCTCAGCTTTCGATCGGTCCGGCGGCAGTCTGCAGGTAGTTCTGCTCGCCCATGAGCTTGACCCGGTCGAGCTGGGTTTCGAGGTAGTCGATGTGCTCTTCGGTGTCTTCCTGGATGTCGACCAGGATTTCGCGCGAGACATAGTCCTTGACCGCTTCGCAATGCGCGATGGCCTCGATGTACAAGGCCCGGCCGCCGAGTTCGAGCTTGAGGTCGCAGTTGATACACTCGACCACGTTCTCGCCGATCATCAGCTTGTTCAGATCCTGCAGATTGGGCAGGGCTTCCAGAAAAAGGATGCGCTCGATCAGCTTGTCGGCGTGACGCATCTCCTCGATGGATTCTTCGTATTCGTGCTTGCCCAGCGCTGTGAGCCCCCAGTTCTTGTACATGCGGGCATGCAGGAAATACTGGTTGATGGCGGTGAGTTCCACCGTCAGGGCCTTGTTCAGGTACTGAATGACTTTCTTATCGCCTTTCATGGCGCTCTCCTGGTAATTGAGGGTACCCGCCAGCGTGCCGATGGCTGGAGTCGAATTGACTAAAGGGCGGTGCGGGTTACCGACATTCTAGGAATTGCGGCGGACAAGGCAAGCGTGGCGTGCCGTTCGACGGCACGCGTTGCGAATGAGAACAGAAAGGATTTGATTAGGCAGCCAAGAGTCCGGAGCAGGACGCTTCGCAACGTGCTTCGTCGACCGCCTCGCACAGGACTTTTTTGGCGCAATGGCCGCATTTGCCGCACTGGGTGGCGACCCCCAACTGCTGGCTCAGTTCGCGCATGGTGCACACGCCTTCGGTACGCACCAGGCGGCGAATATCGGAGTCGGTGACGCTGTGGCAAAGGCAAACATACATGACGGTCTCCAGCACGGTTCTGTTGGACTCATATTATATGAATGAGAATGATTGTCAATAATAAAAATAATCCTGGCGATGCGGCCTCTCAGGCGAGCAGGCCTTAGAGGCTTGCGTCAAACAAACGAAAGCCTGCGCGCTCAGCACCGCCTGACCCAGACCAGACGCGCGATGTCGGCCTCCAGGGCCAGTTCGACCTCGTCGATCATCACGATCGTCATCGGGTGCTGCTGCAGCACGGTCAGCACACGCTGCGGCGCGAGGCCATAGGCCGCCAGCTGTTCGCGCTGGACCGGGTCGATGCGGGTGTCGATCTCCTCGACGCGTGCTTGCTTGCCCGACAGCATGAAACCGAGTGGAATGCGGGCGGCATGATCGTTCGTGCTCATGCGCCCGCCCCCCAGGTCGCACGCAGTAAATGGTTCAGCAGGCCGCCGATCAGGAAAGCAAACGGAATGATGAGCGCAAGCATGGCTGCGGCGATTTTCAGTCCCTGTTCCTTGACGATCATCATCACGCTGGCGATGCAGGGGACAAACAGGGTGATCGTGACCATGCCGACCACGGCCTGGATGGGACTCAAGGTATCGCTGAGCGCGAACAGGCCGGTGGCGCCGAAGTCGCGCCGCAGGAACCCCATCACGAACGCGGCGCTGGCTTCCCTGGGCAGCCCCAGCCAGCCCGACACCAGCGGTTCGCCCGCGCGGATGATGGCCGGCAACGCGCCGAACTGATTCAGCAGAAACATGATCAGGGTGCCGAGCAGAAACAGCGGGATGACCTCGATCAGATACCACTTCAGGCGGCCGAAGGTTTTCTTGGCGACGTTGCCCAGCAGCGGCAGGCGGATCGGCGGCATTTCGGTCACCAGCGGGATGCGTCGACCGGGAATCAACCGGGCGGCAAGAAAGCCCGCCAGCATCAGCACGAACAGCATGCTCAGGGTCCAGATCAGCACGGCCGAAAACGAAATCCCGCCGAGCAGGCCGAGCACCACGCCGAGTTGCGCCGAGCAGGGAATCGCCAGCGCCATCAGAAAGATGGTGATGAGGCGCTCGCGCGGGCTGTGCAGAATGCGGGTGGTGAGCGTGGCCATGGTGACACAGCCGAGTCCGAGCACCATCGGCAGCACCGCGCGGCCGTTCAGGCCGATGTGCGAGAACAGGCGATTGGCCAGCACCGACAGTCGCGCGAAATAGCCGGAATCCTCCAGCAGGCCGAAGGCGATGAAAAACGTCGACACGATCGGCAGGATCAGCGCCAGCGCATAGGTCATGCCCATGGTCCACAGGCCATATTCGCCAACCAGCAGCTCGGCCATCCAGCCGATCTTGACGTGCTGCTGGACGAACGCGCTGATGGCCGGATTGAGATATTCGCCGAACAGATTTTCTTCGAGCAGCCCGACCAGGGTGCCGGCGCCGAATACGCCGACGAATTCATATACGGCATACAGCACGCCCAGCAGGATGGGCCAGGCCCAGACGCGGTGGATCACCCATTGACCGATGCGGTGCGCGAGCAGCGGGCTCGCTTGCGCGCTGCGCGAGGTGACGCGCTCGGCCAGGGCGCCGGCCGCTTGGGCGCGCTCATGCGCCAGGGCGGCGGGGGTGACGCCCTGGGCGGCGGCTGCGTCGCGAACTACGGCGAAGCGATCGAAAGCTGGCCCGGCGGTCTCCTGCAGCCAGGCCTCGACGGTGCTGTCCTGCCCCAGATACAGGATCGCCAGCCCGCGCGCGGCCAGCCGCGGGTGCGGCGCATGGGCGGCGATCAGCGTGGTCAGCTCGGCGATTGCCGTCTCGCTCGCGGCGTCGTAGTGCAGCAGCGCTTGCAGCAGGCGCGCCTCGCGTACCTGATGGCTCAGCTGCGCCATGCCGTCGCCGCCGGTGGCGATGGTGGGCACGACGGGCACGCCGAGCACGTCGGCCAGCGCGCGGACATTGGCCGTCACGCCCCGCGCCTGGGCTTCGTCGTGCATGTTGAGCGCCAGCAGCGCCGGCACGCCGAGCTCGGCCAGCAGCGCGGTCAGCGTCAGCGTGCGCCGCAGGTTCTTGGCGTCGCCCACCTGGATCACCGCGCGCAGCGGCTCATGCAGCAGCGCGCGCACGGTGGCGCGCTCGTCGTCGCTGCGCGCCGGCAGCGCCAGAACGCCGGGCGTGTCGACAAGCTCGACGGCGGGATCGAAGCGTGCCGGCGCGCGCGCCACCTCGACGGTGGTGCCAGGGTAGTTGGATACATTGACGTAGGCGCCGGTGAGCCGGTGGAACAGCACGGATTTCCCGACATTGGGATTGCCGACAAGGGCGATGGCGGAGGGGTTCATGGGTTGGGCATGGATGGCGGGCGGGTTGCGTCGGAAAATCGTCCAGGCCTGACGCACATGCAGCCCGACGCAGCGCTGACCGGCGATCCGCAGCGGGCTGTCGAGGCGCGGGCGCAATGGGTGCAGGTTACGGATCGGTGATGAGACATGGCCGGGGTCTTCCGCTCAGGCACCGGATCTGGGCCACACGGCCCGCAGCAGCGCCGGCTTCCAGGCGAGCACGAGGGCGACCGTCACCGCCCCGCCCGTCATCAGCATGATCCAGACCAGCAAGGCCATGGACGGCCGGTCGGCCAGGAAGCAAAGCGTCGCCGAGACGGCGAGGCCGGCAGCACCCAGCATGCGAAGCGCGCGCCGCGTTCCCGCATGCGGCGCCGCGCTGCCCTGCACTTGCTGCCAGTGCACCGCCATCGCCAGCGCCAGCCAGGCGCATCCGGCAACGGCGGCGAGCGCCGCGCCGGCCAGTAACAGTCCGGTCGTGTCAGCCATGTGAGGTCACCTTGGCCGTGGCCGCGAGTCCCGGCCCGGACGCATCGCGCGCCCGTGCCGCATCGGCAAGGACCGTCTGTTCGCGCCGGGCCAGCATGCGGGCCGCCAGGGCAGCGAGCAGCGCGGTCGCCAGCAGGCTCAGATCCACGCCGGCCACCGGCCAGTAAGGGGCGGTGAACAGGGTCTTGATCAGGTGGTCGCCGGTGGTGGCCCAGTTCAGCAGCACCGCCGCCACGGCCAGGCCGGCGATAGCGAGACACTGCGCGCGCCAGGCCGGGTTGATTCGTGTCTGGGCGGTCAGGGCGCTGCGCCAGAAGGCGTGCGCCAACGCCAGGGCCCACAGGCATCCGAAAAGGATTTTTTCCCAGTCGCCTTTTCCGGCCAGGTCGGCGGGCAGCACACGGTTCGCCACCAGCATGCCGATCGCGGCAATCAGCATGCCGGTAACCGTGGCCACTGCCAGCGCCTCGATCGCCCGGCTGCCTTGCAAACCCGCTTCGGCGTGTTGTCGCTTGCGCTTGCCGACGAAGAAGATGAAACCGGTGGCGATGCACACGCAGCCCAGCAGGCCGCCCACCACATACAGCCAGCGCAACAGCCAGTGCTCGAAGTGCTGCAGGTGCAGGCCGGTCAGGAACTCGTTGATCTCGGCGACGACCGTGCGCGGCGGGTCGACATACACCACTTCGCCGGTGCTGGCCTTGAAGTGGATGCCCTCGCCGACCAGGGCGACCCGGTCGCTGCCTGCGCGGTAGATGCTGACGTAGCTGTTGGCGTCGCCGACGTGGTGCACTTTCAGAAAACCGACATCGCCGGCCATGTCGCGGGCGGCCCAGCGGCGCTGGGCTTCCTGCACCATGGCGTCGACCGACGCGAGCGGTGCGGGGGTGCCGGCCGGCTTGTGTGGCAAGCCGGTGTGCAGGGCCTCCTGTGTTTCGTGCTGAAGGTGCAGCGGCTGCAGCAGGGTATCGCCCACCGGCATATAAATGCCGGCGAAAATCACCAGGCCGGTGAACGCAAAAAAGAAATGGAAGGGCAGCGCGGCCACCCCGGTGAGGTTGTGCACGTCCAGCATGCTGCGCTGGGTCCGCTTCCAGGGGCGAAAGGTGAAGAATTCGAGAAAGAGCTTGCGATGGATGACGATGCCGGTGATCAGGGCCACCAGCATGATCAGGGCCGCCAGGCCCACGATCCAGTACCCCAGGCGCTTCCAGTCCCAGTGCAGGCTGTAATGCAGGGGATAAAACCACTCGCTCCCGATCTTGAGATGATCGTCGCGCATCAGCGCGCCGGTGCGCGGATCGATGGTCACGTTGCCGTGGATATGGTTGTGGCCGTCCGGGTCCTTGGGATGCGGGACGACAAAGCCCACGCCCATGCGCAACACCGGGTCGCGGTGCGTGGTGTAGGCCCAGTACTCGTCCGCCGGCAGGTTGAGGCGCGACGTGGCCGGCCCCTTGCCAGCATCGTGCAGCAAGGGCATTTTCCGGGCGTATTCCTGGGCATCGGGCTCCACTTGCTGCAGGATGGGCAGCAGCAGGGTGTCGAAGGACGGCATCGGCTGCGGCGCAAAGCGCGTTTCAGGCAGCGCCCAGCGGTCAAACTCCCGGTCGAAGACCGAGAGCGTGCCGAAGAAGAACACCACGATGAGCACGAAGCCGAGCACCAGGCCGAACCAGGTGTGCAGCCAGCTCATCGACTGACGAAAGCTGGAAAACATGGCAAGGCTCCTTCAGGTAAGCAGGGCGCGTTGCAGCAGCCACGCGGCTGCCGTCATCAGCGCGCCGCCGCCGGCCAGCACCGCCCACACGCGGGCGAGGCTGGCGGCGGTATAGGCCCACAGGAACAGGCCGGTGAAGAGCAGAAAGGCGAGCAGCATCACGCCTGTCTCCGCCTCGTGGAAGTCCACGCCGAGGGCGACCAGTCCGGCGATCCCGAGCGCGGCGAACCCCCAGGTGAACGCATAGCCGCCGAGCAGGGCGGCGCCGATCCGGCCCAGATGCCTGTGCAGTGCGGTCGCCATCAGAACGCGTAGTTGGCCGTCAGCTGCACGTTGCGGCGTTCGCCGTAGCCGCAGTCCTGGTTGATGCCGCGGCACCAGGAAACATATTCCTTGTCGGCCAGATTCTGGATGTTCAACCGCCAGTCCCAGGGGCCGACCGAATAGCCGACCATGGCGTCATACAGGGTCACCGACGGCACTACCGGCCGATTGGCGTTGCCCGTGACGTCGCCGACGTGCCGCCCGCCGAGGCCTGCGCGCCAGGCCGGCGTGAACTGGTACTGCGCCCAGGCGGACGCGGTGACTTCGGGCACCGACGACAGGCGTTGCTGGGTGGCGTCATTGATGGCCTCCAGCGCCGTGTAGTTCGCCATCAATTCGAGCGCGCCGATGCGGTGGCGCAGTTCGAGCTCCCAGCCATCGGTGCGGGCGCCGACCTGTTCCACGCCCCCCGGCGACGCGCCGTCGGATACCCGGTTCTTTTGCTTGATGTCGAACCAGGCAAACGCGGCCGAGGTGTTGCCGGAGTTGGACAGGTACTTGATGCCGGCTTCGGACTGCTCGCCGGTGGTCGGCTTGAGATAGCTCGCCGCCGCCGTGCCGTCGGTACCCAGATTGGGCATGAATGCGGTCGACCAGCTGACGTAGGGGGACACGCCGTTGTCGAACCGGTACATCATCCCGATGCGGCTGGTGGTGGCCGAATTGCGGACCACGGTGTCCGGGGTGCTGATGTTGAGCACCTCGTTGCGGGCACGGTCATATCGCACCGCCCCCGACAGAATCCAGGGGCCCCACTCCATGTGGTCCATGAGGTAGACGCCGGTTTGCACGATCTTGTTGTCGGGACGGTCGCTGAAGGTCAGCGCCGCGGTGTTGACGAATCCATAGACCGGGTTGTAGACATTGATCGAGCCGCCGCCCGCCGCCGAATAGGAGTAGTTGTATTCCTCCCAGAACGCATCCTGGTAATCGAGGCCTGCGGTCAGCGTGTGCCGGGTGGCGCCGAGTTCGAGCTTGCCTTCCACGCGCACATCGGCCGACAGGACATCGGTCTCCCGGTCGGCCGTATGGATGGTGCGGGTGATGTTGCCGACGTCATCCGGAATGGCGCC
This sequence comes from Pseudomonadota bacterium, assembly GCA_040753235.1. Taxonomy (GTDB): domain Bacteria; phylum Pseudomonadota; class Gammaproteobacteria; order Burkholderiales; family Thiobacillaceae; genus Thiobacillus. Next base: position 13,276 of record JBFMET010000035.1, read on the forward strand.
GACCGTGGTCCAGTGCTCCCGTGTCTCGCTGGACGATTTGGTCTTGCGCAGGTTGGTCGTGAGTTTCCAGTCGTCAGTCAGGGCCTGGTTCCAGAACAGGCTCAACGCGTCCTTGCGCGTGTCGTACCGATCCCAGCCCGGCTCGCCGACGAAGCGGCGGCTCGAAATGGGCCCGAGCGGGGCCGGGTCGATGGTTCCCTTGGACGGCAGAAACTGGGCCGAGACCTTGCTATCGTTTTCCTGATGGACGTACTGGAGCGTGAGTTCGGTATCGCGGTTCGGCCGCCAGGTCAGTGAGGGCATCAGGACCAGCGCATCGTCATTGACATGATCGACTTGCGTGCCGCTGTCGCGCTTGAGCGCCACCAGCCGGTAGAGCAGGCTCGCATCCGCATTGAGCGGCCCCGTCAGGTCGGCGGCGATTTGCTTGCGGTCATGCGAGCCGTACTGAAGTTCGATCTCCTTCGAGGCCGTTTTCTGCGGGCGCTTGGTCACTACGTTGATGATGCCGCCGAGGTCGGCCTGGCCGTACAGGACCGACGAGGGTCCCTTGAGCACCTCGATGGCCCTCAGCGTGTAGATTTCCGGGCGGGTGTTGTTGTAGAAGCCGTAGCTTCCGCGCAAGCCGTCGATGTAGGCGGAGGGCGACAAGCCCCGGATGGCCGACCAGTCGCCGCGCGTATCGAATCCATAGCGACCGGAATACACCCCGGCACTGTAGAGGAGGGCGTCCTGAACGTTCTTCGATCCCATGTCGGTCATCTGCTCGACGTCGACGATGCTCATGGCAAATGGCGTGTCCTGCACGCTCACCGAGTTCTTCCCCGTCTGGGCCGGCCTGCCCTGAGTGACCAGCGGGTCGGCCTCAGCGGCGTCTTCCGTCACTTTCACGGTGGCAAGAGTGTCGGCGCTGGCGGACGGCGTCTGCGCGAGCACGGCGGCGGGCGCCAGCATCATGAAGGTCAGCGAGGCGACGGCGGACGTCCCATTGGCAGCGTGAAAGCGCGCCAGCATCTGGCGCAGGATGCCCGATGACGGGCGAGGTCGTACATAAGACATGGTCTTGCTCCCTTGAGAAATGACTGGCTGGCGAGCAAAACGCTGGCTGGCGGTTGAAAAATGGGTGTGCGGCCAGATAGTTAACCTGGAAATTTTCCAGGTTAAAAACAGCATGTAATGGGCAGTGTCGGTTTGGCCCTGTTCATTCGGCTGCCCTGCGCCTGTGGATCAAACGGCCGCGCGACCCGACTCCGGCTTTGAGATGCTCACCATAGTGTGTATGGCTGCACCGAACCGAGATCGGGCCTGAGCACGACGGCTTCTCCCAGGCGCAGGGCGAAACCGCCTGCGTCAGAACGCGTACTTGACGCCGGCTTGCACCAGACGCGGCATACCCACCGCGATGCCGCGGGTGCGGTCCACGATGTAGGTCTTGTCGGTCAGGTTCTTGGCCGTGAGAAAACCGGAGAGGGACTTGTCGAAGCGGTAGTTGAGCGCGGCGTTCCACACCGTGTGGGCGGCGATTTCGCCTGCCTGCCCATTGGCCGACGGCGCCACCGTGTTGGCGAAGTCGGAGAACTGGGCGCCGACATGCTGCGCCTCGATTTCCGCGCGCAGCGGCCCGGTGGCGTAGCCTACCGCCGCGGTCAGGGTTTGTTCCGGGGCGTAGGGCTGGCGTAACCCGGCTGCGCTGCCGGTGACGATGGCTTGGGTATCCACCCGGCGGAAGGCGGTCGTCTGCTCGGCGGTGGGCAGCCAGGTGTACGCCAGGCGGCCGTACAGGCCGTTCTTCATTTCCACCTGCGCGCCCAGTTCCAGGCCCTCGAACAGCGCCTTGCCCTGGGAGAGCGGGGTGCTGCCGCCGGCGATGGAGCCGACCGCGATCAGATTGTCGTAGTCGGTGCGGAACCAGGCCGTCTGCAGCGACACGCCGGGCATGGGCTGGCTGCGCAGGCCGAGTTCGAAATTGGTGGATTTTTCGGGATCGACGTCGGTTACCGTGCCGGTGCCGCCGATCAGGTCTTCCACGCGCGGCGGCGCGAAGCCGCGATGCAGGCTGGAAAACACGGTGAGCGTCTTGCCCGGATTCCAGGTGGCGCCGATGCCGGGCAGGGTCTTGGTGAGCGAGGTGGAACCCGTTTGGCCGGTGAGCCGGTTGGTGCGCTCGGCGTCGATGTTTTCGTGGCGCACGATGGGGGTGACGCTCACATTGCCGAAATCGAAACGGTTGGCGACGAAGGCGCTGTAGGCGGTGGTGTTGCGCAGGTTGTCTTCCGCCAGCGTGCCGGTGCGCGCGGTGGGGCTGGCGCCGTTGACCTGCTTGCGTTTTTGTTCCTCGAAGTGCGCCTTGGCGCCGGCCTGGAATTCGCCCAGGCCGTGCTTCAGGGTCAGGCGTGGTTCGACGCCCCAAGTGTCGTAGTTGCGCAGCCGTCCCTGGTTGCAGTTGATCTGGTCGGGGTCGATCCGCCGCCCCGCCAGCCGGTGCCCGGTGAAGGTCGCCGACACGCCGTCGATGACGACGGCGGCGTTGCAACCCGCGTGCAGCCCGTCCTGGCTGTTGCTGGACTGCCGCCACCAGTCGCGGTCGAAGGTCATGTAATACAGGTTGGTGGTGAGCGCCGCGCCCTTGCCGAATTCAATTTCGTGGGTGGCCGACAGCCCGACACGCTCGATATCGAATTTATCGTTCTTGAACGGGTTATAGCGCGCGCCGAGATTGTTGAATTCAGCCTGGGTCAGGCCGCTGTAGGTCACGGTTGAATCTTCCGTGTAGTAGTTGGCGCGCAGGGTCAGCGCCTGGTTTTTGCCGAGCGCCGTGGTGTATTTGAGGTTGATGTCGTTGAGCACGTGCTCCATGTTGTCGCGGCTGCCGTCGCCCTGCTTGCGGGTGACATCGAGCAGGAACCCGCCGCCGCCGACATTCAGCCTGCCGTTGAAATAATCGCGGTTGCCCGCCGCGCCCTGCACGAAGCCGCCGAATTTTTGCGGCGCATCGGGCGTGATGTAGTTGATCACCCCGCCCACGGTCTGCGGCCCGAACAGCAGGGAATTGGCGCCTTTCAGCACCTCGATGCTGCTGTAGCGGTCGATCTGCGGGTGATAGTAGCTGGCGTTGTCGCCGTAGGGCGCGTAGGCCAGCGGAATCCCGTCTTCGAGCAGGGTGATCTTGGTCGAACGCGTCGGATTCAGGCCGCGCATGCCGATGTTGGGGCGCATGCCAAAGCCTTCTTCATCGCGCACGTTGACGCCGGGCACCTTGCGCAAGGCTTCGTTGACCGTGAAGACGCGGCTGTTTTCCAGCGTTTTGCTGTCGAGCGTATCTGCCGCGCCGCCGATATTGGGCAGGTTTTCACTGCCGCCGATGACGTCGATGCGCGGCATCTCCACTCCCGCAGGTGTGCTCTGGGCGAATGCCCAGCCCGTCTGCGCGACCAGTAAAGCGGCGGCGATGGGAGTCAGGCGGGTCTTGTGTGAATTTCGATAGGGTTTCATGGATCATGTCCTTTGTTGAAGTGATTGGCTGGCTGGAGGTCATGACCGTCTGGCTGGCTGGGGATGGAAATCAGGGAGTCGTTGTTTCTCCCGGATCGGTGACGAAGCCGAGCTTGCTCAGTCCGGCGCGCGCGGCATCGGCCATGATCTGCGCGACATGGCGATACGCGAGATCGCCGTCGGCGCGTAGATGGATTTCCGGCTGCGGCGTCTGCTGGGCGGCGGCGGCCATGCGCGTTTGCCACGCCGCGGCGTCAACTGCCTCGGCATTCCAGAACACCGCGCCGTCGGCCTGGATCGACAGCTGGATCGTCTCGGGCTTCATCTCGTTCGGCTGGCTCGACGCCTGCGGCAGGTCGACCTTGACCGCGTGCGTCATCATCGGTGCGGTGATGATGAAAATCACCAGCAGAACCAGCATCACGTCGATCAGCGGAATCATGTTGATTTCCGCGTTGTCGGCGTCGCCGGTATCGTGGGTGAGTCCGCCGAAAGCCATCAGGCGCTCCGTGCCACGGGTGCGGCGTAGATGCGCGCCTCGTCCTTGTGGACGCGGGTGTTGTTGCGCAGCCCGGTCGACATGAAGGCGAACAGGTCGTGCGCGAAGCCGTCGAGCTCGGACAGCAGGGTGCGCTTGGCGCGGTTGAAGAAGTTGTAGGCGAGCACCGCGGGGATCGCGACCGCGAGGCCCAGCGCGGTCATGATCAGCGCTTCGCCCACGGGCCCGGCGACCTGTTCGAGGCTGCCCGATCCGCTCATGCCGATATTGACCAGCGCGTGATAGATGCCCCACACCGTGCCGAACAGGCCGACGAAGGGCGCGCTTGACGCGATCGACGCCAGCATGGTGTGGCCGTATTCGAGGCGCGCCGTATCCTGGTTGATCGCGCGGCGCAGCGCGCGGGTCAGAAACTCGTCTTCCGAGCCCGACTCGACCAGGCGTGATCCGGTCTTGTTTCGATACTGCTCGGCCGCCTTGAGGCCGTGGTGGGTCAGGTGCGAGAACGGATCGTTGATGCCGTGGCTCTGCAGATAGTCGGCGACCGCGGCCAGGCCGGGCGCATCCCAGAAGCGCGCGAGGAAGGCCTGCGCATGCTTCTTCATGCGCCGGTTGGCGAGGCTCTTGGACACGATCAAATACCAGGTGATCACCGACATCGCCAGCAGCACGACGAGCAGGAAATGCGCGAGGCCGTCGGCCTGCGCGATGAAGTGGGCGAAGCCCAGCGGGGTCGGTTGTGAGGTGCTGTCCATGTCTTAACTCCTGAGGGTGAACTGAATCGGCACGATGACCCAAGCGGCCACCGGCTTGCCGCCCTGGCGGGCGGGCTCGAATTTCCAGCTCGATTGCACGGTCTCCATTGCCGAGCGATCCAGGCGCGGGTGGCCGCTGCTACTCGCCAGTTCCAGTCGCGCCACGCTGCCGTCCGGGTTGACCAGAATGTTGAGACGTACCGTGCCTTCCTCGCCCAGGCGTTTCGACAGCGCGGGGTAGGACGGCTTGGGATTGTTCAGGTAATCCGCCGGGCGCGGGGGCGTGGGCGCGGGTGGAGACGGGGGCGCCGGTCTGGAGACTTCCGCCATCGGCGCGGGAGCGGGCGGGGGCAGCACCTCGGGCACGGGTTCGGGCAGCGGCGTCGGCTCGGAGGGGGCAACCACGGGCTGCGGGACAGGTGTGGGTTTGGCGGCCAAGACCGGTGTCGGCAGCGGCTTGGCCACCGGTTTGGGCGGCTGCGGTTTGGGTTCCAGTTTGGGTTGCGGCTGGGGGACTTCGATCCGGGGCTCGATCAGGCTCACCATCAGCGGGCGCGGCGGCGTGATCGGTTCGGACGAGTCCGGGGCCAGCAGCAACAGGCCGAGCAGCGCGGCATGCGCGAATGTCACGCCGATCAGCGAAGCGGACGAAATGCGCGCAGGGGCGAACGAGGGTGCGGCGCGCGTCGATCCCTGCCCGGAATCGGGTCTCAAGGCCAAAGCGGCGGTCAGCGAAGCGGTCATCCCGGACATGTCCCTTGATTCAAACGATGCTGGCTGGGACATGTCCTCTGGGGCGTGGTCCGTGGCTGGCGAAATCCTGAAGCGGTATTTCCGCCCGCCCGCACACCTGTTCAGGCGAGAGAAGAAACAACGTTTTTAATGATAATAATTCGCATTATTTGTGTCAATCGATCATTCGTGGCGCATTTGCATGGCGTGGGGCAGGTGTGGGCGTGAAACCACACCTGCCTGCTGAACCCGCGGTGTGGCTTATGCAATCCGTCGGAACCGCATCCGATGCGGCAAGCAAATCAGGCAATCTGGACATCGCCTCTTCCTGGCCTCCGTCGTGATGAATGAGGCGCACGCCGAGGCGTTCGGCAAGCTCGCGATACTGCGGCAGCAGCGTGATTTCCTGGCCGGATTCCAGGGCTGCCGCGCGCCTTCCGTCCCGTACCGTTTCTGCCAGTCCAGCAGGTTGGTTTCCGTCGCTTTCATGACTCAACTCCTTGTTTCGTTGATCTCAAAGCATTTGGCAGGGGAAACTGAGAACGGTTCAGAGGCATCAAACGGTGCAGCCTGCACGCTCATGAAACTGGATGACGTTACCTTCCGGGGTTGTGTCCGTCGCAGACGGGAGGATGTATCTCGACGTTCACGCGCCTTGAACCATGACCTTGCCATCCGCAAGCCTGGTCAAGGCGGCGGCGAATCCGGCGATCCCTGATTTGGTCAGCACGCAGGGCTTGCCATGTGCCTTGCAATGACGTTTGAGCTGGTAGTACGCCGTGTGGCTTACGCAATCCGTCGGACAAATGACCGCATCCGATGCGGCAAGCAAATCAGGCAATCTGGACATCGCCTCTTCCTGGCCTCCGTCGTGATGAATGAGGCGCACGCCGAGGCGTTCGGCAAGCTCGCGATATTGCGGCAGCAGCGTGACTCTTCCCCCGACGCATAGAATGCAGCGCCCTTGGAGCTGATTCTCGTAGCGACCGCATTCACCGCAGCATGCGGCATGGTCGGATGGCTTGCCCGGGACATCGGACAGCATCAGCCGCTCCATCATGTCCTGCTCCGCGGACAGGGAAGCCACTTCCTTCTTCAGCCGGCTGTTGTCGGCGGCCAATTCCTCGAGCAGGCCGGCACGTGGCTGCGCTTTCTGCAGGGCCTCTTCGAGCCTGGCATTGGCGGTTTCCAGCAACAGCAGGCGGCGTCGCAGGTCCACCATCTCCTGGCCGGATTCCAGGGCGGCCGCGCGCGCCTTCAGTTCTGGCATTTCACGCAGCACGAGCTCGTGGCGCTGGTTTTCGGTTTCCAGGTAACGAATACGCGTTGCGCGCTCGGTCAGCATCTGGTTCGTGCGATACGCATTCTCCCGGGCCTCACGGCCCAGCCTGTTGACCTCGTGTTCCAGATATTCCAGCCGCCGCGCATCCGCCGCCAGCCCGGCGCCCACCTGATGCGAGAGCATGTGCATATCGCCATACACCTTGTCGACGGTTTCCTGGCTCGCCGCCTTGTGGGTAAGCGCCGCCCACATGGGCCCCGCGACCTGGCCGTGCGCAAGGTGTTCCTGCCACAGGCTGCACACCGCTGCGTCGGATTTTGCCTGATCGAACAGCTTGATCCATCGTGCGAATTTCCGCTCCAGCAGCTTGTGCATCATCTCGCTGGCCGAGTTGCGCGTACACGAGGCGGACACGGCTTCGACATGCAGGCGATATGCGTCGAAACCCCTTCCGCTGAATCCTTCCTTGCGCGCGACTTTCTTGAGTTCGTCGAGGCTGATGCACGTGCCGATTACCGGACAATGCAGTTTTTCTTCGAGTTCCCACAATTTGCGCCGACGCGCAGGCTGCACCCGTATGGATGGATCCGGTTGCGGCGTTTTCGCGATGTTCCGTGCCGGAGCAGCCAGCGCGTTGCCGGAATGCTGCATCGGCAAGGACAAGGTGCCTGTTTCCTCGCCGGGTTTGTTCCTGTTGTGGTGGTCGCACATGACGGGGTCCCGGCTCAGGACTTGTAAGGCTCGGTCTGGCCAGGCTTGCGCAGCATCTTGTTCACCTCGTCGGCATGGGCGATTTCTTCCGCGATCATGGTGCGGGCGTATTCCTCCAGACGCACGTCCTTGTCCTTGACCAGTTCCAGAAGCGTGTAATACGCCTTGAGCGCTTCGCCTTCATGGATGAGCGACTCGCGCAGGATGTCGCCGATGTCGTGCTGATGGGTCTCGAGCAGGGGGCCGATCGCGAGCGAGGGGTGGCCGCCCAGCCAGGTCACCAGTTCGCCGGCCTGGCGGGCATGCAGCAGGCCTTCGTTGGCGTTCTTTTGCATCCAGTCGACGATGGGAATGCGGTTGAAGCCGTACACCATGAGCGCGTAGTGCGTGTAGCGCACCACGCCCGCCAGCTCCAGTTCCATGATGCGGTTGAGGATGGAGATGATTTTCTTTTGATTCGGTTTCATTGGGGTTCCTTGCGATGAATGGCAATTTTCAGGATCAATGCACGCTGCCGTCGTGATCCGCCGCATCGAGCAGGCCCTGCCACTCCATCCCCAGCCGCTGCGCGGCGTTGCGCAGAACGTCGGACATGCGTGGGTCGTTCGCCAGAAAGCGGAAGTGCGCGGCGATGGATGCGGCCATGGTGCGGCAGCCGGTGGCGTGCTGGCGACTCAGCATGAACAGCAGCGAGACGATCGCCAGCTCGGGGTGGTTGGCGTATTCGGGCGGCGTGATGGAAGACTTGCTCATGGCGGGCTCCTGCGTCGGGAAAGAATCAGATGCGTTGTGCGTAGTACTCGACAACCTGCTGCACGTCGATGGGGAACGGTACTTCGTCGGCCATCGGGACACGGCTGATTTGCGCGGTGCGATTCGCGTCGTCGAAGTGGATCCATTCGGGACGGGTCAGCGCGGGTTCTGCGAGGCTTCCGATCACCATGGGAATTTTTTCGGCGCCGCCAAAGAGCGCGATGCTGTCGCCCGGTTTGATGCGGATGGACGGGATGTTGACCCGTTTGCCGTTGAGCAGGATGTGCTTGTGGCGAACCAGTTGGCGCGCGGCGACGGCGGTGGGTGCGAAGCCGGCGCGAAAGACGGCGTTGTCGAGCCGGCGTTCCAGCAGTTCGAGCAGCTTGTCGCCGGTGGGCATTTTCGCGTGCCTGGCTTCGACGAAGAGGCGACGAATCTGCGTTTCGTTGAGGCCGTAGTTGAAACGCAGCTTCTGCTTTTCCATCAGTTTCACGCCGAAGTCGGATTTGCGCTTCTGCTTCTGCCCGTGCTGGCCGGGCGGGTAGGGGCGATCCTCGATGGATTTGGACGACAGGCCGGGCAGCTGGGTGCCGAGGGCGCGCATGATTTTGAGACGGGGGCCGGTGTATCTGGACATGATTCAGGGGTCAGGGGTCAGGGGTCAGGGGTCAGGGGTCAGGGGTCAGGGGTCAGGGGTCAGGGGTCAGGGGTCAGGGGTCAGGGGTCAGGGGTCAGGGGTCAGGGGTCAGGGGTCAGGGGTCAGGGGT
>JBFMET010000036.1:0-18382 GCA_040753235.1 Pseudomonadota bacterium
GCCCTTCGGGCAACCATTCCTGCAGCGCTTCGGGCAGCAGCATCAACTGCTGGGGGTCATAGGGGAGATAGTTGGCAGCCATCTCCCATTTATATCAGATCGGCGCTTCTGCCGCCCAGACTCCTAGGGGATGAGCGGCTCCGCCGCGTCTCATGAATTCATGCAATGCGGCGAAGCCGCACAAGACCCCCTAAATCCCAGCCCCTAGATCCTAACCCCTACCTGAACGCCCACGCCGCGAACGGCTCGATCTCGTCGCGGTTGAGCAGCATCAACTGGTAGGCGCTCGGGTTCAACGAATGGTCCGGCGTGGTGTCCACGCTCAGGCGCTGCAGCACGTAGCCCAGCAGTGCGCGCCGCACGTTCACCTCGATCGCTTCGCCCGCCGCCGCGTAATCCAGCAGCAGCGCCTCCCGCCGCGCCGCGTCCAGGCCCGCGTGCGGCGCCAGGCGCAGGCTCACCGTCTCCACCCAGTCCTCGTCGTAATCCATGCTCGATTCCGCCGGCGCATCCAGGCATTCCGCCTCGACGATGCGCGACAGCACGAAGTCGCGGAAATCGCAGTTTTCCTCGTTGTAGGCGCGCACGTGCCAGCGCAGGCCGGTGTCGACCAGCGTATGCGGCTCGATAATGCGGTCGCCGGCGCTGTCGCGGCCGGAAAGCGAACGGTAGCGCACGCGCAGCTTGCGGCGGCCAAAAATGGAACGGGTGAGCTGGGCGAGCGTAGCCGCGGGCGGCAGGCGTGCCGGCAAGGGCAGCGCGGCGGTGGGCAGGCCATAGACCAGCGTGTCACCGTAGGGGCCGTTGGCGACCGCGAGGTTGGCGGCGATGACCGGCAGCGCGGCGGCCGGCGCGAGATCGGCAAAGGCCGGGCTGAAGTCCGGGCCCGGCACGAAACCGAACACGCTGTGCTGGTAAACAAGGTTGCCGGGCGCGAGGTCGCCGTAGAGCTTGAGGTCCTTGGTCGCTGCCGGATCGGACAGGCCGAAGGCGCGGGCGACGTCGCTGCGCGTCACCACGCCGGCGTAAAAGGCCATGAGCTCGATGTACTGCAGCCGCTGGCGCGTCGCCCACTTCACGTCCAGGCGCATTTTTTCCTTGTAATTCATGGTTCTCGCTCCGCTTTGCCGCGAATTATAGGGCGCCGGGCGGCAAATACAATTTATAAAGTTGTATTTTTTACTTACGTGATATTTTTTATTGACATTAATAAAAGTATTGCCTACAGTACGCCCCATGCAGACGCTCGGCGCCTGCCTTACCGCAACCCCCCTCAGGAGAGAGACCATGCCCACCCCCGCCATGTCCGACGACAAATCCAAGGCGCTCGCCGCCGCGCTGTCCCAGATCGAGAAGCAGTTCGGCAAGGGCTCGGTGATGCGCCTGGGCGACCAGGGCGTCGCGCGCGACATCCAGGCCGTCTCAACCGGCTCGCTCGGCCTCGACATCGCGCTCGGCATCGGCGGCCTGCCGCGCGGTCGCGTGATCGAGATCTACGGCCCGGAATCGTCCGGCAAGACCACGCTCACCCTGCAGGTCATCGCCGAAATGCAGAAGGCCGGCGGCACCGCGGCCTTCATCGACGCCGAGCACGCGCTCGACCCCGCCTACGCCGGCAAGCTCGGCGTCGACGTCGACAACCTCTTGATCTCGCAGCCGGACACCGGCGAGCAGGCGCTGGAAATCGCCGACATGCTGGTCCGCTCGGGTTCGGTCGACGTCGTGGTGATCGACTCCGTTGCCGCGTTGACGCCCAAGGCCGAAATCGAAGGCGAGATGGGCGATTCGCACATGGGCCTGCAGGCGCGATTGATGTCGCAAGCCCTGCGCAAGCTCACCGCCAACATCAAGCGCACCAACACGCTGGTGATTTTCATCAACCAGATCCGCATGAAGATCGGCGTCATGTTCGGCAACCCCGAAACCACCACCGGCGGCAACGCGCTCAAGTTCTACGCCAGCGTGCGCCTCGACATCCGCCGCACCGGCGCGATCAAGAAAGGCGACGAAGTCATCGGCAACGAAACCAAGGTGAAGGTCGTGAAGAACAAGGTCTCGCCGCCGTTCAAGGAAGCCTACTTCGACATCCTCTACGGCCAGGGCATCTCGCGCGAAGGCGAGATCATCGAACTCGGCGTCGCCCACAAGCTCGTCGACAAATCCGGTGCCTGGTACGCCTACAACGGTGAAAAGATCGGCCAGGGCAAGGACAACGCGCGCGAATATCTCAAGGAGCACCCCGAAATCGCGCAGGAAATCGAAGCCAAGGTCCGCGCCGCCGTCGGCGTCAACAGCGCGATCGCGGCGGTCGAGGACGAGGATGAAGTCGAAGCCTGAGGCCGACGCGCGCGCCCGCGCGCTCGCCCTGCTGGCGCGCCGCGAGCACACCCGCGCCGAACTCGCCCGCAAGCTCCAGGCCGCCGGCTTCGACGCGGGCGACGTTCAGCCGCTGCTCGATGAGTTCGAAGCGAAGAACTGGCTCTCCGACCGCCGCTTCGCCGAAAGCTGGGTCGCCGACCACCGCGCGAAGTCGGGCCGCGTCAAACTCGCCTACGAGCTGCGCCAGCATGGCGTGCCGGATGCGGTGATCGACGAAGTGCTGGGAAAAAATCGAGACAGCGAACTCGAACGGGCACGGAGCGTCTGGCAGAAGAAGTTTGGGGCACTACCGGCCAATGCAGCGGAAAAGGCGAAGCAACTGCGCTTCCTGCAGGGTCGGGGGTTCGACCTGGAAACCGTGCGACGCATACTCAGACAAGTCGAGATCGCCTGACACTGCTGCAAGGCGCGTAAGTTCGATGCTAATTTTTCATCGTGAAGCCTGCGCTGCCGCCTGTTGTTGCCGCGTAACGGCCAGCGCCAAGCAGGCACCGATCCATTTCCGATCGCAGGCCCATGCCAGATCCGCTATCGCCCGATCGTAGTCACCCATGTCACGATAGACCGCCCCCCTCAGCGTGTATGCCTTGGGATCCTCAGGGAAGAGCCGCACCATAGTATTGGCATCCCGCAAGGCGCTCTCGAAATCGCCCAGCTTCTTGTAAACCCACACACGGGTTTGATAAGCGTGCTGATGAGTCGGATCCACCCGAATCGCCCTCTCGAAATCGTCAAGAGATGCACGCAGCTCGCCCCGCATGACGTTGCCATAGCCACGGCTGCTGTGGGCGCGCGCCGATCCGGGCGCCTGCTCATGCGGCAATTTTCTTACTGCATCGTCCCACAATAAGAACCCGTCCGAAAACGTGTGCAAGCGATCACTCGTCCCATACGCAAACGCGACCACAATGGCCAAAATAAGGGGCCAGAAGACTTTCCCGGGCAGCCTGTAGCTGATCGCCGGCAGCAACAGGAACAAAGGCGCCATCCACAGGTAAGCGCGATAAAGTACGAATGGCTCCTGTATTCTCACCGCTGAAAGCTCCACTGCAAAAAGCAGCAGCGGCGCCAACAGGGCAAACCCCACCATCCCGCGTCGCCCTCCCCGCAGCAGCCAGAATGCTGCAATCGTGACGTAAGCCACGCAGGCCAGCATACCCAGCACATACTTCGGCTCGCCGTAGGAAGTCGCGAAGGGAACACGCATGTCGATCGACATCCAGCCAGGATAGGGGACCAGCATCAAGCCCAGGTACTTGAAGAACAGCGAAATCTGAGTCAAAACACTCAGCCCCCAGACCGTCGCCTGTCCCTGCGCCGACAACTGGCTCCCAACCATCGATGCCGCCTGGGGCTCGTAGACCTGCCCCAACAGGTTCTGGTACTTGAGCACCACCAGCACCGCGATGGCGCCATACAGCATGGCCGGCAGCCATACTAGGCGCAGGGTCTGACGGGTGATCGGCGTGGCCAGAGGTGTCAGCGCGAGCGCAGCCGCCGGAATCAGGATCGCGTGTTCTTTACTGAACACGGACAGAAGATAGAACAACGCCGAAAACGCGAAATAGGATTTCTTGCGTGTTACCAGCCCGTCAAAATAGGTGCTTAGCGCAAGCAGACCGAACAACGTTGCCATCAGGATCGTACGCTGAATGAGGTAGCCCACCGCATACACCGCAAGCGGATGCAGCACGAACAACAACGCCACCGCAAGCGCCGCGCGCTCGTTGTTACGGTGGGGCGCAACGTGATTGCTGACCTGCTTTACAAAGGCATACAGTACGAACGCCGTCAGCAAATGAATCCCGAGGCTGATGCCACGCTGGACAATAAGGGCGTCATCGAAAATCAGTTCGGTCCACGCCATCATGAAGTACGGCAGCCAGCGCGGTGTGAAGCTGAAGCCATCGAGAAAGAGCAGGTAGATGTGGCCGCGCTCGAATAGATTCTTGTCGTCGAAAAACAGCGGGTTGCGCAGTGAATCCCAGTACACCCCGAAAGCGATCGCAACCAGGAGTGCGGCGAGTGGAAACTTCAACCATCTGGGCATGGGGCGAAATTCCTTAGCGAGTTGGCAACTGTGAGCAGGAGAAGCCCCACTGCACCGCTTTGTGGAACGACCGAAGAAAAACCCCTCCAAAGAGGGGTTTTTCTTTGATACCGGCAGCCACACCACAAACCACTGGTCAGCTACCGGTTGCAGCGAGCAATCTAGTAGCCGTGCCCCTCAAGTGTGGGGCCGGTCTACAGTGCTAGACGCTGCTTACAGGCCCGTGCAGTTGCCCGTGGACAGGTTGCAAGTGGCGGTTCCGGCGCCCGGCGAGCGCGGCGTCGCGGTGAAGCTTGCTGCGGTCAGAGCCGGCGTTGTAATGGCCTGACAGGCACCCGCTTGGTGACCGCTCAGCGTGGTCGCGCCGTCGGCAATCTCGGCGACCAGCGTACGCGCATACGAAGTCGCCTCGGCGAGGCAGGCCCGGTTGGCGGACTTGATGGTGTAGTTCTGGTAAGCGGGCAGTGCGACCGCGGCCAGAATACCGATGATCGCCACGACGATCATCAGTTCGATCAGGGTGAAGCCCTGTTGAGCTTTCTTCATCATTTCACTTCTCCTAAGTAAGAAATTTGATTGGGTCCAACAGGTCTCCCTGTCTTGGCAGATTAACGAGCAGGGGGCGTGCCAACTTTAGACTTGCCATGGAACAAATCACCCATTCCCTTATAAGGCTTTGTTTTTACGTGATATCCACCCTGAGGCACACGCTCCGAAGTGAGCTGGCCCGGCCAGCCGGGCTGCCTGTGAGCGGCACGGACTGACAATTTTCGTCACCCGGCAAACTGCGCACGCCTTTCCCGCCCGGCCAAAGAAAAAGCCACGGCGAACCGTGGCTTTTGGGAATACTGGTGGGTCGGGCGAGATTCGAACTCGCGACCAACGGATTAAAAGTCCGCTGCTCTACCGGCTGAGCTACCGACCCGGGATGGGGCGTGAAGCCCTACCCGCGAAAGCGCAAGATTATAGCCGAAGGCGGCGAACCGGGTAAAGGGTTTGCCGGGATTTTGCGGGGTTGCACAAGGGGGACACGGAGGGCGCGGAGGAAATCCCCTCACATCTCTCTGCGTCCTCGGCGTCCTCCTTGTTAATTTCTAACGGTAGCGTGTGGGATCGGCCACGCCGGCCGCCTCGAAGCCGGCGCGACGCAGCCGGCACGCGTCGCACACGCCGCAGGCGCGGCCCTCGGCGTCGGCCTGGTAGCAGCTCACGGTGAGGCCATAGTCGACGCCAAGTTCCATACCGCGGCGAATGATGTCGGCCTTGGAAAGATACTGCAGCGGCGCGTGGACCTTGAGCGCCGCGCCTTCGACGCCGGCCCGGGTGGCGAGGTTGGCCATGCGCTCGAAGGCTGCGATGAATTCGGGGCGGCAATCCGGGTAGCCGGAATAGTCGACGGCGTTGACGCCGATGAAGAGGTCGCGCGCGCCGAGCACCTCGGCCCAGGCGAGCGCGAGCGCGAGCATGACGGTGTTGCGCGCGGGCACGTAGGTAACGGGGATGCCCTCGGTGGGGGCTTCCGGCACGGCGATGGCGGCGTCGGTGAGCGCGGAGCCGCCGATGTCGCCGAGACCCAGGCGCATGACGCGGTGCTCGACGGCGCCGAGCGCCTGCGCGACGCGCGCGGCGGCCGCCAGCTCGGCGGTATGGCGCTGGCCGTAGTCGATGCTGAGCGCATGGCAGGCGTAGCCCTCGCTGCGTGCGATGGCGAGCACGGTGGCGGAATCCAGCCCGCCGGAAAGCAGGACGACGGCCGGCTTCATCGTCCCGGCGTATTGCCCCACAGGATCTTGTGCAGCTGCACCTGCATGCGCACCGGCAGACGGTCGGCCAGCACCCACTCGGCGAGCTGCGCCGGCGGCAGTTCGCCCTGCACCGGGGAGAACAGCACCGGGCAGCGTCGCGCGAGCTGCTCGTCGCGCAGGAGCTCGCGCGCCCATTCGTAGTCGGCGCGGTCGGCGATGACAAACTTGATCTCGTCGTGCGGCGTGAGGTGTGCGAGATTTTCCCAGCGGTTGCGCGCGTCCTCGCCCGAGCCGGGCGGCTTGAGGTCGACGATGCGAGAGACGCGCGGGTCGACGCCGCTGATGTCGAGCGCGCCGCTGGTTTCGAGCGAGACCGAATAGCCGGCGTCGCACAACGCGGCCAGGAGCGCCGGGCAGTTTTTCTGCGCGAGCGGTTCGCCGCCGGTGACGCACACGGTCGCGACGCCGTAGTCGGCAATACGTCGCAACAGGTCGGTCAGCGTGACGGTTTCGCCGCCCTGGAAGCTGTAGGTCGTGTCGCACCAGCGGCAGCGCAGCGGACACCCCGTGAGGCGCACGAATACTGTGGGGATACCGGCGCGGCTGGTCTCGCCCTGCAGCGAAAGGAAAACTTCGGTGAGACGGAGCGTGGCCGCCGGCGCGTCGGCCGGGGCGTCCGCCGCTGCGGCCGGATGGAGCGTTGCGGTGTCCGACACGGCCCTACTTCAGTTCGACGAGGCGGCGCGCCGCCAGCGTGGCGGCCTGGGTGCCGGGATGCTTGGCGACGATCTCCTGCAGCGTCTTGCGCCCGGCAGCGGTCTCGTTCAGCGCCAGCTGGCTGGCGGCGATGTTGAACAATGCGTCGGGCACCTTGTTGCTCGCGGGGTAGCTTGCGATCAGCTTCTGCTGCTGCGCGAGCGCCGCCTTGTAGTCCTTCTGCGCGAAATACGCATAGCCGATCCAGTACTGCGCGTTGGCCGCAAGCGTGCTCGACGGATAGGCCTTGAGGAATTCGCCGAAGCCGGCAATGGCGGCCGGGTAATTGGCGTCGCGAAACAGCTTGAGCGCGGCTTCGTAGCTGCGCGATTCGAGTGCGGGATCGCCCGGCACTGCGGCGTCGGCCGGTGCGGCCTGCGCAGTCGCGGCGGCGGCCGCCGATTTCGACAGCTCGCCCATGCGCTGGTCGAGGTCGGCGTAGAGGTCGTTCTGCCGTTTGCCGAGCGTATCGAGCTGGTGCGCCTGCACTTCGGCCTGGCCGCGCACCCTGGCCAGTTCGGCTTTCAGTGCGTCCACTTCCTTCAGCAGGTCGAGGATCTGCTGCTTGTCCTGCACCGCTGCCTCGATCCTGGCGAGACGCGCATCGACGGCGTCGACCCGCTTCTGCAAGGCGTCGACCCTGGCATTCACTTCGCCGACGCCGAACAGCGCCCACGCCGGCTGCGCCAGCGCGAGCCCCGCGGCCAGCAGCAGGACGCGCTTACTCGTCGCCATACACCACGTCGGTGCGACGGTTCTCGGCATACGCTTCCTCGGTGGCGCCCGCGTTGCGCGGCTTTTCCTCGCCGAAGCTGACCGCTTCGAGCTGACCGTCGCCCACGCCCATCACGTTAAGCACGCGGCGCACGGCCTCGGCGCGCTTCTGGCCCAGCGCGAGGTTGTATTCGCGGCTGCCGCGCTCGTCGGTGTTGCCCTGCAGGATGACACGCGCATTGCTGTTCGCCTTGAGGTAGTTGGCGTGCGCTTCGAGCATGGGACGGTACTGGTCCTTGACGTCGAACTTGTCGAAGTCGAAGTAGACGCTGCGCTGGTACAGCGGGCTGGCGGGATCCTTGCGCGGATCGACCGCGGCTTGCGCACCGAGCGCGCTGCCGCTGACGGCATCCGCACCGGTACCGGTGGTGGCGGCAGACGGCGCGCTCGTTGCGGTCGGCTGCGCAGTGCGCGATTCGACCGCCGCGGGTTTGTCACCGGTGCTGCTGCACGCGGACAGGGTGAGGGCAAGCAGGACGGGCCAGAGGATCTTGTTCATGTATGTCTCTCCTTTTCAAAAAAAATGACAAATCGCCGGGGCATGCGGTCCCTGCGGACCCCATGCCCTCACGCTCAGGGGCCCCAGGCCGGTTCGCGGGCATCGACGCCCGGTTCGGACAGGCGTGCCCGGGTGCGGCCGTCGAGGGTGACCGTTCCGAGCACGCCGCGGCTTCCGGCCACGGTGGCATACAGCACCGCCTGGCCGTTGGGGGCAAAACTGGGCGATTCGTCGCGTGCGGTATCGGTGAGCACGCGCACCTGGCCGGTCTCGATCTCGAGCAGCGTGACGCGGAAGCGGCCTTCGTCACGGCTGATGTAGGCGAGATGGCGTCCGTTCGGACTGATCGCCGACGATACATTGTACCCGCCCGAGAAGCTCACCCGGCGCGCCTCGCCGCCGCTTGCAGGCATGCGGTAGATCTGCGCGCTGCCGCCGCGGTCGGAGGTGAAATAGATCGACTGCCCGTCGGGGGAAAACACCGGCTCGGTGTCGAGGTTGCCGCCGCGCGTCAGGCGCACGGGGTTGCCGCCGTCGGCGTCGATGAGATAGATCTGCGAGGCCTCGTCGCGCGTGAGCACCACCGCGAGGCGCTGGCCGTCCGGCGCCCAGGCCGGCGCCGAGTTGGAGCCCTTGAACGCGGCGACCTTGCGGCGGCTGCCGTCGGCGAGCGACTGCACGTAGACGATCGGCTTCTTGTCCTCGAACGAGACGTAGGCGAGGCGCTTGCCGTCCGGGGAAAAACGCGGCGAAATGACCGGCTCAACCGAACGCACGACGATACGCGGGTTGTAGCCGTCGGCGTCCGCGACCCGCAGCTCGTAGCGGTTGCCCTGCTTCTGCACGTAGGCGATGCGGCTGCTGAACGCACCGGGTATCCCGGTGAGCTTCTCGTGGATGATGTCGGCGATCTGGTGCGCGGTGGCGCGCCACTGCCCCGGGCCGATGACATAGCTCAGGGCGGCGAGCTGAGTGCGGCGCACCGCGTCGAGCAGATAGAAGCGCACTTCGAAACGGCCACCCGCTGCGGGCAGCACCTGGCCGATCACCACTGCTTCGGCGCCGCGGCTGCGCCAGCTGGCGTAATCGATCTGCGCGGGCAGCGTCGCCTGTGGCGCGCCGGCGGTGTCGATGCGGCGGAACTGGCCGCTGCGGTCGAGATCGTTGGTGACGATTTCGGTGAGCGCCGGCGTCGGCTGGCCGGGTGCGGCCTGGAAGGGCACGATCGCGATCGCGATCTGGCTCGCGGCGCCGCCGACCACCTGGATCTCCATCGCGGCGCGCGCAGCAGACGCCGCGCTGAAGACGGCAAGACAGACCAGGGGAAACAGCAGGATGCGACGCAATATCAAGGGGAAAGACTCTCGTTTCGGTTTGCCCGGTTGACGGCCAAGTCTAGCACAGGCCTCAAGGCCGTCCGGCGACGCGCGCCGCACTCGCACTCGCGCTGACGCGCGCTTCAGTCTTAGGGGCGATGGGCTAAGGAAAGTTCCGGCACGCCGAGCTCTTTACGTGCGTCGGAATCTGCCGGCAACGGCAAAGGCGAGGATTTCAAGATCGCTCGTTCAAGCTCCTCATCGTAGAGAGGGTTGCCGCTGGATTGGATCCAGGTCACCTTCCGCACCTCGCCTGTCGGCAAGACCGTGATCCGCACGCGCGCCAGAGGGTTACCGGTGAGGTTGGCGGGCAGCCGGGTATTGCCGCGCACCTTTGCTGAAATTTGAGCCGCATATTGCTGAGCAACGCTTCTCGCCGCGGCCTGTCGCCGGTTCGCCTCCGCACGTGCCTCGGCCTGCTGCGTCAGCGTGGCCGCTTCGGCGGCTTCCGCATCCGCCATGCGCCGCATGATCTCGGCCTCCTCCTGCTGGCGCTGCTGCTCGCGTCGCTGCGCCTCGATGCGTTTTTGTTCGGCGAGCTGCTTATCGCGGACGGTGGCTTCGGCGCGCCTTTTCTCTTCAGCCTTTTTCTTTTCCAGCGCAATGTCGGGCGCCTTGGGCGGCGGCGTCTCAGCCACTTTCGGTGCGGTCACGGGCTTGGCGGGTGCTGCCTTCACGGGTTCGGGGGGCGGCGCGGGCGGCGGCTTGGGGCGTGGCGGCGGCACCGCAGGCAGCGCTTCCCACAGATCGACGCTCACCGGCCCGGCGGGCTGGGTCTGCCACGACACGCCGAACACGAGCATGACGACGAACAGCACGTGCACGCCCAGCGCGAGCGCGCCGGCGGCGAGCTTGGGCACCGGCCGGGGGGCGAAGCGGGCATCGGCCGCAGCGAGCATGTCAGGGCGCCGGACGCGCGAGCAGGCCGATGCGCGTGATCTGCGCGCGCTGCAGCACGCTCATGGCGTGCATCACTTCCTCGTAGCGCACGTTCTTGTCGGCGGCGATGACGACCGGCTGGTCGGGCCGGTCACGATGGAACGCGGCGACTTCGGCGGCGAGCGCGGCGCGCGGCACGCTGCGTTCGGCGCCGCCCGCGGCACGGTCGCGCAGGCGGTAGTCGCCCGATTCGCCGATGATGATTTCCAAGGGCTGCGACGGCGTCTGCGCGGTGTCGGCGACGTTCGGCAGCTCGACCTGACCGGGGTTGATGAAGGGCGCGGTCACCATGAAGATCACCAGCAGCACCAGCATCACGTCGATCATCGGCACGACGTTGATCTGGGCGAGCTGCTTGCGGGTGCGCGCCATCGGCTTACTTGGCCGGCACCTGCCGCTGCAGGATGTTGGAGAACTCCTCCATGAAGCTCTCCATGCGGTTGGCGAGGCGGTCGACGTCGTGGGTGAAGCGGTTGTAGCCGACCACGGCGGGAATCGCCGCGAACAGGCCCATCGCGGTGGCGATCAGCGCTTCGGCGATGCCGGGGGCGACCTGCGCGAGCGTCGCCTGGGCCACGCTCGACAGGCCGAGGAAGGCGATCATGATGCCCCACACGGTACCGAACAGGCCGACGTAGGGCGATACCGAGCCGACCGTGGCGAGAAACGACAGGTGCGATTCGAGGTTGTCGAGTTCGCGCTGGTAGGTGGCGCGCATGGCGCGGCGGGTGCCGTCGATGACGACGTTGACCGACACGCCGGTCTGCTGGCGCAGCTTCATGAATTCGCGGAAGCCCGCCTCGAAGATGCGTTCCATCTCGCCGGCCTCGTTGCGCGCCGCCGCCACGCGCTGGTACAGGCTGTTGAGGTCGCTGCCGCCCCAGAACTCGCGCTCGAAGGCGTCGGTCGCCTTGAGCGCCTGCTTGAGTGCAAACAGCTTGATGAAAATGAACCACCACGACAGCAACGAGGCGCCGACCAGCAGCAGCATGACGGCCTGCACCGGAATCGAGGCGTCGAGGATGAGGTGGAGCAGCGAAAGGTCCTGGCTGAGTTCGGGAGTCACGTCGCGCGGGTCAGGGCTTGAACAAGGGTCTGGGGCATTTTAACGGGTTTGAATCGCGCGGCGTCGACGCAGGCGAGCGTGACTTCGGCCTGGGCGAGACGATCGTTGCCGCGCGAAAGTTCCTGCCGCACCACGATGCTGGCGCGGCCGGTTTCGTGAAGGACGACGCTCACGTCGAGCGCGTCGTTGAAACGCGCCGGCGCCAGGTAGTCGATTTCCACGCGCCGCACCACGAACACCACGCCGGCTTCGTCGCGCAGCACGTCCTGCTCGAAGCCACGGCTGCGCAGCCATTCGCTGCGTGCGCGCTCCATGAACTTGAGGTAGTTGGCGTAGTACACGACGCCGCCGGCGCGGTTGCCTCCCAGTACACGCGCACCGGCCAGACAAACGCCATCAGAACAGGTCCGCGTTGGGCTCGGCGGGTGAGGCGAGGCCGAGGTGCCGGTAGGCCAGCGGCGTGGCGATGCGGCCGCGCGGGGTGCGCTGCAGGTAGCCCTGCTGGATGAGGAAGGGCTCGAGCACGTCCTCGATGGTGTCGCGCTCCTCGCCGATGGCGGCGGCGAGGTTGTCGAGGCCGACCGGCCCGCCCATGAATTTTTCGACCACCGCCGAGAGCAGCTTGCGGTCCATCACGTCGAGACCGGCGCGGTCGACGTCGAGCATCACCAGCGCCGCATCCGCCACCGCCCCGCTGGCGTGTCCGCCGGCCTTCACTTCCGCGTAGTCGCGCACGCGGCGCAGCAGGCGATTGGCGATGCGCGGGGTGCCGCGCGAGCGGCGCGCGATTTCCAGCGCGCCGGCTTCGTCCAGGTTCATCTGCAACAGGCCGGCCGAACGATGCACGATGTAGCCGAGCTCTTCCGCCGAATAGAACTCCAGCCGCGCGACGATGCCGAAACGGTCGCGCAGCGGATTGGTGAGCATGCCCGCGCGCGTGGTGGCGCCGACCAGGGTGAACGGCGGCAGGTCGAGCTTGACCGAGCGCGCCGCCGGGCCTTCGCCGATCATGATGTCGATCTGGAAATCCTCCAGCGCGGGGTAGAGCACTTCCTCGACCACCGGACTCAGGCGGTGGATCTCGTCGATGAACAGCACGTCGTGCGGCTCCAGGTTGGTGAGCAGCGCCGCGAGGTCGCCCGCGCGCTCCAGCACCGGGCCCGAGGTCTGCCGGAGATTGACGCCCATCTCGCGCGCGATGATGTGCGCCAGCGTGGTCTTGCCGAGCCCGGGCGGGCCGAACAGCAGCACGTGGTCGAGCGCCTCGCTGCGGTTGCGGGCGGCGTGGATGAAGATTTCCAACTGCTCGCGCGCCTTCGCCTGGCCGACGTATTCGGCGAGCGTGCGCGGGCGCAGCGCGCGTTCGATCTGCTCTTCCTGCGGGCTGGCGGCGGCGGGGGCGATGAGGCGGTCGGTTTCGATCATGGCTGACGGCGCGGGACGACTGCGGATTCTATCTCGAGGCGTCGGTCGCGAGTTGGCCGCGGCCGCGGTCCTTGGCCCGGTAGAGCGCGCGGTCGGCACGCCCGAGCGCGTCGCCCAGCGCGTCGCTTGCAACGCCACCGATCCAGGTCTGACCTGCGCTGAGGCCGGTCGGGATGTCCATGCCCAGTGCAGCGAGCTCGCTGCGGAAGCGGTCGGACAGGCGCTGGTACCAGGATTCCAGGCCTTCCGCCTCGACGTCAGTCAACAGCACGACGAACTCGTCGCCGGCCAGCCGTGCCGCCAGGTCGGCGCGCCGCGTCAGCGCCTTGAGCGATTGCGCGAGCGCGCGCAGCACCAGGTCGCCGACACCGTGACCCAGACGGTCGTTGACCAACTTGAAGTGGTCGACGTCGAGCAGAATCAGGGCGACCGGGTGCTTGCGGTCGGCCAGCCCCTGCGCCTGCACGAAGTGGTTCTCGAAGGCGCGTCGATTCGGCAAACCCGTCAGCGCGTCGGTCAGGCTCAGATATTCCAGCCGCGCGCGCTGATCCTGCAAATTGAGCGCAATCCGGTTGATGTCAGCCACCGCCGGCTCGAATTCGGCGTAATGCGGAACGATTTTCGGAACGGCTTCGTCGCGCGCCAGCGCCGCCAGCGCGTCGCGTGTGGCATCGATGTCGCCCAACACGGTGCGTTGCAGCCGTATCAAGGTGAGGCCCAACAGAAGCAGCACGGCCGCCAGCGTCAGCAGACCGACCAGAACCTGCATTTCGCCGTTGCGCGAAAGCATGACCTTGGGCGAGCGGGCGACCAGCGTCCAGCCGGTATCGGGCAAGGTCAGGCGCACCTCGCGCGCCTGGCCCTCGACGTGGCCGCTGCGCACGATAGTCTGACCGGCCGCGTCGATCAGCACAAACGCATGGCCGGGATGAACCGAGTCGTCGATGATCCGCTGCAACTGGGACAGCCGCACGCTGAGGAAAACGCCGCCCAGCGGCCGGTTGTCGGGCTCGCGCATCACGGCCACGAGATCGACATGCTCGAACTCCGACATATCGCGGTGCAGCAACGGCTGCATCGCCTCCAGATCGGACGCTCGCTGCAAATCCTCCAGACAGCGCGGCCCGACGCGCAGCGTCGCCGGCTCGCCCAGCACGCCGCCCTGCGGGTCCAGCAGGGCCAGGCCCAGCAGATCGGGCAGCAGGCGCTGGCGCGATTCCGCCCAGGCTTGCTGCTCGTCGAGCGTACCGAGCCGCAGGAGACCGATCAGTTCGGGATCTCGTGCCAGATTGTCGAGCAGGGCGCGGTAGTAATCCATCAACCGGATCAGGCTGGTGTGCGCGGTGCCCGCCTCGTGTTCCAGTCGGTGCTGCTCGCTGCGGGCACTGTGATACAGGCTCACCCCCAGGCTGGACGCAATGCCCAGCGCGAACAGGCCGACCACGCCCGTCAGCAGACCTATCCACTGGCGCTTGAGCGAAACGGCGGATTTGAGCTTTGGCAGGAAGGTCGACACGTAGGTAGTCAGTTTTTCGACAGCGTGCGCAGGGCCAGGCGGATCGCCTCGCCCACGCTCAGGTCGGCCGGCAACTGCCGGATGGCCTCGGCGGCCTCGCGTTCATTGTAGCCCAGCGCCAGCAGGGCCTGCCGCACATCGTCGGACGGCGCCGACGCGATTGCAGCACCGGCAATCGCGCCGGCGAACACCGGCTTGCCCTTGAGTTCGAGCAGCAGGCGCTCGGCGGTCTTCTTGCCGATGCCCGGCACCTTGACGATGCGTGCGGCATCCTGCGCGGCAATCGCCGCCGCCAGGTCGTTGACCGACAGGCCGGACAGCACCGACAGCGCAGTCTTGGCGCCGATGCCCGAGACCTTCAGCAGTTCGCGGAAGGCCGCACGCTCGGTCTCGCTGCCGAAGCCATACAGCAGATGCGCGTCCTCGCGGATCGCCAGATGCGTAAGCAGGCTCACTTTCTCGCCGATCGCCGGCAGGTGGTAGAAGGTGCTCATCGGTACGTCGATCTCGTAGCCGACGCCGCCGACGTCGACCAGCACCTGCGGCGGCTGCCTGGCAGCGAGCGTGCCCGTGATGCGCCCAATCATCGGGTGCATCCCATTAAAACAGCGCGCCCGATCATCGGGTGCATCCCATTAAAACAGCGCGCCCGATCACAGGGGGCATCCCATTAAAACGGCGCGCCCGATCATCGCGGGCATCCCATTAAAACAGCGCCCGATCATCGAGCACACCCCATCAAACCAACGTGTCCGGCCACTTCAGTTCCTTTCAAACAATGAGGTCACGGAGGACACGGAGGAGACTTTCCCGATCAAGCTCCGCGTCCTCTGCATCCGACTTGTGAAAAAACATTTCATACCAGCCGTCCGCCTTTCACATGGTAGCCTGCGGTGGATTGTGCGCCCAGGCGGCTGCCGTGCGCGTGGGTGATGGCGCAGGCGAGCGCGTCTGCAGCGTCGGCGGTGGGCGCGACCGGCAACGCCAGCAGGCGCTTGACCATTTCCTGTACCTGCTCCTTGGCCGCCTTGCCGTGACCGACCACGGCCTGCTTGATCTGCAGCGCAGTATATTCGGCAACCACCAGCTCGTTCGACACCGCCGCGCAGATCGCGGCGCCGCGCGCCTGCCCGAGCAAGAGCGTCGACTGCGGATTGACGTTGACGAAGACGATCTCGACCGCGCAGGTGTCGGGTTGATACGTGGCAATTACCTCGTCGATGCCGGCGAACAGCACGCCCAGCCGCTGCGGCAGGCTGCCCTCGCCGCTCTTGATCACGCCGCTGGCGACGTAGGCGAGCTTCTGGCCGGTCTGTTCGATCACGCCGAAGCCGGTGAGGCGCAGGCCGGGGTCGATGCCCAGAATTCGTGAGGCGTGAGGCGTGAGGCGTGAGGCGTGAGGGGACGGGGCAGGCATCATGGCTTGACTTCATTCTGGAGCGAGTTCAGCAGCCCGCCCAGCAACCCGAAGACGCGGTCGATCTGGCTTTCAAGCTCGGGCTGTCCTGGCGTAAACGCCAGATCCTTCGCCAACAGGAACTGGGTATCGAGTTCGCTTAGCGAACCGCGCGCGATGACCAGGAACTGAACGAATTCCTTATTGGTTTGCCGCGCCGCGCCTTCGGCGATATTGCTCGGCACCGAAACCGCTGCCCGACGCATTTGGGAGATCAGTCCGAACTTCTCCTCGGCGGGAAAAACACGCGTGACTTCGTATACGTGCTTGACGAGCAACATCGCCTGCTGCCACAGCACCAGGTCGTAGTGCTTGCGTCCCTCACGCCTCACGCCTCACGCCTCACGCTTTCCCCTCAGCCTCACTCCGGCAACACGGCGTTGGTGTAGACGTCCTGCACGTCGTCCAGGCTTTCGAGCGCGTCCAGGATCTTCTGCATTTTCACCGCGTCGTCGCCGGCGAGTTCGGTCTCGGCCTCCGGGCGCATGGTGATCTCGGCCACCGCCGGCTTGAAGCCGGCCTTTTCCAGCGCCTCCTTCACCGCCTCGAAGGTCTTGGGATCGGGCGAGGTCAGCACCTCGATCGAGCCGTCCTCGTTGGGGAGTATGTCCTCGGCGCCGGCGTCGAGCGCGGCTTCCATCACCGCGTCCTCGCTCGCGCCCGGCTCCAGCACGATCTGGCCGCAGTGCTTGAACTGGAACGCGACGCAGCCGTCGGTGCCCATGTTGCCGCCGTGCTTGACGAAGGCGTGGCGCACGTCGGCGACGGTGCGCGTCTTGTTGTCGGTGAGGCAGTCGACCATCACCGCGACGCCGCCGATGCCGTAGCCCTCGTAGCGCACTTCTTCATAGTTGACGCCTTCGAGCTGGCCGGTTCCGCGCTTGATCGCGTTCTCGATGTTGTCCTTGGGCATCGATTCGGCCTTGCCCTTCTCGATCGCCAGCCGCAGGCGCGGGTTCATCGCGGGGTCGCCGCCGCCCATCTTGGCGGCCACGGTGATTTCCTTGATAAGCTTGGTGAAGATCTTGCCGCGCTTGGCATCCTGGCGACCCTTGCGGTGCTGGATGTTGGCCCATTTCGAATGTCCTGCCATGTCGATTCCAACGCAAATTAAATAGCCGGAGATTTTACACCTTGGCCCCCACCCTACGATTCGGCATCGACCTCGGCGGCACCAAGATCGAACTGATCGCCTTCGACGCGAACGGCCGCGAAGTTCTGCGTCGCCGCGTGCCGACCCCGCAGGACGACTACCTCGCCACGGTGGCCGCCGTTGCCGCGCTGGTGCATGCGGCCGAAACCGAGCTGGGCCGTCAGGGCACGGTCGGCGTCGGCACCCCCGGTGCGATCTCGCCCGCGACCGGCCGCATGAAGAACTGCAACTCGACCTGCCTCAACGGCCGGCCGCTGCAAGAGGATCTCGAGCGCGCGCTCAACCGGGAAATCAGGATCGCCAACGACGCCGACTGCTTCGCGCTGTCGGAAGCGACCGACGGCGCGGCGGCCGGCGCCGACACCGTGTTCGGCGTCATCCTCGGCACCGGCGTGGGCGGCGGCGTGGTGGTGCGCGGACATCTCCTAAAGGGCGCCAACGCCATCGCCGGCGAGTGGGGGCACTCACCGCTCCCATTTTTCCAGTTCGCTCACGCCCGGGCCGACCGCGACGGCACCGGCCAGCACCCCGCCACCGGCGAGCCCATCCTGCACCCGTGGCCGAGCCCGCGCGAACTCGACGCTGCGCCCACCTGCTACTGCGGCAAGAAAGGCTGCATCGAAACCTGGCTGTCGGGCCCCGCGCTCGCCGCCGACCACGTGCGCTACGGCGGCGAGGACCTGCCCGCGCACGAGATCGTTCAGCTGGCGAACGCCGGCTACGGCCCCTGCAGCGCGACGCTGGCGCGCTACGAGGAGCGCCTCGCGCGCGCCCTCACCGGGGTGATCAACCTGCTCGATCCTGACGTGATCGTGCTCGGCGGCGGACTCTCCAACATCACTCGGCTGTACGACACGGTACCGCGGCTGTGGCCGCGCTACGTGTTTTCCGACCGCGTCGACACCCAACTGGTGCCGCCGAAGTACGGCGACTCCAGCGGCGTGCGCGGCGCGGCGTGGCTGTGGAATGACTAGAACAGCCGCTGAGACGACATTGACTGGACAACCCGTAACGGGCTATATTCCTTCGTGCAGACAAGCGCAGGATTTGTAGAGGTCGCTGGCAACAGCGGCAGCCCGTAAGGGCGGGACACTCGAACCTGGGGTCTGCATTTTCATTTGTGGCTCTTTTGAATTTCGAGTGGGTTAAGCTGCATGCGGGTTGAAGCGCGAGAAGTCGAGCTTGCCGGCGATGAGGAAGAGGACGGTGCGGATGGTCGAGAAACGGCCGTAACCGCGGGCCTTGCGC
>JBFMET010000037.1:0-17159 GCA_040753235.1 Pseudomonadota bacterium
GCCCTTCGGGCAACCATTCCTGCAGCGCTTCGGGCAGCAGCATCAACTGCTGGGGGTCATAGGGGAGATAGTTGGCAGCCATCTTCCATTTATATCAGATCGGCGCTTCTGCCGCCCAGACTCCTAGGGGTTGGACACTGGTTGATTAAAGCGCGGCCATAGGCCGCTCATCTCTCTAGCCCCTAAATCCTAGCCCCTAGATCCTAACCAGCTTTCTCCTCGGCCAGCTTGTGCTCCAGATAGTGGATGCTGGTGCCGCCCTTGATGAAGGCGGCGTCGTGCATGAGCATCTGGTGCAGCGGGATGTTGGTCTGGATGCCTTCGACGACCATTTCCATCAGCGCGCCGCGCATGCGGGCGATGGCCTGGTCGCGGGTGTCGCCGTAGGCGATGAGCTTGCCGATCATCGAGTCGTAATGCGGCGGCACGTAATAGCCGTGGTAGACGTGCGAATCGACGCGGATGCCGGGGCCGCCGGGGGCGTGGTAGTTGGTGAGCTTGCCGGGGCTGGGGACGAAGGTGGTCGGATGCTCGGCGTTGATGCGGCATTCGATGGCGTGGCCGCGGAAGGGGATGTCCTTCTGCTTCCACGGCAGCTTTTCGCCGGCGGCGACGCGGATCTGGGTCTGCACGATGTCGATGCCGGTGATCATTTCGCTCACCGGGTGCTCGACCTGCACGCGGGTGTTCATTTCGATGAAGTAGAACTCGCCGTTCTCGTACAGGAATTCGAAGGTGCCGGCGCCGCGGTAGGCGATCTTGCGGCAGGCCTCGGCGCAGCGTTCGCCGATCCTGTCCCTGAGCCTGGGGTCGAGCCCGGGCGCGGGCGCTTCCTCCAGCACTTTCTGGTGGCGGCGCTGCATCGAGCAGTCGCGCTCGCCCAGGTGCACCGCGTTGCCGTGCTCGTCGGCGAGGATCTGGATTTCGATGTGGCGCGGCGTCTGCAGGAATTTTTCCATGTAGACCACGGGGTTACCGAAGGCGGCGCCGGCTTCGGTCTTGGTCATGGTCACGGCGTTCAGGAGCATCGCTTCGGTATGGACGACGCGCATGCCGCGTCCGCCGCCGCCGCCGGCGGCCTTGATGATGACCGGATAGCCGATATCGCGCGCAATGCGCAGAATCTCCTCGGGATCGTCCGGCAGCGCGCCGTCGGATCCGGGCACGCACGGTACCTTCGCGTCGAGCATGGCCTGCTTGGCGGCGACCTTGTCGCCCATCAGCCGGATGTTGTCGGGGCGCGGGCCGATGAAGGCGAAGCCGGACGATTCGACGCGCTCGGCGAAGTCGGCGTTTTCCGAGAGGAAGCCGTAGCCGGGATGGATCGCGCCGGCGTCGGTGACTTCGGCGGCGGCGATGATCGACGGCACGTGCAGGTAGCTCTGCGCCGACGGCGCCGGGCCGATGCACACCGATTCGTCGGCGAGCTTCACGTACTTGGCATCGCGGTCGGCCTCGGAATACACGACGACCGTCTTGATGCCCATTTCGCGGCAGGCGCGCTGGATTCGGAGGGCGATTTCGCCCCGGTTTGCAATCAGGATTTTTTCGAACATGTGTCTAGGGGCTAGGGGATAGGATCTAGGGATTAGGGGGCTTTGAGCGGCCTCGGCCGCGCCATGAAATCGGGGGCGCGAAGCACGAGCTTCCCTATCCCCTAACTCCTAGTTCCTAGCCCCTGCCTTTCTTAACCAATCACAAACAGCGGCTCGCCGTATTCCACCGGCTGGCCGTTTTCGACCAGGATGGCCTTGATGACGCCGCCCTGGTCGGCTTCGATTTCGTTCAGCAGCTTCATCGCCTCGATGATGCAGAGGGTGTCGCCGGCGTTGACGGTCTGGCCGACTTCGGTGAAGTTCTTGGCGCCGGGCGCCGGGGCGCGGTAGAAGGTGCCGACCATGGGCGAGCGCACCACGTGGCCGTCGGGCACGGCGTCTTCGGCCGGCGCGGCGGCAGCGGCCGGCGCGGCCGCGGGGGCACCGGCATGGAAGTACTGCGGCTGCGGCGCATGGGCCATCATCATCGGCTGGCCGGCAATGCTCTTGGCGATGCGGACCTTTTCCTCGCCTTCGGTGATTTCGAGTTCGGCGATGCCGGAGGCCTCGACCAGATCAATGAGCTTTTTCAGTTTTCTGAGATCCATGGGGGGTCCTGTTTTGCAAATGGCGCAGCGCGAATTCGAGTGCCAGCTCGTAGCCGTGGGCACCCAGGCCGGATACCACGCCGACGGCAAGGTCGGAGAAGTACGAATGGTGGCGGAAGGGCTCGCGCGCGTAGATGTTGGAAAGGTGGACTTCGACGAAGGGGATCGCCGTTGCCGCCAGCGCGTCGCGCAGCGCGACGCTGGTGTGGGTGTAGCCCGCCGGGTTGATGAGGATGAAGTCGACGTGGTCGCGCGCGGCCTGGTGGATGCGCTCGATCAGCGCGCCCTCGTGGTTGTGCTGGAAGTGCTCGACTTGCGCGCCGGCTGCCTCCCCGCGGGCGGTCAGCGCACGGTTGATGTCGTCGAGCGTGGCCAGCCCGTAGTGCTTGGGCTCGCGGCTGCCGAGCAGATTCAGGTTGGGGCCGTGCAGCACCAGCACGTGCGGGCGCAGGCTCGGGACCGGTTTGGCCGCGGCGCGGCCGGATCGCTTGGTCGTCATGGCGGCGAGTGTGCCGCAAGTTCAGGCAATTTGTCCAGATCTTGACGGCAAGTTGCCGTTATGTGCCGAACTTGCGCAGAACGGCGTCGAGCGCGTCGCGATGCAGCCGGCCCAGATGGCTCATGACGATGCGGCCGTTGCGATCGAGCACGATCGTGTAGGGCAGCGCGCCGCTCGGGTTGCCGAGCTGCTCGGCCAGATGGGTGGCGGCGCCTTCGCCGATGAGGATGGGGTAGTTGACCGGGTAATCCTTCAGGAAACTGGCGACCCGACCCGGACTGTCGATCGCGATGCCGACAAATTCGACGCCGTTCGCGTGGTATTTGGCGCGCAAGTCGGCGAAATCCGGCATTTCCTCGCGGCACGGCGCGCACCAGCTGGCCCAGAAGTTCAGTACCACCACCTGACCGCGCCACTGGCTCATCGCCTGCGGCTGCCCGTCCATGCCGGGAAAGGCCAGCGCCCAGAATTCGGCGGCGACCGGCGTGGCGGGCGGTTGCGGCGCATAGCGCGCCTGCGCCAGCCACACGCCGGCGGCGAGCGCCGCGACGGCCAGCGGAATCAGGAAGAGCGATTTTCGTGTCATGAAAGGTTGCGCCCCGGCTCAGGGCCGAGGCGCCGGGTCGGGCTTACAGTTCCCCGTAGGAATGCAGGCCGGACAGGAACATGTTGACGCCGATGAAGGCGAAGGTGGTGATGAACAGGCCGACCACCGCCCACCAGGCCAGCAGCGGGCCGCGCAGACCCTTCACCAGGCGGATGTGCAGCCAGGCGGCGTAGTTCAGCCACACGATCAGCGCCCAGGTTTCCTTCGGGTCCCACGACCAGTAGCCGCCCCAGGCCTCGGCCGCCCACATGGCGCCGAGAATGGTGGCAATGGTGAAGAAGGCGAAGCCGATCGCGATCGACTTGTACATCACGTCGTCGAGCACGTCGAGTCTGGGCAGGCGGTTGGCGAGGATGCCGCGCGAGGCGAGCAGGTAGGCGCCGCCGAGCATGGCGGCGATCGAGAAACCGCCGTAGCCGACGAAGTTGGCCGGCACGTGGATCTTCATCCACCACGACTGCAAGGCCGGCACCAGCGGCTGGATTTCATGCGCACCACGATCGAAGGTGTACCAGAGGATGAAGGCGACCGCGGCCGAGATGACGAGCAGCACGAAGGCGCCCATCTGGCGTGCCTGCGAACGCGCCTCGTAATAGAGGTACATCATCGCGGTGACGAGGCAGAACAGCACGAAGACTTCGTACAGGTTCGACACCGGGATGTGGCCCATGTCGGGGCCGATCTGGTGCGACTCGTACCAGCGCACCATGAGGCCGGTCCAGCCGAAGGCGACGGCCGCCCAGGTCAGCGCGGTGCCGGTCTTCAGCATGAAGTCCGAGCGGGCCAGCAGGCCGGCCCAGTAGGCGACGG
The DNA here is from genome assembly GCA_040753235.1 of Pseudomonadota bacterium. GTDB lineage: Bacteria > Pseudomonadota > Gammaproteobacteria > Burkholderiales > Thiobacillaceae > Thiobacillus. Next base: position 4,060 of record JBFMET010000037.1, read on the forward strand.
TGGCGAACGCGAACAGCGCGCACATCCACATGATCGCGGCCTGGCTGGAGATCAGGTACTTGAGGAAGAAGGTTTCTTCCATGCGTGCGAGGTTGCCGTCGTAGAGGCTGAGCGCGAACAGGCTCAGCGCGCCGACGACCAGGAAGAGCGGCCGGAAGGGTTTCCAGAACCAGCCGCCCAGCACCAGCGACGGGATGGTCGCGAAAAGAATGCTCTTTTCGTAGCCATCCATGAAATCGCCGTAGCGGGCGAAGGCCGCGATGCCGCCGGCCACGACGATGGCTGCGAACAGCCAGTCGAACCAGGTCAGGCGTTTGAACAGCGGGGCGGGTTGGTTGAGGGCGAGTTCCATGATGTTAGCCTCCGTTGGACTGAGCAAGCGTGTCGAGCGCCTGCGAATGCTGGGCGAATTCCTTCTCGAAATCGATGGTATGTTTGGCCGACGACATCGCGAGCAGCGCGCTGCCGGGCTTGATGCGCAGCCATACCCGGCGTTCGCGCACGTAGAGCATGAAGAATATGCCGAGGGTCAGCAATAGCGAACCCAGGTAGACGATGTTCTGGCCGGGCGCGCGCGCCAGTTGCAGGCCGCTCGCCTTGACCTCGTCGTAGCCGGTCAGTTGCAGGTAGACCGGCGCGCCGTAGACGAACAGGTCGCTCACGCTGTTGAGCGTGTCGCGCACCAGCCAGACGGTCGCCTCGTCGGTATCGGCCGGCGCCAGGCCGGCCTGGCGGTTGGCGACCTGCAGCGCCTCGAAGGCGGCGAGTTCGAGGATGCGCAGGTAGGTCGCCGCCATCTGCTCGGCCTCCTCCTTGGGCACGCGCTCGTCGATGAAGCCGCCGAGCGACTGGAAGCCGCCGTCGGCGAACATCGCCAGCACCTGGGCGGCGCTGGCTTTCAATTTGTCCTCGATTTCCGTTTCCCAGGCGTCCGACGGCAGGGCGTTGCGCGCGAAGCGGGCGGCGATCTCGCCGCGCAGAGCCGGGTTCAGCAGCGCACCGCGCAGGCGCATGTAGGTGTCCAGACTGCCCTTGGCGTCGAGCGGCATGCGCAGGTAGCGGAATTCGTCGTTCGGCGTTTCGCGTACGCCCGACATCAGGAACCAGCGGCCGTCGAGTTCCATCGGCAGCATGTAGTTGGAGAATTCGCGCGCCTGGCCGCGGGCATCGCGCAGCTTGTACTGGAAGCTGGGGCCGACGTTGCGCAGATGGCGGTTGTCGCTCACCGGGCTGCCGCCGAGCACGCTCATGGTGTCGCGTGGGGTCTCGATTTCGCCGCCCATGTTTTCGATGTTGAAGGGGCGGAAATCGACGAACTCGAGCGTGTAGTCGCCGGCGCCGCTGGCGAGCGTGGTGTTCTGGTGCACCGCGCCCTCGACGTCGAACGAGGAGGCGGTCGGCGCGAACAGGTTCCAGCCTTTCATGGTCATGCGCGTGCCGCCGTCGGCGAAGCTCGCCTGGTAGATGGCGATGCCGTCGTGGATCAGCGGATGGTTCACCCGGATCGTCGCCTCGCGGATCTTGTTGCCGGCATGGTCGAACAATTCGAGATCGCTTTCGAAGCTCTTGGGCTGACCGGACTCGTAATGCTCGATGCGGAAATCCTTCAGCGCCACCACGAAGGGCAGTTCCTGCACCAGGTAGCCGTCGGCCACGTTGAGGAAGGCGACGTCGGCGCTCGAACCTTCGGGGATCTGCACGCTGCCGCGGAAGGACGGATTGGTGACCTTCAGCCGCGAAATCTCAGGCACCTGGCTTTGCGGTATGTCGCGCGTCTCGATTTTCTTGTAGCCCAGCATTTGCTGCGCCTTGAACACCAGGTTGCCGTCCAGCAGGCCGCCGAGGCAGATGATCACGATGGCGGCGTGGGCGAGGAAATAGCCGAGCCGGTTCCAGCTGCCGGCCTTGGCGGCGAGCAGCACGCCGTCTTCGCGTACGACGTGCTTGACCTTGTAGCCCTGGCCTTCGAGGTAGCGCTGCGCGCCGGCGGCGAGCGCCTCGGGCGCGAGCGGGGTGGCGGCCTCGTGCCTGTGCTTGAAGGCGGCGAGCGAGGCCTCGCTGACGTGCTCGCGGAAGCTTTTCATCTCGCGCGCGAAATTGGGCGCGTTGCGCCAGATGCACACGCTGACGGAGACGACCAGGAAAGTCAGGATGACCAGGAACCAGCCGGCATGGTAGACGTCGTAGAGCCCCAGTTTTTCGTACATGTCGAACCAGAACGGCCCGAGCTGGATGAGGTAGTTGTTATAGGGTTCGGACTGCTTCAGCACCGTGCCGATGATCGATGCGATCGCGAGAATGGACAGCAGGCTGATGGCGAAGCGCATCGAACTCAGCAGTTCGAACAGGGCCTTGCCGAAGGAATGGTGTGCGGTAGTCATGTGGGTCAGCGGAACCCCGGAGGGCACAAATAAAAAAGGGTGACGGAGGTCACCCTTTTATCGACTCAGGTGCGGGCGATAAGTTTACCCGCTTGCTGCCGCCCTTGGGGCGATTGCCCACCCTCGGGGCAGGGTTTAACGCAGGCCCTGGATGTAGATCGAGACCGCCTTCATGTCGGCGTCGGTCATTTTGGCGGCGATGTTGCGCATCATCTTGGCGGCGTCGTTGGCGCGCGCGCCGACGCGGAAGGCGTTCAGCTGCGCGTAGGTGTAGTCGGCGTGCTGGCCGGCCAGACGCGGGAACTGCACGGGGATGCCCTTGCCCTGCGGGCCGTGGCAGGAAGCGCAGGCCGGCACGCCGGCGCCGAGCACGCCGCCGCGGTAGATCTTTTCGCCGACCAGGGCCTGTTCCATGTCCTTGGCGGTTGCGGGCTTGGGCTGCTGCAGGCTGTAGTAGGCGGCGAGGTTCTTCAGGTCGGTGTCGGAGAGGTCCTTGACGATGCCGCCCATCACCGGGTTCTTGCGTGCGCCGGACTTGAACTCGGCGAGCTGCTTGTAGAGATACTGTTCGGTCATGCCCGAGAGCTTGGGGTTGGCGGCCGCGACGCTGTTGCCGTCGACGCCGTGGCAGGCCAGGCACAGGCTGTTGACGAGATTTTCCGCAGCCTTGGGATCGCCCTTGATCGCGGTGGGGTTGGCGAGAGCGGGGGCGGCGACCAGTGCGGCGACCAGTAGGACGATGCGGTTCATCAAAAGCTCCTGAAGGCTTGCAAAACTTGGGAAAACGGGTAGTTTAGCGGCAACTAATATGCCTGCCAAGCCCGTGCTGAACCAAGCTCAATTTCATGTCTCGGTCGCCCAGTTGCGCGATCTGCCGGGCAGCCGGGCCGAAGTCGCGTTCGCGGGGCGGTCGAACGCCGGAAAATCGAGCGCGATCAATCTGTTGACCCGGAAAAATCGCCTGGCTTTCACGTCGAAAACGCCCGGACGGACGCAGCTCATCAATTTTTTCGAACTCGCGCCGGCGACCTTTCTGGTCGACCTCCCGGGCTACGGCTACGCCAAGGTGCCGCCGGCGGTGAAGGCCCAATGGGAATCGCTGCTGTCGCGCTACCTGCAGGAACGCGGCGCGCTGGTGGGCATGGTGCTGATCATGGATGCGCGTCATCCGCTGACGCCGCTCGACCGACAGATGCTCGAGTGGTTCGCGCCGACCGGCAAGCCGGTGCACATCCTGCTGTCGAAGGCCGACAAGCTCTCCAACAGCGAGAAGGCCTTGACGCTCAAGCGCGTCAAACAGGAACTGGCGGGCAATGCGGCGATCAGCGTGCAGCTTTTTTCCAGCCTGTCGCGTCTCGGTGCCGAGGAAGCCGCCGCCTGCATCGAGGGCTGGCTCGCCCAGCATGAGCCGTCGGTGAGTGAGTCGGCCGGCACGTGTGAGGCACCATAAAAAAGCCCCGATCAAGGGAGGGATCGGGGCTAAAAATGCCTTAAGGGGATTAAGGCAACCCGCTCAGGGAGGAGAAGCGGGAGACGATGAAACCGTCTACCGTCCTAGAGTAGACCTGTTTGGCAAAAGTTCCAGGTCGTTCCGTCAATGCGTTGGAGAAGCACAGTGAATCTGCCGTTCGGCCAATTTCCCGCCGCCCGCATGCGTCGCATGCGCCGTGACGATTTTTCCCGCCGCCTGATGCGTGAGCACACACTTACGGCAAATGACCTGATCTACCCGGTATTTGTTCTGGACGGGCGAGACAGGCGCGAAGCCGTGGCGTCGATGCCCGGGGTCGAGCGGTTGTCGCTCGACCTGCTGCTGCCGGTGGCCGAGGAATGCGTGCAGTTGGGCATACCCGCCCTGGCGCTGTTCCCGGTGATCGATGCGGCGCTGAAGACGCCGGGCGCAGAAGAGGCGCTCAATCCCGACGGCCTGGTGCCGCGCACCGTGGCGGCGCTGAAAAACCATTTTCCCGGACTGGGCATCGTCACCGACATTGCGCTCGACCCCTACACCAGCCACGGTCAGGACGGCCTCATCGACGCCAGCGGCTACGTGCTCAACGACGCGACCGTGGCGGTGCTGGCGAAGCAGGCGGTGGTTCACGCCCAGGCCGGCGCCGACGTGGTGGCGCCGTCCGACATGATGGACGGCCGCGTCGCCGCGCTGCGCGCGGCGCTCGAAGGCGCCGGCCACATTCACACCCGGATCCTGGCCTATGCGGCCAAGTATGCGTCGAGCTTCTACGGGCCCTTCCGCGACGCCGTCGGTTCGGCCGCCAACCTGGGGGCCGGCAACAAGTACACCTACCAGATGGACCCCGCCAACAGCGACGAGGCCCTGTGGGAAGTCGGCCTCGACCTGCAGGAGGGCGCCGACATGGTCATGGTCAAGCCCGGCCTGCCCTATCTGGACGTCATCCGCCGCGTCAAGGACGCCTACGGCGCGCCGACCTACGCCTATCAGGTGAGCGGCGAATACGCCATGCTGAAGGCGGCGGCGCAGAACGGCTGGCTCGACGAACGGGCCTGCGTCATGGAAGCGCTGCTGGCGTTCAAGCGCGCCGGGGCGGACGGGGTGCTGACGTATTTTGCGCGGGACGTGGCGCGCTGGCTGAAACCATAAATGGAGCAGGGTTGAAAATTCGTCAAGTTATGCCGGAAGTTCGCCGTTACCAGGCTCACCGGGTTTTCACTTGCCACAGCCATGATGAAACAGCGTACGTTCGATCGGCAAGCCACGCTGAAGATGTCTGATTTTCTGAAACTGCCCTTGGGAGTCAGGCAGCGGCGGCGTCCTGCCGACGCGTGGGACAAGACGATTATCGCTTTCGAATCCCCATACAGGCTCAAGGACTTGTGTATTCCTCAAGTCAGCGAGGCTGTCACTGACGAGACGGTGCAGCAACAAAAATTCAAGATCCGCCTGGCCAGTTCCGACAGCAGAAGGCGCACAGCCAGCATGCTGATCGAGAAGCGGTACGCTGCACGTGGGTACACTGCGGGAACCCTCAATAATGATCCTCGGCGCATAACAGTGCTGGTCTTCATGGAAGAAAAAATTGTGGGCACCACGACCCTGGGCCTGGATGGGCCCGCGGGATTGATGGCCGACAGCATTTACAAGGAGGAAATCGATTCGCTCAGGGCCGAGGGACGGTCGGTTTGCGAGTTGACCAAACTGGCGATTGACGATGAATACGTCGATTCGAAGCATATCGTTGCCGCGCTCTTCCATCTCTGCAAGATTTACGGTCAAAGCCTTCAGCACGCCACCGATTTCGTGATTGAAATCAACCCGCGACATGCTGCCTTTTACAAGAAATTGCTTGGCTTCGAGAGTTTCGGCAGCGAAAGAATATGCCCGAGGGTGAACGCCCCTGCGGTCTTGCTGAGGTTGCCCTTGCATTATGCCGATGAACAGATTGCGCTCTACGGGGGGCTGCGCAAAGCCGCCAAGGGAACGCGTTCACTTTATCCCTACTGCTTTTCCAGGGAGGATGAAATCGGTATTGCGGATCGTTTGACGCGTCAAGAATGAGCTGGCGGCGAGTCTTTCCGCCACTTTCATTTTAAGGAGGCCCTGAACAAGCCGTCATTGCGCGTCGCGCAGCGACGCGGCAATCCAGGAAGCGCTTGTCGATCAAAGAACCGGATTGCTTCGCTTTGCTCGCAACGACCCATAGGGGGACTTGTTCGGGGCTTCATTAACGCGTCGCGGTGTCGGGCGCTGAATTCGCTGAAGCGGCTTCTCGTCAATCCGACGGGTTGCCGAAGTTGGGCAGAAGCGGCTGCTTGGCTGACCCTGTGTGGGGCTGGCCGCCGCACATTTTCAATTGATGTTAGGACCGGAGCAAGGAGTGAATCATGTCGTACACGCCCGCCGAGCTTGATTGGGATCGCTTGGTGCTGATGGCCGGAGGACACACTGCTTTTCAACTTCTATGGGCGGGCGTCGAACTCGGGCTGTATGACAAGCTCTCCGCACAGCCCGGCCAGACGCTGGATCAATTGGCCCAATCGATGGGGCTGGCGCGCCAGCCTGCGCGAATTCTTCTGATTGGCCTGACGGCGCTTGGGGTGATCAAACTGGAGAACAGCGGCTACTTTAATGCGAAGCTCACCGAGGATCGCATGGTGAGCGGCATGCCAGGTTGCATCGCGCCCATTCTGGGCTGGCAGGCGCATATCGTTTATCCCGGAATGGTGGATTTCGTCGCGTCGTTGAAGGAAAACCGCAACGTCGGCCTGGACCGATTCGGCGGCAGCGAACCCACGCTGTACGAGCGCCTGACGCACGACAAGCGGCTGGAAAAAATCTTCCAGGACTCGATGAGCGGGCTTTCCCGCCAGGCCAATCGATTCTTGCCCAAGGCCATGGATTTCAGCCGCTACCGCCATGTGGTCGACGCGGGCGGCGGCGACGGCACCAACGCCATGGCGATCGCGCGCGCCTACCCCGACCTCAAGACATCGGTGTTCGATTCCGCTTCGGTGTGCGCGCATGCGCGCCAGAATATCGCCCAGGCAGGCATGTCCGGCCGCGTCGGCACCTGGGAAGGCAACTTCTTCGACACCCCCTTCCCGCCGGACGCGGACTGCGTCGTCTATTGCCACATTCTGACCATCTGGTCGATGGACAAGAATCGGGCCCTGCTCAAGCGCACCTTCGACGCCTTGCCGGAGGGCGGGGCGGTCGTGATCTTCAACATGATGGGCGACGACGACGACAGGGGCCCCCTTACCACCGCGCTTGGCTCGCCTTATTTCCTGGCGATTGCAACCGGCGAAGGCATGCTCCATCCCTGGAAGGATTACGAGGGCGCGCTTCGCGACGTCGGCTTCAAGCAGACCGTCCGCCTCGACCAGGGATTGCCTCTCGACCATGGCATTCTGGTCGGCATCAAGTAAGTCAAGCTTCATGGAATACGATTACTTCGAGGCATTCAGCCGAACCCTCGGCTTTCTCTCGACCGAGGAGCTGGGGCGCCTCAGGCGTGCCCGGGTTGCCATCGCCGGCCTCGGCGGCACAGGCGGTGCCCAGGTTCACGCACTGGCACGCATGGGGATCGGAAAATTCAGTCTGGCCGACCCGGATACCTTCGAGCTCGTCAATTTCAATCGCCAGAGCGGTGCGACGGTCCCGAACATCGGGCGCCTTAAAACCGAGGTGGCAAAGGAAACCATTCTGTCCATCAATCCCGAAGCGGACGTGCGGACGTTCGAGAAAGGCGTCGGCCCGGCAAATATCGATGCCTTCCTGGATGGCGTCGACGTGGTGGTCGACTCGCTGGACTTTTATTGCTTCGAGGAGCGTTTCCTCCTCTATGCGCACGCCAGGGCCAAGGGCCTGTGGGTGCTGACCTCTCCGCCGCTCGGATTCGGCTTCACCTTGTTGATGTTCGACCCGCGCGGCATGTCGTTCATGGACTACTTTGGTTTTCGGCCGGGCATGACCGAGCGCCAGCGCATCATCGCGCTGATCGCCGGCATTGCGCCGAAACCCTTTATGCTGAAATACATGGATCGGACGCGTCCGGATTTCGAGGGCAGACGGCTGCCGTCCGTCGGGGCGGCGCCGTTCATGATCGCCGGCGTCGTCGCGACCGAAGTGACGCGCATATTGCTCGGCAAGGGCAGTCCCATGGCGGCGCCCACAATTTATCAATTCGATGCGCTGCTGCGTACGTTCCGCAAAAAGACCTACCGTTGGGGCATGCGCGGCCCGATCCAGCGGATCAAGCAGCGCCTGCTCGACCGCATGCTGCCGCGTTAGTGCAGCGCTGCCGTCCCTCCGAGGGTGCTGCCCGTGAATGATACTGCCCAAGAAGCCGGTTTCCCGGCCAGCCAGACCGACCTGACGCCGGTCGATCGCGTGCTCGAGTTCGCGCGCTGGGCGCCGTCGGGCGACAACACCCAGCCGTGGCGCTTCGAGGTGCGCGATGCCCATCGCGTGTTAATCCACGGCCACGATACGCGCGACCATTGCGTGTACGATCTCGACGGACATGGCAGTCATCTTGCGCTGGGCACGCTGCTGGAAACGATCGCGATCGCAGCCGCCACCGAAGGCTGCCGGGCCGACGTGGCCTATCGCCCGGATTCGCCCGACGAGGCGCCGCTGTTCGATGTCACGCTGGTTCCCTCGTCCGACGTCGTTCCGGACCCATTGGCGCCAGCGATCAGGACGCGCGCGGTGCAGCGTCGTCCCATGCGCGCCCGCCGACTCGCCGCCGCCGAGAAGCGGGCGCTGGAAGCGGCCGTGCAGCCGGGCTATCGGGTGCTGTGGCTGGAAACCGCAGCGCAGAAATGGGCCGCCGCGCGGCTCCTGTTCGCCAATTCCAAGCTGCGCCTGACCATGCGCGAGGCCTACGAGGTGCACCGGCAGATCATCGAGTGGGACGCCCGCTTCAGTACCGACCGCATTCCCGACCGCTCGCTCGGTCTCGATCCGCTCACGCTGAAACTCATGCGCTGGGTCATGGGCAGTTGGGAACGCGTGCGCTTCTTCAATGCCTACCTCGCCGGCACGCTGGCCCCGCGCATCCAGCTCGACCTCGTGCCGGCGCTCGCCTGCGGCGCGCATTTCGTGCTGGTTGCGGAACGACCGGCGACGACGCTCATCGATTACGTGGAGGCCGGGCGCCGGCTGCAGCGCTTCTGGCTGACCGCCGAGCACCTCGGACTCAAGCTGCAGCCCGAAGTGACGCCGTTGATCTTTGCGCGCTATCTGCGCGAAGGGCGCCGCTTCACCGCGCAGGCGGACATCGTCGCCGCCGCCGCACCGATGGCCGGGCAGTTGCGTGCGCTGCTCGCGGGCAATCTCGAAAACGCCGTCTTCATGGGTCGCATCGGCGCCGGACGCGACGCGGCCAGCCGTTCGCTGCGCAAGACGCTGGCCGAACTGCAGGCCCGCTGAGCGCGCGGCGGCGTTGCCGGGTCAGAAGGTGTAACGTACCTCGGTGTAGACCCGGTCCTTGGAATCGTAATAGCCGAACAGCCCGTTCGGCGACCCCTCGAACACATCCACCCCTGCGGCCAGACGCCAGTTGCCGGTGGCGCGCCAGGTCAGCTTGAACTGCGCCGAGTAGTCGCTGCGATTCAGGCTGTGCAGGAACAGCAGCCGCGGCTCCAGACGCGGGTGCAGCGCCTGCGTGCTGAACAGGAACGAGATCGCGTTCTCGGCCCGGTCGGCGCCGATATTGCGATCGTGGTTCAAGTGGTAGCGCTGGAAGAACTGAGCGTTGAAACGGGTCTCCTGCGGCAAACTCCATTCCAGGCTCAGCAACCAGTCCACGGTATCCTGCTTCACCAGCCCGTCCGCATCGGCCGGGTCGAAGGTGCCGAACAGGCGGTCGCGGGTATGCACGGCCTCGCCCTTGAAGATCGCCGGACCGAGGTCCTTCGACACCGTCAGGCCGGTCTGGTGGATGCGCTTGTGGATGGGCTGATACAGGATCGGCGACAGCCGCTCGAACGCCGGATTGAGGTCGTTGGCGCTGTAGTAGAAACCCGTCACGTCCCAGCCGGATTCCAGATAGGACAGGCGCAGGCCGTAGCCGGCATCATCGATGCCGCGCGGCTTCCTTTCCTTGGCGACGCTGGCGCCGGCGGGAATCGCAAACGGATAGAACTCGGCGCCCGGCTTGCCGATGTCGTTGTAGGTCATCGACGGGATCCACACCGCCTCCGCATGGAAACTGCCGGCAAAATATTCGGCGCGCGCCGCCCATTGCGGCGTGCGGATGATGTCGAAATCGGGCAGGGCCGACTGGCGCAAGTCCTTGGCCGACACCACGTCGGCGACGAACAGGCCGACGACCTCGCCCCACACGACGTGCTGGCGGCCGATGCGGAACTCCAAATCGCCGGCACCGAAATCGACGTAGGCCTCGCGCACCATCGCCTCGAAGCGCTGGTCGTCCCGCACCGCGCGCGGGTAATGGTCGGTGAGGTCGTAGATCGGGTCGTAGTTCACGCGGCCGCCCAGCTTGTAGGCGAAGCCGTCGCGCTTGCCGCTCACCGCCAGGTCGAGCATGTTGTTGAAGCGCGACCAGTGGCGCGGGCGCGCGAAGGTGTAGGCCAGGTCGTTCTGGTAGAAGCCGGTCACGGCAGGCTTCGCGGGCTGCGCGGCGCCGAGGTCGGCGAGCGCGGGCGGCGCGGCCGGTGCCGCCGCAGGCGTGGTGCCGGCAGCAGGCGGCTTCGCTGCCGGGCCGCCGAACAGATCGTCGATCGATGCCGGTGCAGGCTTTGCCGGCGCCGCGGCGGGCGCGGATGGCTTCGGCGCGGGCGCCGGGCCGCCGAACAGATCGTCGATGGAGCGGGCCTCCTGCGCATTGGCCGTGCCCAGTCCCGCGCCCAGCAGGATCGCGCCGAGCCACGCCGCCAGGCGGCCCCGCCTTCCCTGTTGCCCCTCATATCCTGCCATGTCGCCCCCTCATTCTGTGATGCGGCCGTCGGCCAGTTCGACCACGCGATCCGCCATTTCCATGACGCGACGGTCGTGCGTGGAAAAGATAAACGTGGTGCCTTCCTCGTGATTGAGCTGCTTCATCAGCTTGAGGATGCCTTCGCCGGTGGCGTGGTCCAGGTTGGCGGTCGGCTCGTCGGCCAGCACGATGCGCGGCCGCGTGGCGAGCGCACGCGCGATCGCCACGCGCTGGCGCTGGCCGCCGGAAAGCTCGTTGGGGCGATGATGGGCGTAGCGTTCCAGGCCGACGATATTCAGGTAATGCTCGACCCGTTTGACGCGCTCCGCCTTGTCGATCGCCTTGTGCTGCAGCAGCGGATACTCGACGTTTTCCCACGCCGACAGCACCGGCAGCAGATTGAAGGTCTGGAACACGAAGCCCAGCGTGTTGAGCCGCAGGTCGGCCAGTTGGTCCGAGGATTGGCCGGCGATGTCTTGGCCGAGGATGCGGATGCTGCCGGTGCTTGGCGCGTCGATGCAGCCGATCATGTTGAGCAGGGTCGATTTGCCGCTGCCCGACGGCCCCGCCAGCGCGAGGAATTCGCCCTTGGCGACGGTGAGCGACACGTCGTGCAGCGCAACGACGGTCTGCTTGCCGAGCGCGTAGGATTTGCCGACGCCCTCCGCCTCCACCACCATCTGCTCGGGTTCGGGTTGCCATTCCTCGGTCAGGAAATCGAGCTGGAACGGCGGGATGAAAATCCGGTCCAGATTGCGCAGCGCCGCGCGCTCGACCTTGTCGCCGTTGACGGTCACGCCGCTGCGGCCGCCGAGATCCTCGACGAAATAGTCGCCGTTGTCGCGCACGATGCGCGCGTGACGGCGGCTCACGTTGAGGTCGCCGAGCTGGATTTCGCAATCGGAGGAACGCCCGATGTCGAGGCAGGTCTTGTAGAGACGGATTTCGCGCAGGATCTGCTGGCCCTGGCGGATCACCAGACTAGCCATGGCAGCGCGCTCCCGGGGCTGCGTAGGCGTGATACCGACAGGAAGGCTGTTGCGTGGCAGACATTCAGGACGGACCGATTTAAGCGCAGGCTATGATAGCCGATAAAGTCAGGGTCAACCTCCACGGGCCCGTCGACAGGATGCGCTTCAGCCACGACGCCACGGACGCTTGCTTCACCGCGGAATCATTGCCGATGAACCCGAAAACCGCAGTTGAACCACAAGGGCACAATGAACAGCGGACTGGAAGCAGGTTTGCCGGCTGTGCCGGGCGCGCCTTCCGGACGGCGGGCTGAACGGGGCGATGTGCGGATTTCCTGGCTAACGGGTGTCCATTGTGTCTTTGTAGTGAGGGTGTTTGGATGAAAACGTGCGAAACATTCCCATCGGGTTCGCTCCAGGCGTGGGCCTCGGCCGCCTTGGCGGCGATGGCCTTGCTGATGGCGACGAGCCTGCCCGCCCACGCGCAGGAGGCAGATGCGGTCGACGAACTGGCGCTGGAGCTGCTGCAGCGCGCCGACCGCATCCGCTTTCCCGAGCAGGGCTTCCAGGTCGACATCGTCATCACCACCAGCCAGCCCGGCGTGGAAGCGGAGGAGCGCGCCTACCGCATCCTCTCCAAGGGCAACACCCAGACCCTGGTGCAGACCACCGCGCCGGCGATCGACCGCGACCAGATCCTGCTGATGCGCGACCGCGACCTGTGGGCCTTCCTGCCCAACCTCACCCAGCCGATCCGGCTGCCGCTGGCGCAGCGCCTCACCGGTCAGGTGGCGAACGGCGACCTGGCGCGGGCCAACTTCGTCGGCGACTACACCCCGCGCATCCTGCGCAGCGAAAAGATCGACGGCGAGCCCTACACCGTGCTGGAACTGCAGGCGGTCGACAATTGGGTCACCTACCGGCGCGTGCTCTACTGGGTGCATGCCCGCAACGCGCGTCCGCGCAAGGCCGAGTTCTATGCCGTATCCGGCCGTTTGCTCAAGACCGCCCACTACGAGCAGTTCGCGGCCCTGGGCGGCGAGACGCGCCCCACCCGGCTGGTGATCGACGACGCGCTCAAGGCCGGGCATCGCTCGGTGCTGGAGTACAGCAACATGGTCATGCGCGATCTGCCCGACCGCATTTTCACCAAGGATTACCTCAAGCGTCTCAGCCGCTGACGTGTTGCAGACGGTGCGCTAGTGGTCTGCTTCCGAAATAACGCAACATGAAACGGCGTATTTTTCCGCATGGCGGCGTTGCTCGTCGTTGCCATAGAGCACGCTATGTCGCCTCCTCGCGCCTTGCCCTGCGAAAAAATCCAT
>JBFMET010000038.1:0-15509 GCA_040753235.1 Pseudomonadota bacterium
CACCGCCGAATTTCTTCGACAGTATGGTGGTGATCGCCGCGGTCAAGGTGGTCTTGCCGTGGTCAACGTGTCCAATGGTGCCAACGTTTACGTGCGGTTTGGTCCGCTCGAATTTTTCCTTAGCCATGTCTTTTTACCCTATCAATTCAAAAATTCTGTCTGGCGCAGATCACTTCTTGGCGATCACCGCCTCGGCAACGCTTTTCGGCGCTTCGGAATAGTGCTTGAACTCCATCGAGTAGGTGGCGCGGCCCTGCGACATCGAACGCAGGTCGGTCGAGTAGCCGAACATCTCGGCCAGCGGCACTTCCGCCTTGACCAGCTTGACCCCGGCCGCGTCGTCCATGCCCTGGATGATGCCGCGACGACGGTTGAGGTCGCCCATCACGTCGCCCATGTAGTCTTCGGGCGTCTCCACCTCGACCGCCATCATCGGCTCCAGCAGGACCGGGTTCGCCTTGCGCATGCCGTCCTTGAACGCCAGGATCGCCGCCAGCTTGAACGCCAGTTCGGACGAGTCGACGTCGTGGTACGAACCGTCGAACAGGGTGACCTTCACATCCACCACGGGGAAGCCCGCGAGCACGCCGTTGTTGAGGGCTTCGACCAGGCCCTTCTCGACCGCCGGAATGAACTCGCGCGGCACCGTTCCGCCCTTGATGGCGTCGACGAACTCGAAACCCTTGCCCGCCTCGTTCGGGCCCATCTTGATCCAGACGTGGCCGTACTGGCCCTTGCCGCCCGACTGCTTGGCGTGCTTGCCTTCCTGCTCGACTTCCTTGCGGATCGCTTCGCGGTAGGCCACCTGGGGGGCGCCGACGTTGGCCTCCACACCGAATTCGCGGCGCATGCGATCCACCAGGATCTCGAGGTGCAATTCGCCCATGCCCGAGATGATGGTCTGGCCGGATTCTTCATCAGTACGCACGCGGAACGACGGGTCTTCCTGCGCCAGACGTCCCAGCGCGATACCCATTTTTTCCTGGTCGGCCTTGGTCTTCGGCTCGACGGCAACGTGGATCACCGGCTCGGGGAATTCCATGCGCTCGAGCGTGATCGGGCTGGCGACATCGCACAGCGTATCGCCCGTGGTCACATCCTTCAGGCCCACCGCGGCGGCGATGTCGCCCGCGCGCACCTCCTTGATTTCCTCGCGCTGGTTGGCGTGCATCTGGAGGATGCGGCCGATGCGCTCCTTCTTGCCCTTGACCGGGTTGTAGATCGTATCGCCCGAGTTGACCACGCCCGAATAGACGCGGAAGAAAATCAGCTGGCCCACATAGGGGTCGGTCGCGATCTTGAACGCCAGCGCCGAGAATTTTTCGTCGTCGGCGGCCAGGCGCTCGCCTTCCTGACCGTTGTCGAGTTCGCCCTTGACCGGAGGAATGTCGGTCGGCGCCGGCATCAACTCGATCACCTTGTCGAGCATCGCCTGCACGCCCTTGTTCTTGAACGCGGTACCGCACATCATCGGCACGATTTCGCTGGCGATGGTGCGCGCACGCAGACCGGCGAGAATGTCCGCCTCGGAGAGATCGCCCTCTTCGAGATACTTGTTCATCAGATCCTCGGACGACTCGGCTGCCGCCTCGACCATGGCCTCGCGCCACTTCTTGCACGTCTCGACCAGTTCGGCCGGGATGTCGCGCAGCTCGAACTTCATGCCCTGGCTGGCTTCGTCCCAGTAGATCGCCTTCATCTTGACGAGATCGACCACACCCTCGAATTTGTCTTCCGCACCGATCGGCACCTGGACCGGAACCGGATTGGCCTTCAGGCGCGAACGCATCTGCTCGTAGACCTTGAAGAAATCGGCACCGGAACGGTCCATCTTGTTGACGAAGGCCAGGCGCGGCACGCCGTACTTGTTGGCCTGACGCCAAACGGTTTCCGACTGCGGCTGCACGCCGCCCACGGCGCAGTAGACCATGCAGGCACCGTCGAGCACGCGCATCGAACGCTCCACCTCGATGGTGAAGTCGACGTGCCCCGGGGTGTCGATGATGTTGATGCGGTGCTCGGGAAACTTCCCGTCCATCCCCTTCCAGAAGCAGGTGGTGGCCGCCGAGGTAATGGTGATGCCGCGCTCCTGCTCCTGCTCCATCCAGTCCATGGTGGCGGCGCCGTCATGCACCTCACCGATCTTGTGCGACTTGCCCGTATAGAACAGGATGCGCTCGGTGGTGGTGGTCTTGCCGGCGTCAATATGGGCCGAAATGCCGATATTGCGGTAGCGTTCAATAGGAGTCGTGCGTGCCACGTTAATTACCTGCCAATCAATGCGTTAGTTGTCAGAAGCGGAAATGCGAGAAGGCCTTGTTGGCCTCAGCCATCCGATGCACTTCCTCGCGCTTCTTCACGGCGCCGCCGCGGCCTTCGGCCGCGTCGAGCAGTTCGCCCGCCAGGCGGGCGCCCATGGACTTCTCGCCGCGCTTGCGTGCGGCATCCTTGAGCCAGCGCATGGCCAGCGCCGTGCGACGGCTCGCGCGCACCTCGACCGGCACCTGGTAGTTGGCGCCGCCGACGCGACGGCTCTTCACCTCGACCAGCGGACGGGCGTTGTTCAGCGCGGTGCTGAAGACCTCCAGCGGGTCCTTGCCGGACTTGCTGGAAATCTGCTCGAACGCGCCATAGACGATGCGCTCGGCGACCGACTTCTTGCCGCTGGACATGACGACGTTCATGAATTTGGAGACTTCCTGATTACCGAACTTCGGGTCCGGCAGGATTTCACGTTTGGGGACTTCGCGACGACGGGGCATGGTTGTTCAGCCTCTCTAAATTAAGCTTTTTTCGGACGTTTGGCGCCGTACTTCGAGCGCGACTGCTTGCGGTCTTTCACGCCTGCGGTATCCAGGCTGCCGCGCACGGTGTGGTAACGCACACCCGGCAAGTCCTTGACCCGGCCGCCGCGCACCAGCACCACCGAGTGCTCCTGCAGGTTGTGGCCTTCGCCGCCGATGTAGCTGATGACCTCGAAGCCGCTGGTGAGCTTGACCTTGCAGACCTTCCGCAGCGCGGAGTTCGGTTTTTTCGGCGTGGTGGTGTACACGCGGGTGCACACGCCACGGCGTTGCGGGCAGGCCTTCAGGGCCGGCACCTTGCTCTTTTCCACCGGGGCCTGACGCGGCTTGCGGATCAGCTGGTTAATCGTTGGCATGTCAAATATCCGAAAAAAATAGTAAGCGTAAGATTTCTAAAACAAGCGGGACGGCGCCGACCGCATGAGCGGTGCCGTCCCGGGCTACAGTCCTGCGCATCCCGGCCGAGCTGGGGCCGGAAAAAGACGCGTGAGTTTAGGGGAGAGCCACCCCCCTGTCAAGCAACCTCCTGGTCCTGGGCGGAGCCGGCCTCCTCGCCGCCCTCGATCAGATGCCCGGTACCGAGGTCTTCGCCGGCCGCCTGACGACGACGGGTGTTGTGGTAGGCGAGACCGCTGCCCGCCGGAATCAGGCGGCCGACGATGACGTTTTCCTTGAGGCCGCGCAGCTCGTCCTTCTTGCCCATGATCGCGGCCTCGGTGAGGACGCGGGTGGTTTCCTGGAAGGACGCCGCCGAGATGAACGAATCGGTCGACAGCGACGCCTTGGTGATGCCCAGCAGAATGGGATCGTAGGTCGCCGGCTGCTTGCCCGCCGCTTCCATTTCGTCGTTGATCTGCAGCACTTCGGAACGCTCGACCTGCTCGCCCGGGATGAGGCCGGTGTCGCCCGGATCGGCCACGGTAACGCGACGCAGCATCTGACGCACGATCACTTCGATGTGCTTGTCGTTGATCTTCACGCCCTGCAGACGGTACACGTCCTGCACTTCGTCGGTGATGTAGCGCGCCAGCGCCTCGACGCCCTGCAGGCGCAGGATGTCGTGCGGATCGACCGGGCCGTCGACGATCATCTCGCCCTTCTGGACGATCTGGCCATCGTGCGCGGTGACGTGCTTTTCCTTGGTGATCAGGTACTCGTGGGCGACGCCGTCGAGGTCGGTGATGACCAGGCGCTGCTTGCCCTTGGTGTCCTTGCCGAACGACACCGTGCCGGTGACTTCGGCGAGCACGCCGGCGTCCTTGGGCGAACGCGCCTCGAACAGCTCGGCCACGCGCGGCAGACCGCCGGTGATGTCGCGCGTCTTCGAGGTTTCCTGCGGGATGCGCGCGAGCACGTCGCCGACCGCCACCTCCTGGCCGTCCTTCACCGTGATGATCGAGCCGATCTGGAAGGTGATGTTGACGACGGTCTCGGTGCCGGCGATCTTGATCTCGTTGCCCGACTCGTCGAGCAGTTTGACCTGCGGACGCACGCCCTTGGCGCCGGCCTTGCGCTTGGGATCGATGACCACCAGGGTGGACAGGCCGGTGACGTCGTCGAGCTGCTTGGCGACGGTGACGCCTTCCTCGACGTTCTCGAAACGCACGCGGCCGGCGTACTCGGTGATGATCGGGCGGGTGTGCGGATCCCAGGTCGCCAGCACGGCGCCGGCCTTGATCTTGGCGCCGTCGGTCACCAGCAGGGTCGCGCCGTAGGGCACCTTGTGGCGCTCGCGCTCGCGACCGTTGTCGTCGGCGATGAGAATCTCGCCGCTGCGCGAAATCGCCACCAGCTCCTTGCGGGCGTTGGTCACGTAGCGCATGGTGGCGGTGTACTGCACGGTGCCGTTCGACTTGGCCTCGAGCTGGCTGGCCGCCGCCGCACGCGACGCCGCACCGCCGATGTGGAAGGTGCGCATGGTGAGCTGGGTGCCCGGCTCGCCGATCGACTGCGCGGCAATGACGCCGACCGCCTCACCGGTGTTGACCAGGTAGCCGCGACCGAGGTCGCGGCCATAGCACTTGGCGCACAGGCCGTAGCGGGTTTCGCAGGTCAGCGGGGTGCGCACCTTGACTTCGTCGATGCCCAGCGACTCGATGGCGTCGACCACGTCTTCCACCAGCAGGGTGCCGGCCTCGAACACGGTTTCCTGCGTCTCGGGATGGATGACGTCGCTGACGGCGACGCGGCCGAGGATGCGCTCGCGCAGCGCCTCGACGACTTCGCCGCCTTCGACCAGCGCCTTCACGGCGAGGCCGTTCTTGGTGCCGCAGTCGTCCTCCACCACCACCAGATCCTGCGTGACGTCGACCAGGCGACGCGTCAGGTAACCCGAGTTCGCGGTCTTCAGCGCGGTATCGGCCAGGCCTTTACGTGCGCCGTGGGTCGAAATGAAGTACTGAAGCATGTTCAGGCCTTCGCGGAAGTTCGCCGTGATCGGCGTCTCGATGATCGAGCCGTCCGGCTTGGCCATCAGGCCGCGCATGCCGGCGAGCTGACGGATCTGCGCCGCGGAACCGCGCGCGCCCGAGTCGGCCATCATGTAGATCGCGTTGAACGATTCCTGGGTCACTTCCTTGCCGGCGCGGTCCTTCACCTTCTCGCCGCCCAGCTGGCCCATCATCGCCTTGGCGACGGCGTCACCGGCGCGGCCCCAGATGTCGACCACCTTGTTGTAGCGCTCGCCCTGGGTCACCAGGCCCGAGGTGTACTGCGATTCGATTTCCTTCACTTCGGCCTCGGCGGCACCGAGGATCTGGCCCTTCTCGTTCGGGATCAGCATGTCCTTGATGGCGATCGACATGCCCGCGCGGGTCGCGAAGGTGAAGCCGGTGTACATCAGCCTGTCGGCGAAGATCACCGTCTCGCGCAGGCCGCAGCGACGGAAGCTGGCGTTGATGAGCCTGGAGATTTCCTTCTTCTTCAGCGCCTTGTC
This sequence comes from Pseudomonadota bacterium, assembly GCA_040753235.1. Taxonomy (GTDB): domain Bacteria; phylum Pseudomonadota; class Gammaproteobacteria; order Burkholderiales; family Thiobacillaceae; genus Thiobacillus. The sequence goes on from JBFMET010000038.1 coordinate 5,740, forward strand.
GACGAAGCTGAACGGCAGCCCCGGCGGCAGGATCTCGGACAGCAGCGCGCGCCCGACCGTGGTCTCGACACGCTTGACCGTCTCGACGCGCTTCTTGTCGGCGTCGAGCGTGACTTCCTTGATGCGCACGGTGACGCGCGCATGCAGCTCGACTTCATGGTTGTCATAGACGCGGCGCGCCTCGGCGACGTCGGCGAACAGCATGCCCTCGCCCTTGGCGTTGATCTTCTCGCGCGTCATGTAGTACAGGCCCAGCACGATGTCCTGCGACGGCACGATGATCGGCTCGCCGTTGGCAGGCGACAGCACGTTGTTCGACGCCAGCATCAGGGTGCGCGCTTCGGTCTGCGCTTCCAGCGACAGCGGCACGTGCACGGCCATCTGGTCGCCGTCGAAGTCGGCGTTGAACGCGGCGCACACCAGCGGGTGCAGCTGGATCGCCTTGCCTTCGATCAGCACCGGCTCGAATGCCTGGATGCCCAGGCGGTGCAGCGTCGGCGCGCGGTTCAGCATCACCGGATGCTCGCGGATGACCTCTTCCAGCAGGTCCCACACGATCGGCTCTTCGTCTTCCACCATTTTCTTGGCGGCCTTGATCGTGGTCGCCAGACCCAGCACTTCGAGGCGGTTGAAGATGAAGGGCTTGAACAGCTCGAGCGCCATTTTCTTCGGCAGGCCGCACTGGTGCAGCTTCAGCGTCGGGCCCACCACGATGACCGAGCGGCCGGAGTAGTCGACGCGCTTGCCCAGGAGGTTCTGGCGGAAGCGGCCGCTCTTGCCCTTGATCATGTCGGCGAGCGACTTCAGCGGGCGCTTGTTGGCGCCGGTCATCGCCTTGCCGCGACGGCCGTTGTCGAGCAGCGAGTCGACGGCTTCCTGCAGCATGCGCTTTTCGTTGCGCACGATGATCTCGGGCGCCTTCAGTTCAAGCAGGCGCTTCAAGCGGTTGTTGCGGTTGATGACGCGGCGATACAGATCGTTGAGGTCGGAGGTCGCGAAGCGGCCGCCGTCGAGCGGCACCAGCGGACGCAGCTCGGGCGGCAGCACCGGCAGCACTTCGAGGATCATCCAGTCGGGTTTGATGCCGGATTTCTGGAAGCCTTCGAGGATCTTCAGACGCTTCGACAGCTTCTTCAGCTTGGTGTCGGAGCCGGTCTTGCCGATTTCCGAATGCAGCGTTTCCACTTCGGTGTGCAGGTTGATCGAGCGCAGCAGTTCGCGGATCGCCTCGGCGCCCATCAGTGCCTTGAACTCGTCGCCGTACTCTTCCAGCTTGGCGAGGTAGTCCTCTTCGGTCAGCAGCTGGCCGCGGTTGAGCGGCGTCATGCCGGGCTCGACCACCACAAAGCCTTCGAAGTAGAGCACGCGCTCGATGTCGCGCAGCGTCATGTCGAGCACCATGCCCAGACGGCTCGGCAGCGACTTCAGGAACCAGATGTGGGCGACCGGCGAGGCGAGTTCGATGTGGCCCATGCGCTCGCGGCGCACCTTGGACAGCGTGACTTCAACGCCGCACTTCTCGCAGATCACGCCGCGATGCTTCAGGCGCTTGTACTTGCCGCACAGGCACTCGTAGTCCTTCACCGGACCGAAGATCTTGGCGCAGAAGAGGCCGTCGCGCTCCGGCTTGAAGGTGCGGTAGTTGATCGTCTCCGGCTTCTTCACTTCGCCGTACGACCAGGAACGGATTTTCTCCGGCGACGCCAGGCCGATCTTGATGGCGTCGAACTCTTCCTCGTGGGTGGCCTGCTTGAAAAGATCCAACAATGCTTTCATGGCTGTGTCCTCACCCAAAAATTAATAACGTTCCAGATCGATGTCGATGCCGAGCGAACGGATTTCCTTCACCAGCACGTTGAAGGATTCCGGCATGCCCGCCTCGATCTTGTGGTCGCCCTTGACGATGTTCTCGTAGACCTTGGTCCGGCCGTTCACGTCGTCGGACTTCACCGTCAGCATTTCCTGCAGCACGTAGGACGCGCCGTAGGCTTCCAGCGCCCACACTTCCATTTCGCCGAAGCGCTGGCCGCCGAACTGCGCCTTGCCGCCCAGCGGCTGCTGGGTCACCAGCGAGTACGGGCCGGTGGAGCGGGCGTGCATCTTGTCGTCGACCAGGTGGTGCAGCTTCAGCACGTGCTTGTAGCCGACCGTGACCTGGCGGTCGAAGGCGTCGCCGGTGCGGCCGTCGTACAGCGTGACCTGCCCGCCTTCCGGCAGACCGGCCAGCGTCAGCATCTGGCGGATTTCGTCTTCGTTGGCGCCGTCGAACACCGGCGAAGCGAAGGGCACGCCCTTCTTCAGGTTGCGCGCGAGTTCGATGATCTCGTCATCGGTAAAGCTGTCGAGATCTTCCGTCTTGCCCGACTGGTTGTAGATCTGCTTCAGGAAGTTGCGCAGATCCTTCACCATCGACTTGGTCTGCGCCGCCAGCATTTCGCCGATGCGCTCGCCAAGGCCCTTGGCGGCCCAGCCGAGGTGGGTTTCCAGGATCTGGCCGATGTTCATCCGCGACGGCACGCCGAGCGGGTTGAGCACGATGTCGACCGGACGGCCGTCGGCCATGAAGGGCATGTCCTCGACCGGAACGATCTTGGACACCACGCCCTTGTTGCCGTGGCGGCCGGCCATCTTGTCGCCGGGCTGCAGGCGGCGCTTCACCGCCAGGTAGACCTTGACCATTTTCTGCACGCCGGGCGGCAGTTCGTCTCCGGCGGTCAGCTTTTTCTTCTTCTCCTCGAACATGGCGTCGAACTCGACGCGCTTCTGCGCGAGGCTGTCCTTCAGCGACTCGACCTGGCGGCTGGCCTCGTCGTCGGCCAGACGGATGTCGAACCAGTCGTGACGATTCACCGACTCCAGATAGTCCCTGGTGACCTTGCTGCCCTTGGCGAGCTTCTTGGGGCCGCCGTTGGCGACCTTCAGGTGCAGCAGTTTTTCCAGACGGGCGAAGGTGTCGTCCTCGACGATGCGCATGCGGTCGGTGAGGTCCTTCTTGTACTCGGCCAGTTGCGTGTCGATGATCGACTGTGCGCGCTTGTCGCGTTCGATGCCCTCGCGGGTGAACACCTGCACGTCGATGACCACGCCCGACATGCCCGACGGCACCTTGAGCGAGGTGTCCTTCACGTCGGACGCCTTCTCGCCGAAAATCGCGCGCAGCAACTTTTCTTCCGGCGTGAGCTGGGTCTCGCCCTTGGGCGTGACCTTGCCGACCAGCACGTCGCCGGCCTCGACTTCGGCGCCGATGGCGATGATGCCGGAGTCGTCCAGGCGTCCCAACTGGCGCTCGGCCAGGTTGGAGATGTCGCGGGTGATTTCTTCCGGTCCGAGCTTGGTGTCGCGCGCGACCACCGACAGTTCCTCGATGTGGATCGAGGTGTAGCGGTCTTCGGCGACGACCTTCTCGTTGATGAGGATCGAGTCCTCGAAGTTGTAGCCGTTCCACGGCATGAACGCGACCAGCATGTTCTGGCCCAGCGCGAGCTCGCCCATGTCGGTCGAGGCGCCGTCGGCGATGACGTCGCCGCGCGCGATCAGGTCGCCCACCTTCACCAGCGGACGCTGGTTGATGTTGGTGTTCTGGTTGGAACGGGTGTATTTGATCAGCGAGTAGATGTCGACGCCGACCTCGCCCGCACGTGCCTCGTCGTCGTTGACGCGGATCACGATACGGCCGGCGTCGATGTAGTCGACCACGCCGCCGCGGTAGGCGGTGACGACGGTGCCGGAGTCGACCGCAGCAGTGCGCTCGATGCCGGTGCCGACGAAGGGCTTCTCGGGACGCAGGCAGGGCACGGCCTGGCGCTGCATGTTGGAGCCCATCAGCGCGCGGTTGGCGTCGTCATGCTCGAGGAAGGGAATCAGCGAGGCCGCGACCGACACGATCTGCGCCGGCGCCACGTCCATGTATTCGATGCGATCGGGCGTCGACAGCGTGAATTCGTTCTTGTGGCGGCACGAGACCAGGTCGTCGGTGAACTTGCCCTTGGCGTCGAGCGCGGCGTTGGCCTGCGCAATCACGTACTTGCTTTCCTCGATCGCCGACAGGTACTCGATCTCGTCGGTGACCTTGTTGTTGACCACCTTGCGGTAAGGCGTCTCGATGAAGCCGTACCAGTTGGTGCGCGCGAACAGGGCGAGCGAGTTGATCAGGCCGATGTTCGGGCCTTCCGGCGTTTCGATGGGGCAGACGCGGCCGTAGTGCGTCGGGTGCACGTCGCGCACCTCGAAGCCGGCGCGCTCGCGGGTCAGGCCGCCCGGGCCGAGCGCCGAGACGCGACGCTTGTGGGTGATCTCCGACAGCGGGTTGGTCTGGTCCATGAACTGCGAGAGCTGGCTGGAGCCGAAGAACTCCTTGATCGCGGCCGACACCGGCTTGGCGTTGATCAGGTCGTGCGGCATCAGGTTGTCCGACTCCGCCTGCGACAGGCGCTCGCGCACCGCGCGCTCGACGCGCACCAGGCCGGCGCGGAACTGGTTCTCCGCCAGCTCGCCGACCGAACGCACGCGACGGTTGCCGAGGTGATCGATGTCGTCGATCTCGCCGCGGCCGTTGCGCAGCTCGACCAGGATCTTGATGACGGCGACGATATCCTCGGTGGAGAGCGTGCCGGCGCCGGTCAGTTCGTCGCGGCCGATGCGGCGGTTGAACTTCATGCGGCCCACGGCCGACAGGTCGTAGCGCTCCTCGGCAAAGAAGAGGTTGCCGAACAGGGTGTTGACCGCGTCCTCGGTGGGCGGCTCGCCCGGACGCATCATGCGATAGATCGCGACCTTGGCGGCATATTCGTCGGCGGTGTCGTCGGTACGCAGGGTCTGCGAAATGAAGGCGCCGTGGTCAAGGTCGTTGGTGTAGAGCGTGTTGAATTTCTCGACGCCCGCCGCGGCGATCCTGCCCAGCAGCTCCTCGGTGACCTCGTCGTTGGCGCGCGCAACCAGCTCGCCGGTATTCGTGTCGACGATGTCGTGCGACAGCACACGGCCGATGACGAACTCGGCCGGCACCGCCCATTTCTTGACGCCGGCGGCATCGAGTTCGCGGATGTGCTTGGCGGTGATGCGCTTGTCCTTGGCGACGATGACGTGATCGTCCTTGCCGCAGATATCGAAGCGCGCGATCTCGCCGCGCAGGCGCTCGGGCACCAGTTCGAACTGCACGCCCTTGTCGTTGACGTAGAAGGTGTCCTTGGCGAAGAACTCGTCGAGGATCGCGGCCGGGCTGTAGCCCAGCGCCTTGAGCAGGATCGAGACCGGCATCTTGCGGCGGCGGTCGACGCGGAAGAACAGGATGTCCTTGGCGTCGAACTCGAAGTCCAGCCACGAGCCGCGGTAGGGAATCACGCGGGCCGAGAACAGGAGCTTGCCGGAGCTGTGCGTCTTGCCGCGGTCGTGCTCGAAGAACACGCCGGGCGAACGGTGCAGCTGCGACACGATCACGCGCTCGGTGCCGTTGATGACGAAGGAACCGGTCGGCGTCATGAGCGGGATCTCGCCCATGTAGACTTCCTGCTCCTTGACTTCCTTGATGGTCGGCTTGGACGCTTCCTTGTCCATGATCACCAGGCGCACCTTGGCGCGCAGCGGCGCGCAGTAGGTCAGGCCGCGCTGCTGGCATTCCTTGATGTCGAACACCGGCTCGCCGAGCAGGTAGCTGACATACTCGAGGCGCGCATTCCCGCTGTGGGAGACGATCGGGAAGATCGACGTGAACGCCGCCTGCAGGCCTTCGTTCAGGCGTTCCTCGACCGAGCGCCCCTCCTGCAGGAAGGCGCGGTAGGAATCGATCTGGGTCGCCAGAAGAAACGGCACCGGAAGGGTGTTGGTCCGGCTGGCAAAGCTCTTGCGCAGACGTTTTTTCTCGGTAAAGGTGTAGGCCATGGGTTCTCCTTGACGATCAGATGCGCACCGTCACGCGGGTGACGGACGGTACGGTATGAGGCACACGCAAAAAGCAAACGCCCGGAAGCCGATTCCGGGTTCCGGGTATGTGCTGCTTGCGTCTGCCGCGGGCCAGGCCCGCGACACACGTTGCTACGGGTTCAGTCATTGAAGGCGGGCGATCCGCTTGCGCGCACCGCCCTGGTTGCCCGCGACTTACTTCACCTCGACGGTGGCGCCCGCTTCTTCCAGTTGCTTCTTCAGCGCGTCGGCGTCGGCCTTGGACACGCCTTCCTTCACCGCCTTGGGTGCGCCGTCGACCAGGTCCTTGGCTTCCTTCAGGCCCAGACCGGTGGCCGCACGCACGACCTTGATGACTTCCACTTTCTTTTCGCCGGCGGAATTCAGCATCACGGTGAACTCGGTCTGCTCTTCTGCGGCGGCGGCAGCGCCACCGGCAGCGGGCGCAGCCACGGCCACAGCGGCGGCGGCGGCGGAAACGCCGAACTTCTCTTCCATTTCCTTGATGAGCTCGGACAGCTCGAGGACGGTCATGCCGGCGATGGCATCCAGAATGTCAGCTTTTGCAACAGCCATTTGTATTACTCCTGTCAATTGTGCTTCAGATTAAAAAACGATTTCGTCGATTCGGTTGTCGGCCGACCGCTTAAGCGGCCTGCTTGTCGCGCACCGCAGCCAGTCCGCGAACGAACTTGGTCGGCACTTCGTTGAGCGTACGAACGAACTGCGCGATCGGGGCCTGCATGGTGCCCAGGAGCTTGGACAAGAGTTCTTCGCGGCTGGGCATGCTGGCCAGATTCCCCACGTCCTTGGCGGACATGACGAAGTTGGGCATGGCACCGGCCTTGATCACGAACTTGTCGTTGGTCTTGGCAAACTCGTGCATCACCTTGGCGGCGGCAACGGGATCGGTGGACACGCCGTAGGCAAGCGGGCCGACCAGCTGGTCGGAAATGCCTGCAAACGGCGTATCCGCGATCGCGCGGCGCACCAGCGTGTTTTTCAACACGCGCAGATAGACGCCCTGCTTGCGGGCTTGCGCGCGCAGCTGGGTCATGTGCTCCACCGTGATGCCACGATACTCGGCGACGACAACCGTCTGGGCGGCTGCAACCTGCGCAGCAACCTCGGCAACGACGGCTTTCTTTTCTTCAAGATTCAGACTCAAGGTCTTACCTCCTTCTCAGTTACGGAGCGCTGACCGCTTGTGCCCACGGGGCGCTCCGGCTGGCGACCTTGACAGGAAAATCCTGCTGGGGAACGCCATCTGCGTAGGGTCGGATCTCCGGCAGGCAGAGGACGGCACGCCGTCACCCATCCACCTTCGACCCGCATTAAATCCTTGCGGATGCCTACGGTCTTTGACAACCCGCCGGCCATACGACGACCGGCGGCCCAAAGTTCGCTCGGGTGCGCCGCAGCGCACCCACAATCCCAATTACGCGTTGACGCTGGCCTGGTCGACGCGCACGCCCACGCCCATGGTCGAGGACACCGACAGGCGCTTGAAAAAGACGCCCTTGGCACTCGCCGGCTTGGCACGCTGCAGCGCGTCCAGCAGGGCGACCAGGTTCTCTTTCAGGTCGTCGACGCTGAACGAGGCGCGGCCGATGGTGCAATGCACGATGCCACCCTTGTCGGTGCGGTACTGCACCTGACCGGCCTTGGCATTTTTCACGGCGCCGACCACGTCGGGCGACACGGTGCCGACCTTGGGGTTCGGCATCAGGCCGCGCGGACCGAGGATCTGGCCGAGCTGGCCGACCACGCGCATCGCGTCGGGGGTGGCGATCACCACGTCGAAATCCATCTTGCCGGCCTTGATCTCGGCCGCCAGGTCGTCGAAGCCGACGATGTCGGCGCCGGCGTCACGCGCCTTCTGCGCATTGTCGCCCTGGGCAAACACGGCGACACGCACGGTCTTGCCGATGCCCTTGGGCAGCACGACCGCGCCGCGAACCATCTGGTCCGACTTGCGCGCATCGACGCCGAGGTTGATCGCGACGTCGACCGACTCGTCGAACCTGGCGGTCGCGGTTTCCTTGACCAGCGCCAGGGCGTCCACCACCGGATAGTTGCGGGTGCGGTCGATTTTCTCTTTCAGCGCGCGCAGGCGCTTGGATGCGTTAGCCATCTCAGACGCCCTCCACGTTGATGCCCATGGAACGGGCGGTGCCGGCGATGGTGCGCACGGCCGCGTCCATGTTGGCCGCGGTCAGATCGGGTTCCTTGGTCTTGGCGATTTCTTCCAGCTGCGCGCGGGTAATCGTGCCCACCTTGTCGAGGTGCGGCTTGGCGCTGCCCTTGTCGAGCTTGATCGCCTTCTTGATCAGCACCGTTGCGGGCGGCGTCTTCATGATGAAGGTGAAGCTCTTGTCCGCGAACGCAGTGATCACCACCGGAATCGGCAGACCGGGCTCCATACCCTGGGTCTTGGCGTTGAACGCCTTGCAGAATTCCATGATGTTCAGGCCGCGCTGACCGAGCGCGGGACCGATGGGGGGCGACGGGTTGGCTTTTCCCGCCGGCACTTGCAGCTTGATATAGCCGACAATCTTCTTTGCCATGATGGCTCCTTAATGTGAGTACCAACGCACTTTCGGTCGCCCTACTCGCGCTCCTCTCCGGTTGCCCGGACCTTTCTGCCCCCGAACACCGGGGCAGCTTCAACCAGCCGGGCGTCAGCCCGGCCTAGCTCTTCTCGACCTGGCCGAAGCCCAGCTCGACGGGCGTCGCGCGCCCGAAAATCATCACCGACACGCGCAGCTTGCTCTTGTCGTAGTTCACTTCTTCGACGTTGCCGTTGAAGTCGGTGAACGGACCGTCGATCACGCGCACCGTCTCGCCCACTTCGAACAGGATCTTGGGCTTGGGCTTTTCCACCCCCTCGCGCATCTGATCCATGATCGCCTGCACTTCCTTCTCGGAAATCGGCGCCGGCTTGGTCGCGGTGCCGCCGACGAAACCGGTGACCCTGGGCGTGCTCTTCACCAGGTGCCAGGTGTCATCGTCCATTTCCATCTGCACCAGCACGTAGCCGGGGAAGAACTTGCGCTCGGCGGTCTTCTTCTGACCCGCCTTCATTTCGACCACTTCCTCGACCGGCACCAGGATCTCGCCGAAGCGGTCCTTCATGCCGGCGCGCTCGACGCGCTCGGCCAGATTGCGCGCCACGCTTTTCTCGAAGCCGGAGTAGGCATGAACCACGTACCACCGCATACTCAACCCCCCTGTCCCAAAGCCAGCTTCACCAGCCACGTCAAAATGCTGTCGACCGCCCACAGGAACAGCGCCATCACGATGACGAAGAGCATCACCACGCCGGTCATCTGAAGGGTTTCCTTGCGAGTGGGCCAGACAACTTTCCTGGCCTCGTCACGCGCATCGACCGCGAACGCGAAGAACTGCCGGCCCGGACCGGAGAACCCGGCCACGACGCCCGCCAGAATCACGCCGACGAGCACCGACAGCACGCGCACCACGGTGGGGGCGTCCGCAAAAAAATAAAAGCCGGCCACCCCTGCGATGACCAGCAGCACTGCGACCAGCAACTTCAGTTTGTCAGCCATGAACGCTGTGTGCCTTGCGGCTTAATCCTGTGGCAGGCCAAGAGGGTCTCGAACCCCCAACCTTCGGTTTTGGAGACCGACGCTCTACCAATTGAGCTATTGGCCTGTGTCTTTAAAGGCCAGGGACAGCGCGGCATTCACCGCACCACCCCCGGCCTTGTGTTGGGCGAAGCCCGCTTACTCTTCGATCTTGGCCACGACGCCGGCGCCGACGGTGCGGCCGCCTTCGCGGATGGCGAAACGCAGACCTTCGTCCATCGCAATCGGGGCAATCAGCGAGACCTTGATGCTGACGTTGTCGCC
>JBFMET010000039.1:0-14861 GCA_040753235.1 Pseudomonadota bacterium
CGGCCGCCATCTGCTGGAACTGATCAACGAAGTGCTGGACCTGGCCAAAGTCGAGTCCGGGCACATCAATCTTTCACTCGAACCGATCGAGGTGTGCTCCGTGGTCGACGAGTGCCTGGCGCTGGTGGAACCGCTTGCCGACGCGCGCGGCATCCGCTTGAGTCACCGCGGGCTCAAGGGCGCAGCGGTTCGGGCTGATCGCATGCGGCTCAAGCAGGCCTTGCTGAACCTGCTCTCCAACGCGATCAAATACAACCGCGAGGCGGGCGCCGCGCGCATCGAGGTTTTGCGGGTGGGGGAAGACCGCCTGCAAATCCGCGTCATCGACACCGGCCCGGGCATCCCATCCGGCCGCCTGCAGGAATTGTTCTTGCCCTTTCACCGTTTGGTTGCCGGCCATGAAGGCATCGAAGGCACCGGCATCGGCCTGGCCATTACTCGCCGTATCGTTGAAATGATGGGTGGCGCAGTCGGTGTCGAGAGCGAGCCTGGCGCCGGCAGCACTTTCTGGATCGAATTGCCGGTCGAATCGATGGCGGATACGACGGCCGGTCCCGGCAGGGGACCGGCGCCGGCCGCCCATGCCGGGGCGCACGCGCAGGGGCTGCAGCACACGGTGCTGTACATTGAAGACAACCCCTCCAATCTCAAGCTGGTGGCGCAGATCCTCGGCCACCGCCCGCATATCCAGCTGCTCACGGCGCACACCCCCGAACTGGGGCTCGAACTCGCGCGGGCGCGGCTGCCCGATCTGATCCTGCTCGATATCAACATGCCGGGCATGGATGGCTACCAGGTGCTGAGCGTGCTCAAGTCCGATGCGCGCCTGAAGGCCGTTCCGGTGGTTGCCGTCACGGCCAATGCAATGCCGCACGAGGTCGAGCGCGGCCGCGGCGCGGGCTTCGCGGAATATCTCACCAAGCCGATCGAGATTGCCGGCCTGTTCGCCGCCCTCGACCGGTGCCTGCAACAACGCGGGGAGACGCGCGAATGAAGCCCGAGCTGCTTGCCGAAGCGGGTATTCTCATCGTCGACGACGAGCCGGCCAATCTGAGGCTGCTCGACAAGATGCTCGGAGGACAGGGCTACCGCAACCTGGTGCTGGTACAGGATCCGCGCGATGCGGTCGAGCGCTACCTGGCGTCGCGTCCTTCGCTGATTCTGCTCGACATCAACATGCCGCATCTGGACGGCTATCGGGTGATGGAGGCGCTGCGCGCGCTGAACGATCCCTTGCTGCCGCCCATCGTCGTTCTCACGGCGCAGTACGGCAAGGACAGCCTGTTGCGGGCACTGGGGGCCGGCGCGCGCGACTTCATCAGCAAGCCCTTCGACCGCAACGAACTGCTGATGCGGGTGCGCAACCTGCTCGACGCGCAGCTCGCGCACCGCATGGTGCACGACCAGAAGGCGGTGCTGGAGGAGATGGTGCGTGCACGTACCGAGGAACTCAGCCGCACCCGCTTGCAGATCGTGCAGCGCCTGGGCAAGGCGGCGGAATACCGCGACGAGGAAACCGGCAACCACATTCTGCGCATGAGCCACGGCTGCGCCCTGCTGGCGCGCGCGCTGGGCTGGAGCGAGGCCGGCTGCGACCTCATTCTCAACGCCAGCCCGATGCACGATATCGGCAAGATCGGCATTCCCGATGCCATCCTGCTGAAGCCGGGCAAGTTCGAGCCGCACGAGTGGGAAATCATGAAAAGCCATACTGTCATCGGCGGGCGCCTGCTCGAGAGCGACGATTCCGACCTGCTGCACATGGCGCGGGAGATCGCGCTCACCCATCATGAGAAATGGGACGGCAGCGGCTATCCGAACGGCCTGGCCGGCGAGGCCATTCCCATGGCCGGGCGCATCGCGGCGCTGGCCGACGTGTTCGACGCGCTGACCTCGGTGCGCCCTTACAAGCAGGCCTGGACGATCGAGGCGGCGGTGGACTATCTGCGCGACAACCGCGGCCGGCACTTCGACCCCGATCTTGTCGAGGTCTTTGTGCGCGAACTGCCCGGCATTCTGGCGATCCGCGCACGTTTTGCCGAGCCGGCGTAGGGACGCGCCGGGCGCTTAAGTTTGCGGTGCGAATGCCGTTTATTCCGTTGGGGAAGCGCTGAACAAGTCCACATTCGCCATTCCGGCGAAAGCCGGAATCCAGTTAAACAAGCATCTGGCCCCCGGCTTTCACCTGCAAGGGGCGGCCGTGGTTGTAAAGCTGCTGAAGCGGCAATAACCACGCTCCGTCGGGGTGACCGACCTGTTCAGGGCTTCCCGCGCAAACAACCCGCCTTTCTGGAGCATGGCATGGCAGATCCCAACACGAAATTCCTGGTCGTCGACGACTTTTCCACGATGCGCCGCATCGTGCGCAACCTCCTGAAGGAGCTGGGCTATTCCAACGTCGAAGAAGCCGAAGACGGCGCCGACGGACTGGCCAAGCTGCGCGCGGGCAATTTCGACTTCGTCGTCTCGGACTGGAACATGCCCAACATGGACGGACTGACCATGCTGCAGCAGATACGCGCCGATGCCGCGCTGTCCAAGCTGCCGGTTCTGATGGTGACGGCCGAAGCCAAGAAGGAAAACATCATCGCCGCGGCGCAGGCCGGTGCCAACGGCTATGTCGTGAAGCCTTTCACCGCGGCCACGCTCGACGAAAAGCTCACCAAGATCTTCGAAAAACTCGAAAAAGGGGGATGACGTGGAATCCCGGTTTTCGAGTGGCGGCGCGCCCGGTGCGCCCGCCCCAACACACGATACGATCCCAGGCAGCCCCGTCGACCACGACGCCATGCTGGCGCGCGTAGGCCACATTACCCGCACTCTGCATGACAGCCTGCGCGAGCTCGGACTCGACAAAGTGGTGCAGCAGGCAACGCAGGAAATGCCGGACGTGCGCGAACGTCTCAACTATGTCGCGCGCATGACCGAGCAGGCTGCGCAGCGCGTGCTCAATGCCACCGATACCGCGATTCCGCTGCAGGAGCGCATCGACGCCGGCGCAGAGGAAGTGCTGAGCGGCTGGAAATCGGCGCTGAAAGAGCCGTTCTCGGAAGAGCGCTATCGCGATATGGCGACGCTGACCATGCAGTGCCTCGTCGACATGCGCAGCGACACCGGCGCGACCAAGCAGCAGCTGCTCGACATCATGATGGCGCAGGATTTTCAGGATCTCACCGGCCAGGTCATCCGCAAGGTGACCGAGCTTGCGCACAACCTCGAGCAGCAGCTGGTGCAGTTGCTGATCGACTACGCGCCGAGCGAAATCAGGCGCGAGCCGGGCAACAACCTGCTGAACGGCCCGCAGATCGACCCGCACAGCAAGAGCGATGTCGTTTCCAGCCAGAGTCAGGTCGACGACCTGCTCGACAGTCTGGGATTCTAGGGCCAGGGGCCAGGATTCAGGGAGGGTGCGGGCGATGCCTGCACCCTTTTTGTTGGGCTGCGCCTGCGGGCGAATCGCCCCAAGTCCGGTATCAGCGCGGGCGCAGGTCGCCGAGCACGGTGCTGATGGTCTCGAACGCCTGGCGGAACATAAGCTCGAACTGCGGCAGGAAGTAGGGCAGCGTCAACATCAGCATCGCCATTCCCACCGCGAGCGTGATCGGGAAGCCGATCGCGAAGATGTTGAGCTGTGGCGCCGAGCGGGTGAGGATCGCGAGCGACAGGTTGACGATCAGCAGGATCGCGATCAGCGGCAGCGCCATCTGCAGGCCGATGGCGAACACCGCGGAACCGAACGAGGCCAGACTGAAAAAACCGGCGCCGGCGAGCGGCTGGGCCGCGATGGGCAGGATCTGGAAACTCTCCACCAGCACCCCGATCAACAACAGGTGGGCGTTGACGGCGAGGAACACCAGCAGCGCGATCATGTTGAGAAAGCGCGCCACGACCAGCGTCTGGCCCGCACTCTGGGGATCGAAGAAGGCGGCAAAGCCGAGGCCCATTTGCAGGCCGATGATCTCGCCGGCGGCGTCCACTGCGGCAAACGCGATGCGCATGACGAAGCCGATGCCGACGCCTATGAGAAACTGCTGCACGAGGATGAGCAACCCGTGCCAGGAACTGAGGCCGACGTTCGGCAGCGGCGGCAGCGCGGGGGCCACGATCAGGGCAATGCCCACGCCGAGGCCGATCTTCACCCTCGCCGGCACCGCGCGGTGGCCGAACATCGGCGCCACCATGATGAGGCCGAGGATGCGGACGAGCGGCCAGACGAAGGCGATCAGCCAGGCGTTGAGCTGGGCGTCGGTAATGCTGATCATGGGGAGCGGATGGGGGCGGGATGCGTCGGCGCGGCGGCCCGTCCGGGGCCAGCCTAGCCGATGATGCCGGGCAGCCCGGTCAGAACCCGGCGCATGTAGTCGGTCATCACCGTGAGCATCCACGGCCCCGCCACTGCGAAGGTGACGAATACCGCGAGCACCTTGGGGATGAACGCCAGGCTGGCGTCGTTGATCTGGGTTGCTGCCTGGAACACGGCGACGACCAGGCCGATCGCCAGCGTGGCGAGCAGAACCGGTGCCGATACGAGGAAAGTGATTTCCAGGGCGACTCGGCCGATGGTCATGACGCTTTCTGGAGTCATGGGGTGTCTCCTAGTAGAAGCTCTGGGCGAGCGAACCCAGCAGCAGATTCCAGCCGTCGACCAGCACGAACAGGATGAGCTTGAACGGCAGCGCCACGATGGCGGGCGACACCATCATCATGCCCATCGCCATCAGGATGCTGGCGACAACCATGTCGATGATGAGGAACGGGATGAATACCGCGAAGCCGATCTGGAACGCAGTCTTCAGTTCGCTGGTGATGTGCGCCGGGATCAGCACCCGCAGCGGGATGTCGGCCGCGGTCTTCGGCGGCGGCGAGCCGGACAGCTTGACGAACAGGGCGAGGTCGGACTCGCGCGTCTGCTTGAGCATGAAGGCGCGCAGCGGCTCCGCGCCCTTGCCGAGCGCTTCCTGCATCTCGATCTGGTTGTCGGCGAGCGGCTTGTAGGCTTCGGCGTAGATCTTGTCGAAGGTCGGCCCCATCACGAACAGGGTGAGGAAAAGCGCCAGCCCGATCAGCACCTGGTTGGGGGGCGTCGCCTGCGTGCCGAGCGCCATGCGCAGCAGCGACAGCACGATGATGATGCGGGTGAAGCTCGTCATCATCAGCAGCGCAGCCGGCAGGAAGCTGAGCGAGGTGAGCAGCAGCAGCGTCTGCAGGCTCAGCGTGTAGGTCTGGCCGCCGCCCGGCGCGGGGGCGCTGGTGAAGGCGGGGAGACCCGCCTGGGCGAAGGCCAGCGAGGGCAGGGCGAGGAGGGCGGCGAAGCCGGCCCAGACGAACAGCTTACTTTTCACGGCGCGTATCGATCATCTGCTGGAGTTTTTCGCGGAAGGGCGACAGTGTGCCGAGGGCGACGGGTGCCAGGGCGGCGGCGGGCGCTTCGCCCCTGGGCAGGGTTGCGAGGGCGTTCACGCTGCCGGGCGCGACGCCGACCACAAGCCAGGTGTCGCCGATCTCGACCACCGCGACCCGCTCGCGGGTGCCGACCGAGACGCTGCCGACCACATGCAGCAGGGCGGTGCCGCCGGCGCGGGCAAGGCCGAAGCGTCGCGCGGCCCAGCCGGTGGCGACGATCAGCAGCAGCACGAAGACGAGGCCGATGAACACCTGCAGCAGGCTGCCGGCGGGCGAGATCGCGGGCTCGACCGCCGGCCCGGCCTGCGCCAGCGCGAGCGCCGGCCCGGCGGCAGCGGCGGCGACGACGAGGCGGACGCGATTCATCGATTGAGTTTCCGGATGCGCTCGGCAGGGGTGATGATGTCGGTGAGGCGCACGCCGAACTTGTCGTTCACCACGACCACCTCGCCCTGCGCGATCAGACAGCCGTTGACCAGCACGTCCATCGGCTCGCCGGCCAGCCCGTCGAGTTCGACCACCGAGCCCTGCGCCAGTTGCAGCAGGTTCTTGATCGCGATCTTGGTGCGACCGAGTTCCACCGTGAGCAGCACGGGAATGTCGAGGATGAAGTCGATGTCCTTGGACAAGCCGTCGCCCGTCGCCGGAGCGGAAAGGTCGGGGAAGATTTCTGCGCTGGCGACGGGCGGGGGGGCGGCCTGTTCGGCCATCGCCGCAGCCCAGTCGTCTTCCATGAGGGTGCTGGTATTGTCAGACATTTTGCTCTCCTGCTTTGGCGTCGAACGGTCCGTTCGACAGTAATCTTTCGACCCGTAGCGTGTACTGGCCGTTGAACCTGCCGTAGGAACACTCCATGACCGGCACGCCGTCGACCTTGGCCTCGACCGTTCGCGGGATGTCGATGGGGACGACGTCGCCGATCTTCATGTCGACGATGTCGCGCAGGCTGACCTGGGCGGTGCCGAGATCGGCCACGATCTCGACCTCCGCCAGCTGAATCTGCTGGCGCATCATGCGGACCCAGCGCTTGTCGACCTCGAGGTTTTCGGCCTGCAGGCTGCTGGTCAACTGATCCTTGATCGGCTCGATCATCGAGTAGGGCATGCAGAGGTGCATCTCGCCGCTGACCTGGCCGAGCTCGATCGCGAAAGTGATCGCCACCACCACTTCGTTCGGCGTGGCGATGTTGGCGAACTGGGTGTTCATTTCGGAACGCACGAACTCGAACTGGATCGGGTACACCGGCTCCCACGACTTGGCGTAGTTCTCGAACACGATATTGAGCACGCGCTGGATGATGCGGTGCTCGGTCTGGGTGAAGTCGCGCCCCTCGACGCGGGTGTGGAAGCGCCCGTCGCCGCCGAACAGGTTGTCGACCATGAGGAAGACCAGGTCGGGGTTGAAGATGATGAGCGCGGTGCCGCGCAAGGGCTTGAACTGCACCAGGTTGAGGTTGGTCGGCACCACCAGGTTGCGGATGAACTCGCTGTACTTCGACACCCGCACCGGGCCGACCGAGATCTCGACGCCGCGCCGCAGGAAGTTGTAAAGGCCGATCCTGAGCAGGCGGGCGAAGCGCTCGTTGATGATCTCGAGCGTCGGCATGCGGCCGCGGACGATGCGTTCCTGCGTGGCGAGGTTGTACGGGCGCACGCCCGAGCTGTCGCTGTCGTTGCTCGGCGCCTCGTCGACTTCGCCGGTGACGCCCTTCAGCAGCGCATCGACTTCGTCCTGCGAGAGGAAATTGTCGGCCATCGCGTTTACTGGATCACGAAGGAAGTGAACAGCACGTCGTCCACCTTGGGCGGATCGATGGACGGGTGCAGCGGTTTGACGATTTCCGCCTTGATCTCCTGCGCCAGCCGGGACTTGTCTTCGGCGGTGATCAGTTCCTCGGCGTTCTTGCTGGCGAGCAGGGCGAGCAGCCGGCTGCGCACGCGCGGCATGTGCAGTTTGACGGCTTCGGCATCCTCGGCTTTCGGCAGTTGCAGGGTGACGTCGATCTGCAGGTAGCGTTCGCTGTCCTGCAGGTTTACGGTGAACGTCTCCAGCGGCAGGAACTGGGGCGGCTCGACTTTTTCCGGCTTGGCTTCGGTATCGGCACCCGCCTTGTCGCCCCCTTTCATGAAGAACCAGGCGGCTCCGCCGCCGCCGAGCAGGACGACGACGAGGCCGAGGATGATGAAGAGTTTGGCCCTGGATTTCCTGGGCGGGGCGGCGTCGACTGCTTCGTCGTGTGCGGCGGGGGCTGCCATGGTTGCGTGTCCTTGTACTGAAATGTCCGTGTCTGGATTGAATTATCGGCAGCGCCGTGCGTGTCCGATGAATGGAATAGCGGGCAAAAGGGCGCGTAAATTGAGTTTTTGCGGCCGGGTCGCGTGGTGCTGGCGTGCCTGCCCTACGCGAAGGTATCGATCAGCCCGCGCCCCGTGCGCAGCGGAATCGTGCCGGCAGCCTGCTGGGGCGGCGTCTCGTCGTCGGCGCCCAGGCGCTGCGCGTGGCGGCGGCCGGGGGGGTTGGCCGCCTCGTCGCGCTGCTGCGGCGACGCCTCGGCGAAGACCGTGGCCTGATCGAGCTGGATACCGGCCTCGTTCATCATTTCCCGCAGCCTGGGGAACGCCGATTCGATCGCCTGGCGGACTTCCGGCTGGACGGCGTAGAAGCTGGCGCTCGCCTGGTCGTTGGCAAGGTTCAGCACCACCTGCAGCGGGCCGAGGTTCGGGGGGTTGAGGGTGAGCGTGGCCGTCTGCTGGCCGGCGCTCGCCATCCACACGACCCGGTCGCCAAGCGCCTGGCTCCAGGCCGAGGAGCCCACCGTCGGGGCGAGTCGCGGCGGCGACGCCTCGGCGGTGCGCTCCGGCGCCGCGACCGGCGGCGGCGCTGCGGCCTCGCGCACGGCGGGGGGCAGCAGTTGCTCGAAGCGCCCGTCCGGCGCAGGTTTGGCGCCATCCTGCAGCGGGGCGGACGCGGCGCGTGCCGCTTCGGTTGTTGCCGACGCGGCCTTGCCCGGCCCGGCCAGTTCGGGACGGGGCACGGCGGCGGGGGCGTGCGGCTGCGCTTCGGTCGCCGCCGTGGCCGGCAGCGCCGGTCGCGCCGATGCCGGGCCGGTCACCCCCGGCAGCACGGCCGCCTGTGCGGTGCCGGCCTGCGGCCCCGCTGTCTGCAGGGGCGCCGGCTGAAGCGTCGGGGCAAGCGGCATTCCCGGCAGCAGGGCGGCATCCGGCGCCACGGGGTCGATGCCGGGCAGGGCAGGGTCGCCTGTCGGCAAATCCGGCAGCAGGACCGCGGGCGGCAGCGCGGGATCGGCTGCCAGCGCGGGGGTTGGCGCGCTGCCCCCGGCCACGGCCTGGCCGGCGTCTTCGCGCGCCGTCTGGGCGTTGCGCTGGTTCGCCATTTCGCCGGACAGCACCTGGCTGAACGGCGTTTCGGCCGCGCCGGCATCCCGGGAGGAGCCGGCTTTCGCGTCGACGGCGCGGGTCGGCGGCATCATGGTGGGCGTGGTGTTCATGGCGTGTCCTGTTCAGGTGGGGGTGCGCTTGGGCCGGCTGCGGCGATTGGAGAATTCGTCGCTCTGCTTCTGGTCGCGGACGGCGTCGCGGCGGTTCTGTTCCTTGAGCGCGCGCTCGTTGAGCGTGGTGAAGGACATTTTCTTCTGCTCGGCGGCGCACCAGGCCGCGCGCGCCTGGTCGACGCGCTTGAGCGCATCGACCACGACCTTGTCCTGGCCGGCAATGGCGTGGTCGAGCTTCTGCATGAAGGCCTGGTAGTTGTTGAACTGCAGTGCACCCATGCCGTTGGCGAGATCGTTCTGGCAGCGCTCGGCGTAGTCGCTGCGGTAACCCATCAGCAGGTCGAATTTCTGCCGGGCGTCCTCGTGCGCGCGCAGTGCCGCGGCAAGTCGCTGGGCGGCCTCGTCGGAGTCCTTGTTTGCCAGTTCGATCAGGGTCTGCAGCGCAGCAGGGGTGGCCATGGTTCAGCTCCGTGGGTTTACTGGAACAGCGCGTCGAGCGCAGCCAGGCTGCTCTCGACGTTGGCGCGTTCGTTGATGTTCTGTTGCAGGAAGGCTTCCATCGCGCCCTGCAGGCGGATCGCTTCGTCGAGCAGCGGGTCGGTGCCGGCGGCGTAGGCGCCGACGTTGATGAGGTCGCGGCTGCGTTCGTAGCGCGAATAGAGCTTCTTGAGGCGGCGCGCGAGTTCCTGGTGCGCGGGCGAGGTGATGACGTGCATCGCGCGGCTGATCGATTGCTCGATGTCGATCGCGGGGTAGTGGCCGGATTCGGCGAGCGCGCGGTCGAGCACGATGTGGCCGTCGAGGATCGCGCGCGCGGCATCGGCGATCGGATCCTGCTGGTCGTCGCCCTCGGTGAGCACGGTGTAGAAGGCGGTGATCGAGCCGCCGCCCGGCTTGCCGTTGCCGGCGCGCTCGACCAGCGCCGGCAGCTTGGCGAACACCGAGGGCGGATAGCCCTTGGTCGCCGGCGGTTCGCCGATGGCGAGCGCGATCTCGCGCTGCGCCATGGCGTAGCGGGTGAGCGAATCCATGATCAGCAGCACGTTCTTGCCCTGGTCGCGGAAATGTTCGGCGATGGCGGTGGCGTAGGACGCGCCCTGCAGGCGCATGAGCGGCGGCGTGTCGGCCGGCGCGGCGACGACGACGGCGCGCGCGAGGCCCTCTTCGCCGAGGATCTGCTCGATGAATTCCTTCACTTCGCGGCCGCGTTCGCCGATCAGGCCGACGACGATCACGTCGGCGCTGGTGTAGCGCGCCATCATGCCGAGCAGCACGCTCTTGCCGACGCCGGAGCCGGCGAACAGGCCCATGCGCTGGCCGCGGCCGACGGTGAGCATGCTGTTGATCGCGCGCACGCCGACGTCGAGGATGTCGACGATCGGCGCCCGCCCGAGCGGGTTGGCGGCGCGCTTGGTGAGCGGGGCGGACGCCGAGGTTTCGATCGGGCCGAGGCTGTCGAGCGGGCGGCCGCTGCTGTCGACCACGCGGCCGAGCAGGGCCTCGCCGACCGGCAGGTGACGGGTGCGGTCGCTGGGCCGGCGGCGCGGATGCTTGACCTGGCCGAGGCCGGGCAGGCTGGCGGTGACTTCGACCGGGAACACGCGCGAACCGGGGACGATGCCCTCGACTTCGCTCTGCGGCATGAGGAACAGGCGGTCGCCCTCGAAGCCGACGACTTCGGCCTCCAGCGGCGCGCCGTTGGGCAGCGGCACGGTGCAGGCGCTGCCGACCGCGAGCTTCAGGCCGACCGCTTCCATCACCAGTCCGGCCACCCGCGTCACCCGTCCCGACACCTGCATCGGTTCGACGATCGCGATCAGCTCGCTGCAGTCGTGCAGGTAGGCCTTCCAGCGGTTGCTGTGGTGGGCGGCGTTCATCAAGGCACCAGCCAGTCCGATTCCTTGCCGAGCGCCGCGGCGAGGCGTTGCCAGCGGGTGGGCAGGGTGGCGTCGATCTGGTTGCTGGCGGTCTCGACGCGGCAGCCGCCGCTTTCGAGGTACGGATCATGGGCGATCTGCCAGCCGGTCTTGTCGAGTTCGGTGCCCATTTTCTCGGCAACCAGTGCCGCGTCGCCGGGGTGCAGGTAGAGCAGCGCCGGCTGCTGCAGCGAGGGCAGGTAGCGCACCGCCTCGCGCACGATGGGCAGTACCCGTTCGGGCTGCACGGTCAGCGCGGTTTTCAGGATCGCGCGCGCCAGGTCGAGCGAAAGGTCGAGCACCTGCTGCGAAATCAGCGCGTCGGCCTGGTTGACCTCGGCGGCGAACGCACCGGCCAGCGCATGCAGGCGCTGGGCTTCCTGCGCGGCCTTCTGCTGTCCCTCCGCGTACCCCTCGGCGTGGCCGGCCTGATACCCCTCCAGGCGGGCCTGCTCCTGGATCGCGGCGATTTCCTCGATCGTCGGCAGCCTGACGCCGGGGGTGCCCTTGGCGGGACGCTGGAGCGCGCCGTCGAAGCTCGTGAAGTCCCACGGCTTGCAGGCTTGCGGATCGACGCTGGACAGGACGCTGGACATGATGATCGGCTGCTCCGGGGTAATGCGCTGTTAGACGAATTTTTCCTCGGCGCCGCCGCCGAGCATGATCTGGCCTTCGTCGGCCAGGCGGCGCACGATGACCAGGATTTCCTTCTGCTGCGCCTCGACCTCGGACAGGCGGACCGGCCCCTTGGACTCGAGGTCCTCGCGCATCATTTCGGCAGCACGCTGCGACATGTTCTTGAAGATTTTCTCGCGCATTTCTTCCGAGGCACCCTTCAGGGCAACGATGAGCTGGTCGGACTGCACCTCGCGCAGCAACAGTTGCACGCCGCGGTCGTCGACCTCGAGGATGTCCTCGAACACGAACATCTCGTCCATGATCTTCTGCGCCATCTCCGGGTCGTAGCTCTTCAGATACTCCATGGCGGACGACTCGTTGTCGCCGCTCATGAAGTTGAGGATGTCGGCCGCCGCGCGGGTGCCGCCCATCGCCTGCTTCTTTAACACGTCGCTGCCTGACAGCAGCTTGGTCAGCACGTCGTTCAGCTCGCGCAGCGCGGCGGGCTGCACGCCTGACAGGGTGGCGATGCGCAGCAGCACGTCGTTGCGCAGGCGCTCGGTGAAACAGTTGAGGATTTCGCAGGCCTGGTCGCGTTCGAGGTGGACAAGGATGGTGGCGATCGTCTGCGGGTGCTCGTTGTGGACGAGTTCGGCGACGGATTCCGAGTCCATCCACTTCAGGCTCTCGATGCCGCTGGCGTCGCCGCCGCCGCCGAGGATGCGGTTGAGCAGCGAATTGGCCTTGTCGTCGCCGAGCGCCTTGGTGAGCACGCTGCGGATGTAGTCGTCGGAATCCAGCCCGAGCGAGTAATTCTGGTCGACAGCAGTATTGAACTGGTCGAGGACCGTTTCGACCTCCACTTGCGGAATCGACTTCATGGCGGTCATCGCCTCGCCGAGTTTCTGCACCTCGCGCGGGCCGAGATACTTCATGACCTCGGCGGCGCCTTCCTCGCCCAGCGCCAGCATCAGGATCGCGCCCTTGGTAATGCCGTTCGGCTCACTCATTGCTGCCTACCCAGGTCTTGACGATGTTGGCGACCGCGCGCGGATCCTGGCTGGCCAGACCTTGCGCCCGCGTGAGGTTTTCCTGGTAGCCGCGCTGGCCGGGCAGCGCTCCCATGTCGGCGTGCTGCAGTTGCAGGTTGGGGCTGGGCGGCGGCGCCGCGGCGAGTTCGGACAGCTTCTTGAGCGTGGGCTTGAGCAGCTTCAGGTAAACCAGCAGCAGCACCACGCCCATCAGCAGATAGCGGCCGGCGCTCCTGGCGATGTCGATGTAGTCGGCATACGCGGGCTGTTTCCAGAAGGGGGCGGCCGGCAAGGGCTCGGGCTGCGCCGCCGCGAAGGGCGTGTTGACAACGTTGATCGAGTCGCCGCGCGTCTGGCTGAAGCCCATCGCCTCCTTCACCAGGTTGGTGATCTGGGTCTTTTCCGCTTCGGTAAGCGGCACCATCGCGATCTTGCCGTCCTTGGCGACGGATTTCTTGTAGTTGACGACCACCGCGACCGACAGGCGCTTCAGGCCGCCGATGCCCTGCTGCACGTACTGGATCGTCTTGTCGACTTCGTAGTTGACGGTCGAATCCTTGCGCACGTTGGCCGCCGCGGTGCCGCTGGCCGCCGCGGTGCCGTCCTGCGCGACGATGGGGGCGGTGGCCGGTGCCGGCGGCTGGTTGGTCAGCGCGCCCGGTACGCCGCCAGCGCCGGCGGCGCCGGCGGTTGCCTCGCTGGTCTGCTGGCTGCGCACGACCATGGCCTCCGGGGCCTGGTTCGGCTTGTACGACTCGACGGCCTGTTCGCTGCGCGAGAAGTCGACGTCGGCGGTCGCTTCGGCGCGCACGTTGCCGGGGCCGACGATCGGCGTGATGATCGACTCGATCCGCCTGACGACGCTTTGCTGCAGGTCCTGCACGTACTTGATCTGGCTGGCATCCAGCCCGGTGACGCTCGGGCCCTTGCCGGTCTCGGAGAGCAGGGTGCCATTCTGGTCGACCACGGTGACGTTCTTGGTCGAGAGTTCCGGAACGCTGCTCGCGACCAGGTGCACGATCGCGCTGACCTGTTGCGCATCGAGGGTGCGGCCGGAATGCAGGTTGAGCAGAACCGACGCAGTGGGCGATTTCTGCTCGGAGACGAATACGCTGTCCTTCGGCATGGCCAGGTGCACGCGCGCCGACTGCACCGAGGCGACCGATTCGATCGAGCGCGCCAGCTCGCCTTCCAGGGCGCGCTGGAAATTCACCCGCTCGATGAATTGCGACGAGCCGAGGCGCTGGTTTTCCATCAGCTCGAAGCCGACGTTGCCGCCCTTCGGAAGGCCCTGCGAAGCCAGCTTGAGGCGAGCGTCGTGGACGCGGTCGGCAGGCACCAGCACCGCGCCACCGCCCTCGGCGTACTTGTAGGGCACGCCCATCTGCTCCAGTTGGGCAACGATGGCGCCGCCGTCGCGGTCGCTGAAGTTCGAGAACAGCACGCGGTATTCGGGCTGCTGGCCCCACATCCACACCGCACCCATTACCGCGATGGTCGCGGCGACGCCGAGCGCCAGCACGATCTTGCGTCCGCCCGAGCTGCGGGTGTAATCGATGATGGACCCGGGAACCACGATTTCGCCAGCTTCTGCCATATCAGTTCGTCCTTGTCGCGCGGGGGTCATGGGCCGCCCTGCCGCCGATTGCCGAATTCATGTCTGCTTCTCCCATGAGAATCGTCCTGTGTGATCGAATTATCGGCAGCGGACGGCGTTTCAATTGCGGGAATAGGAGCCGTTTTCGGCCTTTTATCGGACTTATGCCTTGCCGGCGGGCGGGCTAAGGTGCGAACGTGGAAAACCGTCCGGGCCACCCCGGAACCAGGAGGACGCGATGAGCATTGGAGGAATCGATACCAGCCGCATTGAAGCCATGGTGGCGCAGCTGCGCGCCACGGCCGCTCGCGCCACGCCTGCCGCCGCACCCCTGAACGAGGCCGCCGGCCTGACGCGCCCGGTCGCTACCCCCGGGGAGTTCACGTCCATCCTCAAGAACTCACTGGACAGCGTCAACAACGCGCAGCGCAGTGCAACTGCGCTCGCCCAGCGCTTCGAACTGGGCGACAGCAGCGTCAGCCTCGCCGACGCCATGATCGCCTTGCAGAAATCGAGCATTGCCATGCAGGCGACCCTCCAGGTGCGCAACCGGGTCGTGTCGGCGTATCAGGAAATCATGAGCATGGGGGTTTGATTCCAGGGGCTAGGCTAGGGGCCAGGATTTAGGATTTAGGGGCTAGGATTTAGGGGCTAGGGATTAGGGGCTAGGAGTCTGGGCGGCAGAGGATATTTAGCAGGTTGATGGGTGCAAGTCGAACGGCGCGACGACATTTGTGCGGTCCGATGGCAGGTAGAGCGGTAGGTGATATTGTGATGGCAGTGTT
>JBFMET010000040.1:0-12780 GCA_040753235.1 Pseudomonadota bacterium
CGCTTCGCCCCGCTCGCCACGGCCTTCGCCCCGCTCGCTGCGACCTTCGCCGCGTCCGCGGCGCTGGCCGGGCTTGCGTTCGCGACGCTCGGACGGACGCTCGCTGCGGGTGAGGGCGGCCGCCGGGGCGGACGCGGGGGTCTCGACGACAGGCGCTTCGTCGTTGCGTTTCTTCAGCCAGCCGAAGATGCGGTCGAACAGGCCGGGCTGTGCGGCCGGCTGTGCCGGCACCGCGGGCTGCACCGGCTGCGCGGCCGGCATCGGCTGCGGCGGCGCGATCGACTTCACCGCGGCGACCTGACGTGCCGGTGCCGCTTCGGTCGCGGTCTGGTAGACCGTCTCGGTCTCGGGCACGGTCATCATCTTGTAGCTCAGCTCGCCGTCGCGCTGGTTCAGCTCGTCGTGGCGCAGCCGCGTCAGGGTGTAGTTCGGCGTCTCCATGTGGATGTTGGGGATCAGCACCACGTTGACCTTGAGCCGCGATTCGACGGCGTGGATGTCGACGCGCTTTTCGTTGAGCAGGAAGGTCGCGACGTCGACCGGCAACTGCACGTGGACGGCGCCGGTGTTCTCCTTCATCGCCTCCTCCTGGAGGATGCGCAGGATGTGCAGGGCGGACGATTCGGTGCCGCGGATGTGGCCGGTGCCGTGGCAGCGCGGGCAGGGGTTGTAGCTGGTCTCGCCGAGCGAGGGCTGCAGCCGCTGGCGCGACATTTCCAGCAGGCCGAAGCGCGAGATCTTGCCGGTCTGCACGCGGGCGCGGTCGTGATGCAGGGCATCGCGCAGGCGGTTCTCGACCTCGCGCTGATGCTTGGGATTCTCCATGTCGATGAAGTCGATCACGATCAGGCCGCCGAGGTCGCGCAGACGCATCTGGCGGGCGATTTCATCGGCCGCTTCGAGGTTGGTGTTGAACGCAGTCTGCTCGACGTCGCTGCCCTTGGTGGCGCGCGCCGAGTTGACGTCGACCGAGACCAGCGCCTCGGTGTGGTCGATGACGATGGCGCCGCCCGAGGGCAGGTTGACCTGGCGCGAGAACGCCGACTCGATCTGGTGCTCGATCTGGAAGCGCGAGAACAGCGGGACGTCGTCGTGGTAGAGCTTGACCTTGTTGACGTTGGCCGGCATCACGTTTTCCATGAACGCGCGCGCCTGCTCGTAGACGTCTTCGGTGTCGATGAGGATCTCGCCGATGTCGGCCGAGAAGTGGTCGCGGATGGCGCGGGTGATGAGGTTGGACTCGAGGTAGATCAGTTCGGGCGCCTTGATTTCCTTCGACGCGCCGTCGATCGCTTCCCAGATGCGCAGGAGGTAGCTGAGATCCCACTGGAATTCCTCGGCGCTGCGGCCGATGCCGGCGGTGCGGGCGATCAGGCTCATGCCTTCGGGAATGTCGAGCTGCGCCAGGGTGTCGCGCAGTTCGTTGCGCTCCTCGCCCTCGATGCGGCGCGAGACGCCGCCGCCGCGCGGGTTGGTCGGCATCAGCACGACATAGCGGCCGGCCAGCGAGACGTAGGTGGTGAGCGCCGCGCCCTTGTTGCCGCGCTCGTCCTTTTCCACCTGGACCAGGAGCTCCTGGCCTTCCTTGAGATTTTCCGGCACGCGGCCGCCGTTGGGCAGGCAGGACCGCGAGATTTCCTTGAAGGGGAGGAAGCCGTGGCGTTCGCAACCGTAGTCGACGAAGGCGGCTTCGAGGCTGGGCTCGACGCGGGTGACGACACCCTTGTAGATGTTGCCCTTGCGTTGTTCCTTGCTGGCGGACTCGATGTCAAGGTCGACGAGCTTCTGTCCGTCGACGATGGCAACCCGGAGTTCTTCCGCCTGGGTTGCGTTGAAAAGCATGCGCTTCATTTCTTCTCCCGCGCGCGTGCATACGGGACAGGCCAGACTGCCGCTGAAGCTCAGCGGCTCATGCGATCACGGTTGGGTTGAGGTGAAGCGGCATGGATGAGGGTGTCCTGTTCCTGGAGAGGGGCGCCGGCAGGGCCGTGCGGTCTTTCCGGTTCCCGCCGCGGGAATAAAGCCCGGGCGTGAACGCTGATTTCGTATGCTGATGGTCGCGTCGTTGATAACATCGCTGCTTTGCCGACTGGCGAGGCGGGGTGGTTTCGACTGTCCGCGTCAGCCTAGGTGGGCGGGGCGGCAGGAATCCAGACGGGCCGGACAGGCGGCGGCCGGTGAGCGTTTTAACCGGCGTGATCTCAAAATTTCCGGCATGAATGCCGGGCAAATGGTCAGGCAAAACCGGGCCTGAACCGGCAGTAGTGTATATGAAAATGAAGGACTTAGAGAAAGATTCGGTCAGGCGCGTGAAGATCGACGACAGCGCCGACGGCCAGCGTCTGGACAATTTTCTGATGGCGCGGCTCAAGGGCGTGCCCAAGAGCCGCATCTACAAGCTGGTGCGCGGCGGCGAGGTGCGCGTCAACGGCGGCCGCATCGAGGTCAGCTACCGCCTGCAGCTCGGCGACGAGGTACGCATTCCGCCGGTGCGGATGGCCACGCCGGTGATCACGCCCGCCACCCATCTGCCGCAGGGCGGCCTGCGCCTGCTGCCGGCCATCCTGTACCGCGATGAGGCCCTGATTGCGCTCAACAAGCCGGCCGGCATGGCGGTGCACGGCGGCAGCGGCATTTCGCGCGGGGTGATCGAGCAATTGCGCCTGGAACTGCCGGCATGCCGCTACCTGGAGCTGGTGCACCGGCTCGACCGCGAAACCTCGGGCGTGCTGCTGATCGCGCTGAAGCGGCGCGCGCTGACCGGGCTGCACGCGGCGATGCGCGACGGCAAGATCGAGAAACGCTATTTCACGCTGGTGGCGGGGCGCTGGCCGAACCCGGTGCAGCATGTGAAGCTGCCGCTGCACAAGCGCGTCACCGACGAGGGCGAGAAGCGGGTGACGGTGCGCGACGAGGGGCAGGCCGCGCACACCATCTTCCGTCGCCTGCAGCAGTTTCCCGATTTCACCCTGCTGGAGGCGGAACTGAAGAGCGGCCGCACCCATCAGATCCGCGTCCACACTTCGCACCTCGGCTTTCCCATCGCG
The DNA here is from genome assembly GCA_040753235.1 of Pseudomonadota bacterium. Classification (GTDB taxonomy): domain Bacteria; phylum Pseudomonadota; class Gammaproteobacteria; order Burkholderiales; family Thiobacillaceae; genus Thiobacillus. The sequence goes on from JBFMET010000040.1 coordinate 3,048, forward strand.
GGCGACGACAAGTACGGCGATTTCGATCTCAACAAGCGGCTGATGAAGCAGGGGCTGAAGCGCATGTTCCTGCACGCCGCGAAGCTGGTGTTCGACCACCCCATCACCGGCGAGCGCATGACCGTCGAGGCGCCGCTGCCCGATGACCTGGCTGCTTTTCTGGCGACGCTGCAGGGGGAGCCGAAGCGTGTTTGAACGGAGAGCATTTGAACAAGGAGGACGCGGAGGACACGGAGAAATTCTTGCGCGCGCCCGATGCAGCGCGGGTATTCCGGCCGGAATTTTCCTCTGCGTCCTCCGTGCCCTCTTTGTTGATCCGGTTTTCTGTGACGTTGAACAAGGAGGGCGCGGAAGCCATTAAGGGGTTCCTCCGCGCCCTCGGCGTCCTCCTGTCAAACCATTCACCGAGTAAATTCAATGCCCAAGCAATTTGACCTCCTGATCTTCGACTGGGACGGCACCCTGATGGATTCCGCCGGGGTGATCGTCGATTCCATCCAGCGCGCCTGCGTGGACATCGGCCTCGACGCGCCGAGCGAGCGCGCCTCACGCCAGATCATCGGGCTGGGCCTGATCCAGGCCTTGCAGACACTGCTGCCGGACCTGCACGAAGACGCTTACCCGGGTCTGGTCGAGCGCTACCGTCACCATTACCTCGGGCGCGACGCCGACATTCCGCTGTTCGACGGCGTCACCGAGGGCCTCGGCGCATTGCATGCGGGCGGCTTCACGCTCGCCGTCGCCACCGGCAAGAGCCGTACCGGCCTCGCGCGCGCGCTGGAGGCGAGCGGCCTGGGGCCGCGCTTCGCCGCGACGCGCTGCGCCGACCAGACGCACTCCAAGCCGCATCCGGCGATGGTGCTGGAGCTCATGGCCGAGCTCGACGCCGACCCGGCGCGCACCCTGGTGATCGGCGACACCAGCCACGACCTGCTGATGGCGTCGAACGCGGGCGTGGCGAGCCTGGGCGTGACCTATGGCGCGCACGAGGCCGCCGATCTCACGCCGCACGCGCCGCTGGCGCTCTTCGACAGCTTTGCCGAGGTGCGCGCATGGCTCGCCGCGAACGCCTGATCTGCGCCTCGGCCGATCTGGTTGAAAAAGGCCGCGGCGTGCGCTTCGAACTGGAGCGGCACGGCGCGAAGCGGTCCGCCTTCGTCGTGCGCTTCGACGGTAAAGCGCATGCCTTCCTCAACCAGTGCGGCCACGTGCCGGTGGAACTCGACTGGCAGGAGGGGGAATTCTTCGACGACTCGCGGCTATACTTGATCTGCGCCACGCACGGCGCGCGCTACCACCCGGCAAACGGCGCCTGCGTGGGCGGGCGCTGCGCCGGGCGCGGGCTGATTCCCGTGCCGGTCGTCGAGCGCGACGGCCATGTCTATGTGATGGAAGAACACGAATGAGCGAACCGGAAAAGAACCCCGCCCCGAACTGGGAACGCGAAGTGCTGGAAAAGCTGGCGCTGTCGGCGATCCAGGAACAGCGCCGCACGCGCCACTGGGGCATCCTGTTCAAGACGCTCGGCTTTCTCTACCTCTTCATCGTGCTGTTCCTCGCCGCCGGCTGGTTCCGGTCCGACGGCGTCACGATTCCCAAGGCGCACACCGCGCTGGTCGACCTGCAGGGCGTGATCGCCTCCGACCAGGTCAGCGCCGACGCGATCATCGGCAGCCTGCAGGGGGCGTTCGAGGACAAGAACACCCGCGGCGTGATCCTGCGCATCAACAGCCCCGGCGGCAGCCCGGTGCACGCCGGCCAGATCTATGACGAGATCAAGCGCCTGCGCGCGAAGTATCCGAACACCCCGCTCTATGCGGTGGTCGACGACATCTGCGCGTCGGGCGGCTATTACGTCGCCGCCGGCGCCGACAGAATTTTCGTCGACAAGGCCAGCATCGTCGGCTCCATCGGCGTGCTCATGGACGGCTTCGGCTTTACCCAGACCATGGAAAAGCTCGGCGTCGAACGGCGCCTGCTCACCGCGGGCGAGAACAAGGGCTTCCTCGACCCCTTTTCGCCGGTCGACCCGGAGCAGCAGGCTTTCGCCAAACAGATGCTGGAGGAAATCCACGGCCAGTTCGTCGCGGTGGTGCGCGAGGGCCGCGGCGATCGTCTCAAGGAAACGCCGGAAACCTTCAGCGGCCTGGTGTGGAGCGGCGAAAGGAGCATCGAGCTCGGGCTTGCCGACGCCTACGGCACGGTCGAGTCGGTCGCGCGCGACGTCATCCAGGCCGAGGAGGTCGTCGACTACACCCGCCAGGACAGCCTGATCGACCGCCTCGCGGGACGGCTCGGCGCAGGTGCCGCCAAGGCGCTCGCGCCGTTCGGCCAGCCCGGCGTCAGCCTGCGTTGAGCGAATCGCCGTACACGCCGATACCCTGCGCCCAGCACGAGCGCCTGGAATTCGCCGCGCTGACGAAGCAGTGGCTGGACGTGAAGGTGGACGGCGCGACACAGAGGCTGCTGCCGCTCGACGTGGCGACCCGCGACGGCGCCGAATGGCTGACCGCGCAGACAGCGGGCGGCGAGCGCGTCATGCTGCGTCTCGACCGTCTTCAGTTCTGAATATTCGGGGAATCCCAATCAAGTCTGTTTTCGCCATGCCGGCGAGGGCCGGAATCAGTCAAACCAGGCTTCTGGACTCCACGGCGACGACTTGTTATGGGCTTCCCCTGCGAATCCGGCGGGCTGCTTGCGGGTACACTCTCGAAATCTCGGATTCCGGCTGCCACCATGCTTTGGGAAACCATTTCGGTCGTGCGCGACCTGCCGCGCCTGCATGAAATCGCTTCGGTCCTGATTCGCTATGGTTGGGGCGACCTGGTCCGCCTGCTCGGCATCAGCGGTGTGCTCGAACGTGCCGGGCGCGTTCTGCACTGGCAGCACACCAGCGAAATCGGCCAGCTCGACGCGCCGGTGCGCATCCGCCGTGCGCTGGAGGAACTGGGACCGGCCTTCGTCAAGCTGGGCCAGGTACTGGCGACGCGCGTGGACCTGTTCCCGCCGCACTGGATCGCCGAATTCGAGAAACTGCACAGCCAGGTGCCGCCGGTGCCCTACGAGCGCATGCACAGCGAACTGGTGGACGCGCTTGGCGGCGAGCCGGATGCGTTGTTTGCGAGCTTCGATCCGGTGCCGATTGCTGCGGCGTCGATCGCCCAGGTCTACCGCGCCACGCTGAAGGACGGCACGCCGGTGGTGGTCAAGGTGCGTCGTCCGGGCATCGAGCACGTGATCCACGCCGACCTGCGCATCCTCGAGCATGCTGCCAAATTGCTCGAAAGCGAGGTGCCGGATTCACGCCGCTACAATCCGGTGCAGATCGTTTCGCAATTCCGGCGTTCGCTCGGGCGCGAGCTCGACCTCGCCAAGGAAGCGCGCAACATCGACCGGTTCGCGCGCGACTTTGCCGGGGATCCGGTGGTGATGATTCCCCGAGTCTATTGGGAATTCACCGGCCAGCGCGTCAACGTCCAGGAGGAAATCAACGGGCTCGCCGGCGTGTCCGGCGAGCGGCTGCGCGCAGCCGGGCTCGACCCCAGGCTGCTGGCGGCGCGCGGCGCCGACGCGGTGCTGCGCATGGTGCTGGTGCACGGCTATTTCCATGCCGACCCGCATCCGGGCAATGTGCTGTTCCTGCCTGGCAGCCGTATCGGCATCATCGATTTCGGCATGGTCGGCATGCTGACCGAAAGCCGGCGCGGCCAGATCGTCGACCTGCTGCATGCGCTGGTGCGCAAGGACGAGGAAGGCGTGCTGCAGGTGCTGCTCGACTGGAGCGGCGACTCGAGCGTCGACGAGGAGCGCCTGGCCTACGACGTGACCGAACTGCTGCAGAGCTACGACGACCTGCAGCTGAAGGACGTGAAGATCGGGGCGCTATTGAACGACATCACGGCGCTGATGCGGGAGAACGACCTGCTGCTGCCGGCCGACCTGATTCTGCTGTTCAAGACGCTGATCACGCTGGAGGGGCTGGGGCAGCAGCTCGATCCGGAATTCCACATGATCAATCACGTGACGCCCTTCGTCGAGGAGATCATCCAGCAGCGCTACACGCCGGCGGCGCTGTTCGCGCGCGGTCGCAAGAGCGTGCGCGAAGCGCTCGATGTGGTGGCTGACCTGCCGCGCGATCTGCGGCATCTGCTGCGCGATGCGCGGCGGGGGCGGGTGAAGGTGGACCTCGACCTCAAGCGCCTGGACCATTTCGGCCATCAACTCGACAGCGCCAGCAACCGCCTGACCATGGGCATCCTGACTGCGTCGCTGGTGATCGGCTCCAGCATCATCATGACGGTGGAGGGGGGGCCGGCGCTATTTGGCCTGCCGCTGTTTGGGCTGCTCGGCTTCCTGATCGCCTTCTTCAACAGCGTCTGGATCATTTTCTCCATCTGGCGATCCGGCAAGCACTGATTCCATCCTGCCGCGCGGTGCCCCGAGCGCGGGCAGCGGCAGCGGCCGCCCCAGCAGATAGCCCTGCACGTGGGCGATACCCAGGCGTTCCACCTCGTCCAGCACGCCGCGGGTCTCGACACCTTCTGCCACCAGCGCATAGCCCGCGTCGGTCATCATGCGGGCGAAATCCGCCACCACCTGCGCGGCGCGGTTGCCTTCGGCGAGCTTGCTCACCAGCGAGATGTCGAGCTTGACGACATCCACGGGCAGATCCACCAGATAGCGCAGCGGCGAGTAGCCGGTGCCGAAGTCGTCCATTGCGATGCGGTAGTTCACGGTGCGCAGCAGTTCGAGATAGGTGCGGACCTCGTTCATTTGCGTGATGAGCGAGGTTTCCGTGATCTCCAGCATCAGCGGGTGTTCGGCGTTGTGGCGCGACAACTGCATCAACTGCGAGACGACCTCGGCGTGCGGGATGCTCTGCGCCGACAGGTTGATCGAGATGCCGCAGCCGGCGGGCAGCAGGCCCGAATTGAGGTCGGCGTCGAGCTGGCTCAGCACGGCGAGGTCGAACGCGGTTTCGAGGCGGCGGCTGTTGACCAGCGGCAGGAAGGCATCCGGCAGGATCAGCTCGCCGTCGTCGCGGATGCGGGCCAGCGCTTCGTAGTAGTCGATCCGGTATCCCGGCAGGCTGTGGATGGCCTGGTAGTGCAGCTCGATCATCCCCGGCGTCGACAGCGCGTGGAACAGGGCATGGGTTTCGCGGCTCGCCACCAGCGTCTGCGCGGTGCCGCGCGTGTCCTCGCCAAACAGCGCGATGCGGTTGCGGCCCGGCTGCTTGGCGGCATACATGGCAATGTCGGCCTGCTTGGGCAGTTCGTCGATGTGATCGACCGCGTCGGCGTCGCAGAAGGCGATGCCGATGCTCAGACCGACCGGCTCCCGGATGCCCAGCTCGCTGAAACTGGCCGCCTCGATCAGGCTTTCGCAGCGATGCGCGATCTGGCGCGCCTGCGCCGGCGTGGTGCGCGACAGGAAGGTGGCGAATTCGTCGCCGCCGAGGCGATACAGGCGGTCGTTGGCGCGCAGGGCCATGGTCAATGCGTCGGCGATGATGGTGAGCACGCGGTCGCCCTTGGCGTGGCCGTAAGTGTCGTTGATCGCCTTGAAGCGGTCGCAGTCGAACAGCAGGAAGGCCACGCCCTGCGGCGCGGCTTTCACTTCCGCGCGGAAGACCTCCCAGTCCTCGTCGTAGGCGCGCCGGTTGTGGCAGCCGGTGAGCACGTCCTGGCGCGCCTGCGAATGGAATTCGCGGTTCTGGTCCTCGAGCGAGCCGTGCAGCTTGTGCAGTTGAAGCTGGTAGTCGCACAGCGATCGCCGGATGTTCTCCAGTTCGCTGATGCGCATCGGCCGGGCGCCGGACAGCCGGGGGTTGAAATGCCCCTGCCGCATTGCGTCGATGTCCAGCGACAGGCGGCCGAGCGGGCGCACCAGCAGACGGTTGTAAATCGCGAAACCGAGGGTCGCGGCAAACAACAGCAAGGCGAACAGGGCGAGCAGGGTGTTCGACAGGATGGACTGGAAGCGCAACTGGTCCGGATTGGGCCGGGCGCTGAATCGCAGGCGGTCGGACAGCGCGGCGGACGAGAGCGCCTCCCCCGGCCGCATGGGCAGGCTCACCGCCTCGACGCGCTTGAACAGCAGGGGGTCCTGCGCCTGCAGGGCGGAGATGAAGTCGACGCGGATGAGCGCGTGACCGAGCAGGGTTTGCCGGTTCTCGTCTTCGTATACGGGGAAACCGTAGTACAGCGCAGCGCGCCCCGCTTCGCCGGCCAGCCAGCTGATGGGGTCGTGGGGCGAGGCGCCGAGCTGAAGCGTTTCGGGCATGGCATGGCCGTGGCTGTCCGGCGCCAGGAGCTTGCCGTCGAGTCCGTAAAGGCCCGACCGGATCTGGCGGCTGCCGAGCAGGCCGCTTTCGTAGACGCGATGTTCCCGCCAGTAGGTGTAGTACTCGGGCAGCACCAGCTGCTGGCGGGTTTCGTCCCATTCGGCCAGGCTGGCAGCCTGCTGCTGCGTCTGCGTCTGCAGGCGCTGCACCGCCACGATGAGTTCCGTGCGCACCGCGTTCTCGTTGCGCTGCGCCATGCTTTGCGCGACGCTGCGCGTCTGCCAGACGGCAAAGCCGGCGATGAGGCCGGTCAGCATCAGCAGCGCGGTGAAAAAGATCAGCGCGACGCGTCTGATCGAGAGGGGTCCGTAGCGGCTCATCGCGAACCGGCGGTCTTGAAGCTCGACAGATGCCCGATGGCGTGATCGAGCAGATCGAATTCATGCTCGCCATCCATGAAGTGGTTGGCGCCCTTGATCACGACCAGGGGAATCTTCGCGTGCTGCATGGCCTTGATCCAGCCGTGGCCTGCCAGTTCGTCGAGATCGCCCATGATGAGCCGGACCGGCACCGGCGACTGCTTGAGCGCGGCGAGCACGCGCGCCTGGTCCCAGCGCACGTAGGACAGCAGGCTGTCCGGCGTGGCCAGGTATTTCCGGCAGAACGACAGGGGGTGCGTGACCAGGTCGCGTTGGTTCCCGGCGATGCCGTTTTCCAGGCGGCTGATCAGCCTGGCGCGGTCGGTGCCGCCGATCTGGGCTTCGATCAGCGAAATGCCGATGTAGCCGCGCACGGTCGCGTCGGGCTTGCCGGCCAGATAGGCCAGGCCGTGCAGACTGCCGAAACTGTGCCCCAGGAGCACGATCGTCGGGTGTCCGCGCGATTTGAGCCAGCCGACCCAGCGCGCGATCTCGGCCACGTCGTCGTCCATGCCGTGCTTGTGGATGGCTTCGCATGCGAGGCTCTGCTTGCGTCCGGGGACGTTGAGGCTGAGCGTCGGCGACAGCAGCGTGTAGCCCGCGTCGTTCAGGCCGCGCGCCAGGGCCGCGACGGTGGCGAACTCGCGCGTCTGCAGAAAGCCGTGCAGCAGCAGCACGGCCGGCTTGTCGCGATCGCCCGCGAGGTATTCCGCGCTGGCGGGGATGCCGGGGCGCATCGTCTGGTAGACGACTTCCGCGGCGGCGGCCGTCGGCAGCAGGCACATCAACAGACCGAGCAGGGTGGCGCGCATGGTTCCTGAAGACAAGAGGGGCTTGAAACGCATAGCGGCACCCCGGGGGTGAACTGTAGTTCTGGCCGACGAGCGGAAGGCGCGATGGTAAACTCGGCGCTCAAGATTGCCAAATGCCTGATTTGAAACACCTCTTCTCGCCCGACGGGCCCTGCGCCGCCGTGCTGCCCGGCTGGCGGACGCGGCCGCAGCAGTTGGCCATGGCCGAGGCGGTCGAACAGGCCATCGCGGCCAACGGCGTGTTGCTCGCCGAGGCCGGCACCGGCACCGGCAAGACGCTCGCCTATCTCATCCCGGCGCTGCTGTCGGGCGGCAAGGTGGTCATCTCCACCGGCACCAAGGCGCTGCAGGACCAGCTCTTCCACCGCGACCTGCCGGCCGCGCGCCGCGCGCTGAAGTCGCCCGTGAAGGTCGCGCTGCTGAAGGGCCGCGCCAACTACGTCTGCCATCACCACCTGCAGCGCAACCTGACCGACGGGCGTTTCACCCAGCGCGACGACGCGGCCTGGCTGCAAAAAATCGCGCGCTTCGCCGAAACCAGCACAAGCGGCGACCGCGCCGAGGCCGAGGGCATTCCGGAAGACGCCAACGCCTGGCACTACGCCGTGTCGAGCCGGGAAAACTGCCTCGGCAGCGAATGCAGCCACTTCAAGGACTGCTTCGTGATGGCCGCGCGCAAGGCCGCGCTCGACGCCGAAGTCGTCGTCGTCAACCACCACCTCTTCTTCGCCGACCTGTGGCTCAAGGACGAGGGCGTCGCCGAGCTCCTGCCCGCGTGCAACACTGTCATCCTCGACGAAGCGCACCAGCTCGCCGAAACGGCCGCGCAGTTCTTCGGCGAAACGCTGTCCGTCGGCCATCTGCTCGACCTCGCCGGCGACGCCAAGCGCCTGGCCGCGGTGAAGGCGGGCGATTTTCCCGCGCTGCGACGCGCCGCCGAAGATCTGGCCAAGGCGGCGCGCGACCTGCGCCTGGCGTTTCCGCAGAACCCCATCAAGGCGACCGTGGCGGATCTCGCGCGCTACGACAAATGGCCGGATGCGCTGAAGGCCTTGTCGGCGGCGCTCGACGAAACGACGAAGCTGCTCGAAAGCCAGGCCGAACGCGACGCCGACCTGAAGAACTGTCACGAGCGCGCGCTGGGCGTGCAGGCGACGCTCGCCAGCTGGCAGCGTGCAGACGATCCCGCGCAGCCGCGCGTGCGCTGGCTCGAAACCACGCTGAGCTCCTTGCTGCTGCATGCCACGCCGCTGTCGGTCGGCGCGATGTTCGGCGCCAAACTCACCGAGCGCGCGCAGGCGTGGATCCTGACGTCCGCCACGCTCGCGGTCGGCGGCGACTTCACGCATCTCAAGACGCGGCTCGGCATCGAAGACGCCGAAACCCTGTGCGTCGACAGCCCCTTCGACTATCCGCGCCAGGGCGTGCTCTACGTGCCGCAGAATCTCCCCGCACCGAACACGCCCGAGTTCACCGAAGCCGTCGTCGAGGCCGCGCTGCCGGTGCTGGAAATCAGCGGGGGGCGCGCCTTCATTCTTTTCACCAGCCTGCGCGCGCTGGAGAAGGCACGCGGCCTGCTCGCCGCCGCGTTCAAGTTCCGCGGCTGGGAGTTTCCGCTATTGGTCCAGGGCGACGCACCGAAGAACGAACTGCTGGCGCGCTTCCAGCAGGCCGGCAACGCGGTGCTGCTGGGGAGCCAGAGTTTCTGGGAAGGCGTCGACATGCCCGGCGACGTGCTCTCCGTCGTCATCATCGACAAGCTGCCGTTCCAGCCGCCGGACGACCCGGTGGTTGCCGCGCGCATCGCCCAGGCCGGGAAGAACGGCGGCAAGCCCTTCATGGATTACCAGCTGCCGCACGCGGCGATCAGCCTGAAGCAGGGGGCGGGGCGGCTGATCCGCACCGAGACCGATCGCGGCGTGCTGATGATTTGCGACACGCGGCTGGCGGACAAGCCGTATGGGCGCTTGCTGTTGAATGCCTTGCCGGCGATGACGCGGACGCGGAAGCTGGAGGTGGTGGGGCGGTTTTTTGCGGCGCATGACGGGGCGCCCGTCATTGCGAGCGAAGCGAAGCAATCCAGTTGAGCCTGGGCGCGGAGCACGTCCGAGTAGCTGGTGGCTCGCAGGGCCACTGAACGTTGGCCGGGGATTGCCCGGCGGCAAGTTACTTTCTTTTGCTTCGCCAAAAGAAAGTAACCCAAGAAAAGGCGACCC
>JBFMET010000041.1:0-9829 GCA_040753235.1 Pseudomonadota bacterium
GCGCAAGGCCCGCGGTTACGGCCGTTTCTCGACCATCCGCACCGTCCTCTTCCTCATCGCCGGCAAGCTCGACTTCTCGCGCTTCAACCCGCATGCAGCTTAACCCACTCGAAATTCAAAAGAGCCTTAATTGGAAGCGGCCCTTCTTGCTTGTATATGTGAAGGAATCGCTGATTCAGCACGGTTGCCCGACCGTATGGGGTTTGAATGTGAGGAACGTCTTTCTTATAAACCAGCGTCTCCATCACCCCGGGATTCTCCGTTTTCCACTGATCCACCGTCTTGTAGACCCAGAACCCCGACTCCTTGGCGCAGTAGTACTGATGCGTCGCCACCGTCGGCAACCAGTCCCAGAACGGAATCAGATACATCACCAGCACTGCGCCCCAGCCCCAGCGCTTTGCACTGCGGCCGCTTCTCCGCGCGTAAAGAATCGCCAAGTACACGACGACAATGGATAGCAACAGATACAAGAGCATTGCGGGGATGACGACGAGTCCGGTCATGAATGCAGCCCTCCGCTCTTTTTGATTTCGGCAAAACAGTCCATCCCGCCGAACAGCTTGAGCAGCCCCCCAGGATTGCGCGCCACTGCTGCGCACCGAACGTGCGTTAGATCCATGATTCCTCCCCGCTTTTTTGATCGCCGGGTGTTACACCCGGGCTTTGGGGGCGACTGTGCAGAGCCGGCCGGGATTCTGTCTATACGACTTTAGTCGTAGTCGGTTTTAACCCACTGATTAAATGACGCAAATATTTCGTACCAGCCGGTTTGGGAGCTACCCTCCCCCACCGCAACAAGGTGATCAGGAGGTTGCCTCAAGCAAAACGGCCTCCCAGTTCGGGAGGCCGTTAACGGTTGGGGACCATGCGTCAGCGTGCAGCGGACAAGTGCAGGTCAATAGACTCGGTTGGTAGACGGGGGCTTTACGCAGCCAGCTTCTCGACCTGCCTTAATGCGTCGTTGATCTGCTTGCGCGTTTGTTCCAGATCGTAATCCGCCTGCAATCCCATCCAGAAACCCTCGCTGGTGCCCAACGCCCGAGACAGCCGCAACACGGTGTCGGTGGTGACGCGGCGCCTTACTGATGTTCGACGCGCTCCTGCAGCCAGATTTTGATCAACGACTGATAGGGCACGTCGCGTGCGTTGGCAGCGGCCTTGATGGCGTCGAGCAGATGCTGGGGAAGCCTCAGCGAAATGGTGTTGGTGGCGGGTTTCAGATTGGGCAGGACGACACGCTGGGCTTTCGACCAGTCGACATAGTCGGCGCTGTCGTGAGTTTCCCAGAACGTTCGTTCTTCGGCCTCCGATGCGAAGGCCGGTACGGTTTTAAGGCGCTTGCTCATAAATGGTCCGCTCCTTCCGGTGCATGTCGCGCGCGGAAATCACCCGGATGCTCGTTCCGCAAACGGTAAACGCGATGTGCAGCTTTCGCGCTGTGCGGGTCATGCCCGGATCAAGTCCCGGAACGAGGCGGCCGTCGCCTGAACTCAAATCGCCGCTTCGCCCGATTCCCCGGTGCGGATGCGCACGACCTGCTCGACCGGCATGACGAAGATCTTGCCGTCGCCGATCTTGCCGGTGCGGGCGGCGTTGATGATCGATTCCATCGCGCGTTCGACCAGGTTGTCGGCGACGACGACTTCGAGCTTCACCTTGGGCAGGAAATCGACGACGTATTCGGCGCCGCGGTAGAGTTCGGTGTGGCCCTTCTGGCGGCCGAAGCCCTTGACCTCGGTGACGGTGAGGCCGGCAACGCCGATGTCGGACAGGGCTTCGCGCACTTCGTCGAGCTTGAAGGGCTTGATGATGGCTTCGATTTTTTTCATGGCAGGTCTCCGTTAATCGGGTTGGGCATTGCGTTCGCTCCCTCGCCCGCTTGCGGGAGAGGGTTGGGGTGAGGGAGAACTCGCTTGGCATCATCCAGCATCATGTCATCGGTTTCGCTAGGCGAGGTCGGGACGGTATTTCGAGGTGATGGGGTAGCGGCGATCTTTGCCGAAGTTGCGCGGGGTGATGCGCGGGCCGGGCGGCGCCTGGCGGCGCTTGTATTCGGCGAGGTCGACCATGCGGATGACGCGCTTGACCGTCGCGGCGTCGAAGCCCTGCGCGACGATCTCGCGCGCCGCGAGGTCGCGCTCGACGTAGGCTTCGAGGATGGCGTCGAGCATGTCGTAGGGCGGCAGGCTGTCCTGGTCTTTCTGGTCGGGGCGCAGCTCGGCCGAGGGCGGGCGGTCGATGATGCGCTGCGGAATCACGGCCGCACGGCTGTTGCGGTAGTTCGCCAGGCGATAGACGCGGGTCTTGGAAACGTCTTTCAGCACGGCGAAGCCGCCGGCCATGTCGCCGTAGAGCGTAGCGTAGCCGGTGCCCATTTCGCTCTTGTTGCCGGTGGTCAGCACGAGCGTGCCGAACTTGTTGGACAACGCCATGAGCAGCGTGCCGCGCGTGCGCGCCTGCAGGTTTTCCTCGGTGGTGTCGTTAATCGGTTTGGGCGCGCACTGCGCGTCGTTCGCCCCCTCCCCCTTGAGGGGGGAGGGTTGGGGTGAGGGTGAAATCCCAGCCTCCCCGCTCACGCACGCATCACCCCCTCCCCCGCCCTCCCCCCTCAAGGGGGAGGGAGTGGTTTTCGCGAATTCGGGCGCCAACTGCGCCCGAAACGCATCGAATACCGGTTTGATGGCGATTTCCGAATACTTCACACCCAGGCGCTTCGCCATGTCGCGCGAATCCTCGACGCTGATGCCGGCCGTGTAGTCCGACGGCATCATCACGGCGTGCACGTGATCAGGCCCGATGGCGTCGGCGGCGATGGCAAGCGTGAGCGCCGAGTCGATACCGCCCGACAGCCCCAGATGCACGCCCTTGAAACTGTTCTTTCCAACGTAGTCGCGCACGGCCATCACCAGCGCGTCGTAACAGGCAGCGTCCTCGTCGGGCAAGGCATGCTGCGGCCCCGTCGCCGAATCGCGGTCGAGTTCGACGTAGAACACGCCTTCCTGCCAGGCCGGGCACTGCGCGACGACGGCGTCGTTGGCATCCAGCACGAAGGAGGCGCCGTCGAACACCAGTTCGTCCTGCCCGCCGACGAGGTTGGCGTAGACGATGGGCAGGCCGGCCTCGACCAGCCGCGCGCGCGCGACGCTCACGCGCTCACGTTCCTTGTTGAGGTGGTAGGGCGAGGCGTTGGGCACCAGAAGCCAGTCGGCGCCGGCCCGCATCGCGCGGGTGGCCGGGCCCTCCTCCCAGATGTCGCCGCAGATGGCGATCGCGAATTGCAGTCCACCGCATGCGAACATGCAGGCCTTGTCGCCGCTCGCGAACACGCGGCGCTCGTCGAATACGGAGTGATTGGGCAGGTGATGCTTGCGGTAGACCGCCTCGACCTGGCCGCCGCGCAGCAGCGCCGCGGCGTTGAAGAGGCCCTCGTCGCTGCGCTCCGGATAGCCGACGATGAGCGCGAGCCCGGGCGGCGCCTTCACGGCCAGTTCTTCGACCGCTGCCGCACACGCCGCGGTGAAGTCCCGCCGCAGCACCAGATCCTCCGCCGGATAGCTGCAGATCGACATTTCGGGGGTAAGGAGGATCGCCGCGCCGGCGGCGTGCGCCTCGTTCGCCGCCGCCAGCAGCCGCGCCGCATTACCGGCGATGTCGCCGACGACGAGGTTGATCTGGGCGATGGCGAGTTTCATGGCGCGCGCTTAGCGGGCCCCAGCGCCAGCTGCACCGCTTCGCCGAGGCCCGCCGGGCTCTGCGCGACGACGACGCCGGCCGATTCGAGCGCGCGGATTTTTGCATCAGCCGTTCCGGCAGAGCCGGCGATGATCGCGCCGGCGTGGCCCATGCGCTTGCCCTTGGGCGCGGTGCGGCCGGCGATATAGGCGGCAACCGGCTTTTTCATGTTCGAGCGGATGTACTCGGCGGCCTCTTCCTCACGGCTGCCGCCGATCTCGCCGACCAGGATCACCGCCTCGGTCTGCGGGTCGGCCTCGAACATGGCCAAGCAGTCGATGAAATCCAGCCCCTTGATCGGGTCGCCGCCGATGCCGACGCAGGTCGATTGCCCCAGACCCAGCTGCGTGGTCTGGTGCACCGCCTCGTAGGTGAGCGTGCCGGAGCGCGAGACGATGCCGACCTTGCCCTTCTGGTGGATGACGCCGGGCATGATGCCGATCTTGCATTCACCCGAGGTGATGATGCCGGGGCAGTTGGGGCCGATCAGCTTGGCGCCGTTGGCACGCAAGGCGGCCTTGACGTTCAGCATGTCGAGCACCGGGATGCCCTCGGTGATGCAGACGATGACCTCGATGCCGGCGTCGGCCGCTTCGAGAATGGAGTCGGCGGCAAACGCGGCGGGCACGTAGATCATGGTCGCCTGCGCGCCGGTGTCGCGCACCGCGTCACGCACGGTGTTGAAGACGGGCAGGTCGAGGTGCGTCTGGCCGCCTTTGCCGGGCGTGACGCCGCCGACCATGCGCGTGCCGTAGGCGATTGCCTGTTCGGAATGGAAGGTCCCCTGCTTGCCGGTGAAGCCCTGGCAGATGACTTTCGTATCTTTGTTGACGAGGATGCTCATGGGTTCAATGATTCCTTGCTTCGGTTTTTACAAAGAGGACACGGAGGACGCAGAGAGCAAGCAGGCAATCCTCCGCGTCCTTGGCGTCCTCTTTGTTCGCAAACACTATCGCGCCCGCTCCACCGCGAGTTTTGCCGCCTGCGTGAGGCTCTCCGCCGCGAGGATAGCCAGCCCTGACTCGGCCAGCAGTTTTCTGCCGAGTTCGGCGTTGGTGCCTTCCAGCCGCACAATCACCGGCACCTTCACGCCGACCTCCTTCACCGCCTGGATGATGCCTTCGGCGATGACGTCGCAGCGCACGATACCGCCGAAGATGTTGATCAGCACGGCGCGCACGTTGGGGTCGAGCAGGATGATCTTGAAGCCCTGTGCGACGGTTTCCGGCGTGGCGCCGCCGCCGACATCAAGGAAGTTGGCGGGCGTGCCGCCTTCGAGCTGGATCAGGTCCATCGTCGCCATCGCAAGACCGGCGCCGTTGACCATGCAGCCGATGTTGCCGGTGAGCGCGACGTAGTTGACGTTGGCCGCATTGGCCGCGGCTTCCTTGGCGTCGATCTGGCTGTCGTCGCGCAGCTCGGCGAGCGCCTTCCTGCGATACAGCGCGTTGTCGTCGACGCTCATCTTGCAGTCGAGCGGCAGTACGCGGTTGTCGGCAGTCACCACCAGCGGATTGATTTCGAGCAGGGAGAGGTCATTGCCGACGAACACGCGGTAGAGTTGCCGCAACAGGCGGCAGAAATCCTTGAACGCGTCGCCCTTCAGGTCCAGTGCGAAGGCGAGCGCGCGGCACTGGTAGTCCTGCACGCCCAGGAGCGGATCGCAGGTTTCGGTCAGCACCTTTTCCGGCGTGGCGTGGGCCACTTCCTCGATATCCATGCCGCCGGCGGCGGAAGCGACGATCGCCACACGCTCGGTCTCGCGGTCGACCAATAGGGAGAGATACAGCTCGCGCGCGATGGGCAGGGTTTCCTCGACCAGCACCTGGTTCACCGGCTGGCCGTCCGGGGCGTTCTGCAGCGTGACGAGCTGCTGGCCCAGGAGCGTCGCGGCCATCGCACGCACCGCGTCGAGCGACTTCACCACCTTGACGCCGCCGGCCTTGCCGCGCCCGCCGGCGTGGATCTGCGCCTTCACCACCCAGGCGTCGCCGCCGAGTTCGGTGGCGGCCTGAACAGCCTCGTCGGCGCCGGGGGCAACGCGGCCGCGCGGCGTGCTAAGGTTGCCGGCGCGAAGAATCTGTTTGGCCTGGTATTCGTGCAGGTTCATTGTTGTCGATGAAAGTCCGCGAAAACGTGCATTTTGAAGCAAACCCCCAAGCGACGGAAGCCGTTGTCCGCGTCGTGACAGACATTTCGGAATTGCCGGCCGACGCCTGGAACGCGCTGGCCGGCGATTCGCCCTTTGTCCGGCATGCCTTCCTCGCCGCACTGGAAGCCACCGGCTGCGTCGGCGCCCCCATCGGCTGGGAGCCGGTGCACCTGGCGCTGTTCCGCGGCGACCGGCTCGACGCCGCGATGCCGCTCTACGTGAAACACCATTCCTGGGGCGAATTCGTGTTCGACTGGGCCTGGGCCGACGCCTACCGCCGCCATGGCCTCGCCTACTACCCCAAGCTGGTGTGCTGCGCGCCGTTTTCGCCGGTGCCGGGCCCGCGCCTGCTGGCGAAGACCGACGCCGACCGCGCGGTGCTCATCGACGCGGCGTTGAAGCTCACCCGCGACCTCAACTGCTCGTCCTTCCACATCCTGTTCCCCGCCGAGCCGGACCACGCCGCGCTGAATGCCGTCCCATTGCTGCACCGCAGCGGCTTCCAGTTCCACTGGCACAACCAGGGCTACGCGCGCTTCGACGATTTCCTCGCCGCGCTTACCCACGACAAGCGCAAGAAGATCAAGCAGGAACGCAAGAAGCTGGCGAGCCTGGGCGTGACTTTCCGCTGGGTGGAAGGTGCGGAGAGCACCGACGCCGACTGGGCCTTCTTCTACCGCTGCTACGCCGACACCTACGCTCGCCACCGCAGCGAACCGCACCTGAACCCCGCCTTCTTCGCACAGCTGCGCGAAACGATGCCCGACAACGTCGTGCTGATCATTGCGGACAAGGACGGCGAACCGACCGCGTGCTCGTTCTGCATCAAGGACGGCGAGCGGCTCTACGGCCGCCACTGGGGCACGCTGGAATACCTGCCCGGCCTGCATTTCGAGACCTGCTACCAGCAGGGCATCGAGTACGCGATTGCCCAGGGATTGAAAGTCTTCGAGGGCGGCGCGCAGGGCGAGCACAAGCTGGCGCGCGGGCTGGTGCCCACCGCCACGCATTCCTGGCACTGGCTGGCGCACCCCGAGTTTCGCGACGCCGTCGACCGCTTCCTCGAACGCGAGACCGAGGCGATCGCGCACTACATGGACGAGCTTGAAGGGCCGTTCCGGCGTGAGCCGGATGCCTGACGCTTCGCTGCATTTCGAGCGTGTGCACGAGGGCGATTTCCACGCCCGTCTCGCGCGTCAGCCCGGCGTGGCCGTCGCGCTGTTCAGTACCCCGCACTGCGGCAGCTGCCGCGCGTGGAAGCAGTTGCTGCCCCAGGCGCTGGTCGACGTGGCCGACGTCCTGTTCGAGGTCGATGTGAGCGAGGCGACCGGGGTCGCGCGCTACTTCGGCATCTTCCACCTGCCGACGATTTATCTGTACCGCGACGGGCATTTCCATGCCGAACTGCAGTGCGAAGCGCGGCCGGAGGCGATCCGCGCAACGTCGCAGCGGCTGCTGGTCGGGCCGGCGCAGGAGGAGCCCTGAGTTTTCAGGGGTCAGGGGTCGGGATTCAGGGGTCAGGGGATGCGCGGCTGGCGCCGCGCCGGTTCGCAGGTCAGGCGAACATGCGGCCCACGAACACGACTGCGATGGTGACCAAGCCGAGGCTGAGATTGAGCCCGATCAACTGGCGGATCTGGCCGAGCGCGGCGCCGCCGGCCTTCCAGTCCTGCGCGGCGACGGCGCGCTTGAGGCGGCCGTAGGGCGCGAAGAAGACGTGGGCGAAGATTGCCATCATGACGATGCCGAGCGCGAACATGGCGAGCGCGTAGTGCGGCGCGCCGGCCCCGCCCATCACCACGAGCAGGTGCAGGCCGGTGGCGAGGATGAGCGCGACCGACACCCACACCCAGGGAAAGAACTTGGCGAACACGCCGGCCCACAGGGTGAGGCGCTGCGGCGGTTCGAGCACGCTGGCGGCGACCGGGCGCAGCGCCATGTAGGCGAAGAACATGCCGCCGACCCAGACGACGACACCGAGGACATGGAGCAGATAGGCGATTTGCATGGGGTTTCCTTTCAGAACAGCGTGGCTTGATCGATGGCGAGCTTGACGGGGCCGAAGCTGCGCCGGTGTTGCGGGCAGGCGCCGTGCGCCTTCAGCGCGTCGAGGTGGGCGGCGGTGCCGTAGCCCATGTGCTGGGCGAAGCCGTACACGGGATAGTCCGCGTGCAGGCGCACCATGAAGGCGTCGCGCGCGGTCTTGGCGAGGATGGAGGCGGCGGCGATGGCGGCGATCTTGTCGTCGCCCTTGACCACGGCCTGCGAGCGCCACGTCCACTTCGGGCAGCGGTTGCCGTCGACCAGGACCTCGTCGGGCGCGCACCCGAGGCCGGCGACGGCGCGCTGCATCGCGAGCAGGGTGGCGTGCAGGATGTTGAGCGTGTCGATTTCGCCGACGCTCGCCTCGGCGACGCACCATGCCGCGGCCTTCTCGCGGATTTCGTCGGCCAGGCGTTCGCGCGCGGCGGCCGAGAGCTTTTTGGAGTCGCGCAGGCCGGCGATCGGCCGCGCGGGGTCGAGCATCACCGCCGCCGCGGTCACCGGGCCGGCGAGCGGGCCGCGCCCGGCCTCGTCGACGCCGCACAGGCCGAGCGGGCCGACTTCGAGGATCACCGACGCGCGCGGCATCAGGCGCCCTCCAGGTAGGGCGCGAGCGCCTCGGCGATGCGGGCGGCGGCATTCTGCCGCAGGCTTGCGTGCATCGCACGGAAGCGCCCGGCGAGCGCTTCGCGGCGCGGCGCGTCGGCCAGCCAGGCGAGCGCGTCGGCCGCCAGGTTCTCGGGGGTGGCGTCTTCCTGCACCCGCTCGGGCACGACGAAGTCGCGCGCGAGGATGTTCGGCAGGCCGATCCACGGCAGCAGCGCTTTCTTGCGCATGAGGCGTGCGGTGAGCGCGGGGACGCGGTAGGTGATGACCATGGGTTTCTTGAACAGCATGGCTTCCAGCGTGGCGGTGCCGGAGGCGACCAGTGCGACGTCGCAGGCGGCGAGCGCGGTGTGCGATTGCCCGGTGAGCACGGTCAGCGGGAGTGCGCGCCCGGCACGCGCCTGCTCGATCAGCGCGGCGACGGCCGTGCCGGCCGCCGGCAGCACGAACTGCGCGTCGGGGTGGCGTTGCAGGATCAATTGCGCGGCGTCGAGCATCAGGCGCGCGTGGCGCTTCACTTCGGAACGGCGGCTGCCCGGCAGCAGCGCGACCAACGGCCCCGCCTTCAGGCCCAGCGCGGCGCGCGCGGCGGCGGCGTCGGGTTCCAGCGGGATGACGTCGGCGAGCGGATGGCCGACGTAGCTCACCGGGATGCCTGCGTCGCGGTAGATCGCTTCCTCGAAGGGAAACACCACCAGCATGTGCGACACCGCCTGCCCGATCTTGTGAATGCGCTCCGGCCGCCACGCCCAGATCGACGGGCTGACGAAATGCACGGTGGGGATGCCGGCGGCCTTGAGCTTGGCTTCGAGGGTGAAATTGAAGTCGGGTGCGTCGATGCCGACGAAGACGCGCGGCCGCTCGTTGAGAAAATGGCGGGTGATGCGCGAGCGGATCCACAGCAGTTCCGGCAGGTGCGCGAGCACTTCGACGTAGCCGTTCACCGCGAGCTTGTCGCTCGGGTAGAGCGCCGTCGCGCCGGCTTCGACCAGTCGCGGGCCGGCGATGCCGGCGGCGGAGAGGTCCGGATACCGCTGCTTCAGGGCCTGGATGAAATGTGCGCCAAGCAGATCGCCGGAAGCCTCGCCGGCGATCAGGCCAAGCTTGGGGGCTTCATGAATTCGCACGATGATCGCGCAGGATTTTGGTTGATAGGGGCATTTTGAGGCTCTTTTGAATTTCGAGTGGGTTAAGCGGCATGCGGGTTGAAGCGCGAGAAGTCGAGCTTGCCGGCGATGAGGAAGAGGACGGTGCGGATGGTCGAGAAACGGCCGTAACCGCGGGCCTTGCGCT
>JBFMET010000042.1:0-9489 GCA_040753235.1 Pseudomonadota bacterium
ACTTGGCGCATTCGCAGGTATGGCGCGTGCTGATGACATAGCCATGATCGTGCCCGCAGCGCGGGCAACGGAATCCTTCAGCCCAGCGTTGCCGCGCCAGCGCACGGGCACAGGCTGCTTCCGTCCCGTACCGTTTCTGCCAGTCCAGCAGGTTGGTTTCCGTCGCTTTCATGATTCAACTCCTTGTTCGTTGATCTCAAAGCATTTGGCAGGGGAAACTGAGAACGGTTCAGAGGCATGTTCGAAAATGTCATTGCGAGCGAAGCGGGGCCATCCAGAATGTCAGCCAAATCGACGCCCTCTGGATCGCCGCGTCACTTCGTTCCTCGCGATGACGGAATTAATCAGCGTTTCGCCAGGGCTCCACGCATGAGCGAGAAACCCGCCGGCCGCCGCACCTGCCTCTACTCGACCGAACAGCTCGACGCCATCGTCGACGACATGGCCCGGCAGGCGGCGGGACTGCTGACGGGACGCACCCGCGTCGCGATCGTCGGCATCCTGCGCCGCGGCGCGCCGCTCGCCGACCGGCTCCACGCACGCCTGCGCGACCGCTGGGGGCTGGCCGACTGCGTGCGGCTCGACCTCCAGATCAAGCGCTACGCCGACGACCTCACGCTCATCCACCCCGACACGCGGCTCACCGAGAATCCGGCCCACGCGTCGCTCGATCTCTCCGGCCTCACCGTGCTGGTGGTCGACGACGTGATGTACCACGGCCATTCGATGCTGCGCGCAGTCGAGTATCTGGCCGGCCGGCAGCCGGCCGAGCTGCGCACCGTGGTGCTGGTCGACCGCGGCGCGGCGAAGCTGCCGGTGCGCACCGACATCGCCGGCGTGCGCCTCGACGTCGCGCCGTCGGACATCATCGAGTGCAATGTCCCGCCCTACGAGGACAGCTTCAGGATCGACCTGCTGCAGCCCGAATAGCATCGAGCAGTCCGCTCGCCAGCGCCACTTCCCGGCGCGTCAGCGTCGCTTCCCAGTCGACGGGCGCCGAGGTTTTTCCCAGCCGCTGGATGCGCCCCACTTCATTCTCGTACCAGCCGTGATCCTGCTTGTTGGGCTCGGCTTCGTAAGCCCACCAGGTGCCGTCGGCATCCTGCGCGAGCCACGCCGCCCATGCCGGCACCTTATCGAGGTTCATCGTCGCCGCCGCATCGCCGGCAGCCCAGGATGCTGAAGTAGCGCAGATACAGCCACAGCGCGCCCGGCAGCAGCGCAAGGCGGGCCCACGCGACGGCCGTATCCGGCCATTGCCGCGCCTGCCACGCCTCGACCGCCACCGGCAGCGACTGGAACAGCGCGAGCAGCACGAGAAACAGCGCCATCACGCGGCAGCCCGGATTCAACGCGCCTCTCCCCGGTCGTTCAGCGCCCACTCCAGCAGCGCGCGCTGCGCCGCCTCGCCCTTGCGCGCGTTGGAATGGTAGATCAGCAGGACGAAGCTCAGGCGCCGGCCGTCCGCGCCGTGCACGTAGCCGGCGAGCGCGCTGACGTCGCGCAGGCTGCCGGTCTTGAGATGCGCCTGCCCGGCGAGCGCGCTGCCGTTGAAGCGGCGCTTCAGGGTGCCGTCGGTGGCGACGATGGGCAGCGACGCGGCGAACTCGGCAAACAGCGGGCTCGCATGCGCCGCGCGCAGCAACTGGGTGAGCGCCTGCGCGCTGATGCGCTCGATGCGCGACAGGCCGGCGCCGTTTTCCAGCACCAGCTTCCGGGTCGCGATGCCGCGCCGTTCGAGCGACTCGCGCACCGCCCGCGCGCCCTTGTCCAGCGTCGCCGGCGCGCCGTAGGCCTCGGCGCCCAGCGTCAGGAACAGGTTGCGCGTCATCAGGTTGTTGGAGAACTTGTTCAGTCGCGCGAGCGCGGCGGGCAAGGGCTCGGAGGCGAAGACGAGCAAGGGTTCCGCAGCCGGTGCCGTGCCCGCGACCGTCGCACCGGCGAGGGTGCCGCCTGCTTCCGTCCACAGGCCGCGGAATGTCAGGTCGAAGGTCGCCGCCGGCTCGAACAGGCTCAGCGCCCAGGCCTGCTCGCCGCAACTGCGGGGGTAGTGCCCGGTCACCGTCAGTTCGCTGCGCTCGCCGGCCGTCAGCGCCGGCACCAGCGCCCGCCGCGCGCCGTTGCACTCGGCGGCGTCGGTCGCCACCACGCGCGAGATGAATGCCACGCCGGGCAGCGCAAGCTCCGGCACGACCCGCACCTCGGCAGCGGTCGGCTTCAGGCGCAGCGTGACGGCGTTGAAATTGGCCACCAGCGCGCCGGGCGGGGCGTTGTAGGGCGCGTAGGGTTCGTCGTCGAAGGCGCCGGGGTCGGCTGCCGGCACGTCGAAATACGCGGTGTCGAGCACCAGCCTGCCGCGGATGTGGCGCACGCCGCGCGCGCGCAGCTCGCGTTGCAGCAGCCATATGCGCTCCAGCGTCAGCGTGGGGTCGCCGCGCCCCTGGATGACCAGATCGCCGTCGAGCACGCCGTCGACGATGGGGCCGTCGGCCCACACCCGCGTGGTCCAGACGTAGCCGGGGCCGAGGCGGTCGAGCGCGGCGAAGCTCGTCACCAGCTTCATCACCGACGCCGGGTTGAGCGCCGCCTCGGCGTTGTGGGAGATGAGGGGCGTCGCGGCGTCGAGCGGCTGCACCACCGCCGCCACATGGGTGAGCGGAATGCCCGCCTGATGCAGGGCGCTGACGAAGGCGTCCGGCAGCGCGTCGGCGCGCGCCGACGCCGCCAGGGCCCCCAGCAGCAGGCCGGATAGCAGACGAGACAAAAAACGGGCACACGGCATGCGCCCATTATGCCGAATTCCCGCTGCGCCTCTCGCCGTCAGAGCGACTGCCGGATCGCCAGCACCGCCTGGTTGCGCAGCGACTTCAAGAGCGAGAGCGCCTTCTCGGAGATGACGATGTCGCCGGCCTGCGGGCGGTCGGCGTAGATCAGGCCGACCGGCTTGCCCTTGACCACGATGGGGAACAGCACGAAGCTGCCCGCCGCGACGTGCGCGCGGTACCAGGCGGGGATGCGCGGCGCGATCTTGGCGTCGTCGATGTCGCTGATGAGGATGTCGGCGTTGTTCTGCAGCGCGACCAGGAACACGTCCGGCGGCGCCGCCAGCGAAAAATCGAAATGCCGGGCCAGGGCCTGCACGTTGTCGCCGAAGCCGAACTTGCCGTGCATGGTGTTGCGGCGCGCGTCCTTGATGCACAGCACCACGTGGGCGAAGCCCATGCCGGTGTACATCGCTTCGAGGATCATGCGCAGGATGTCGTTGACCGACACCGAGTCGTCGATCAGCGAATTGCTGACGTCCTGCAGGCCAGAGGTGAGCACCGCCTGGACCTCCTCGCTGGTGCGCGGCGCGGCCGGCGCCTCGGCAGCGGCTTCCTGCAGACCGGGCGCGGGCGCCTGCAGCACGCTGGCGCCCGGCAGGGCGGCTTCGACGGCATGCGCCGGCTCGGCCGGCGCGGCGTCCGCCGGCGTGTCGGCCAGGCCCGGCGCCGCCGCCATGCCGGCCCAGCGCGACGCCTGCTGCGCGAACGCGCTCTGCCGCAGATTGACCCGGACCGTCTGCGCAAAGGGCGCGATGTCGTGCATCGATTTTTCCATCAGGCCGCCGATCTGCTCCACCGTCACCGGAACGCTGTCGCCGTAGCGCGACGCGAGCGCGGCGAGCGCCTTGCCGCGCGCATCGTCCGGCGTGGCGAGCACGATGTCGCACAGCTCGTTGGCGAAACCGGCGAGCGCGCACAGCCGCTCGCCCGGGCTGCCCGGCTTCTTCACGCGGCCTGCCGGCAGCGCCTTCATGCTGGCCACCAGCGTGTCGGGAAAGCCCCAGCTGCGCGCCACGCCCATGCCGAGGGCTTCGTACGACAGGCCGAGCACCCGCGCCGACGCCAGGTGCGGCCCCAGTTTCTCCGCTTCCGCGAGGCGGGCGATTTCCGCGCTTTCCTCGGGAAAATAGAACATCGTCAGCATGCGCCCCAGGTTGTTGAGCATGGCGCCGATGAAGGCTTCCTCGACGTCGCGCACCTGCAGCCGCCCGGCCATTTCGCGCGCCAGCGTGCCGGCGTACAGCACCTTGACGAACTCCTCCTTGAGCTGCTGCGCGTGCGCCTTGTTTTCCAGGTTGTCGAACAGGATGAGGCTCAGCGCGATCGAGCGCACCGCATCGAAGCCGAGCACGACCACCGCGCGCGAAATCGTGCTGATCGAGCCGCCGCCGACCTGGTTGTAGTAGGCGACGTTGGCCAGCTTGAGCAGCTTGCTGGTGAGCGCGAAGTCCTTGAGGATGTTGTTGGACAGCGCATTCACGCCCTCGCGGTCGGACGCGGCGATGCGGTTGATCTCGCCGATCGCTTCCGACAGCGCGGGGAAATCGCTCTGCTCCCGCATGCGGCGCAGCAGCGCCTCGAGCGCGTTGCCGCGCACCTCGCCGCCCGGCTCGGGCGTGCGGTCGTCGTCCGTTGTTGTCATGTCGCTGCCTGCCTCCCCGGCATGCCCCCTTCACGGACCCAACGATACCAAATTCGCCAACGCCCTATCTAGGGCAGGGCTCAATCGGCGCCGCTGCGCCTGCGCCACGTTGAGCATTGGCAGCCAGTCTCTATACTGGCTATATTGAAAATGTGCGGCATTCAACATAAACCATGAAGGCCGGAGCGCACCGGCCCGCCAGCGCTGGAAGCGGAATTTCACGTCCCATGACCGGAAGGAGACCTTAAATGAGAACCACCCCCCCCGCCACCTGGCGTGGCAAAGCCCTGACGCTTTCCCTCGCCCTGTCGGCGCCGGCGATCGTCGCCGTAAACGCGAGCCTCGCGGCCACCCCCGGCAAGAAGCAGGCCGCCCCCCTCGAAACGACCCAGCCCGCCCACGCGGCGCCCTGGGCCCGCTACGGCGACTGGCCGAAGACCGACTGGAAGGACTACAACACCCTTGCCGCGCTGGCCTCCCCGCCCAGGGCCGACCCGCCGCCCAGGCTCGACGGCCCGATCCAGGGCGACCCGAAGAAGGGCGCCCAGCTCGCCTTCGACCGCAGCCGCGGCGGCAGTTGCGTCGCCTGCCACATCATGGGCAGCGGCACGCCGGCGCTGCCCGGCAACGTCGGCCTCGACCTCTCGACCTACGGCACCTGGGGACGCGACGATCAGTGGATCTTCAACTACATCTACGACCCGCGCAGCGTGAACCCCGAATCGGTGATGCCGCCGTGGGGCACGAACAAGCTGTTCAGCGTGGAGGAAATCAAGGACATCGTCGCCTTCCTCAAGACGCTCAAGGAACCCGCGGTGTTCAAGGATGCGCTGGAAGACCCGGCAACCCGCCCGGTGCCCAGGGAGACGCGCGACAACCTCGATCCCTTCGTCAATACCGCGATGGAATCCTTCGAACGCGGCAAGCGCGCCTTCGCCGAGGCCGGGCCGCGCGGACGATCCTGCCTGTCGTGCCACGCCGCGCCGGAAAAGGCCTTCAAGGCCTGGGCGGCGGGCATGCCGAAATACGAGCCGCGCATGAAAAAGGTGCTGAACGTCGAGGAGTTCGTCGCCCGCCACGCGCGCGCCACCACCGGCGCCGAACTGCCGATGCAGAGCGACGACAACATCGCGCTGGCCATCTACCTGAAGCACCTCGCCAACGGCCAGCCGTTCAAGGTCGACGTCGCCTCGCCCGGGGCGAAGGCAGCGGCGGCGCGCGGCAAGGACCTGATGCAGCGCAAGATCGGCCAGCTCAACTTCGCGTGCATCGACTGCCACTCGCCCGACAAGGGCGCGAACAAGTGGATCCGCGGCCAGTGGCTCACCGAGAGCCGCGGCCAGACCGCGCACTTCCCGACCTGGCGCACCAGCCGCAGCGAAATCTGGGACCTGCGCAAGCGCTTCCAGTGGTGCGGCGTGGCGATCCGCGCCAACGAACTGCCGCCGGACGCGCCCGAGTACGGCGACCTGGAGCTTTATCTCACGTCGCTGAACAACGGCGAGAAGCTGAGCGTGCCGGGCATCCGGCACTGAGGAGCCGACCCCGGCTCAGCCGAGGTCGTGCACGTACCAGTCCATCGCCTCGGCGAGTCCCTCGCCGATGCGGTGGGTGGGTGCGTAGCCGAGGCGCTCGCGTGCCTTGGAAATGTCGGCGAGCGAATGGCGCACGTCGCCGGCGCGGAAGTCGCGGTAGACCGGCTTGAAGTCGGTCAGATGGGGAAACTTCGGCGCGAGCAGCGAACGGATCGCCTCGAAGAGTTGATTCAGCGTGGTGCGGTCGCCGACGGCGACGTTGTAGACCTGGTTGGCCGCGTCCGCATGCGCGCTGGTGGCGGCGAGCAGGTTGGCCTGGATGACGTTGTCGATGTAGCAGAAGTCGCGGCTGGTTTCGCCGTCGCCGTTGATGTACACCGGCTCGTTGTGGATCATGCTCGCCACCCACTTCGGCACCACGGCGGCGTAGGCGCCCTTGGGGTCCTGGCGGCGGCCGAAGATGTTGAAGTAGCGCAGACCGATCGACTCCATGCCGTAGCAGCGGCCGAACACGTCCGCATACAGCTCGTTCACCAGCTTGGTCACGGCGTAGGGCGAGAGCGGCTTGCCGATCACGTCCTCGACCTTGGGCAGGCCGGGATGGTCACCGTAGGTCGAACTCGATGCCGCGTAGACGAAGCGCTTCACCTTGGCGTCGCGCGCCGCCACCAGCATGTTGAGAAAACCGGTGTTGTTGGCGGCGTGGGTCGAGATCGGGTCTTCCAGCGAGCGCGGCACCGAGCCGAGCGCCGCCTGGTGCAGCACGTAGTCGACGTCCTTGCAGACCGCATGGCAGGTGATGAGGTCGCGGATGTCGCCGCGCTTGAAGCTGAAGCGGTCCCAGCGCTCGGGGCCGACGCTCGCCTGCACCTGCGCCAGGTTCTTCTCCGAGCCGGTGGCGAAGTTATCGAGTCCGACCACGCGCTGGTCGAGCTGCAACAGGGCCTCGACCAGATTGCAGCCGATGAAGCCGGCCGCGCCGGTGACGAGCCAGGTCCTGGGCTCGGCCTGCAGTTGCGTCTTCAGCGCGTCGAACGCGGACATCACAGCCTCCAGAGCGTGAAGCCGGCCGCCGCGACCGCCGCCGGATCGTAGGCCGCCTTGACGTCGGTGAAGGCGCCGCCTTTCTTCAGCTTGGCGGTCAGTTCGCTGAAGGGCTTCTCAAGGTAGGCGGTGTGCGACACAGCAGCGACGAGCGCCTCGCACTGCGGCAGGTCTTCCCACCTGGTGAGCGTGATGCCGTACTCGTGCTCGGCCTCGCGCGGCTCGCCGAGCGGATCGTGCACGTGCACGTCGCAGCCGAAGCTCTGCAGTTCGCGGATGACGTCGACCACCTTGGAGTTGCGCAGGTCCGGGCAGTTTTCCTTGAAGGTGAGGCCAAGCACGTTGACCCTGGCGCCCTTCACCTGCACGCCGTTGGCGATCATGTTCTTCACCGTTTCCTGCGCCACGTAGGCGCCCATGCCGTCGTTGATGCGGCGGCCGGCGAGGATGACCTGCGGGTGGTAGCCGAGCATGCCGGCCTTGTGGGTGAGATAGTAGGGGTCGACGCCGATGCAGTGGCCGCCGACGAGACCGGGACGGAAAGGCAGGAAGTTCCACTTGGTGCCGGCGGCCTTCAGCACTTCCAGCGTGTCGATGCCGAGGCGGTGGAAGATCAGCGAGAGTTCGTTCATCAGCGCGATGTTGAGGTCGCGCTGGGTGTTCTCGATCACCTTGGCGGCCTCGGCAACTTTAATGCTGGAAGCGCGGTGCACGCCGGCGGTGATCACGCTGCCATAGAGTTCGGCCACCTTGTCGAGCGTCGCCGCGTCGTCGCCCGACACCACTTTCATGATTTTTGTAATCGTCCGTTCCTTGTCGCCCGGATTCACGCGCTCGGGCGAGTAGCCGACGTGGAAATCCTGCAGCCACTTCATGCCGGAGTTTTTCTCCAGGATGGGGATGCACACCTCCTCGGTGGCGCCGGGGTAGACTGTGGATTCGTAAACGACCGTCGCGCCCTGCTTCATGTACTTGCCGACGGTGGTGCTGGAGCCGACCAGCGGCGAGAAATCCGGGATGTGCGCTTCGTCGACCGGGGTCGGCACGGCGATGACGATAAAGTCGGCCTTCGCCAGTTCGGCCGGGTCGGTCGTCACGGTGAGTTGCGTCGCCGCCTTGAGGTCGTCCGTCGACACTTCGCCGGTGGGGTCGCAGAATCGACGGTAATGCTCGATCTTTTCAACCGAGAGGTCATAGCCGATGGTGGTCGTCTTCTTGCCGAATTCCACCGCCAGCGGCAGACCCACGTAGCCCAGCCCTACAACCGCAACAACGCTCATGCCTGGATTCCCCTATGAATAGAAAGTCTTTGCTGCCGCCCGGATTGTATCGAATTTGCGTGACACTGCCCGGTCACGTTCGCAGGCTGGCAGGGCAGTGGGCCAGCAAGCGGCATACCAGTTGGGCCGCCTGCCTCCTGGTGCTGGCGCTGCCGGCCCACGCCGACGTCGCCGACATGCTCGATGCCATCAAGCCCGGCGTGGTCGGCGTCGGCCTGTTCAGCCCCACCAGCAGCCCGCGCGCCAACCTGATGGGCACCGGCTTCGCCGTGCTGGACGGACGCCACATCGTGTCGTGCGCGCACATCTTCACCAAGGCGCCCGACGCCGAAAAGAAGGAGACCTACGCCATCTTCATCGGGCGCGACCGCCAGATGGCGGTGCGCGAAGCCAGCGTCATCGCCACCGACCGCGCCCGCGACCTCGCCGTGCTGCGCATCGCGGGCGACCCCCTGCCCACGCTCAAGCTCGGCGATTCCGGCCGCGCGCGCGAAGGCTGGCAACTGTATTTCACCGGCTACCCCATCGGCTCGGTGCTCGGCCTCAACCCCTCGACCCACCGCGCCGGCCTCGCCGCCATCGTGCCGATCTACACCCCGGTCGCCAACGCCGCGCAGCTCAATGTGCGCACCCTGAAGCAGGCGCAGGAACCCTATGAAGTCTTCGCCCTCGACGCCATCGCCTACCCCGGCAACAGCGGCAGTCCGGTGTGGCATCCCGACACCGGCGAAGTGCTCGGCGTGGTCAACTCCGTCTACGTGAAAGGCGCCAAGGAAGCCGCGCTGTCGAACCCGAGCGGCATCAGCTACGCCATCCCGGTGAAGTACGTGCACCAGTTGCTGGAGCAGGCGGCGAAAGCGAAATGAGCGGGGAGCGGTCCGCTATTGGGTAAGCGGACGTTCAGCCGGGATCGGTGATCGGCTCTTTATCGGCCACTGCGGCCAGTGGCGTTCTGCGCCACCAACGGCCGCAATGAATTGGCTAGCCCGGATATTTCATGAGAAGGTATCGGCGGAACAGCCGAAAGGCGCTCTAACCCGGATATTTCATCAATATAAGGTCGGCACAGTCTTGAAACCCGCATAAAATCAGCTTGCGAGAAGATTTTGTGGGGGGACTGTGCCGATGCCAAAGTGTACCGCTGATCAGATGGGATTTGGGCG
>JBFMET010000043.1:0-9257 GCA_040753235.1 Pseudomonadota bacterium
CGCCGACTCGACACCGGCGCAGCCTTTCGGTTATGATGCGCCCCGCATTAGGCGCGTAGCTCAGCTGGTTAGAGCACCACCTTGACATGGTGGGGGTCGTTGGTTCGAGTCCAATCGCGCCTACCAATATTCAGAGGGTCGGGATGACCCGGTATCAATAGGGGCCGAACGGCCCACGGAGGTTGCGAAATGTCACCGCGAACTTGCATGGATGTCACTGGATAATTCCCGGCGCATCGCAGTTCCGTTTCATTTCTGTATCTTCGAGTAGTATCCGAAAGCGCGGCCGGTCCGCGCTTTTTTTCATTCTGGAGTTGGGTTCATGGTCAACGTCACGCTTCCCGATGGTTCCGTTCGTCCCTTTGCCGGGCCGGTGACGGTCGCCGAGGTCGCTTCCAGCATCGGCGCCGGGCTTGCCAAGGCCGCGCTCGCCGGCAAGGTCAACGGCAAGCTGGTCGACACCAGCCATGTGATCGACGCCGACGCGCAGCTTGCCATCGTCACCGCCAAGGACGCCGAGGCGCTCGACCTCATCCGCCACGACGCCGCGCACGTGATGGCGCAGGCGGTGCAGGAGCTCTATCCGGGCACGCAGGTGACGATCGGCCCGGCGATCGAGGACGGCTTCTACTACGACTTCGCGCGCGAGACGCCCTTCACGCCGGAAGACCTGGAAAAGATCGAGAAGCGCATGGACGAGATCGTCAAGCGCGACCTGCCGATCCAGCGCGAGGTGTGGGAGCGCGAGGACGCCAAGCGTGCGTTCGCCGCGCTGGGCGAGACCTACAAGGTGCAGATCATCGACGAGGTGATCCCGGCCGGAGAGGAACTTTCGATTTACCGCCAGGGCGACTGGTTCGACGTCTGCCGCGGGCCGCACCTGCCGTCGACCGGCAAGCTGCCCCGCGCCTTCAAGCTGATGAAGCTGGCCGGCGCCTACTGGCGCGGCGACTCGAAGAACGCCATGCTGCAGCGCATCTACGGTACCGCGTGGGCGAAAAAGGAAGACCTCGAGGCCTACCTGCACCGCCTGGAAGAAGCCGAGAAGCGCGACCATCGCCGGCTGGCGAAGCAGCTCGACCTGCTGCACATGCAGGACGAGGCGCCGGGCATGGTGTTCTGGCACCCCAAGGGCTGGATCGTGTGGCAGCAGATCGAGCAGTACATGCGGCAGAAGTTCGTCGACTACGGCTACCAGGAGGTGCGCACCCCGGCGGTGATGGACCGCACGCTGTGGGAAAAATCCGGCCACTGGGACAACTACCGCGACAACATGTTCACCACGTCGTCGGAAAACCGCGACTACGCGGTCAAGCCGATGAACTGCCCCGGCCACGTGCAGATCTTCAACAGCGGCCTGCATTCCTACCGCGAGCTGCCGCTGCGCCTGGCCGAGTTCGGCTCCTGTCATCGCAACGAGCCCTCGGGCGCGCTGCACGGCATCATGCGCGTGCGCGGTTTCACCCAGGACGACGCGCATATCTTCTGCATGGAAGAGCAGGTCGAGCAGGAGGTGGCGGACTTCATCGTCATGCTGCAAAAGGTCTACGCCGATTTCGGCTTCCACGACGTGCTGGTCAAGCTGTCCACCCGGCCGGACAAGCGGGTTGGCTCGGACGAGAGTTGGGACCGCGCCGAAGCCGCGCTGGCCGCCGCGCTGGAGAGGAACGGCCTCGCCTTCGACCTGCAGCCGGGCGAGGGCGCGTTCTACGGCCCCAAGATCGAGTTCACGCTGAAAGACACCCTCGGCCGGCTATGGCAGTGCGGCACCATCCAGCTCGACTTCAACCTGCCGGTGCGGCTGGGCGCCGAATTCGTCGCCGAGGACAACAGCCGCAAGATCCCGGTGATGCTGCATCGTGCCATCCTCGGCTCGATGGAGCGCTTCATCGGCATCCTGATCGAGCATTACGCCGGCAACTTCCCGCTGTGGCTGGCGCCGGTGCAGGTGCAGGTGATGAACATCAGCGAAAACCAGGCCGGGTATGCGCAAAAAATCACCCAGGCGCTGCGCGAGGCGGGCATCCGGGCGGTTGCGGACTTGAGTAATAACAAAATTAACTATAAAATTCGCGAACATAGCTTGCAGAAGCTGCCTTATCAGGTGGTCGTCGGCGACAAGGAAATGGAAGCCGGTCTGGTTTCCGTCCGTGCCCGCGGCAATCAGGACCTGGGGCAGTTCGGTTTGGATGACTTGATTGCGCGCCTGAAAGCGGAAACGCTGGCGCGACAGTAACAGCGGTCAAACAAGGCGTTGGGGCGGGGCCCGTTCACGGGGCTTTGTCTCGCGCCTTCTTTGTTTTGTTTGGCCTTTTTGCCTTGGCGCCCGGCGCCAGGTTTTGATTTGGAGAACGGCTCATCGCGACAGAAAAGAAACAGACACGCATCAACGGTGAAATTACAGCCCCTGAGGTGCGTTTGGTCGGTGTGGAAGGCGAACAGCTCGGCATCGTGAAGCTCTACGATGCGCTGCGTCAGGCGGAAGATGCGGACCAGGACCTGGTTGAGATTGCCCCGACGGCGCAGCCGCCCGTGTGCAAGATCATGGACTACGGCAAGTTCAAGTACCAGGAAAGCAAGAAGCAGCACGAAGCCAAGCTGAAGCAGAAGCAGGTCCAGATCAAGGAAATCAAGTTCCGTCCGGGTACAGACGAGGGTGATTACCAGATCAAGCTGCGCAACCTGATCAAGTTTCTGGAAGAGGGCGACAAGACCAAGATCACGCTGCGTTTCCGCGGTCGCGAGATGGCTCACCAGGAGATTGGCATGAACCAGTTGCGGCGCGTGTCCGCCGATCTTGCCGAGTACGCAGTGGTCGAGCAGTTTCCCAAGATGGAAGGCCGTCAGCTGGTGATGATGCTGGCGCCGAAGAAGAAGGCTTAACGGTTTTATGAGACCGGCGTTTCTCTGACAACGCCAAACAATACGTGCAGTCGGGTAGGTGAAGCATTCCGCGTCGCGGGGTCACCCGGCCGCATGAGATAAAAGGAAGCATCATGCCTAAGATGAAAAGCAAGAGCGGCGCCGCCAAGCGGTTCCGCGCGCTGGGCGGCGGCGGGTTCAAGCGCTCGCACGCGTTCATGCGTCACATCCTCACCAAGAAGAGCACCAAGCGTAAGCGCCAGTTGCGCGGCATGGAAACCGTGAATGCCAGCAACCACAAAGCGGTTGCACGCATGTTGCCCTACGCATAAGGAGAGATAGATGCCACGCGTCAAACGGGGCGTAACCGCCCGCGCCAGCCACAAGAAAGTCCTCGATGCCGCCAAAGGCTATCGCGGCCGTCGCAAGAACGTATTCCGCGTCGCCAACGAAGCGGTGATGAAGGCCGGTCAGTACCAGTACCGCGACCGTCGGCAGCGCAAGCGCCAGTTCCGCGCACTGTGGATTGCCCGTATCAACGCCGCTTCGCGTCAGCACGGCCTGACCTACAGCGTGTTCATGAACGGGTTGTCCCGCGCCGAGATCGGGATCGACCGCAAGGTGCTGTCCGACATCGCGATTTTCGACAAGGACGCTTTTGCCAAGATCGTCGAACAGGTCAAGGCCAAGCTCGCTGCGTAAGCGGCACCGGAGCAACAAGAAAAGGCCGCAAGGCCTTTTTTTGTTGGTGGGTTTGAAAAAAATTTGTCCGCGAAAGGTGCGAAGGAACTCTGTGCAAGCCCACATTCGTCATTCCGGCGGCAGCCGGAATCCAGTGAAATCAGGCTGGACCCCGGCGTCCGCCGGGGTGACGTTTCGCGCAGTTTTGTCTTCCACGCTTCGCGCTCTTCGCGGAAAAATTTGAATTGCTGAACACGACCATGCGCAATCCGAACGAAATCGTCGCCGAAGCCCTTGCCGCCCTCCAGGGCGCGCCCGACCTGCCGGCGCTGGAGCAGGTCAAGGCGGTCTATCTGGGCAAGAGCGGCCAGCTTACCGAGCTGCTGAAAAGCCTGGGCGCGATGCCGGCCGAAGAACGCAAGACCGCCGGCGCCCGCATCAACGAGGCCAAGCAGGCGGTCGAGGCGGCGCTGAAAGCCCGCCGTGACGCGCTGCAGCAGGCCGAGCTCGAGCGCCAGCTGGCGGCCGAGACGCTCGACGTGACGCTGCCGGGCCGGGGGCTCGGCCACGGCGGCCTGCATCCGGTGTCGATGACGCTGGCGCGCATCCAGGCGCTGTTCCGCTCGATCGGATTCGACGTGGCGACCGGCCCCGAGGTCGAGACCGACTTCTACAACTTTACCGCGCTCAACATCCCGGAAGACCACCCGGCGCGCGCGATGCACGACACCTTTTATTTGCAGAGTGGCGAGCTGCTGCGCACTCACACCTCCCCGGTACAGATCCGCTACATGGAGGCGCACCAGCCGCCGCTGCGCATCATCGCGCCGGGGCGGGTGTACCGCTGCGACTCCGACGTGACGCACACGCCGATGTTCCACCAGATCGAAGGCCTGTGGGTCGACGAGAACGTGTCCTTCGCCGACCTGAAAGGCGTGCTCGCCGACTTCATGCGCAACTTCTTCGAGCGCGACGACCTGCCGGTGCGCTTCCGCCCGTCCTTCTTCCCCTTCACCGAGCCCTCGGCCGAAATGGATATCGGCTGCGTGATCTGCGGCGGCGCAGGCTGTCGCGTCTGCTCGCACACCGGCTGGCTGGAAGTGCTGGGCTGCGGCATGGTGCATCCCAACGTGTTCCGCCACGTCAACATCGACTCCGAGCGCTACGTCGGCTTCGCCTTCGGCCTCGGTGTCGAGCGCCTGGCGATGCTGCGCTACGGCGTCGACGATCTGCGATTGTTCTTTGAAAACGATCTTCGCTTCCTTAAGCAATTTAATTAGCCGCGCGAAGATCATTTCGGCGGAGACTTGCCTTCAGGTTAGTCGGAGCCAAAATGAACTACGCTTCCTTAAGCAATTCAACTGATTAAGGCGCAAACCTCATGCAATTTCCGGAATCCTGGCTACGCAATCTGGTCAACCCCGGGCTCGACACGCCCGCGCTCGCCCACGCCCTGACCATGGCGGGGCTCGAGGTCGAGGCGCTTGCGCCGGCCGCGCCGCCCTTCAACAACGTGGTGGTCGCGGAGATCCTGTCGGCCGAGAAGCATCCGGACGCCGACCGCCTGCGCGTGTGCCAGGTCGACGTCGGCGAAGCCGCGCCGGTGACCATCGTGTGCGGCGCGCCCAACGCGGCGGCCGGCCTGAAAGTGCCGTGCGCGCGCCCTGGCGCGAAGCTGCCGGGCATCGAGATCAAGGTCGCCAAGGTGCGCGGCGTCGAATCCTTCGGCATGCTGTGCTCGACCCGGGAACTGGGCCTCGAAGGCGCGGCCGACGGCCTCATGGTGCTGCCGGCCGACGCGCCGGTGGGCGAGGATTTCCGCGCCTGGCTCAATCTCGACGACACGCTCATCACCCTGAAGCTCACGCCCAACCGCGCCGACTGTCTGTCGGTGGCGGGTCTGGCGCGTGAGGTCGGCGCGATCACCGGCGCCGAAGTGCGGCTGCCGCAGATCGCCGAAACGCCCACGCGCACCGCCGATACGCTCGAAGTGCGGGTGAGCGCGCCGGAAGCCTGCCCGCGCTATCTGGCGCGGGTGGTGCGCGGCATCAACGCGCAGGCACCCACGCCGCGCTGGATGGCCGAGCGCCTGGAGCGCTGCGGCGTCCGCCCGCTCACGGCGCCGGTCGACATCACCAACTACGTGCTGCTCGAGCTCGGCCAGCCCATGCACGCCTTCGACCTCGGACGTCTCGGCTACGGCGTGCAGGTGCGCTGGGCGCGGACCGGGGAAAAACTCGAACTGCTGAACGGCCAGACCGCCGAACTCGCCGACGACATGCTGGTGATCGCCGACAGCGACGGCCCGGTCGCGCTCGCCGGCATCATGGGCGGACAGCCGAGCAGCGTGCAGGCTGACACCACCGACGTGCTGCTCGAAGCCGCCTTCTTCGCGCCCGCCGCGATCGCCGGCCGCGCGCGCCGGCTGGGCTTGTCGACCGACTCCTCGCATCGCTTCGAGCGCGGCGTCGATTTCGACGCCACCCGCCAGGCGATGGAGCGTGCCACCCAGTTGCTGGTCGATATCTGCGGCGGCCAGGCCGGGCCGATCACCGAGTCCGTGGGCGCGCTGCCGGTGCGCGCGCCGATCACGCTGCGGATCGCGCGGCTTGCGCGCGTCGCCGGCATCGAGATCGACGCCGGGCAGGTCGCGCGTGGTCTCACCGCGCTGGGTGCCGCGGTCGAGCGCCGCGACGACGCGCTCGTCGTCACTCCGCCGAGCTTCCGCTTCGATCTGGCGATCGAGGAAGACCTGATCGAGGAGGCGGTGCGCCTCTACGGCTACGACAACATCCCCGCGCAGCCGCCGGCGGCGCCGTCCTCCATGCTGCCGCAGGACGAGCGCGTGCTCGGCGACGATGTCCTGCGCCAGGCGATGGTCGGGCTGGATTACCAGGAAGTCATCACCTACAGCTTCGTCGACCCGGCCTGGGAAACCGCGCTCGACCCCGCCGCGCGTCCGCTGCCGCTCGCCAATCCGCTCGCCAGCCAGCTCTCTGCCATGCGCACCACGCTGTGGGGCGGGCTCGTCGAGACCCTGCGCCACAACCTCAACCGCCAGCAGGAGCGCGTGCGCATTTTCGAGCTCGGCCGCGTGTACGCCTCGCTTGCCGAACAGCCGATGAAGCTCGGCGGCCTCGCCTACGGCGACGCCCTGCCCGAGCAGTGGGGCGCGAAGGCGCGCCGCGTCGACTTCTTCGACGTCAAGGGCGATCTCGAACGCCTCGCCGGCCACGCGCTCGACGCGCGGCCCGGCGCGCATCCCGCGCTGCACCCCGGCCAGTGCGCCGAACTGTGGATGGACGGGCGCGCCGTCGGCTGGATCGGCGCACTGCACCCGCGCCTGGTGCAAAGCTTCGACCTGGCGGGCGCGCCGGTGCTGTTCGAGCTCGACCACGCCGCGCTCGTCCGCCGGACGCTGCCGCGCTACGCCGGCCTGTCGCGCTTCCCCCAGGTGCGGCGCGATCTGGCCTTCGTGCTCGACGCGCAGACGCCCGCCGGCACGCTGCTCGCCGAACTGCGCGCGGTCGCCGCGCCGGCGGTGCGCGCGATCGAGGTGTTCGACGAATACCGCGGCAAGGGTGTGGCAGAAAACCAAAAAAGCCTTGCAATACGGGTAGTTATGCAAGATACTGAACGCACATTGACGGATGAGGACGTGGAGGAAGCGGTGCGGCATCTGATCGACACCGCGCTTCGTCAGTGCAACGCGAGCCTGCGGGTATAAAGCCGCCGGGGCGCGTGACGAAGAAAAAACGGGCGCGTGCATCACGCGGAGATTCCACTTCATCCCCAACAACACAGACAAGCATGAGCACCCTCACCAAAGCTGACCTGGCCGAACTGCTGTTCGAAAAAGTGGGTTTGAACAAGCGCGAGGCCAAGGACGTCGTCGAGTCCTTCTTCGACGAAATCCGCCTGGCGCTCGAAAAGGGCGACATCGTCAAGCTGTCCGGCTTCGGCAACTTCCAGTGCCGCGAAAAGCCGCAGCGTCCCGGCCGCAATCCCAAGACCGGCGAGGAAATGCCGATCTCCGCGCGACGCGTGGTGACCTTCCACGCCAGCCAGAAACTCAAATCGCAAGTCGAAGGCGCCCAGCTTGGAACGCCCAGCGAGGAGTGAACTCCCGCCGATCCCGGCGAAACGCTACTTCACCATCGGTGAAGTGTCCGAGCTGTGCGCCGTCAAGCCGCACGTCCTGCGCTACTGGGAGCAGGAATTCACCCAGCTGCGCCCGGTCAAGCGGCGCGGCAACCGCCGCTACTACCAGCACCACGAAGTCCTGCTGATCCGCCGCATCCGCGAACTGCTCTACGAAGAAGGCTTCACCATCAGCGGGGCGCGCCAGCGCCTCGAGCACGACGACGAAGCGCCGAGCGAGCCCGCACCCGCCAAGGCCGCACCGGCGAAGCTCGACGCCGCGTCGCTGCGCGCCGAACTCGCCGCGATTCTCAAAATATTGGGCTGACGCCCTTCCGCCGGACGCCGCACCTCTGCTAGAATCTCGGGCTTCGTCGGGGCGTAGCGCAGCCTGGTAGCGCACCTGCATGGGGTGCAGGGGGTCGGAAGTTCGAATCTTCTCGCCCCGACCATCAAAATCAGGGAAAAAGGGTCGGCCTTGCCGGCCCTTTTTCTTTGGAGCGCCCGAAACCCTATTGCCTTCGCGGCATCTTCGGCATGGGGCAAGGCGTAGTCGTTTATCTGTTGAGCATCAGGAGAGAATCATGGAACACACTTTGCCCGCACTGCCCTTCGCCATGGACGCGCTCGCGCCGCACATGTCCAGGGAAACCTTCGAATACCACTACGCCAAGCACCACCAGGCCTACGTCACCAACCTCAACAACCTGATCAAGGGCACCGACTTCGAGAGCAAGTCGCTCGAGGACATCGTCAAGACCGCGCCCGCCGGCGGCGTCTACAACAACGCCGCCCAGGTGTGGAATCACAGCTTCTTCTGGAACTGCCTGTCCCCCAATGGCGGCGGCGCCCCCGCCGGCGCGCTGGCCGACGCCATCAACAAGAAGTGGAGCAGCTACGACGACTTCAAGAAAGCCTTCCAGACCAGCGCCGTCGGCAACTTCGGCTCCGGCTGGACCTGGCTGGTGAAGAAGGCCGACGGCTCGGTCGACATCGTCAACATGGGCGCCGCCGGCACCCCGCTGACCACCGGCGACAAGGCGCTGCTGTGCATCGACGTGTGGGAGCATGCCTACTACATCGACTACCGCAACCTGCGTCCCAAGTTCGTCGAGACCTTCCTCAACAACCTGGTGAACTGGAAGTTTGCGGAAGCGAACTTCGCTTAAGCCGTGTTCAGGAAGCGTTGCGCTTCCTGGCTGATATGAAAACCGGGGCTGCGTGCCCCGTTTTTGTTTTGTAACGCCAGATTTCAAGCGAACGCGGAAGTTCTCGCATGCCCTGCGAACTGCGGTTCAATAGTCGGCGTAATTGACTAGGAAAGGATCGCCGCCACTCCACAGACGGGAGAATTTCGTCATGACCCACTTGCCTCCAACCCGCTTGAAAAGAAAAGCATACGCATCGGCACTGGTTGCCTCCCCGCCGACGATCCCAGTTGATTCCGGGCTCTTTTGAATTTCGAGTGGGTTAAGCTGCATGCGGGTTGAAGCGCGAGAAGTCGAGCTTGCCGGCGATGAGGAAGAGGACGGTGCGGATGGTCGAGAAACGGCCGTAACCGCGGGCCTTGCGCT
>JBFMET010000044.1:0-8922 GCA_040753235.1 Pseudomonadota bacterium
AATCCCATCTGATCAGCGGTACACTTTGGCATCGGCACAGTCCCCCCACAAAATCTTCTCGCAAGCTGATTTTATGCGGGTTTCAAGACTGTGCCGACCTTATATTGATGAAATATCCGGGCTAGGGATTAGGGGCTAGGGATTAGGGGGTCTTGTGCGGCTTCGCCGCGCCCCATGAATTCATGCAATGCGGCGAAGCCGCACATTCCCTAGCCCCTAAATCCTAGCCCCTAAATCCTAGCCCCTAGCCTAGGAGTCCTAGATCCCTATCTGTCCTGCAACGCCTGGCGCAACGCAGCGGCCAGCTCCTCGGCGGCGAATTTCGCCACGTAGCCGTCGGCGCCGACCTTGCGGACGTGGGCCTCGTTGGTCGCGCCGCTCAGCGAGGAGTGGATCACCACCGGGATCGCGCTGAAGCGCGGATCCTGCTTGATGCTGCGGGTGAGGGTGAAGCCGTCCATTTCCGGCATCTCGAGGTCGGTCAGTACCAGGGCGATGCGGTCGTGCACGCTGTTGCCCTCCGCGTCGGCCTTGGCGGCGATCCCCTGCAACTGGTCCCACGCCTCCTTGCCGTTTTTGCACATGAGATAGGGCAGGCCCATGGCTTCGAGCCCCTGCTCGATCATGGTGCGCGCGATCAGCGAATCGTCGGCGGCGAGGATGACCGTGCCGGGGCGCAACTGGACCTTGGTCGAGAGTTCGCCTGCCTCGATCTTCGATTCGGCCGGTGGCATCACCTGCTGCAGGATGGTCTCGACATCGAGCACCTGTGCCAGTCGCTCGCTGTTCTCGCCGTCCAGGCGGGCGATGCTGGTGACGATGCCGCCGGCGGAATTGCCCTCCGCCGACATGACCTGCCGCCAGTCGAGGCGCACGATGTCCTCGACCGATTCCACCGCGAACGCCTGCGTGGTGCGCGCATATTCGGTGATGAGCAGGATGTTGAGGCCGGTCTTGGGGGTGCAGCCCGCCACGCCGGCGAGGTCGATGACCGGGATGATCTGGCCGCGCAGGTCGACCACCCCCATTTTGTGCGGCGAGCTGCCCGCCATCGCGGTGATTTCCGGCATCGGGATGATCTCGCGGATCTTGAAGACGTTGATCCCGAAAAGTTCGCTGCGCTGCAGCAGGGGATCCTCGCCCAAACGGAACAACAGCAGCTCCAGCTTGTTCGAACTGGTCAGGTTGGTGCGTTCGTCGATTTCCTGCTGGATGGTTTTCATGGCGAATGTCCTTGGGTCGGTCGTGCGGGGCGGCGCTGCCCCGGCATGCGCTATTCACGGCCAGAGCGGCGTTTTTCTTGAGGCGGGCGGGCGGAGCGGCCCGGCGGCGGCAATCTGCTTACATGTTGTTGCGGCGGGCCCGTTCGATTTCCAGAATGAAGCGCTGCAGGCGGGCAGCGGCGTCGTTGGGCAGGCCGACGAAACGGCAGCCGAGGCGGGTCTGGAAGGCGCCATTGGGGCGGCGGATCTGCGCCGAATTGCGGATCTCGAGCGCGGTGAACACGGCGTCCTGGTCAGGCAGCAGCAGGCGGCAGTTCTCCAGGATCGTGCCGGTTTCGGTGCCGATGCGCCCGCTGAGGTCGGCGAGCGCCACACCGCCGCAACTGAGGTCGACGAGATGCATGGTCACCGGATCGGGCTGGCCATCGGTTTCGGCCGGGGCGATGCACTTGATCGGATTCGCGATCGGCATGGGCACGCGGAAATGCTCGCGCCGCTGAAGGCGGATCATGCTCTTCGGTACCGCGATCTTCAGGGCCGGCAGCTTGTCGTAGGTGCATAGCGTCACCGGGCCGGTCATGAAGGAAATCGACACGCCGTCAGCCTGGGTGATGAACTCGGCGCCCTTGCCCGACAGCAGATCCTGGTTGAGCACATCGCCGCGGGCGCTGTCGAGGATCACGCTGTTGCTGGTTTCGTTCACCGCCAGCACCGAGGTGACGACGATTTTCCGGGTATTCTGGACGTCGAGGTTGACCAGCAGTTTGCGTTTCTGGATCGCGCGCAACTGGAACAGGATCTCGGCACGCGAATGCAGGGTGCATCGAGCGAGCAGTTCGTCGTGGTTGCTGGCGCCGAGGCGGGTGTGTGCGGACGGAAGCATGGGTCAGGGATTGTTACTGGCGGGACCGCGCTGTTCGGATTGTTCCAGATGGTAGAGCCATGCGAGCAATTCGGCCACGGCCACGTATAGCTGGGGCGGGATATGGCTGTCCAGGTCGATCTGCATCAGCAAGGCCAGCAATTCGCGCGATTCGTGAACGTACACGCCGGAGGCGCGTGCACGCTCGATGATATTGTCGGCAAGAATGCCGCGACCTTTAGCGACCACCCGCGGCGCGCTGTCGCCGTCGCGGTAGGCGAGCGCCGCCGCGGCGCGCTGCTTGTCAAACGCCGGTTTCGCCATGTTCGCGTTCCACGGTGAGCGACTGCAGGCTGCACCCGGCAGCGGCCATCTGCGTGACGAATTCGCCCTGATGCGCCCGCAGCAGGGGCTCGGCGGCCGGGTCCTGCGGCACCACACGGATGTTGAAGGCGCCGCCCGCGTCGAGCCGGATGTGCACGGTCAGTTCGCCCAGTTGCGGAAGTTCCAGCTTGAGCTGCGAGGTCCAGCCGGTCGCCGCGTCCTCGCCGCCGGACGGGGCCGCGTTGCGCCGCTCCGGCTCGACGTCCTGCCGCATCATCCATTCAAGCGTCTGCCCGGGCCACAGCTCGCCGCGCCAGATGAACTGAGGCGTTTCCAGCACCTGCAGCTGTTGCGAGAGCATGATATGGGCCAGATTGGGCGCCTTCGTCGCCGGGTCGGCTGCCGGGGGCTGCAGGGCAAGCCGGTTTTGCGGCTCCTGCATCAGGCCCTCGAGGCTGTCCCGGCCAACCGCCCAGTCGGCCAGATGCGATTCGTAGAACAGGCCGCTCCTCACCAGCGCGGTGCGCAGCGCCAGCGCGAGTTCGCCGACCTGCGCCGTCGGCCGCGCCAGCAGGGGAGCGGCCGGCACCAGGGTCGGCGGGGTGTTGCGGTTCGGCACCTGCTGCAGGATGTCGGATAGCAGGCGGGCGGTCTGGGAGAGCGCCGGTGCGCCGTCCGTTTCCGCAGCGGCAGGCTCCAGCATGAACACCGCCTGCGGCATGTGGCCGGCGAATCGCAGTCTGAGGGTGTCGCCCACGGCGGTCTGACGCGGCAGGCGCATGGCGACGGTCTGGCCGTCGATGTCGACCAGGGTGTGGCCTTTTTCGAGCGCGACGACCTTGGCGGTGAGAGTCTGGCCAACGACGAAATGTTCGAATGCGGGGCGCGGGGCTGCGCGGTCGCGGCGGGTGGCGTTGGCGACCTGCTCGACCGCGACCGGGCCGCTCAGCGGCTTGTCCGGGCCTTCGAACTTAGGCGGGACGTCGAGGATCCGGGCGAGCACCTGTACCGGGAACATGCATCGGGGGCGACGTCAGGCCCGCTGCGCCCCGTAGGCGTCGAGGCTGCGCCGGGTCGTGCGCATCAGGGCCAGGTTCTGCTGCAGTTCGTGCATGCGCGGCTCGGTCAGTGCGCGAATCTGCGCGTCGTGCTGCAGGATGGCGCGGATGATCGCGACTTTGGCGCGCGCCTCCGACGCGGACAGCTTCACCGGTGCGGCGCGCATCAGGCTGCCCACATAACCCTGGCAGCGCTCCTCCAGCGCGACCAGGCGGTCCCATTCGCCCCCGCGCGCGGCGGTGAGCATGGTGCCGGTCAACTCGGAGAGCGACTCGTAGGCGGCAAGCATTTCATTGCTGGTCATGGAGGTCTCCGGATCAGGCGGCGATGGGGTGGGAGAGGGACGACGCGGGCGGACGCGCGGCGGTGCCGATTCCGAGCCAGGCTTCGTGCAGTTCGCGCAGCAGTCCGAGCACTTCTTCCAGCGGTTCGGGTTCGTTCTTGAGGTGGGCCTGCATGATGCGCTTGACCATGTAGCCGTACAGGGCGTCGAGCTGCAGGGCGAGTTCGCCGCCTTGCGCGGGGTCAAGCGCGGCGCGCAAGCCATCGAGGATGATGACGTTCGCCTTGTTCACCGCAGCCGATTTCTTCTCCAGATCGCGCTCGCGGGTGTGGCGGATGGCCATGCGCACGGCGAGTTCCGCGCCTTCAAACAGCAGCGAAATGAGGTGGTGCGGGCTCGCTCCCATCACGCCGGACTCCAGACTGACGTTGGCGTAGGTCCTGGCGGCAGCGCTTGAATGTGTGTACACGGTCGCGTCCTCTTAATCGTTCTTCTGGCTGGTAGCCAGTTGTTGGGTCAGGAACGTGCTGGTGGTGTTCATCCGTCCCAGCAGCAGGTTCAGGTTGGTGTATTCGGCGGTGTACTTCTTCTCCAGTGCCGTCATGCGCAGCTCGAGTCGGTCCACCTCCGCGTTGCGGTCCTTGACGTAGTCGTTGAGGCTTTGGGTGCGCGAGTCGATCAGCCCGCCTGCGGAGAGAGTCGCGCGGCCCCATTCTTCGAGGCGCGTGGCGAATCCCGAGGCGGACGCCAGCAGGTTGGTCACGTCGGCAAAATCGTTGGCGATCGCGTCGTTGAACTTGCTGCTGTCGAGTTGCAGCACGCCTTCACGCTGGAAGGCGATGCCGATCTGGGCGAGCGAGCTCAGCGTGCCCCCGGTAGCAGGCGTGAGGAAAATGGTACGCAGTTGTTCCTGCATGAGGCGAAGCCCGCTGTCGCCGGCCAGCACACCTCCTGTCTTGCCATCCGCGCCATAGGAGGAACGCGATTTGAGCTGGCTGGCCAGCGCATTGTAGGCGTCGACGAAGCCGCTGGCGGCGCTGGTCATGGCCGCGGTGTCGCGCGCCACCGTCAGACTTGCCGGGGTGGCGGTCGTGTTCTTGAGCGTGAGGGTGACGCCCTGGATCGCGTCCTTGACGGTGTTCGAGGCGCTGGTGATGGCAATGCCATTGACGGTGAGGCTGGCATTCTGCGCCGACTGCGTCTGGGTGAGATTCTGGGTGCCTGCCGGATCGTAGCCGAGCAGGCTGGCGAGAGCGCCGTCGCCGCCGCTGACGGAGATCCGCATGCTGTTGGTGACGCCGCTGCTGGTCGAAGTCAGTGCCAGGCGGTAGGGGGTGCCGCTGCCGTCGTTCACGATGGTTGCGCTGACCCCCATCCCGGCAGCATTGATCGCGTCCCGGATGCCCTCCAGCGTGTTGTTGGTGCCGTCGATGGTGACGCTTTGCGGCCCGCTGCCGTTCGCGCTGAAGCTGGCGCCGCTGTAGACGCCGTTGGTCAGCGTGCCGCCGCTGATGGTGCCGAAATCGAAGCTAAGGGTGCTGGCGGATCCGTTGCCGATAGCCGCGGTCGTGCTGGTCTGGCCGGCGGCGACCAGGCTTTGCGACTGTGCCAGCCGGGTCACGTTGACCGCGTAGGCGCCGGGCACCGCACTGGCGAGGGCGGTTGCCGACAAGGCGGTGGCATCCGACGCGGCGGCCGTCAGCTTTTCGAGGCTCGTTTT
This sequence comes from Pseudomonadota bacterium, assembly GCA_040753235.1. GTDB lineage: Bacteria > Pseudomonadota > Gammaproteobacteria > Burkholderiales > Thiobacillaceae > Thiobacillus. The sequence continues at coordinate 5,472 of JBFMET010000044.1, forward strand.
CAGCGTCAGCGACGCGCCCTGGAAAGTCGAAACCAGACCGCTCAGCGTGCCCAGCGAGGAAATCTTGGCCTGGGTGTCGCTGATCAGGGTGTTCAGCCTGTCGATGGGGCGCCGCTCGACCGCCATGAGCTGCGATACCAGCGTGGCGACGTCGAATGCAGTGTTGGTCGAGGCCGTGATTGCCATGATGATCTCCCCGGTGTCAGGCCTGCTGCCTGAGCAGGAATCCCTGCTCGGCTTGCTCGATGCCGCGCGAAATGGCGAGCGTGGCTTCGGAGGGGAACTGTCGGATCAGTTCGCCGGTACTGGTGTCGACCAGTTTTATCACCGTCTGATTGGCGTCGGTGTCAATGCTGAATTCTAGGTTGCGGTTGGACTTTTGCAGCGCCAGATTGATGGCGCTGACCACACTGCGCAACTCCTCCGGGGAGGGTTGGCCCGCAGGGGATGCTTGCGATGGGGCCGTTTGGCCGGGAGCGCCGACCGATACGCGCACGGGTGCCTCAGGCTGGACGGCCTGAGGTCTGACGGGAAAAGGCTGGATAATCATCGCGATCTCCTTCGGACCGAATCCCCGACCGGCCGGCCGGTCGGGGGGCGGCCCTCACCGGTTAACGCAGCAGCGTGAGCACGGTGTTCGGGTTCTGGTTGGCTTGCGCCAGAACTGCCGTGCCGGCTTGCTGCAGGATGTTGTTGCGCGCCTGGGCGGCGGTTTCCGCAGCGTAGTCGGTGTCCATGATGCGGCTGAACGATGCCGACAGGTTGACCGATGCGGTCTGCATGGTGGCGACCGCCGAGGCGAAACGCACCATGTCGGCACCGTAGTTGGCACGCGAGGTCGTTACCGTGCCGATGTCGGTGAGGATGCCGGCGGCGGTCGTGGCGGTGGGGGCGGCGATCACGGCGCTGACACCAGTCACCTGCGTGCCGGCGCCGTCGACGGAGGTCGCAGTGGCGGCGGTGGTCAGGCCGGCGATACGCGCGTTTTCAGCGATCAGCGCGGTGGCTTCTGCGCCGGAGGCGGTGCCGCCGAGCTGGACGGCGATTTCGTACAGGCGCTTCAGATTCTCGTGGATCTGCGCGGCATAACCGTCGTTCGTCTGGGCCTTGGAAATGGCGTCCTGGGCATTGCGAACGGCGACGTTGGTGCCGCGGATTCGCGCGTCGTAGCCGGTGGCGATGCCGAGGCCGGTGGCGTCGTCCTTGGCGCTGTTGATGCGCAGACCGGACGAGAGGCGCTCCTGGGCGACCTGCAGGCCGATGGCCGACTTGTTCAGGGCGGCGCCGGCGAACAGGGCGGCGACGTTGGTGTTGATGACCTGTGACATGGTGTTTCTCCTGTGTGGGTAGTGAGTTACGGCGTCGCCGTCTTCAACTTCGGTTGCCTTGGCAAGGCCATGTGCACCGTTGTTGAGAGAGGAATCGTCGTGGGTCGGAGAAAGTTAAGGGCCTGATTTAAAAAGTTGCAGGGGGCCTTCAGGAACCCCAAAACGGGTCGATACGGGCTGCCCGGGGTGAGACGGAATGGGCGCCGGCAGCCCGCCCACCCTGTCCGCGACCAGACTGGCCGCCCTGTTTCGGGATTTCTGGCGTTCATGCCTGCGGCAACGCTGCGGCTTTCACTACGCGGTTCTTGCCCTGCCGTTTGGCTTCGTACATGGCGGCGTCGGCCCGGTCGACGAGGGTTTCCTGCGTTTCGCCTGCCGCGCGCTCGGCGACGCCGGCGCTGAAGGTGATGAGCACCTTTTCGTTGTCGGCGAGGAAATACTGCTTGGTCAGCCGGCGCTGCAGGCGGGCGACGATCTTGGCCGCCTCGTCGAGCGGGGTGTTCGGCATCATGATGAGAAATTCCTCGCCGCCGAGGCGGGCGACGTGGTCGGTGAGCCGCAACTGCTCCTTGGCGACCTTGACCAGATGGATGAGCGCGTCGTCGCCGGTCTGGTGGCCGCGCTGGTCGTTCAAGGCCTTGAAATTGTCGATGTCGAGCACGGCGACGCAGAAGGGGGCGTCGTAGCGGTCGGCGCGCGCGGCCTCGCGGGCGAATTCCTCCTCCAGGCCGCGTCGGTTGAGGCTGCGGGTGAGGGGGTCTTCGCGCACCAGGGTGCTCATCTGCGCCAGTTCGGTTTCCAACTGCTGGATGCGCGCCTCGGCCTGCAGGGCCGTATCGCGCTGCTGTACCAGTTGCTGCTGGGTACGGTGACTTTCCGCCTGGGCGGCGTAGGTGTCCGCCACCAGCGCCTTGAAGATGCGGTTGAGTTCGAGCACGTCCTCGGTTTCGCGGATGCGGTCGACGTGGTCGGTCACCTTCTTCTGGTATTCGTCGTTGGCCGACACGGCGAGTCCCATGCTGTCGACGAAGGCGGTCATGGTGGCCTTCAGTGTGGCGGTCGCTTCCTTCAGGCTGTGCTTCACCAGTCCCTGCTTGTAGATCACTTCCTTGAGGCGCTTTTCGGCCTCCTGCAGGCTCACCACCCGCAACGGGCCGGCCAGCAGTTCCTCGACCATGTCGAGCTGGCCGCGCAGCCAGGTGTCGTCGTCGAGCAGTTCCCCGATGTTTTCCACCACGAGCAGCAGCACGCGTTTCAGCACGTCCTGCAGGTCGCGCGCATCCGATGCCTGCAGCTCGACGCTCACCCACAGCGATTTCAGGGCCGCCGCCGCGTCGCGCAGCCGGACCGGGTTGTCGGCCGCGCGCAGCGCCTCGGCGAGCTTGAGCGTCTTCTCTTCCAGCCGCGGATCGTGCGCGAGCTGCGAAGCCACCCCGAATTCCAGCGTCTTGGCGAGCAGATCGCGCAGCAGCGCTGCGGCGTCGCCCTCGGCGGGGGGGTCGACGAGAGAGGGTCGCGCGGCCTGCGGCTTCAATTGCTGGGCGATTTCGGCGAGTTGCCATCTGCACTGGCGCCAGTCGGCCTTATCGATCGCCTTGCCGAGAGTCGCGAGGCGAGGCGATAGCGTCGGGTGGTGCGTGGACAGGTCCTTGACGAGCTCGGCGAGCACGCCCGCGGCGCTGGGGGCGCTCGACTTGCCGACGATTTCCTCGTACAGGGTCTGATAATTGTCCGGCGTCGGCGCGATGCGGCGCATCGCCAGCCGGCGCAGCGCTTCGCGCGCGACTTCGGTCGGGTTGGCGATGTTGAGCTTGTTGTCGGTCGGTTCAGCCATGGCGCAGGGGGTGCCGGGAGAATGGGCGATTTGCTGCATGGTATGCCGGCCTCGGCGTGGGGAGAAGCCGGATTAAGGCGGGTAAAACCCGGCAATTCCGGGATGAGGGAGGGTCCTAGGATTTAGGGGCTAGGATTTAGGATTTAGGGAATGAGCGGCCGGAGGCCGCGAAATTTATAGAGCCCCTAGCCCCTAGCCCCTAGCCCCTAGCCCCTAGCCCCTAGCCCCTAGCCCCTAGCCCCTAGCCCCTAGCCCCTAGCCCCTAGCCCCTAGCCCCTAGCCCCTAGCC
>JBFMET010000045.1:0-7928 GCA_040753235.1 Pseudomonadota bacterium
TAGGGGCTAGGGGCTAGGGGCTAGGGGCTAGGGGCTAGGGGCTAGGGGCTAGGGGCTAGGGGCTAGGGGCTAGGGGCTAGGGGCTAGGGGCTAGGGGCTAGGGGCTAGGGGCTAGGGGCTAGGGGCTCCATAAATTTCGCGGCCTCCGGCCGCTCATTCCCTAGCCCCTAAATCCTGGCCCCTAGATCCTTATCAGCTAGCCGCGATGCAGCACGCGGAGGTAGGCCACATCTACAAAGGGCTGCCCAAGGTCCGGTCCCGCGATGAGCCGGTTCGGCGCGCCGGGGTCGCCCAGATCCGACAGCACCACGGCGGCGCCGCTGAAGTCGTGGTCGAGCGTGTAGTCGTTGACCGTCACCAGGGTCTTCAGGCCGGCACCGAGACTGGCGCGCAGGCCGTTTTCCGAATCCTCGAAGGCCAGGCACTCGGCGGGGTCGAGGCCCATTTTTTCCAGCGCGTAGTGGTAGATGTCGGGGGCGGGCTTTTTCGCCGGCACGATGTCGCCGGCGGCGATGACTTCGAACCAGTCCTGTGTGCCGGGGCCGAGGCTGTGTTCCAGAAGAACCGTGACGTTTTCCGGCGTGGTGGTGGTGGCGATCGCCAGGCGCAGGCCGGCGGCGCGCGCCTCGATCAGCAGGCGCCTGACGCCGGGGCGCAGCGGAATGCCGCCCTGCGCGGCGAGGGCGCTGTAGTGACGGGTTTTTGCCTTGTGCAGTTCGGCGACCATCTCGTCGAAGTTCTCGGGCTTCCTATAGTCCGGCCGGAACTGGTCGATATAGTGTTTCATACGCTCCTTGCCGCCGGTCACGGCGAGCAGTTTGCCGTACAGGGCGACGTCCCAGTGCCAGTCGAGGCCGGCGTCCCGGAAAGCCTGGTTGAAGGCGGGGCGATGGCCGTCGCGCTCGGTGTCGGCAAGCGTGCCGTCGACGTCGAATAAAAGGGCGTGGAGTGTCATGCGGGTTGCGGTAAGTTGAGGATTCTGTTAAAAAATCGCGTTTGGGCGGAGCCCGGAACGATTGACTTTCGACGAGACAAGAGATGCCTGAAACTTTGATGCGCTTCGAGCCCTACAAGGCCAAAAAGGGCGAAGAATACATGAACGGGAAGCAGCTCGCGCATTTTCGCAAAATGCTCGAGGCCTGGAAAGCCGAGCTGTCGCAGGACATCGACACCACGCTGCATTCGATGCAGGACGAGCAGACGGTGTTCGCCGATCCCAACGACCGCGCCACGCAGGAATCCGACATGGCGCTGGAGCTTCGCAACCGCGACCGCGAGCGCAAGCTGATCAAGAAGATCAACGAGACCCTCGCCAAGATCGACAGCGGCGACTACGGTTACTGCGAAGCCTGCGGCGTCGAGATCGGCCTGGATCGCCTGCAGGCGCGCCCGACCGCGACGCTGTGCATCGACTGCAAGACGCTCGACGAAATCCGCGAACGTCAGGTCGCGAAGTGAGCCCCATGGCCGCCACCGACGAATTCGACCGTTACTACAACGGCCTCCTGTACAGCCTGATGCGCTGGGACCAACTGACCGCGTTCTGGCAGAAGGTCGACGCCGACGCCGGCTGGTATCTCTACGCGGTGGGGCACGAACTGCCGCAGGCGCCGTCGCCGGCCGAGAAGGTGCTGCAGTTCATGCGCGAACTCGACGAACTGCTGCGGCGCGAGCACCACGAGGACTACTGCGCAATCGTCTACGCCGACGATCTCGATGCGCCCAATTTCATCAAGATCTACGACCCCAACCACCTCGGCAGTTCGTGCGGTTCCAGCGCCATGAAATCCTCGGTGCTGCCGGGCTGGACGATGAGCAGGACGCCGCCGCGCGAATTGCAGGTCAATCACATCGTCACCGGCCAGCGCAAGCGCTGGTGGCAAAGCTTCCTCGGCCAGACCGCCTGATCCGGTTTTATTTGGCCCAACAAAAACGCGCCTTTCGGCGCGTTTTTGTTGGGCCAGGGCGGGTATCAGCTCGCCTGGCCTTCGTCGGTGGTGGCCGGGGCGTCCAGCAGGGCCTTCATCGACAGGCGCAGACGGCCTTTCTCGTCGGCCTCGAGAATCTTCACCCGCACGACCTGGCCTTCCTTGAGGTAGTCGCCGATGGTGTTGACGCGCTCGTGGGCGATCTGCGAGATGTGCAGCAGGCCGTCGCGGCCCGGCAGCACGTTGACGATGGCGCCGAAGTCCAGCAGCTTGATGACCGGGCCTTCGTAGACCTTGCCGACTTCGACCTCGGCGGTGATCTCCTCGATCCGCTTCTTCGCCAGTTCGCCGGCATCCATGCTGGTGCAGGCGATCTTCACGGTGCCGTCTTCCTGGATGTCGATCTGGGTGCCGGTTTCCTCGGTCAGCGCGCGGATGACGGCGCCGCCCTTGCCGATGACGTCGCGGATCTTCTCCGGGTTGATCTTCATCGCGATGATGCGCGGCGCGTAGGCCGACATCTCGTGGCTGCCGGACACGGACTGCTTCATGATGCCGAGGATGTGCATGCGGCCTTCCTTCGCCTGGGTGAGCGCGGCGTGCATGATCTCCTTGGTGATGCCGGTGATCTTGATGTCCATCTGCAGCGCGGTCACGCCCTTGTCGGTGCCCGCGACCTTGAAGTCCATGTCGCCGAGGTGGTCCTCGTCGCCGAGGATGTCGGTCAGCACGGCGAAGCGGTTGCCTTCCTTGATCAGGCCCATGGCGATGCCGGCGACATGCGCCTTGACCGGGACGCCGGCGTCCATCATCGACAGGCAGCCGCCGCACACCGAGGCCATCGACGAGGAGCCGTTGGATTCGGTGATTTCGGACACCACGCGCATGGTGTAGCCGAATTCTTCCTTGGTGGGCAGCACCGCCATCAGTGCGCGCTTGGCGAGACGGCCGTGGCCCACTTCGCGGCGCTTGGGCGCGCCCACGCGGCCGGTTTCGCCGGTGGCGTAGGGCGGCATGTTGTACTGCAGCATGAAGTGCTCGGAGTAGGAGCCTTCGAGCGCGTCGATGGTCTGCTCGTCGCGGCCGGTGCCGAGCGTGGTGACGACCAGCGCCTGGGTTTCGCCGCGGGTGAACAGGGCGGAACCGTGGGTGCGCGGCAGCACGCCGGTGCGGATGGTGATCGGGCGCACGGTGCGGGTGTCGCGGCCGTCGATGCGCGGCTGGCCGGACAGGATGCGGTTGCGCACCACGCCGGCTTCGAGGCGGTGGAAGGCGTCCTTCACCGCGTTGGCGGCGACGGTGTCCATGTCGGACGTGATCAGCTCGGCGAAGGCCTTGCTGCGCACCTCGTCGACGGCGGCCATGCGCGCCTGCTTCTGCTTGATGTTGTAGGCCTGCTGCAGGCCGTCTTCGGCCAGCGCCTTCAGGCGTTCCACCATTGCGGTGTCTTCGGCAACCGGCTGCCAGTCCCAGGGCTCGGCACCGGCTTCGTCGGTCAGTTCGTTGATCGCATTGATCGCGGCCTGCATCTGGGTGTGGCCGAACACGACCGCGCCCAGCATGATGTCTTCCGGCAGTTCCATCGCCTCGGACTCGACCATCAGCACGGCCGTCTCGGTGCCGGCGACGACCAGATCGAGCGCCGAATCCTTGAGCTCGGAGTTGGTCGGGTTGAGCACGTATTCGCCGTTGATGAAGCCGACGCGGGCGGCGCCCACCGGGCCGTCGAACGGCAGGCCGGACAGCGACAGCGCGGCCGACGCGCCGATCAGCGCGGGAATGTCGCCGCTGACTTCGGGGTTGGACGACATCACGGTGGCGATGATCTGGACTTCGTTGAAAAAGCCGTCGGGGAAGAGCGGGCGGATCGGGCGGTCGATCAGGCGGCAAATCAGGATTTCACCATCCGACGCGCGGCTTTCGCGCTTGAGGAAGCCCCCGGGGATGCGGCCGGCGGCGTAGGTTTTTTCCTGGTAGTCGACGGTCAGCGGGAAGAAATCCTGGCCCGGCTTGACCTCGTTCTTGGCGACCACGGTGACCAGCACCACGGTGTCGTCCATGTTGACGATGACGGCGCCGGAAGACTGGCGGGCGATTTCGCCGGTTTCCAGGGTGACCTGATGGCGGCCGTAGGTAAACGTTTTCTTGATTGCGTTCACACCGATTCCTTTCAAACAAAAACGCCCCGCGTCGGGCGGGGCGCAATAAGGCTCAGGAGCGATGCCCCTGGACCAGTTTCCGTACGATGGCGCGGCAGCGGCTCATCGGCTTGTGAAGGTGCTTACTTGCGCAGACCGAGGCGATCGATCAGGGTCTTGTAGCCTTCGAGGTTGGTGCGCTTCAGGTAGTCGAGCAGCTTGCGGCGGCGGCTCACCATCTTGAGCAGGCCGCGACGCGAGTGGTGGTCCTTGGTGTTGACCTTGAAGTGCTCGGTCAGGTCGTTGATGCGGGCCGTCAGCAGGGCAACCTGCACTTCGGGCGAACCGGTGTCGGCGGCGGCGCGCTGGTAATTCTGGACGATCTCGGCCTTTTGGGCGACGGTAACAGCCATGGTGTACTCCTTCTGAAATCGCGTGGCCTGCGGCTGTGCGGGACACGTTCGGGGAAACGGCGAATTTTACGCCGAAGCGGCCGGCGACTCAAGCTTGCCGGTCGCCACCAGCCGGCGCGGCACAAGCTGTCCGTCGACGGCCTCGGCAAGTCCGAGGAAGATCCCGTCGGGTGCGTAGACGCGGGTGAGGCCGGGCGCCGCCGGGTGGGCGAGGCTGCGGCCCTGGCACAGCGCCCGCGTGCCGGCGTCGTCGAGCGCGGTCGCCGGGAGGTGGGCGACCAGGCAGTCGGCAGGCTGGAGCAGGGCGGTCCGCTGGCCGGCGTCGAGCGCGTCCAGTTCGGCCAGCGTATGGGCGTCGTCCAGCACGAAGCCGCCCGCGGCAGTGCGCGTCAGCGCGGTGAGGTGGGCGCCGCAGCCGAGCGCGGCGCCGATGTCCTGCGCCAGGGTGCGGATGTAGGTGCCGGCGCTGCATTGCACGTCCAGCACCACGCGCGGCGGGGCGCATTCGATCAGATCGAGGGCGCGTATCGTCACCTGGCGCGGCGGACGGTCGATCTCGATGCCGGCGCGCGCGTATTCGTAGAGCGGGCGGCCCTGGTGCTTGAGCGCCGAATGCATCGGCGGAATCTGCTCGATTTCGCCGGTGAAGCGCGGCAGCACCGCCTCGATGTCGGCTCGGCTGGCATGGACTTCGCGGGTGGAGAGGATCTCGCCTTCGGGATCGCCGGTGGTGGTGGTGACGCCCAGCTGCATCACGGCGCGATAGCGCTTGTCCGATTCCAGCAGGTAAGCGGAAAACTTGGTCGTCTCGCCGAAGCACAGCGGCAGGAGGCCGTCCGCGAAGGGGTCGAGGGTGCCGGTGTGGCCCGCCTTTTTGGCGTTGAGCAGCCACTTGGCTTTCTGCAGTGCGGCGTTGGAAGTGATGCCGACCGGCTTGTTCAGCAGCAGCACGCCGTTAATCGCCTTGGGCGCGCGTCGCGCAACGTTTGCTCCCTCCCCCGTTCGGGGGGAGGGTTGGGGAGAGGGCGGGCGATGCGCGCTCACTCGCCCTTCGGGTGTTTGGCGTCTTCGGCGACCGCGGTTTCGATCAGTTGGCTGAGTTGCATGCCGCGCTCGACCGAGCGGTCGTAGACGAAAGTGAGCTTGGGCACCACGCGCAACTGCATGCGGTGCGACAGCTGCGAGCGCAGGAAGCCGCTGGCGCGCTGCAGGCCCTGCAGGCAGGCGGCGTGCTCGGCCTCGCCGCCGAGCGTGGTGAAGTAGACCTTGGCGAACTCCATGTCGCGGTTGACCTCGACCTCGGTGATGGTCAGCATGCCGACGCGCGGATCCTTCACTTCCTGGCGGATCAATTCCGGCAGTTCGCGCTGGATCTGGTCGGCGACGCGGCGGGCGCGGGGGAAGTCTTTAGGCATAGGGGCTAGGAGTTAGGGGCTAGGGGCCAGGGAGTAAGGAAGCGCGCGGCTACGCCGCGCACATTCCCTAGATCCTAAATCCTAGATCCTAGCCCCTCAGTCATCACAGCGAACGCGCCACTTCCACCACTTCAAACACCTCAAGGATGTCGCCTTCCTGGATGTCGTTGAAGTTCTTCAGGCTCAAACCGCATTCGAAGTTGGCCTTGACTTCCTTGACGTCGTCCTTGAAGCGCTTGAGCGAATCGAGTTCGCCCTGGTGGACGACGACGTTGTTGCGCAGCAGGCGGACACCGGCGCCGCGCTTCACCACGCCGTCGGTGACGTAGCAGCCGGCGATGGTGCCGACTTTGGAGATGTTGAACACCTGGCGGACTTCCACGCTGCCGATGACGCTTTCGCGCTTTTCGGGGGCGAGCATGCCGGACAGCGCCGCTTTCACGTCATCCACGGCTTCGTAGATGATGTTGTAGTAGCGGATGTCGACGCCGTTGGATTCGGCGAGCTTTCTGGCCGAGGCGTCGGCGCGCACGTTGAAGCCGATCAGTGCGGCCTTGGAGGCAAGCGCGAGGTTGACGTCGGATTCGGTGATGGCGCCGACAGCGCTGTGGATGATGTTGACCTTGACCTCGCCGGTCGACAGCTTGCCGAGCGCGTGGGCGAGACCCTCGTACGAGCCCTGCATGTCGGCCTTGAGGATGATGGGCAGTTGCTTGACCTCGCCTTCGCCCATCTGCTCGAACATCGATTCCAGCTTGGCGGCCTGTTTCTTGGCAAGCTGCACGTCGCGGAACTTGCCCTGGCGGAACAGCGCGATTTCGCGCGCCTTGCGCTCGTCGGGCAGCACCATCATGTCCTCGCCTGCCTGCGGCACGTCGGACAAACCCTGGATCTCGACCGGAATCGAGGGGCCGGCTTCGCCGATGGTCTTGCCGGCTTCGTCGAGCATGGCGCGCACGCGGCCGAACACCTGGCCGGCCAGCACCATGTCGCCGCGGCGCAGGGTGCCGGACTGCACCAGCATGGTCGCGACCGGGCCCTTGCCCTTGTCGAGACGCGCTTCGATGACGATGCCCTTGGCGGGGCCGTCGGCCGGCGCCTGCAGTTCCAGCACCTCGGCCTGCAGCAGGATGGCGTCGAGCAGGCCGTCGATGTTGGTGTTTGCCTTGGCCGACACTTCGACGAACTGGGTGTCGCCGCCCCACTCTTCCGGGGTAACGCCCTGCGCGACGAGCTCCTGGCGGATGCGCTCGGGGTTGGCTTCGGGTTTGTCGATCTTGTTCACCGCCACCACCAGCGGCACGTTGGCGGCCTTGGCGTGGTGGATGGCTTCGATCGTCTGCGGCATCACGCCGTCGTCGGCCGCCACCACCAGCACCACGATGTCGGTCGCCTTGGCGCCGCGGGCGCGCATGGCGGTGAAGGCCTCGTGGCCCGGCGTGTCGAGGAAGGTGATGACGCCTTTTTCGGTTTCGACGTGATACGCGCCGATGTGCTGGGTGATGCCGCCGGCTTCGCCGCTGGCGACGCGGGTGCGGCGGATGGTGTCGAGCAGCGAGGTCTTGCCGTGGTCGACGTGGCCCATGACGGTGACGACCGGCGGGCGCGCAACCAGTTCGGCCTCAGTGGTCTCGCCGGTGTCGACGAGGAAGGCTTCCGGCGTGTCGAGCGCAGCCGGCTTGCCGATGTGGCCCATTTCCTCGACCACGATCAGCGCGGTTTCCTGGTCCAGCACCTGGTTGATGGTCACCATGCTGCCGAGCTTCATCATGGTCTTGATGACCTCGGCGGCCTTCACCGACATCTTGTGGGCGAGGTCGGCCACCGTGATGGTTTCGGGCACCAGCACTTCGCGCACGATGGGTTCGGTCGGCGCGACGAAGGTCGATTCCTCGCCGCCGCCGCCGTGCTTGGACTTGCCCTTGCGGCCGCGCCAGCCGGTATCCGGCGCCGCGCCGCCACGGGTCTTCAGCCCGCCCTTGCGGCGATCGGCGTCGTCCTTCCAGCTGTCGGCCTTCTTGGTGGTCTTCTTGG
>JBFMET010000046.1:0-4144 GCA_040753235.1 Pseudomonadota bacterium
TGTCTCATCGTATGGGACGCCGTATTATTCTGCCGTTTCTCTAAGTCCCGATTGTTCCCGCCAAATCCCATTTATCTCACTCTCCCTTGTGTATTTATCTCACTCCGGATCAGGGTCGCCTTTTCTTTGGTTACTTTCTTTTGGCGAGACAAAAGAAAGTAACTAGCCGCCGGGCTACCCCCGGCCAACGTACGCTAGCCAAGCGCCAAATCAAGCCCCCTCCAACGCCTCAATCTCCCCCGACACCTCCAACCACTCCCCCTCCTCAATCGCCAGCTCATCAATCACATGCTGCAATTGCTTGCCCGTCTCGGTAATCTCCTCCACCGATAACGTCCCGGACAACTTCGCCTCAAACGCCGCCTTCTCCGCCTGCAGCGCCGCCATGCTTTTCTCGAGCCTCTCCAGCTTCTGCTTCAATGACTTGATTTTGCCCGACGACACCGGCTTCTTCGCCGCCGGTGCGGGTGCCGCTTTCACCTCGGCAACCGGCGCCGCCTTGCCCGCCTGCTTCAATTCCTCGCGCAGACGCTTGCCCTCTTCCAGCAGATAACGCTGGTAATCGTCCAGATCGCCGTCGAACGGCTCGACGCCGCCCTTGCTGACCATCCAGAACTCGTCGCAGACCGAGCGCAGCAGCGCGCGGTCATGACTGACCAGCATCACGGTGCCTTCGAACTCGTTCAAAGCCATCGCCAGCGCCTCGCGGGTGGCGAGGTCGAGGTGGTTGGTCGGTTCGTCCAACAACAATAAATTCGGGCGCTGCCAGACGATCATGCACAGCACCAGCCGCGCCTTTTCGCCGCCGCTCATGGTGCCGACGGCCTGCTTGACCATGTCGCCGCTGAAGTTGAAGGTGCCCAGAAACGTGCGCAGGTCCTGCTCGCGGCTGCTGTACTGGCCGGCGCCGCCGTTGGCGATGGTGTCGCGGGCGAGGCGGATCATGTGTTCGAGCGGGGTGTCGGCGGGGCGCAGGACGTCGAGTTCCTGCTGGGCGAAGTAGCCGATGTTGAGGCCCTTGCCTTCGAGCACTTCGCCTTCGACCACCGGCAGGGTGCGCGCGACGGTTTTCACCAGCGTGGATTTGCCCTGGCCGTTGGCGCCGAGAATGCCGATGCGCTGGCCGGCGAACACCGATTTGCTGACGTCGCGCACGATGATCTTGGACGGCGTGCCGGGCGGCGCATCGGCGGGCGGCGGATAGCCGAAGCTGGCGTGGTCGATGGTCAGCATGGGGTTGGGCAGGTTCTGCGGCTCCTTGAACTCGAAGGTGAATTCGGCGTTGGCCAGCATCGGCGCCAGGCGCTCCATGCGATCCAGCGCCTTGACCCGGCTCTGCGCCTGCTTGGCCTTGCTGGCCTTGGCCTTGAAGCGGTTGATGAAGTCCTGCAGGTGGGCGATCTTGTCCTGCTGGCGGGCGTAGGCCGCCTGCTGCAACACCATCTGCTCAGCGTGCATGTCCTCGAAGGTGCTGTAGTTGCCGCCGTAGCGCGTGAGCTGGCCGTTCTCGATGTGCAGGGTGACGTTGGTCACGGCGTCGAGAAACTCGCGGTCGTGGCTGATCACCAGCATGGTGCCGGGGTATTTCTTGAGCCAGGCTTCGAGCCATACCAGCGCGTCGAGGTCGAGGTGGTTGGTGGGTTCGTCGAGCAGCAAGAGTTCGGACGGACACATCAGCGCGCGGGCGAGTTGCAGTCGCATGCGCCAGCCGCCGGAAAAGCTGTTCACTGGCTGATCCAGCTCGCGCACCTGGAAGCCGAGGCCGAGGATCAGCGCCTGCGCGCGCGCCCGGGCGTCGTGCGAGCCGGCATCGTGCAGCGCCGTGTAGGCGTGCGCCATGCGCTCGCCGTCGCCGCTGGCCTCGGCGGCGGCCACTTCGCGCTGCGCCTCGGCCAGGGCGGTGTCGCCGGCGATGACGAAGTCGGTCGCGGATTCGTCGGTCTCCGGCATGTCCTGCGCCACCTGCGCCATGCGCCACTGCGACGGCATCGAAAAATCGCCCTTGTCTTCGTGCAGGGTGCCGTTCAAAAGCGCGAACAGGCTGGACTTGCCAGCGCCGTTGCGGCCGACCAGGCCGACCTTTTCGCCGGGGTTGATAGCCACCGAGGCGTTGTCGAGCAGGACCTTGGCGCTGCGCCTGAGGCTGAGATTCTTGAGGATGATCATGCAGGGGATGCGGTGCGCAGGACGCGCGCCGCCTCAATCGAAAGCCGGATTCTACCCTGTCCCTTTTTCGCCCCTGCGTGGGGTGTCGGATGTTTGCCGCTTCGACACGGAGTGTCGGCTTTCCGTCAGACCATGCCCCTCGCCCAGCCGGAACGCCGCGCACAAAACCAGCAAGTCATTGTTTTTGCATTTGTTTTTTTGCAGCCCCACGGGCGGCGCGTGTGGCACAGGCGTTGCAAGTACTCAGGCACACCCACCCCGAACAAGGAGCGCATCATGAAACTGCAATTCGGCCAAAACCAGCTGGTTCTCGAACTCAGCGCCTCGCCCTTCTCCTGGTTTCACGGCGAAACCGAACGCATGAGCCTCACCAGCCTGTCGCTGCTGTTCGTCCAGTTCTCCGTGTTCGCCCGTCAGCCGGCGGTGTAATGCAGGTCGGACGCGCCACCAGCGTGAGCATCAGCCTCTCCCGTTCGCCGCTGGCCTTCTTCAGCGGCAGCACGAACCGCATGTCGATGTTCAGCTTCACCTTGCTGTTCATCGAATTCAGGGTGATGCAGCAGCACGCCGCCCTGCAGAAGCAGGACTGATCAGCGGGGCACTTCGAGCACCGCTTCCAGTCCGCCGGACGCCCGGTTCGCCAGCGTGATCCGGCAGCCGTTGGCCTCCGCCAGCTGGCGGACGATCGCCAACCCCAGCCCCGTCCCCCCCGTCGCCTGCGAGCGCGACGCCTCCAGCCGGTAGAACGGCCGGAACACCTTTTCCAGCTGATCGTCCGGAATCCCCGGTCCCGAATCGCGCACGATCACGCGCGCCACCCGCTTGTCGCATTCCAAGGCCAGCTCGACCGGGCTGCCGCCGCCGTAGCGCTGCGCGTTCTGCACCAGGTTGGCGACGATCTGCCGCAGCGCCAGGCGCCCGGCCTCGACCTCGCACGGCGCGGTGGCCGGCCACTCCAGCCCGGCATCGGTCGCCACTTCTTCCAGCAGGACGGCCAGGTCGAAGCTCGACCTGGCCTGCGGCTGGGTGGTGCGCGCGAGCTCCAGATAGCCCGCGATCAGCCGGTTCATGTCGGCCAGATCGGCGAGCGCGCGGTCGATGCGCGCCGGCTTGGGGTCGTCGCGCAACAGTTCGAGATTGAGCTGCATGCGCGTCATCGGCGTGCGCAGGTCGTGCGAAATCCCGGCGAGCAGCGTGGTGCGGTTGTCGAGCAGGCTGCGCACCTCGGCCGCCATGGCGTTGAAGCGTCGCGCCAGTTCGGCCAGTTCGGCCGGCCCGGTTTCGGGCAGTGGCTCGGGCAGTTCGCCCGCGCCGACCTGGCGCGTCGCCTCGACCGCACGCGCCAGCGGCACCGTCACCCGGCGCACCAGGAACAGCGCGGTCAATAGGCTCAGAAACGTGCCGAGCGCGATCACCGCCAGCGCGGCGAGCGGCGGCTTGACCGCATAGCGCTGCGGGTAGAAGCCGGCGCGCAGGTCGTGCCCGCCGACCGGGATGTCGAGCCAAGCCGCCTCGGTACCGGGCACGCCGCGCAGGACGATGGCCGCGTTCATGCGCGCGGAGAGCGCGTCCTCGATCTGGCTGCGAAAGGCGAAGCGCGGCGCGTCCGCCGTCGCGCCGACGTCGACCGTGGTCAGGCGCAGGCCGTGGCGGCGCGCCAGTTCGCGCTCGAACGCGGTGCGCGTTTCCGGCGGCAGCTCCACCCAGGTCTGCGCCGACAGCACGATGAGGCCGGCCAAGTCGTCGGCCGAGCGCTCGGCCACCGGCAGGATCAGCGTGCGCGTGACGACCCAGAACGCCGCCGCCTGGAACACGACGAAGACCAGCGCCAGCGTGAGCGCGGTACGGGCGAAGAGGGAACGGGGCAGGATGGCCAAGGGGCTAGGGGCTAGGGGCTAGGGGCTAGGGGCTAGGGGCTCGGGGCTAGGGGCTCGCTGCTGGGCGCGGCGGGCTCCCGCCGAGGCCCTAGATCCTAGAC
>JBFMET010000047.1:0-2618 GCA_040753235.1 Pseudomonadota bacterium
TCGTGCCCGCAGCGCGGGCAACGGAATCCTTCAGCCCAGCGTTGCCGCGCCAGCGCACGGGCACAGGCTGCTTCCGTCCCATACCGTTTCTGCCAGTCCAGCAGGTTGGTTTCCGTCGCTTTCATGATTCAACTCCTTGTTCGTTGATCTCAAAGCATTTGGCAGGGGAAACTGAGAACGGTTCAGAGGCATGTTGGAAATTGAAACCGCATACAACGCAGTTGAACCCATGATGCTTCAAGCAAGCCTTGCGTGCCTTCGGGTCGCGTTCGTAGGCGTTCACCCGAACCAGCTTCTTGGCTCCTTCGACGTACTTTTTCCCGGGTTCGAGTTCGTCTGGATACAACCTCTGGCGATTGGCAGCGTGAATGGCTATGGTCTTGCCGTATTCGCCGAGGCGTTCCTGGGCTGTGGCAAGCTCGGCTGCACTAAATAGACTGCCAAACTTTGGTTGCAGGACGATTGCTTCGACTGTTAGCTCAGGTCGGTTGGCTTCAAGAAGCGCATCAAGGCCCTTGCGTTGACCTTCGTTTCGGGGAAGGAGCATTCGCTTAGCGGTAGCCAAGCCGCCGTTTCGTTTCACGGCTTGTAGAAAGCGCCGACCCCAGTAGCCAACCTCTTTTCCTGCAACGTGGTAGCCCTCAATGAAGGCAGCGGTAAGTTCTTCTTCAAGGCTCATGGTAGAGGACTTCTCAGGGGGCTAACAGTTAATAGAGAGACCAGTAGGTCCGGACGTTCTTTAATAAGAGACAGGCATTTTCAGGGTCTATCGTATTGATTCTTGTGCGGCTGTCGGTCCGGTTAGTCTCTTGATTACCTGATGCAAAAGGAGACGGAAGGCTTCCCGATTATGCGCATCTTTTCTCTGTCAACGCATAAAGCGGAGCGAGCCGCGCGCCACAACGGAATGGCGGCACAGGCCGAGTCCGCTATGCTTCCTGCCCGCCTCGCGACCATCCTTTCAGGGGCCTTTGAAACGACAGCGCCAGGCAAGCCCCGACCTGCGCTCACCCCAGCGTCACCCCCAGCCAGGCGCCGATGAAATACGTCGCCAGCCCCGCCGCGCCGCCGATGCCCAGCATGCGCAAACCCGACAGCACGGCGTGGCGGCCGGTGAAGAGGCTCATGCTGGCGCCGACGGCGAAGAGGCCCAGCGCGGTGAGTCCAATGGACGCTATGAGCGCGTTGCCGTGGCCGAACAGGAAGGGCAGCAGCGGCAGCGCCGCGCCGGCGGTGAATGCGGAGAACGACGAGATCGCTGCGACCCGGGGCGAGCCGAGTTCGTCGGGGTTGAGGCCGAGTTCCTCGCGCGCGAGCGTGTCGAGCGCACGCTCGGGATCCTGCATCAGTGCCGCGGCCACCTGTTTTGCCTGTTCGGCGTCCATGCCCTTGGCGGCGTAGATCAGCGCCAGTTCGGCGGCTTCCTCGTCGGGGTATTTCTCCAGTTCGTCGCGCTCGAGCCCGATCTGGTATTCGAACATTTCGCGCTGCGAACGCACCGACACGTATTCCCCCGCCGCCATCGAGAACGCGCCGGCCAGCAGGCCGGCGACGCCGGTCAGCACGATGATGCCCGGTTCCTGACTGGCGCCTGCGACGCCGTAGATCAGCGCGGCGTTCGACACCAGGCCGTCGTTGACGCCGAACACGCCGGCGCGCAGGGCGTTGCCGGCGGCCCCGCTCTTGTGGCGGCGGCCGACGTCGGCGCGCTTCGTCGGTGTGGCGTGCGGCGCGGCCTCGCCGTAGAGCACCATGCCGCGCACCTTCATCGCGGCCAGCACGCCGCGCATGGCGCGCGGCTTGAAGACGCGCGTCAACTGCGCGACGACGCGGGCGCGCAGGTCGGGGCGGAAGGGGGCGGGTGCGGCCTCGCCCGCGTCGCGGATCGCTGCAAGCCAGATCCCGGCCTGGTCTTCCGCCGCCTGCGCGAGTTCGCGGAACAGCGCCTCGCGCGGCGTGCCGCGCTCGCACTCGGCGACCACGCGATAGAGCCAGGCCGACTGCATTTCCTCGTGCCAGGAATCGTAGTGGGAACTCATGCCTGTCTGCGGTACTGGATCGCCTCGGCCAGATGCGCGGACGTGATGGCGTCGCTGCCGGCGAGGTCGGCCACGCTGCGCGCGAGTTTCAGCACGCGGTGGTAGGCGCGCGCCGACAGGTTCAGGCGTGCGATGGCTTGCTTCAGCAGCGCCTCGCCCGCGCTGTCGAGCGTGCAGTGCGCGTCGATTTCCTGCGTGCCGAGCGCGGCGTTGGGCTTGCCCTGGCGCGCAAACTGCCGGGCGCGCGCGGCCTCGACGCGTGCGCGGACGGCAGCGCTCGCCTCGCCTGCGCCGGCCTGCGTCAGTTCGTTCTCGGTGAGCGCGGGCACGCTGATCTGGATGTCGATGCGGTCGAGCAGGGGGCCGGAAATGCGGCTGCGGTAGCGCGCGATCTGGTCGGGCGTGTCGCGGCAGGCTTGCGTCGGGTGGCCGAGGTAGCCGCAGGGGCAGGGGTTCATCGCGGCGACGAGCTGGAAGCGCGCCGGAAAATCGGCCTGGCGCGCCGCGCGCGAGATCGTGATGTGGCCCGTCTCGAGCGGCTCGCGCAGCACTTCGAGTACCTGGCGCGGAAATTCGGGG
>JBFMET010000048.1:0-1886 GCA_040753235.1 Pseudomonadota bacterium
ACCCGGAGCGGCTGGTCCGCCGCCGGCAGGCCGGCGCGCGCGACCGCCTCGCGCAGCACGAGATGATCCGCGAGCCAGTTCTCGCGCAGCACGTAGCAGACCGGCCGCGCCGGATCGACGCCGACGGACGTGTCCGGATAAATCCGCAGGCGCACCCACAGGTGCAGCAGGCGTCGCGCCAGGTTCAAGATGCCGCCGGAAGCCATGGTGATCCACTGGGTAAGCCGAAAGGGCCGCCAGTATATTTCCCCCGCGCCCCCGTTGCCGCAGGGCTACTCGCGAAGCTTATTCAGGCCAGGCTTGCTGCCGCTCCCGCAGGCTCTCGTCCTTGTACTGCAGCAGGGGCGCGAGGAAGTATTCGATCACCCGGCACGGGGTGACAATCTTCCGCCGGTTCCGTCGAGGCCGCCAAGCTCATCGAGCTGATCTCGTATCGATGCGCTGTCCGGCGCATATCGGCAGTGGTAACATCAAAAACATCGTCACCCCAAAGCTCGACGTCAGCATACGATGAAGCCATCCGAATCCCTCAGTGCGCACCACGAAGCGATTCGCCGCGTGGTCGAACAACATCACACGGCCAATCCCCGGGTGTTCGGATCCGTGTTGCATGGTCAGGATCGTGAAGGCAGCGATCTCGATCTCCTGGTCGACCCGACGCCCGATACCACCTTGATGGATATCGCGCGCATCCAGAATGATCTCCAGAAACTGCTCGGCATACCGGTCGATGTCCTGACCCCCAAAGCCCTGCCGGAGCAATTCCGCGCCAAGGTTCTCGCCGAAGCCCGTCCGGTATGAGCACCGCCGCCGCGCCCGAAGTCCGGGTTTACCTGGAGCACATGCTCCAGGCATGCGCGCGGATTCGCCGCTATCAAAGGGGTCAGAGTCATTTGATTTCCACGCAACCGGATGACTCCCCGCCATGTGTGCCGCCGTCCCGCCAGTGCTGACTTTTCCAGGTTCGCACATTCCCTCCCTTCAGAATCCGAAGTCATTCTGTTCCAGCGGGTGCCTGCTCAATGGCTTGGCCTCACCCGCCACCCGGCCGCGCTTGCCGCTGTTCCGGCGCATCCCCAATCGGCTGCACACCGCTTCGGCGAAGCGTTCACTGCCAAGCGGCATACCCAGGCTCAGCGCCGTACGAATCTCATCCGCCGCTTCCTGATCGAGTTGCGGCCGGAACAGGGCACGGTAGTCGGCGCGACGTTCCTCGTCTCTGCCGGCAAGCACAAGGTACAGCGGGTGCGGCGTGAGGCGCTTGTCCGCCTGCCCCAGCCCGTTGGCGCGGTAGCTCGACCAGCGGTACTGGCCGGGATCGGCGACCATATGGGCACGTACTGGGTTGAGCTCGATGTAGCGCATGCAGGCGAGCAGATAGCTTTCGGCCTGCACGACACTCGACTTGAAGCGGCCTTCCCACAGGCTGCCGCTGCGGCGGTAGAAGCGATTGACGTATTGGACATAGCGGCGCCCGAGCGACTGCATCAGCCGCGAGGGCGCCCCCGGTTCGACCGGGGTGAGCAGCAGATGCACGTGGTTGGTCATCAGCGCGTAGGCGTGGATGGCACAGGCGCAAGCGCGCGCCGTCTCTTCGAGCCAGTGGAGGTAGAACAGGTAATCCTCTTCGGCGAAGAAACACGGCTCGCGGTTGATGCCGCGCTGGACGATGTGCAGCGGGTGGTCGGCAAGAAGTATGCGCGGACGTCGTGGCATTTCATTTGCTCATAAAATCAAATGACTCTGACCCCTTTAGTTGCGTAGGACATCAGCAGGTAGTCGATGTGGCTGCGATGACAGGGCAGATAAATGACGCTCTGTCCCGGCGCGACGCGCATCAGCACGTCGAGGTTGCGCACCTCGACGCCGTCGAACAGGCGCGTCCA
>JBFMET010000049.1:0-1754 GCA_040753235.1 Pseudomonadota bacterium
AATCTGCTCGTCCGCCGGCTGGTCGTGCCAGCCGTAGGCGTCCAGCACGGCGGCGTCGAGGTCGTCGTGCAGCGATTTCAGCACCGCCACCAGCCCCTTGTCGTAAATCGCCTGTTCCTTTGCCGTCAGTTCTGCCGCCTCGCCAGCGCCGAGTTTCGCCAGCACGTTGTAAAGGCCGGTGAGCGTGAGGTCGGTATGCTGCGCGAGCACCTTCTTGCGGTGCGCGTCGAGTTGTTCGGCGAGGTCGCCGATGCGGGCTTGTTGTTCCGACGTGGCGGCGGGGAAGGGGAATGTCAGGAAACAGGTGGTGTTGGTCCAAGTAGGACGATCTTCAAGCGTACCGCCTGCGGCAAGCGCCCAGCGCAGGTGGAGCCTGCTCGACAGCACGCCGAGAATCCAAGCCTCGTCAGAGCAAACCGCATACAGCTTGTGGTCAGGGCAAAACGGTAGGGACTGGAAGGCGAACACACGGTGTTTCGAGGTTTCGGGCGTCAGGATGATGCGGTGAATATTGGACCAAGCCCGCCTTAACTTGCCTACAGGCTCACCAAAAAGCCACCAGTTGCGCCGGCGTGATTCACGGTTGTTGTGGTCCCGTTCAGGTTTGACGCGATCCAACAGCCATTGATAGAGCGCGGGGTGGCGCGCCCGCGCTTCATCGGCGCCATAGCCGAACAGGTCGATCACGAAACAGTCCTCGCCGCCTTGCATCATGTCCCGCGCATTGCGGTGCGGCTTGATCTCGGGCGGCAGTTGACTCGTGTCATAACCCAACTGTCGCACGTCCTCGGGCGTAAGGCGAAAGCCCTTGCCAACCAGATTCATGCCCTGATAACAAAGTCCGGCATTCGCTTGCAACGGCTGCGCTGCCGAGACGTTGGCGCCTGCGGTCAGATCGGCATGAATCAAACCTGTGCGTTCGGTCAATTCCACGTCTAGACCTTCACCCTTGCCTTCGCGCTCGGCCGTTACGTCGAGGCGGCGGCCTTCGCCTTGTCCCGGTGCGCCGACGGTCATGGCGATGCGCACCGCCGCGCCGTCGGCGCTATCGACCCATGGGTGGTCGGGGACCGCGAATGCTAGGTGGATGCCAGCATCGAGCGCCTGCTGCACGATGCGGCGGTTGAATATCTGCGGCAAGCTGTTGGTGGTGATGAAGCCGAAGCGCGAGAGCTTGCCTTGCACGACGAGTTGCGCGGCGTGATGCCACCAATACATGACGAAGTCGGCGACGTCAGGAACTTGCTGCCACGCACCGCGCAGCGCTTCGACATAGCCGTCGCCGAGTGCGAAGCGCATACGTTTGTTGCCGATGAAAGGCGGGTTGCCGACGACAACATCCGCCTCGGGCCAGCTTGCGGGCCGCGGGTTCAGATAGCGCTCAAGTGGCACGCGCGCGGTTTCGTCTGGTACGTCCTCGCCGGTGATGGGGTGCTTCTTGAGCGTGCGGCCGTCCCAGCGTGTGATAGGTGCGCCGTGTTCGTCGGTAACGAACTCGACGCCGTCGTAAGCCAGCACCGCGTCGCGGCATTCGATGTTGCGGAAGTCCTTGAGGATGGGCGAGGGCGGCAGGCCGCTGCCCTGCGTGCGGAAGTGCCATTGCAGGTAGCCGATCCACAGCACCAGCTCGGCGATGGCGGCGGCGCGCGGGTTGAGTTCGAGGCCGAGGAACTGGTGCGGGTCGACGGTGAGGCCTTCGGCTTCGAGCAGCGATTGGGTCTCGCCGAGGTCGTGCAACTGGTTGAGCACTTCGC